>CACCND010000003.1 GCA_902547315.1 uncultured Pelagibacteraceae bacterium | reverse complement strand
GCAATGATGTCAGTTGCAGCAGCTGAAGAAACAAGGCAAGTCGACAAGCATGAACATGGAGTTGGTGAGTTAAATATTGCTGTAGAGGGCAGTGCCATGAATTTAGAATTCATGATACCTGGCGCAGATATTGTTGGGTTCGAGTATGAAGCAAAAAGTGATAGTGATATAGCATTGGTAAATACAGCTCTTTCTAAGTTTCAAGATTTTGAAAACATCTTTACTTTATCTAGTAGTAGCAATTGCAATTTAGTCGATGCTGAAATTGAAATAAATCACGGTGATGATCATGAAGATGAGCATGAGCACGAGGATGAGCATGAGCACGAGGATGAGCATGAGCACGAGGATGAGCATGATCATGAAGATGAGCACGATCATGATGAACATGAGGAAGAAGCTCATAATGAGTTTGTTGCTCACTATTCATTTTCATGCGGTAACGTAAAAGAAATTGACAGAATAGACTTTCCATATTTTACTACTTTTCCTAACTCTGGAGAGCTTGAAATACAATTTGTATCTGAAGTTGGATCCACGAGTTTTGAAGTGGAAGGAGATAAGCCTTTCATAGACTTAAAAGGAAAAATCTAATTGGATGAAAATATTATTAAAATTGACTCTGTAAGATTTTATTGGTCAAAAAAAAGTAGCTTTAAAATATTTGTCCCCAATTTCGAGATCAATAAAGGTGAAAAGGTTCTTTTGTTGGGAGAGAGTGGCTCAGGCAAGACAACTCTTCTTTCATTAATTTGTGGGTTTTTAAATCCTTTAAGTGGGAGCATATCAATTAATGGAAGCACGATAAATAAGCTTTCTTCTAAAACTAAAGATGAACATCGAGCAGATAATATAGGTATTATTTTTCAGCAATTTAATCTACTCCCATATGCAAATGTTATAGATAATATTGTTCTGCCTCTTTATTTCTCAAAAGTAAGATCTGCTAATGTAACCAATCAAAGAGAATCGGCCTTAAATCTTTGCAAACAATTGAGATTACCTGATGATATTGATCAATATAAAGCAAGTAGTCTTAGTGTTGGGCAGCAACAAAGAGTAGCCGTGGCAAGGGCATTGATAGGCAGTCCCTCCTTAGTTATTGCAGATGAACCCACATCTTCGCTAGATACAGATGCTCAACAAATTTTTTTAGACCTAATGTTTGAACAGATTTCGAATAACAAATCAACTTTACTTATGGTTTCTCACGATAGATCGCTTGCTGAACGATTTGATCGATTAATAGATATCAATGAAGTGTTAACCCGAGAAGATTAGATATGTTGTTAAAACTTTCATTGAGCTCTCTCTACGCAAGATTAGTAACTGCAGGCATGACAGTTATTGCAATTTCTTTTTCTCTAATGCTTTACATGAGTGTAGAAAAATTAAGAACATCTGCTTACACAAGTTTTACAGATACAATTTCTCAAACAGACTTAATTATCGGCGCAAGAGCAAGCTCAGTTCAATTGATGCTCTACTCTGTATTTAGGATTGGCAATGCTACCAATAACATCACCTGGGAAAGCTACTTGGATGTTGTAAATAAAGAAGAAGTTGATTGGGCAGTGCCAATTTCACTTGGTGACAGCCATAAAGGTTTTCGGGTTATGGGAACAAATAAAGATTTCTTTGCTCGTTATAAGTATAGAGGTGGTCAATCAATTAGTATTGATAAAGGATACTTATTTGAAGATCTTTATGACGTAGTGTTGGGTGCTGGAGTAGCTGAAAAACTAGGATATGACATAGACACGCCACTAATCGTAGCGCATGGCCTTCAATCATTTTCAGAGCATGACGACCAACCATTCAGAGTTTCTGGAATATTAGAAAAAACGGGTACGCCAGTAGACAATACTGTGATTGTGAGTTTGGCCGCAATTGAAGCAATACATGTTGATTGGTCTACTGGAGCAAAAATTCCTGGGCAAGAAACGCCCATTGAAGAAATCCGAAAAATGGATCTTACTCCTAAAAATATTACCGCCGCTCTCATTGGAGTGAAATCAAAATTAACAATCTTTAATCTTCAACGATGGATTAATGAGTACCCTGAGGAAGCAATGACTGCGATTCTTCCCGGTGCAGCGCTGCAGGAACTCTGGCGTGTTGTTGGTGTAGTTGAAAATTTATTATTGGGAATATCAATTGTTGTAATATTTACAACACTGATTGGCATGACAGCTATCATGTTTTCAAGTTTAAGTGAAAGAAGACGAGAAATGGCAATTTGGAGAGCAATGGGTGCATCACCCAGAATTGTTATTGGGTTGTTGATGCTTGAAGCAATTTTTATCTCAGTACTTAGTATATTATTAAGTGTTATTTTATTATTCTTCTCATTATCTATCTTGCAACCTTGGATCGATTATAATTATGGTATCTTGGTTAATGTTGAAATATTATCTTTACGAGATATGTATGTTTTCATGACATTTATTTTTGCATCTATACTAGTTAGCTTATTGCCCGCAATTAGAGCTTACTGGTTCTCCATAAATGATGGGATGACAATTAAAATCTGATGAGAAAATTAAAATATTTAATATTCCTTTTATTATTTATCACAACTGCCGCATATGCTGTTCCCAAAGAAATAGACTGGGATGATTTGATTCCATGGACTGCAGTCTTTAGCCCTGGAGAAGTGAAATTCAACAAAAGTTTAGTTGATAAAGAAATTAAAATACCAGGATATGTACTTCCTCTAGATACATTTGGACGAGGAGTGAATAGCTTTCTGTTGGTTCCATATATTGGTGCTTGCATTCATGTTCCGCCTCCAGCGCCTAATCAACTTGTGTATGTTGAGGCAGAAAAACCATGGGAAGGCTTAGCGTGGTGGGAACCCGTGTATGTTACTGGAAAAATGAAAATAGAAACCCAAAATATTGAAGACCTTGCGATTGTTGGCTATGAAATGGCTGCGAGTAAAATAGAATATTACCTTGGAGAAACAGGTGTTCACGGGTTTTTTGACTGGTAACAGCGTTTACTCATATCTACTGTTGTAGACACTTTGTATTTGTACTGGCCATTCTTGTCTGATGTAAGTGATCAGCTGCCAAACCTCTTCTTCACTTAAGCTGTCATTACCAAGCATCTTTCCCTCATAATTAGGATCAAAACTTGGAAAGCCATATTTAATAACTTGAAATAAATATTCTGGTGAATGGTGCCACGTGTGGCCTGTACCATTTAATGGTGGGGCTAATCGATGCCCGTCTTCATCTAGAGTATTTTGCCAACCTTCTTGACCCTGTAAATTAACTCCGTGACAAGAAGCACAATTATTTTGATAAGCGGCTATAGTTTCAGGGTGAATAGGCTTTTGAGCTTGAGCAACTTCTTCTTCTATCGTTTGATCGCTAAATGTCTGATATAGAACAAAAGCAATTATTAATGTAACTATAATTAGCAAAACTGTCCTCATTGAAACCCATCAATTATATAAAAATTCTTTTTAGAATTTCAATAAGGATTTATTTCTTGTACATTTCATCATCAGAGATTGATCTGAAGAAAATTTTTAATCTTTTCGGCACCAGTACAACCGTACCGAAAGGATTTTAACCACTAATGGAGAAAAACATCAAGCCAAGAATACCTGTCGCGATCACAAAGCTTGATAAAAGTTTAGGGGTTCTAGAAAGTTTAAGCTTCGTTGTTGAGGGTATAATCACGAGAGTTGTCTCCCCGTTGTAGGATTGTCTTCTTATGTACTGAGGTTTTATCTTGGACTGTTTCATGTTCGAATAAACTATAGGAAAAAAGCAAGGCCTTAATTGGATAGAAATATGTTCAAAAAAAGATAAATAACTATTTAAATATAATTTTACTGATATAAGGAACCGATGCAAAATATTGTCTCGATAAAAAACTTAACAAAAATTTATGACAATGATTTTCAGGCACTTAGAGATATTAGCCTGGACATAAAAAAAAATGAAATTATTGCATTACTTGGTCCAAATGGTGCTGGAAAAACAACGTTGA
The DNA here is from genome assembly GCA_902547315.1 of uncultured Pelagibacteraceae bacterium. GTDB lineage: Bacteria > Pseudomonadota > Alphaproteobacteria > Pelagibacterales > AG-422-B15 > CACNXQ01. The sequence goes on along the minus strand of CACCND010000003.1, from coordinate 143,328 downwards.
TTAGTATTATTTGTGGAATAGTTATTCCAACATCAGGTTCAGTAACTGTAGATGAATTTGATATAATAAAAGATTACCGAGAAACTAGATCGCAAATAGGTTTAGTTCCGCAAGAATTGTCCTTAGAGCAGTTTGAATATGTCTTTAATAATGTTTCTTACACTCGTGGGTTATATGGCAAGGCTCCAAACCCCTCTCTAATTAAAAAAATTTTAAAAGATTTAAGTTTGTGGGATAAAAGAAACTCAAGGATTAATGAGTTATCTGGTGGTATGAAAAGGAGAGTGTTAATTGCTAAAGCACTTTCTCATGAGCCATCTGTATTATTTCTAGACGAACCAAGCGCAGGTGTAGATGTTGAATTAAGACAAGAAATGTGGGAAACGATTAAAGACTTAAGAAAAAGCGGTGTTACAGTCATTCTCACAACCCACTACATAGAAGAAGCTGAAGCGATTGCTGACCGAGTTGCTGTTATAAACAAAGGTGAGCTTTTGGTTGTTGATAATACCTCAGACTTAGTACAAAGCATGGGACAAAAAACACTTTTAATTGATTTACATGATGCTATTGAGTCGCTGCCTTTAAATTTGAAAAATTATAATCTTACTGTTTTGAACGATGGATTATCTCTAAGTTATAATTATGACTCAAAAAGTAAACAAACTGGAATTACATCACTTTTACAAGATATGAAAGAAGCTGGATTGAGATTGAAGGATATAAAAACAGAACAAAGCTCATTAGAAAATATTTTTGTAGAATTAGTGAGAGAAAATAAATGAATTATTATGCTATCAGAGCGATCTATCTACACGAAATGGATAGAATGAGAAGAACAATTGGTCAGAGTATACTCTCTCCAGTTATCTCAACTTCATTATACTTTATTGTTTTTGGATCTGTAATTGGAAGCATGATACCTGAACTCAATGGTGTGAGTTATGGCTCATTTATTGTCCCAGGTTTGCTAATGCTAACACTATTGACACAAAGTATTTCAAATTCAGCATTTGGAATATTTTTTCCAAAATTTACTGGGTCAATTTATGAAGTACTTGCTGCTCCAATATCATCTTTAGAAGTTATTATCGGATTTGTAGGGGCTAGTGCAACCAAATCCTTAATTGTTGGGATTATAATTTTAATTACAGCAAGTTTCTTTGTAGAATTAAAAATTCAGTATCCAATTTTAATGCTTTTTTTGTTAATTTTAACTTGTCTAACATTTAGTTTATTTGGCTTTCTTATTGGCCTATTAAGCAATAACTTTGAGCAACTTCAAGTTGTGCCTCTAATAATAATTACTCCGCTAGTATTTCTAGGCGGTAGTCTATACACAATTGAAATGCTACCTGAGTTTTGGCAAAAAGTTTCCTACTTTAATCCGGTTGTGTATCTTATAAATGGAATGCGATGGTCTTTTTATGGATCTTCTGATATTAATATATTTATTAGTATAATATCGTTGGTTATTTTTTTAATTACATGCATTGTAGGCGTAGCTATCGTAATATCGAAAGGTTATGGTATTAAAAACTAATAGGTCTTATTTATGGAAAAAGATACTAAGTATTATAATCAATATGCAAATTATCTGGAAAATATAAGTATAAAAGGAAAAATATACCGAAAATTTTTCTATTTTCCAAAGCTGTATAGATGTTTAAAGGGAAAGAAATTAGAAGTTGGGTGCGGAACAGGAGGTTTTCTTGAAATTTATAATGATGTCATTGGTATTGATATAAATCCTGAATGTATAAAAATATGTAAGCAAAAAAATTTAAATGTCACTCATATGGAAATTGATAAGATAAATTTTAATGATAATGAATTTGATAGTATATTAATCGATAACGTCTTAGAACATCTTGAAAAACCAGAAAATTTAATTTCTGAGATGAAAAGAGTTCTCACCCCCTCGGGCATTGTGGTAGTTAGTGTACCTGGTGCCAAAGGTTTCTTATGGGACAAAGATCACAAAAAAAATTATAATAAATTTGAGCTTGAAAAAATTTTTAGCCAGCAAGGATTTACAACCCAAAAAATATTTTATACACCGTTTAAATCTAAAATATTAGACACTCAAATGAGACAGTACTGTCTACATGGTATATTTAAAAAAAAACTATATGATGAAGAATCTTAATATATAAAAACAAAATTTCTATATCCAATTTCTCTACTACCCATAATCAAAATAGGATTTTATTTTTTTTAGTTTGCCCCTATCGCTTAATAGTAAAGCAGGTCATTGGTAATGATCAGCCGCTGGAGCGTAACCAGCTAGGGGCACCATCTAGTTTAAAATATCATCATAAATATTAAAATAAAAATTCATCATTTCATTAAAGGTAATTTTTTTGTATTTGATTAGATTTTTTATTTCACCTGTTTCTTTTGGATATCCAACTCTATATATATTTCTACCTTTTTTTCTTAAATGGTTTAGCTCAATAAGTTTTTTACTACACCGCCTCACGGTCTCCCGCGGCATCTTTGATGCCTCTGAAATAGATGATATATTTGTTGGCAATAAGTGCCCAGACTCGTATAGTTTTTCAATTGAATTGTATCTTAGTATGCCCTCTGTATTTTGAAAATAAACAGCAGCTGAGAGAATTATTCTATCTGCAGGAATCAAAGATTTATCATTTCCATCTAATGTTAATATCCTGACCCAAAAATGATAAAGATGTAATCTCACTCTATTCCATTTAACTTGATTTAAGTTTTTTACATCAACTGTAAGGTTAGAATTGAAATTAAAATTTACTTTAAAGTAATCTTCAAGATTTTTAATAATATCAATCAAAGATTTCATCAAGGACACTATGATGTTTGAAACCGACTCAGTGAAAATATATGCTTGATAAGCTTCAAAACTTATTAGATAGCCATATTTCGCGTCTTTAATTACCAATCCAGCCTCTATAATAGAATTTAAATATCTACGTACGCTTTCTTTAGGAATTTTAAAAAACAAAGAAAGTGAACTTATCGTAATTTTTTTATTTAAAAAATTTTTATATGAAGAATTGTACATCGAATTATCAAGAAAATCCTCTAGTTGCATTTCTTTAATATCTTTTCTATTTGACTTATATAAATTTCTATCAAGATGAGCATTTGTTAATGAAAAAAGAATTATGAAAGATAAAAGACCAATTACTTCATCTTGAACTCTTTGATCTTTAGTTATCCAATTTGTAGGGCTATTTTTCCAATCTGATATTTCGTGTAAAAATAAATTTTGATATCTAGATATATGAATCAGTAATAAAATTGCCAGACGATCGTCATCAAGCTTTAAAATATGTTTTATTACGGCTTTGCGTTTTTCGTTTAGTATTGAATTCATTTAAATAGTATACCCAATTTGGGTTTTTTGTCTAAATCCTAGCTTATTTACTTATTGAATAATCATTAATGCTGAGCATAATTCTTACCTATGACAGAAAACCTGAAAAAAATTGCTAAGGAAAAAAAAATTAGATATTTTTTAGTAACGTTTGTTGATTTCTTTGGTGTGCAAAGAGCGAAACTCGTACCAACTCGTGCTATCGAGGAAATGCAAAAAAACGGCGCTGGTTTTGGAGGTTTTGCAACACATTTAGATCTCTCATTTTCTGAACCCGACATGTTTGCTATACCTGACCCAAACAGTCTTATTCAATTGCCTTGGCAACCTGATGTTGGTTGGCTTGCAAGCGACCTAGTCATGAATAACAAATTTATGGACCAGTGTCCTCGTGTGATTTTAAAAAACCAAATTTATAATTTAGATAAGTTAAATCTTAAGATGATGACTGGCGTTGAATGTGAGTTTTTCATTTTAAATGAAGATGGTACTGAAATTGCTGACAATCGTGATGATAGCCTAAAACCTTGCTATGATGTTGCTGCTTTAATGAGACGTTTCGATGTTTTACGTGAAATTTGTGACTCAATGATTAAATTAGGTTGGAATCCTTATCAGAACGACCATGAAGATGCAAATGGTCAGTTTGAAATGAATTGGGATTTTACCGATTGTCTCACAACTGCAGATCGTCATGTATTTTTTAAGTTTATGGTTAAGTCAATTGCCGAAAAGCATGGATTAAGAGCGACGTTTATGCCTAAACCATTTAATCAACTAACAGGTAATGGTTGTCATGCACATGTGTCAGTATGGGATAAAAAAAAGAAAAAGAATTTATTTCAGGACTCTTCTGACCAGTTGGGTCTATCAAAAATGGGTTATCAATTCATTGGTGGTATCATGAAATCGGTTGACTCTTTTGCTGCATGGCTCAATCCGTGTCTAAATAGCTATGAACGACTAAATGCAAAAACAACAAACTCTGGGTCAACATACTCTCCCACTGCCGTGACATATTCTGGAAATAATCGTACACACATGATCAGAATTCCAGACGAAGGACGTTTTGAATTTCGAGCTGCAGATGGTGCTGTTAATCCTTACTTACTTCAATCAGGAATTATAGCAATGGGTCTGGATGGAATGAAAAATAAACTAAGTCCTGGAAAACGCCTAGATATAAACATGTATACACAAGGCCATAAACTAAAAAGAGTTAAAAAACTTCCGAATAGCCTGGAACAAGCTCTTAAAAAATTCAGCAATGACTCAGTCGTTAAAAAATCAGTAGGTGTGAAAGTTGTCTCGAAGTATCTAAAATTGAAGAAACGAGAGCTAAAGGAATTTAGACAAGTAAGTGAAGCAAATAAATCAAGCTGGATACGTAAAAATATAATTGATTGTTAAGTTTATTTTGTACCTAGAACAGTCGCTACAAGGTGAATCCTGTCCTCTTCGCCACCATTAATAGCTGTGTGATATTTAGTGTTGTCTGTTAAATAAATATTTCCATCTGCCGGTATATGATAACCAGTGTGTTCGATAAACATTCGAGCACCATAATTTGTTTTTATAGCGATATGTAGTCTTCTTTCAGGATCTCTATGCCAACTTAGAGTTGTACGTGGTGGCATTTTAATCACACGGCATCTACCTATATCAAAAAACTCGTTGAGCTTTTCATATACGTACTTAAAGTATGTATTGTTTAATTTTGGATTGAAAAGCGTGTATCGTGTTTCATCAATGTAGGGCTCTCTTTCCATTTCCTCAAAGGAGGAATCTGGCTTAGTCCAATATTTGCCTCTAATATTCCCTCCAAACCATTCATCTAGCTCTTTCTCGTCATAATTAAGACAAATTGCATTAGACTTGAGCATGCCCGGTTTTTGCTCAGAATTTTCAAAGGGTCTTATTTTAATCAATTCACTTACAGCAACATTCAGTTGATCAACATCAAACGAAATGTTCTCGAGCCGCTCAATATATTGGTTAATTGGTGTGTACATCTTTTATTTTTAGTATCCAGATTTAATATAGTGTTTTCTTTGATAATTAAAAGATATACAGAGAATCAACCAGGCTTAAATTGTCGCAGTTTTCTCATTAAAATAGAGCAATTTAGCTAAATATTACAATTTATTTGTTTGCATTCAACGCTTGGTAAGAGATAAGTAAGAGTTATAACTCAAAAGTTACATTATGAATTATAGAATCGATAATCTTCAATATTGTAATTGGAATGAAGATATATTTATGATTAACAGGCAAGCAAAATTAGATGCTGTTCACGTTACAATTGCATATCATGAAGACTACGATGAAGTTCAAAAAAATATTGATGAATGGAAAGCTTATTTTAACAGATTTGATGAATTAATATTCCAGGGTAAATCATATAAAGATATTGAGAAAGCTAATAAGGAAAATAAGACTGCTATTTTCTTCGGTTTTCAAAACTGCTCACCTATAGAGGATGATATAAATTTGGTTGAAGCTGTTCACAAAATGGGGACGGTATTTATGCAATTAAGTTACAATAATCAGTCCTTATTGGCTACAGGTTGCTACGAAGAAAATGACAGCGGTGTTACCAGAATGGGAAAAGAAGTAATTAAAGAAATGAATCGTGTTGGCATTATAGTAGACATGTCACACTCGGCAGAAAAATCAACACTTGATGCAATAGATATATCAGAAAAACCAATTGCAATCACACATGCCAACCCATCTTTTTGGCATCAAGCAAAGAGAAATAAATCTGAAACATTGCTTAAAGAATTGGGTCAATCAAATGGAATGATTGGGCTCTCGCTTTATCCACATCACCTATTGAATGGCACAGATTGTTCTCTTGAAAGCTTTTGTGAAATGATTGCGCGCACTGCAGATATTATGGGAGCAGAACATATTGGTATTGGATCTGATTTATGCCTAAACCAACCCGACTCAGTAGTAGATTGGATGCGAAACGGAACTTGGACTAAGACAAAAAATTATGGGGAAGGCTCAAAAGATAATGCTGCCTTTCCAAGACAACCTGAATGGTTCAAAGATGCAACTGGGTTTGATAATATTAAAAATGGCTTGAAGAGTTTGGGCTTTAATAAAGAAGAGATAAATGGAGTCTTAGGCAATAATTGGTTTAATTTTTATAAAAATTATATTGGTTAGAATATGAAAATAGAAATTCAACATAGAGATCCAAATCAGATTATGAAACTCAGTCGATTAGGATGCTTTCATCAATCTAAGCTCTCTTTTTTAAGAAGTTTTATTAGAGAATTTAAAGACTGGAAATTTAAAAATGAACTTTTTGAACTTAATGAAGAGGGATATGGGACTGCTGTTTATTCGGTTTCACAAAATGACAGAACATATTCACTTGTTTGCTTTGCGAATACATTGGATGACTCTGAAAGGTCTGATCGAGTAATAGCCACAAAGTGGGATGCGGCATTTGTAATTCATGATGGTCTTCCTAGTAAAAATGACATTCAAAGACTTCGTGAAAATGTTCCAAAGCAAGAAGTGGGAAGGTGTTCATTTAAGGAACTTGCTTTATCAAGAGCAAATCGATCCGTAAGAATTTTTAACCATGTAATTGATAGTCTATCAAATGGAAAGCAACCTGATAAAAAACTTCTTACTGAAGTCGGCTACTTATATAGAACCACTGCTGTTTATGGTTCGGGTAAGTTTGGGTTAGCAGATCGATATAGAATTAAAGACCGTCCTGAAATAAATGGTCCATTTAGAATTGAAATGATGCTTGTTTACCTTGTTCGTCAGTTTACGTTTGATCAAGTGAATCACATAGCTCATAAAAAGAATCCTAATAAATCTGTTAAACTCGATCTTGAGTTATCCAGGCAAATTGGTATTGGTAATTCAACCGGTCTCGGAATGGCTCCCTTCATTATTAATCACCCAACTCTTCTACATCAATGGATTTATGTAAGAGAGGAAGCTTTAAAACAAATTAGAGAAATTAAAAATGTAAAGAAAAATGAAATAGAAATCTTTAAAAAATTCTTACAACTTTCAAAGAAGAACATAAATAATTGGAATACAGATAGTGAATTTCAAAATATTAAAATTACACAATTAAAAGAAGATATTAAAAAATTTGAAAAGTATTATCTCTGTAATATTATTTTTAACAAAGAATATTTTTGGAATGAAATGTATCAATGGGTTGAGAAATATTTAACTCATGAGGGCGTAGAATACGTAGTTTCTCTTATGATGGAACCGTATGATAACATTATTAATTTACTAGTTCCTCAAATGAGTTCTGATGAAGATCAATATTTTGATATACCTACAAATAGAAGCACAGATCAATTAAAATCATCAATAGAAAAATCATATCCAAATATAATTAAAATGGACTTCTCAGCTGATAAAAGTAATGAAAATTTTTGGTATATTTCAAAAAACAAAGAAGAGCCACGATTAGCAAGCCGCTTTAATGAGCCAGGAGCAGAATTAGAACAACCTCTAGCAATTGCTAGAGATATTAAAGAGCTTCATATCAGATTATCATCTTATAATAATGAAGAATTATCTATATTTTTAGAGGAAAATAGTGACCTAAGACATGTTGTTAGAAGATGCCACATTGTTGAAAAGTTGCCTTACGCAGAAATTCAAGACAACTCCATCGGTTCAGAGTTGATGCCTATTGATATGCTAAGACTAAAATTATCTTTTTTTGGAGCCCAAAAATTTGATCCTCGATCAGACAAGTGGCTGAGGATTTGCATGTATCAGGGAGCACCATTGATGCACGAAATAAACAAATCAAATGACACATGGATTTACAATTAATGCAATCATCAAGTGAAATTAATACCATATCAAAGAGAGCTGCAAGAGCGGTTGGTTACTCATGGGGAGTAGCAGAAGAGGTTGGAAAATGTATAAGTTCAATAGAGATGTTTGGAATTTCTGGAGTAGAAAATTTAAATAATTATTTTAAAACCATTAAAGACATTGAACCAGAAGGTCCAAAGCAAATTGAAAAAAATAATAAATTGAATGATAAAAGTCTCTGCCCTATCTATACAGGATTAAAATTAATTGATAACTACAAATCTGTAGATAGAATAAAAGCATTAACATTTATAAACCTGGATTATCCATTGTTACTTTTACCTTTCGTAAATAAACTTTCGTATTTAATTGGTAAAAGAATTGAAATTTCTATTGATGATATGAATGTAGAATGCAATCTAAATATATGTGTACTTGCTGATCATCAAATCAAATCTTTAATTATTAAAAAAGCTAATACAGTAACTATTAATATTTTAGAAAATGAAGATAGTTTTTCTAATAAAACTTGGAATGAGTTATACAAAATGTCAACAGAGACATTTGTTGAGGAAACAGAACTATCAAAACAAACTGGGGCTGGAGCTGGTCTTCGAGATAACGATTAATATTTAAAGTTGTATACCAACGTTCTTCAGCTGCAAGTAGCTTTTAATTGCTTGTTGACCTTTCTCACGACTGTAACCTGATTGCTTATAACCTCCAAATGGAGTTGCAATACTTCCTGTAAACCAACTATTCACATAAACTTGACCACCATTTAAACGTGAAGCTGTTTTAGTAGCCATGTCAACATCTTTAGTAAATACACCAGCCGCCAAACCATAATCTGTGTCATTTGCAATATGGATTGCTTCTTCATAATCTTCATAATCTAAAACAGATAAGAATGGTCCAAAAATTTCTTCCTGCGCAATTGTCATATCGGGCTTAACATCTGAATAAATTGTGGGTTCAAAGAAGAAACCTTTTCTATCTACTCTGTTGCCACCTGAGACTGCTTTAGCGCCAGCTTGTAAACCTGAACGCGCATAATTTTCTACTTTTTGGAGCTGTTCCTCAGATATTACAGGTGTTAGGTCAACACCTTCTTCATCACCAGGGCCCACTTTTATTGAAGCTGCTAACTTTGATAATTTCTCGAGCACTTCATCCTTTATAGATTTATGGACTATCATTCTCGACATTGCAGAACAAATTTGTCCAGCTTGGCTGAAAATTCCAACCTTGGTTGCATTAACAACTTTATCTATATCTGCATCTGGTAAAACAACGGCAGCAGATTTTCCTCCCAACTCAACAACAGCAGGCACAGCTCTTTCAGCGGCAGCATGTAAAATTACTTTTCCAGTTTTTACTGATCCAGTAAAAGTTATTTGAGCAACGTCCGGATGAGCAGTTAGTGCAGCTCCGGCTTCACTTCCATAACCCGTGACTATGTTTATTAAGCCTTTTGGAACTTCAGCATTATGAATTGCTTGGGCAAAATAAGAAGTGGTAGCTAAAGGTGTTAATTCTGCAGGTTTTATGACTGTAGAATTTCCTGCTGCAAACGAACATGCCAAAGAACGAGCGATCATTGAAATTGGAAAGTTCCATGGAACAATATGACCAGATACTCCGTAAGGTTCATAGATTGTGTAATCCATGACCTGACTGTTTACAGGAATTGTTTGGCCTTCTATTTTATCTGTTAAACCACTATAGTAATCAAAGTAGTTTGCTGCATCAACAAATTCATATTCAGAAGCGGCAAGTAGTTTTCCGTTTTCAGCACAAAGTAATGCCCCACCTTCTTTGCTGACTTTGCGAAGCTCCTCTGCAATGCGTCGCATAAGTTTAGCTCGTTCCATCGGATTCATATCTACAAGAATTCGAGACTCGTATGCTTTTTTAGAAGACTCTACCGCTTGATTAATATCTTCATCTTTTGCGCAAGTTACTTCACCAATGACCTCTTCATTCGCAGGATTAATAACTGGAATAAGGTCTTTGCTTGAGGCATCGGTCCATTCACCGTTTATATAGTGCTGGTATTTTTTCATAAGTTAGAGTCTTTCTTGTTAAATACTGATCTATTTTTGTAATAAGGTCAGCTTTAATTTAGTTCAAAAATTCCTAGATTCCCAACTATTTTTACCTTAGTCTTACCGACATGAATTCAAAAAAGTCTGATTTTGTTAAATTTGAACAAGTAGATAAAAGTTACGATGGAAAAGAGCTTGTAGTTAAAGGACTAGACTTAGATATTGCAGAAGGTGAGTTTCTTACCTTACTTGGACCATCTGGATCTGGCAAAACAACAACTCTCATGATGCTTGCTGGTTTTGAAACTCCAACGAATGGAGAAATATATTTTGATGGACGTCCAATAAATAATATTCCTCCACACAAACGTGGAATTGGTATGGTTTTTCAAAATTATGCTTTGTTTCCGCATTTATCAGTTTATGAAAATTTAGCTTTTCCTCTTAAAGTAAGAAAAGTGGACAAATCAGAAATCGAGGAAAGAATTAATAAAACTTTGAAAATGGTTTCATTAACTGGTTTTGAAAACAGAATGCCCGCTCAACTATCTGGTGGTCAGCAACAGAGAGTTGCTGTTGCTCGCGCGCTTGTGTTTGATCCAAAACTTGTATTAATGGATGAACCTCTTGGAGCTCTTGATAAAAATTTACGAGAAAGTATGCAGTATGAATTAAAGCATATTCACGAGTCATTAGGAGTGACTGTTGTTTATGTTACACACGACCAGGGTGAAGCATTGACCATGTCAAATCGAATTGCTGTTTTTAACGACGGTAAGGTTCAACAGCTTTCTGGGCCAAATGAATTATATGAAACGCCTGTGAATTCGTTTGTCGCAAGTTTTATTGGAGAAAATAATACTTTCACTGGAACTGTGAAAGAAATTGCATCTGGCTCAGCAAAGATTGAAACTGATTCTGGTGAAACTATTGTTGCTAATCCTATTGCTGTTAGCTCTTCAGGAGAAAAATCCAGAATTTCTCTGAGACCCGAGCGAGTGAGTATTGACCCAAATGAACAACTTGAAAACAAATTCACAAGTGAGATCCGCGAAATCATCTATCATGGAGATCATACTAGGGTGCGTGTAAATCTTCTTGGTAATGATGATTTTATTTTAAAAGTTCCAAACGCGAGCAGTGATTTAAAACTTAACGTCGGCGACAAGTTGGACCTTGGCTGGTCATCTCATGACTGCAGGGCTCTAGATTACTAATCCTTTGATACTACATGTAGATTCAACATTAATTTGTTGAAAAATAATCGTTTTTTTTGTTGCGTTTTTGCTCAAGGCCTTGTGTAATATTTCTTTATATAAAAAAAGGAGACGATTAATCATGTCTAGATTAACTAAACTAATCTCTTTGGCTGCTTTATTGGTGGCTCCATCTATGGCTACAGCCGCGGAAGTAAACGTGGTGTCATGGGGAGGCGCTTATACAGAAAGTCAAAAGCTAGGTTACGGGGACCCATATCAGGAAATGAGTGGCGTTCAAGTAAACTGGATCGACTACAGTGGAGGTTTGAGTGAAATTAAAGCTCAAGTCGAGTCTGGAGCGATTACTTGGGACATTATCGATGTGTATGCACGTGATACAATTATCGGTTGTGACGAAGGATTGTTTGTAGAATTCGATTTCGATAATGACTTCCCTGCTGGTGTTAACGGTATGAAAGCAAGTGACGATTTCTTTGCTCCAATGCCAAGTGATTGTGCTGTGGGTAACATTCTTTATTCATGGAACTACGCTTACAACACTGATAATGTAAATTTTGACGGAAGCTATCCTAGTACTATGGAAGACTTCTTTAACCCAGATAAATATCCAGGAGTAAGATCTATCTACTCTTCAGCTATGTCAAACTTAGAGTTTGCTCTAGTTGCTGATGGTGTTCCTGCATCTGATGTGTATGACTACATGGAAGATAATGGAATTGATAGAGCTCTTGATAAGCTTACAGATCTTTGCACAAACCCTAACGGTGGTTGCATTTTCTGGTCAGCTGGTGCACAACCACCTGAGCAGTTAGTTTCTGGTGAAGCTATCATGGCTACTGGTTGGAATGGACGTCACTTCAATGCCATTGTGAACGAAGGTTCACCAATGAAAATGGTATGGGATGGTCAGATCCTTGATTATGAGTACTTCGTACTTGTTAAAGGCGGACCAAACCAAGAAGAAGCTATGAAAGCTCTTCAGTACTTCACTAGTTCTGAAGGTTTAGCTGGAAGTGCTAAGCACATTGCTTACGCTCCTTTCCGTATCTCATCTCTTGATGTGATCATGGCTGATGAGCCGTGGTTCTATTCTGAGCAAGCAGGTGCTGTTGAGATTATGCCTCACATGCCTACTGCTCCAGCAAATACTGAGAACTACGTTCTTATGAACCCTGAGTGGTACGCTGATAACAACACTGAAATCAACGACGCTTGGGAAGCTTGGAAAGCTAACCTATAAGGTTTAAACTTGGGCAACCTATGGGTTGCCCAAGTACCTCAAATTAAGTATCCTTTTAAATATGACTGCCGAAATAAGAACCTCGGATGGAGAACTTCTATCCGTCAAGCTCAAAAAAGTTGAGAGAAGACGCAGAACTACTGCTTTTTTACTGGCCGCGCCGCTTCTGTTCTTCATTGTTTTTGCATACGTAATTCCTATTTTTCAGATGTTGGGGCGAAGTATTGATAATGCTGAAATGAACTCGTTTCTTACAGAAACACACGAGGTTATGCAGACATGGGATGGCAGTGAAATGCCTGGCGAGGATGTAACATCAACATTTTATTATGAATTGAAGACTGCTGTAGAAAATAAATACCACGGTAAGATTGCAACTCGTTTAAACTATGAAAAAGGTGGCTTTACAAGTCTGATTAAAAAGACGTCACGCAAACTTAAAAACTTTGATGAAAATGATAACTTTCTAGACCAATTCATTGATGTACATAAAAAATGGGGTAACATTGAATATTGGCAAGCATTAAAGAGAGGAACTGACGCTTATCATTTTCGAAAATATTTAACGACATTTGATTATGAACAAAAGTTTGATGGCTCAATAGAAAGGATTCCTGAAAAGCTTAGAATTAATGTAACCTTGTGGCTACGAACAATATTTGTTGCCGTTGGAGTAACTTTCTGCTGCTTTATTTTAGCTTACCCGATTTCACACTTACTTTCAGTCTTACCGACTCGTTATTCAAATCTATTGATGATCTGCGTCCTGTTGCCCTTCTGGACATCACTGCTTGTTAGAACATCCAGTTGGATGGTTCTATTACAAAAACAAGGAGTGTTAAATGATACCTTAGTGTCGCTTGGATTTGTTGCAGATGAGTCGAGACTTGAGCTCATGTATAATATGACAGGCACATTCATTGCAATGACACAAATCCTATTGCCATTCATGGTTTTGCCTCTTTATAGTGTAATGAAAACAATTTCACCAAGTTTAATGCGCGCTGCAACGTCAATGGGTGCAACACCTTTTCACGCTTTTAGAAAAATATATTTTCCTCTAACATACGCGGGAATTAGTGCAGGATCAATTTTAGTATTTGTTTTAGCGATTGGTTATTACATAACACCTGCATTGGTTGGTGGAGCGAAAGGAATTTTAATTAGTAATAGAATAGCATATCACATGCAGCAATCACTAGACTGGTCTCTTGCAACGGCGATGGCAACAGTTCTTTTAATAGCAGTGCTCGTAGTATACTGGCTGTACAATAAGATTGTTGGCATAGATAACATGAGGCTTGGATAATATGGCATTACCAAAATATACAGAAATGAGATACAGAGTATGGCACTATTCTTATTTAGTAATTTGTACTGCAGTTTTCGTATTTTTGATTGCACCTCTTTTTGTGATCATACCTCTATCATTCAATGCTGAGCAATATATCCACTTTTCTGACGGTATGCTTGCATTACAGCCTGAGGCATTTTCACTTAGGTGGTATGAAGATATGATTTATGGAACAAAAAATCCTTGGGGAATAGCAGCTCGAAACAGTGTTTACTATGCATTTTTCTCAACAATAGGCGCAACCGTGCTTGGAACTGTTGCAGCATTGGGTCTCAGCAGTCGTTACATGCCTTACAAACAATTAATCATGAGTGTATTAATTTCGCCGATGATTATTCCACTTATTATTTCTGGCTCAGCTATCTTTTTTTCACTTGCAAAATTAGGATTAGCTGCAACTTTTCCTGGCATCGTCATTGCACATATTATTTTAGGCACACCATTTGTTGTAATAACAGTTACTGCAACTTTAAGTGGATTTGATGACAGTATTACGCGTGCAGCATCAAGTCTCGGCAGCACACCAACTAATACTTTTTTTAAAATTACATTACCTCTAATAACACCTGGTATTATCTCTGGTGCTTTATTTGCATTTGTAACTTCTTTTGATGAAATTGTCGTAATTCTATTCGTGGCAGGAGGAGATAGAAATCTTACAACTATCCCACTTCAAATGTGGACTGGTTTGAGAGAGCAGCTCAGCCCGACGATCATGGCTGTTGCTACATGCTTAATTGTGCTTTCAACATTAATCCTGATTGTGACTGAGTTGTTAAGGAGAAGATCTGAGAGGATAAGAGGGATTTCAGCTCAATAAAAGTTAAGACAATTCGTTAAATATACTATAACTCAAGTCCATCTTTTTTTAATGCTCTTAAAAGATCATTAAATCGGTCTTGCCCAAAGAAAAACTTGTCTTTATAGACTGTTAATGGAACTCCATGATGACCTGCTTCTAATTGTTCCTTTTGGTTTAATTTTATTTCACCAATCAAGCTTTGCTCAGCCTCAGTTCGTTTTTTTTCAATATCATTATGATTTAAGCCTAATTTTGATGATGACTCAGAAATTGACTCGTCAGAATTCCAATTTTTCATACCACTCCAAATTTTGCTTGAAACTTCTACGGCAAAATCAAGTTGTCTACCTTTTTCTATTGCCTGGCAGTAATGACATAACTTAAATATACGTGGCTGGTCATCAGAAATTTTACCGGTTAGCATATTTTGTTTTATTGGATCTGGATTTGGTTTTTTAAATACCATACCGAGTTTTTTTGCCTGTAAAAAATAATCAAATCGTTTTAGAAGAAAATATGTAAATAAGTTCTTACCTTTAAAGAATTCGGGCTCTCTTATTGCTAACGGGTAGACTTGTTTAAAATTTATATCTACACCGTACTTATCTCTTAACAAAACGATACGTGGTAATATTAGATAAGAGTATGGACTTCTAAAGGAGAAATATAAATCTACTTTCATATCTCAAATATTAACCTTTCACATCCAGTGTCTTCAAAAAGATCATTTACTTTTTTCTGATCATTATCTTCAAGCATTTTATATTCTTCGTTAAGCCACTTTAAACACTTTGCCTGGTAAGGAAATGATTTTTGTTTCCACAGACATCCATCAATCTCTGTTTGCCATTCTTTATCGCCATTTTCTAATGCTTTAGCGTTTGCTAGCTGTGCAGGCACATAACCCTTACCGATTTCTGCAAGTAACTCCTTTACCGTTGACGGTAAAGTATCAATTGATCCCCATTGTTCATCATCTACCTCAATACCAGATTGATCTTCAATTAAACCAACCCACGCGACTGTCCTAAGAGATACTTCATGACAAATTTCTCTTGGCGTGGGATCAAAGTTTACAAGTTGAGACAGTTGACCATACATTGCAAAATCGCTTGATGAGGGTCTATTGCTTATCAAATAAGGTGTTGATGTGAAATGTTTCTCAAGTATACCCAATAAACGTCTGAAACTTGCATCTATGATAGGAGCTGTGTCGTTGTTGGAACCCACTACCCATAACCTATCTATCTGCCTTTTGCTTATCATTCCCTTTAAATTATCTAGCATTTCATTTGGCATCATTCCTACGGTTTGAAGAGGTAAAATTGTTCCTGCATTTTCAGCATCTTTTTGATCATGCCATCTATAATGAAACATATATTTCGTCCCCCACTCATCAGCAAAATCTTCAATTAAATAATTTATAAACGCAAGTGCAGGATCAGATGGAATAGTACTTCGCTCACTAACCTCTTTATCAATCCTTCTTATTAACGGAGTCGAGTCAGTTACAGCTTTTAAATTTCCATTTTCATCAGGTAGGATAAATGTTGGCAGTAATCCAGGCTTGGGCTTTTCAATACCCTCTTGATCAAGATATTTTGAAGGGTCTCCCCAAATCATTTTATGAGGAATACGTTTATACCTAAGATATGAGAGCATCTTACGTGTATAGGGTGAGCCCACACCGCCAAGAACAACTAATGGATTTGGTAAACTCATCTTTATTCTCCTACTTCTGAATTATTTTTGAACCGGTATTGGTTAGATCTTTTGACTGTTTCATATTTCTCATCAACTCCATAATATCAATTGGTACTGCAACACCTTTTTTGCAAGCCGGTCTATCTTCCATCATCTGCATCCATCTTTTTACACCTTCAAGACCGTCGATATTCACACCCGACCATTTATATGTTCTTACCCAACACCAATTTGCAATATCAGCTATACTAAAATCATCAGCGAGAAACTCATTATCTTTTAAACGTGTCTCCATAACTTCAAACAAGCGTCTTCCTTCATTTTGATAACGGTCAATTGCTGGCTGTAATTTTTCACCAGGCCAATAACGAAAGAAAACATTGGCCTGCCCCATCATCGGACCAATTCCTCCCATTTGAAACATTAACCACTGAATAACTTTTGAACGCGCAATTGACTCTGTAGGTAGTAGTTTGCCTGCTTTCTCAGCTAAATAAATTAGTTGTGCACCACTTTCCATTATTGAAAGGTTATCATTTTCAGTATCAACTATTACTGGGATACGCCCATTAGGATTCATTTCTAAAAATTCAGGCTTCTTTTGATCACCAGCTTGTAAATTCACAACATGAACATTGTAAGGTATTTCCAACTCCTCAAGAGCTACTGAAATCTTATATCCATTTGGTGTAGGTGAAGTATATAATTCAATCATTAATTTCTTTTGTTTCAATGTTTAATTGGCCTGCTAATCCTGCTTCGCGATGCTGATACGCTTCAAGATATTCTGGGTCACTGGGCATCATATTTTCACCCATTATTTTTCTTGAAGGCCATTTTGCAATAGCAACAACGTCCCATAATTCCTCAACTTTACCGACCGCTAAACGTTTTACATCTGTATGCAAAACTAATTCTCCACCAATTTCCTTTAGATGTTTATCCATAAACTCAGCATAAATTGTGTAAGCCTCTCTTCCGGTTAGGTTGGTTTCTCTTCCATCTTTATATTCCGCTTTCTCTTTAAACTTGAGAAGATTGAGCATGAATATTGGCTCATTGTCATCCGTATTCTCAAAAAAACCTTTCATTTGTTCTCTGTTTGGAAAAACACGATTTTCTACTTTCATTTCTGTTTCCTTTCAATGGTCGAGATAAAAAACATTAAAAGTGTAACAAATAAGATGACACTTGTCCCAACTAAACCTCCTGGGGCAGTTGAAGTGAGATAATCCTGATCTAAGTTATGCATCGTCATCGTTATAATTCTTAATATATTTTCGAATACGAAAACTAGCCAGGCTAATGATAAAAGGCTTTTATATTTTATCAGAATTATAATTGATATAAAAAGTACTACGATCTGTGATCCACCCCATAAAGAACCTATAAGATAAATTACACTATTAGGATTTAAATTATTAACCTCTGGAAAAATTATAATTGAAGCAATTGAATTTAAACCAGCATCTTGAGCAAACATGTGGGTAAACGATCTAAACGCTATTAATACGAGATATAAATAAAAAAACCAAAGTGCAAACTTTAAACCCTGATAATTGTTGTTTGCTTCTGTGGGTAAAAGGCTGATTAACTTCATTTAATTAGCAAAATTGTGATTTCCCATTTTTTTACACACTTCATTAAACTGCGAAATAGTTTCATTGATAATTTCTTCAACACCTTTGATCTCATCAATTAATCCCATCGATTGACCTGCCAATGCTGGTGCTGCGTTCATGTCACCCTCAAAATAAAGTTTCTTAATACCGAACATTGCGGACATATCCATTTCACCTTTTTCATAAATACCGTGAGTGAAGTCAGTTTTAATTGCACGAACACAAGGTTTAGATTTTTTATTTAATATGTAAGTTCCTTGTTCGTCTGAGTCTAAAATTGCTTGCTTATAATTTTGATGAACCGGACTCTCTTTAGAAGATACAAACCTAGTCCCCATTTGTATTCCCTCAGCTCCTGCTGCAAATGCTGCAGCCATTCCTATGCCATCAACTATACCACCAGCCGCAACCATTGGTATATCAGAATGCTTTCTAATAGACTGCAATAATACATAAAGTCCAACTTCTTCAGGATTTTTAAATCCGCCCCCCTCAGTCCCTTCAACTACTAAGCCATCCACACCAGCTTTTATCGCTTTTAGCGCGCCTGCCAAACTTGGTACAGCATGAAAGACTTTAATGCCTGCATCTTTTAAAATGTGAATATATTTTGCTGGATCACCAGCAGATGTAGTTACAAATTTTACTTTCTCTTCGATAACCAAATTGATCATACTTTCATCACGTAAAAAAAGAATTGGAAGATTCACACCAAAGGGTCGATTGGTGAGTGTACTCATTTTTTTGATTTCCTGCTTACACTCCTCAAGCTCACCTGATGAAGTTTCAATAATTCCAAACCCTCCAGCATTAGAAACCGCTGAAGCTAATGCACTTCTTGCAATCCATCCCATAGGGGCCTGAATAATTGGATATTTAGAACCAAGTATTTCTGTAATTCTATTCACGTATTTTATGTTTTTAATAAAGCCTAAAGTATTGACATAAACACTGTCAATAGATAATTTTTATCTATGGTAATTACACCAATTGTTAACGATGGACGCATCAACAGAAGTAAAACAACATTAAATAAAATTGTTGCAGCCACTATTTCTTTATTAAGAAAAAATAACAACGGTCAAATACCAACCGCTCAGGAAATTGCTGTAAAATCTGGAGTTGGAATAAGAACTGTTTTTAGGCACATTGACGATATGGAAGGATTAATTAAGGAAGTAAATCGTCGTTATCTAAACGATCTTGAGAGCTATATTGCAAAAAACAATCCAAAACAAAACAGCAAAGATCAGAGAATTGAACATGTAATTAAAGAGCGTTTTTATTTATATAACACATACCAGCACGTATTTAATTTAACAATTACAAGTTTAAATAATTCTAATGCAATAAGAACTGGATTTATAAAATTTAATCATATTTTGAGACAGAGATTCGAAGATTTAATACCTGAAATTAAAATGATTAATAAAGATAAACAAAATCTTATTGATACCCTTATTTCATACGCAGCATGGTTTCGTATGACCAAATTTAATAATACGAAAGAAGAAAGACTTATTGAAGAGTTAAAGTTACTATTTTTAATGAAACTTAAGTAAGAAAATTATGTATCAATCAACAGTTAGAAAAACTTTATTATCTCTAATTTTTACCATCATTACAGTAATTATTCTTTTGCCATATATTCTTAAAAACTTGGGTTTACATCCTGACTATGAGGGAAATACATTTGATTTATCTGGAAAAAAAGCTCTTATAATTGCAACAAGTCATGGGGTTTTAAATTATCCGGGAGAGTCATCTGGTAAACCCTCGGGTCTCGCGAGTTCTGAATTAACTGCTCCCTATTTCGAATTTATAGATGCTAACATAAGTGTTGATATTGCAAGTATCAAAGGTGGAGAAATTCCAGTGGATCCACAAACAACATCATATTTCGTGAGGTCTTCATCTGATAAAAGATTTTATAAGGATGCTGAGGCGGTAAATAAACTTAACAATTCAATCAATATTAATGAAATAGATTTCTCTGTGTATGATATTGTATTTCTTGCTGGTGGATGGGGAGCTGCATATGACTTGGGCTTTTCAGACACCTTAGCTGTAGGAATTTCTAAAGCATATTACTCAGGGAGTATTATAGGTGCAATTTGCCATGGTCCTTTGGGGTTAATTAATTCAAAAGATAAAAACGGCAACATTCTCATTGCTGGAAGAAAAATGACTGGTGTAACTAACAAACAAGTTAAAGAACTTAATATTACAATGACACCATTACATCCAGAAGAAGAATTAAAAAAAGCAGGCGCATTGTTTGAAGCTAAAACCAAATTTCTTGACCAGTTTGCTTATCACGTAGTTGTTGATGATGAAAAAAGATTTGTAACTGGCCAGAATCAAAATTCAGGCCATGAAACAGCACAAAGAATTATGGAAATAATAGAGGAGTCATCATGAATAAATTTTTAATTATTCTTAATACAATAAACGGATTTATATTTATCGTACTTGGTCTTGCTTGGATAATATCCCCTTACGATGCTGGAGCAAATTTTGGCATATTAGTAATTCCTGAAGGATTAGGTCGAAGTAGTCTTATTGGCGATGTTGGAAGTTATTTCTTTTGCATTGGTTTGATGATGATACTTGCAGCTTATACTCTAAAAAATATCTGGTTTTATGCTCCTGCAATGCTTTTAAGTGTTACAGCAATATTTAGAATTATATCGTGGGCAGCACATGATGCAACTTTTGCAACACAATTTATTGTAATTGAAATTGTTCTTGTTGCAATATTGCTTATTACATCCAGAAAGGTTTCTGATAATTAACTATGAGGAAAATCTATTATTTATTAATAGTTGCGATCTTAATTTTTGTTGTTGGGTTCTTTGGAATAAGAAATACATCAGTTCAAAATTTCTTTATCGACTTAATTTTTGAATCTCAATTAAATAATCAAGATAAATTGGTTACCTTTGAAGGTGATTATATAATTGGGCTTGTCTGCGGATCTCGAGGTCCATTGCCTGGTAAAGGACGAGCTGAGCCATGTATCATGATAAAGACACCTGACCATATGTTTATAGTGGATACTGGTGATGGAAGTAGACAAAATTTGATGAACTGGCAGATAGATCTTGGTAATTTAGATGCCGTACTGTTTACTCACCTGCACTCAGACCATATTTCTGATTTGGCTGATTTTCATCTTTATTCATGGGTAACTCAAAATAGAGAAGGAAAACTTCCTGTCTATGGTCCAGAGGGAACGCAATTAGTTACTGAAGGGATAACAAGGGCTTACGAGCTTGATTATGAATGGAGAACGCTACACCATGGAGAGGAAGTAGCACCATCTGATATTGCCGGCTTTGATACAAAAATTATAGATTTAAATAGTCCAGTAATTTTTGATGATGGCAGTTTGAAGATAACAGCATTTGAAGTTGAACATCTGCCTGTTTATCCCTCAATGGGATTTCGCTTTGATTATAAGGGAAGATCAATCGTAATTAGTGGGGATACGGATTACAGCACAAATTTGATTGAACAATCAAAAAATGCTGACTTACTTTTTCATGATGCTTTGTCATATAATATGATAGGTAGAGCTGAGGATATATCCGAGATTATACAGCCTCAAATTTCACGAGTTTTTTATGATATCCAGGGATACCACGCATCACCTGTCGAAGCTGCACAAGCTGCAAATGAGGCAAATGTAAAAGAGTTAATTTTTTATCACCTGATACCAGCTCCTGATAGTTTTATTTCTAAAATAATTTTCGTAAAAGGGGTAAGCGAAGTTCGACCTGATAACTGGACATTAGCTGATGATGGTACTATAGCAATTTTACCAGTTAATTCAGAGGATATTACAATTACAAATATTGATTAATGATAAAAAAAATATCTCTTTCAGTTTTTTTTATTTTTATTCTTGCTTTAATCCTATGGGCATACAAACTTCAAATATTTCTTTGGTCACTACCAACTATATTTGAGTTCACAAGACCAGTTGCTGAAAACCGTGAGGTAATTTGGCCAGACGGGCCATCAGAAAAAGATCCTGCCTTAGCTAATAAACCAAACATAATTTTAATACTGGCTGATGATTTAGGCTTCAATGATGTATCGCTTTATAATGGCGGTGCTGGGGATGGCAGTTTAATGACACCAAACATAGATCGTATTGGTTTAGAAGGCATAAAATTTAATAATGGTTATGCGGCAAGTGCAAGCTGCTCTCCTTCACGTGCTTCAATTATGACTGGTCGCTATTCAACAAGATTTGGATTTGAATTTACCCCTGCATTTAAATCACTCATTACTATTGCAAAATGGGGTGAAGAATTAAACGATACGGGGTTGTCTATAATTTTTGATGATGAAGCTGAACTCACTGCTTTAGATAATGATGGTAATATTGGATACCCAGGCATGCCATCTAGCGAAATAACTATTCCAGAGGTACTAAAAAATGAAGGATATTACAGTGCAATAATTGGAAAGTGGCATCTTGGAACCGCTCCAGGTTATAGTCCAACTGATCAGGGATTTGACGACAGCCTTCAATTAATGGGCGGACTTTATCTTCCAGAGAATCATCCAGATGTTGTAAATGCTAGAACTGGGGAAATTATTGACGAGATGGTTTGGGCCAGTACTCAATACGCTGCACGAAATAATAAGGGTGAACCATTTGAACCTCGTGGATATATTACTGACTACTACACAGATGAAGCAATTAAAGTTATTGAAAAAAATAAGAACAGGCCCTTCTTTTTATACCTATCTCACTTTGCGCCCCATAATCCACTTCAAGCTCTTAGAGACGACTACGATCATTTTCACCATATTGAGGGTGAATCCAGTGAAGAATTAAAAGTATATTCTGCAATGTTAAAAGCTCTTGATAGGAGTGTTGGCAGAATATTAGATACACTTGAAAAGAATAATCTAACAGATAATACATTAATTGTATTAACCAGCGATAACGGTGGAGCTAACTATATTCATTTATCTGATATCAATAAACCTTATCGTGGATGGAAACTAACTCATTTCGAAGGTGGTTTGCATGTCCCTTTTATGGCTAAGTGGCCAAATAAAATTGAACCAGGAATAGAATTTAACGCTCCTATTCACGCAAATGATATTTTACCAACATTTGCTGCTGCAGCCGGAGCGGAATTACCAGATGATAGAATCATTGATGGAGTAAACTTATTGACCTTTTTACAAAATCACAATTCAGACATGCCGCATGAAACACTATATTGGCTACAAGGTCGCCTCCAAACTGTTCTTCATGAAAATTGGAAGCTCATTACTGATCACCGAACTGGTAAAGACTGGTTGTTTAATGTTGAGAGTGACCCCTATGAGAGAATTAATCTTGCAAGCGAAATGACGTTGAAAGTTGAAGAGCTGAAAAGACTATTAAGTGATCATAAAAAGGTTCAACCTCCTCCACTATATGATAACACAATGTCTGCTCCTATATTAATTGATAAGCACAATGGGTATACATTTCAAGATGGCGATGAGTTCACTTATTGGGATAATTAAATAGTAATTTTATAAAATTTAATTAGACGATCGCTCTATTTGCTGTAAAATTTTTCTATATGAGCGCAACAAATTCACTCCTAAGATTTTGGGAAGAACAAATGGGAATGTCACACCGCTCAAGTAAGCACTTTTTCAGAAAGACCTCATCTCATTATCATATGATGCTCATTGTAATGTCAGCCCATCAAAATAAAGAAAAGCTATGTGTTGAAGAATTAAAGACAAAGCTCTTTCATACATCTCGGCCTAAGTCATCTATGATGATTAATGAGGCTTGTGACAGAGGTTTCATACATTTAGAGAAAACAGAGACCGATAAAAGACGAAAAACAGTGAAACCAAGTTCAGAATTGATAAAAGAATTTAAAAATTATCTTAATTCAATGAAAAATATCAATTGGAAGTCCGAATAATAATTTCAAGAAAAAATTTTTTCAAAAAAATTAGACATCTCTCGCCATGAATGTTGATCGGCATATGCATCATAAAATAATCCTGAGTTTCGATCATTAGCTTCAGGATTTGTGAAAGCATGCCCAACATTACCGTAAGCATGAATTTGCCAATTTGCTTTTTTTGAATTTAATTCATCAGCTAAATCAATCATATTTTGTGGAGTAGCCATGGGATCATCGTATCCATGTAAAATTAAAATCGATGAATCGATTTGTATTGTTCCTTTTAATTGCTTTCCTGAACTTGCCGTTGGTGCATCATATAATCCATGAAAACTAACAACTCCTTTCACATCTTCGCCTGCCCTAGCCAAATCAAGTGCACATTTTCCTCCAAAACAAAAACCAATTGCTCCAGTTTTGTTTTCATCAACTTTGTCAAAATTCTTGAGAGTTTCAAAAGCATCGATCATTCTTTTTTGAAGCAATACTCGGTCAGAATTAAATTCATTCATCAACTCCATTGACTCCTGGGGATTTGAACCTCTTCTTCCCTGGCCATATAAATCCATAGCAAATGCGAAGTACCCGAGCTCAGCCAGTTGTTCTGATTTCTTAATGTCAAAATCAGAATGGCCTCCATAAGCATGACATACAAGCACACCTGGTCTTGGTGTATCAAAACTATCTTCATAACTAATTGATCCTTCAAATTGCACACTAGAATTAGCAGAACCATAAACTATTTTTTCTGTTTTGATCATACTTATAGGATACCCTCATATGAGTTAATGTAAAGTTGCTTCATTTCATCAAAACTTATATCGCGTGGGTTTGGTCCAGTGGATGGATCTTTCAGGGCCATTTCACTAAGTTGCTCAAAATCAAATTCTTGATTAAGCTCCTTCAGTGTATGAGGGATAGCGAGTTCATCTCTTAGCTTCAATATCCAAGACAGAAATCCATCAAATGTAGAATTTTCTAATTCTAAGTATTTTGTTAATAGTTGTATCCTCTGATTTATAATCGGTTCGTTAAACTTAAGTACATATGGCATAAATATTGCATTTGAAAGACCGTGATGAATATCATTAACTGCATTTATAGGATGAGAAAGAGAATGTATTGCTCCTAGTCCTTTTTGAAATGCAGTTGATCCCATTGATGATGTTACTAACATTTTTGATCTTGCAAATATATCATCTGGATTTTTATAAGCACTTAGAAGACTATCTTTCACGTTCTTCATCCCTTCTAGTGCAATGCCATCCGCCATAGGATGAAAACCTCTAGCACAATATGCCTCTAAACAATGGGCTAAAGCATCCATACCTGTCGCAGCTGTGAGATGAGGTGGAAGAGATAAAGTTAATTTTGGATCAAGTATTACAAGGTCTGGTAAGAACGAGGGATGAAATATTATTTTTTTTGTCTTGTCACTTTCGTCTAAAATAAGTGATGCGCGGCCTGTTTCAGAACCTGTCCCAGCCGTTGTTGGTATCGCAATTACTTTTGGAAGTTGATCTGTAATTGCCCTTCTCCAATTATCCCCAATATCTTCGAAAAACCAAAGGTTTTCCTTTTGTTTTGTCATAAATGCAATTGCTTTACCAGCATCAAGAGAACTGCCTCCACCAATCGCTATTATACCATCGTTATTGTTAGACAAAAAATGTTCAACGCCGTTCATTACGTTCTTGCCTGTTGGATTGCCTTTTATATTTGAAAATATTGAGTGTTTAATTTTGTTATTTTTTAATAATTCAACAATTTTTGTAAAGTTTTTATTAGTTGAAAAATCAGGATCTGTGACGAGTAGAGGATTTTGCATGTTGAGAGACTCTAACGCATTTGCAATCTCTAAAGAACGGTCTAAACCGAACCATATTGGGGTAGGATAATGCCAATTTACATTTTCAATTTCACTCATACTTTTCTATAGTGTGGGAGGTGTAGATTTTTTTGAAGATCCTAAAGCATAAAAACTAATTGCAATAATTATGATCAAGCCGCCCATTAAAGTTATGTTTGAAGGTACTTCGTTTACTCCAAATAGAGGTATCCAACACCAGATGACCCCACCCACAACTTCAGTTAAAGAAAGTAACATAAATTCTGCTGCAGGAAGGTAACGTGCACCTAAACTTAGAAGAATAAGACCAGTTCCCACTAAGGTACCATGAAGCATACTCAGAAAAATATTTTGTATAGGCATTGAGTAACTGTCTGAAAATAAAACAATCATAATTATTGAAAAAAGTGAGCAAGTAATGCCTGCAATAATGATTGTTGTAAATTTAGGCGTGTTTGGCTGCCATCTGAGAGTCGTCGCAAATATTGCAAATCCAATGGAACAGAATAAACCAAATACCCAACCTAAAAAAGTTCCTGCATACCAGTCGTTATAAGCCATTAGAAAGATACCAAACAAAGAAACAAAACATGCAATCGCAGTTGCGATACCAACTTTTTCTTTTAGAAAGATATATGCAAAGAGACCGGCAAATAATGGTTGTGTACCGATCATAAATAATGTGGTAGCTGCAGAGGTATAAGTCATTCCAAAAATAAAAAATATAAAAGCCGCAGCAAGACCAACTCCACCCAATAAACCAGATGATCCAACTCTATTAAAATTATGATAGAAAGATATACCTTCGTTATAGAGCAAATATATCAACAAGATTGTTGCGACAACTATACCTCTATAAAAAAGGTAATGCCATTGATAGACCTGAGCATCTACCATATACCTAACGGTAGGTGCTCCAAAACTCCATATCAAACCAGCAGATAGTGCCAGTATAAAACCTATTAAATATGTTTTGTTATTCTGCTCTGTCATATAATCTACTGCAGAATATATAAATAATAGTCTTATGACACTATAAATGACTAAAGATAATGAAATAACAGCATTGGGTGAGTTTAATAAAAAGTTCGAAAACACATATGAATTATTTAAGAAAAACTTGGAGAATGATGAAGAAGTGGGCGCATCTTTTGCCGTTTATCAAAATGGAGAGGTTTTGGTTAACCTTTATGGCGGCTATCGGGATCGTGATAAAAAAAACAAATGGGACCAAAATACAATAGTGAACATCCATTCGACCAGTAAGGGTATTGTTGCGATGATTGTTGCTAAATTGATTGATGAAAATAAATTAGATTTAGAGAAAAATGTTGCTGACTACTGGCCTGAATTTGCGAATGGTGGAAAAGAAAATATAAAAGTAAAGACATTACTCTCTCATCAAGCAGGTATGTATGGATGGAAACAGCCCATAGATGAAACCGATTTTTATAAATGGGATTATGTAGTTGATCTGTTAGCAGAACAAGAGCCCTATCATAAGGCTGATGAAAAAATATGTTATCATCCAAAAACAATTGGTTTTTTAGTTGGTGAATTAATTAAACGAGTGACTAATAAATCAGTTGGTAAGAACTTGGAGGAGTTACTAAATAGTCCTCTTGAAACAAAATGTTTTATAGGTACACCTTCAGCATATCATGACAATATTGCTGAACTAATTAGTTCTGAAAGTCTTAGAAAAGCTTTTAGTGATCCGACAAATGTAGATGAGTATCTTATTACTGCGTTTCTTAATCCTGCAAACAGAACAAAAACAGCAAACACAGCTGAATGGCGACTTGCGGAAATTCCAGCTATGAACTGTCACTCTAATTCAGGGTCACTTGCAAAAATTTATGATTTTTTCTTATCACATTTATCAAATAAATTTATTTCATCGAATACCTTTGAAGCTCTTACTTCAGCTGCTGTAAGTGGAGACGATCATGTAATGAAGTCACCTATGCAGTGGTCACATGTGGGTTACAGTGTCGGTGGTGGTAAATTATTTGGCAAAAGCAGTAAGGCATTTGGTCATACCGGTTGGGGTGGTTCTATGGCATTTGGTGATCCTGAAAATGGAATTAGCTGCGCTTACACAATGAATTTATTAACTGGTTCCATGCTCGGTGATCAGAGGGCGTTAAAATTAGTTGAAACAATATATGATACCGTATGAAACTAAGTTTTAGATCAAAATTATTTTACGGTGGTGGTGATTTTGCCATTAATATAATGTGGCAACTGACTGTCTTCTACTTACTTTTTTTTTATACAGATATTTTTGGATTATCACCTGCAGATGCTGGTTTAGTTTTCTTTATAGCAAAAATCTGGGACGCATTTACCGATCCAATCATGGGGTATATTGCAGACAATACATCAACCAGATGGGGGAAGTTTAGACCTTATATTTTGTTTGGATCAGTTCCTGCACTAATAATGATTATTCTTTGTTTTACATCACCCGATTTATCACAAACGGGTAAATTTTACTGGGCCCTTTTTACATACATTACATTCACTACTTTATATACCATCATTGCTATTCCAGTTGGTTCGCTCATACCAGCAATGACACAAGATAGAGATGAAAGAACGTCACTCGCATCTTTTAGATTTTTAGGGGCTAGCTCTGGATCAATTGCAGTTGCAGTTCTTACATTGCCCCTGGTTGGACTTTTTAGCTCACCACAGTTTGGATTTCCAATTGTAGTAGGTTGTTTGGCAGTGCTTGGGGCTATTTTTGCCTTTCTGTGTTTTTTTAACACTAAAGAAGTTTATTCAAAACCATACGAAGAAACCATTGGTATCAAGAAAGTTACCAAAATGGTATTTAAAAATTATCCATTACATTTCGTGATACTGGCACTTTTAACAACTTGGGTTGCAAATAATATAAAGCAACTAACAGTTGTCTATTTTGTTAAATATAATCTGCAATTAGAGGCTTACTTTAGTCCAATTTTGCTTGGTGTGATTTTACAAATTATGTTTGGCGCATATTTAGTTAACTTAGTAAAACATAGGTTTGAGAAAAAGACATTATTCATGATTGGGACATTTCTCTATGTAATCACAGATTTAATAATCTATTATATTACTGGGTATGAAAACTTTTGGTTATTAGCTTTTATTGCAACCTTTGGCTTCATTGGTTTTGGTATGGCAGGTGTCATGGCCTGGTCAATGATAGCTGATACAATCGAGTACGGGGAATGGAAATCTGGATTTCGTGCTGAAGGAGTCCTAAATGCAGCTCACGTATTCGTTTTTAAATTAAGTGTTGGTTTCAGTGCATGGCTTGCTGGTGTAATTCTTGAAAGCACAGATTATGTGGCAAATGCAATAGATCAAAGCCCAGAAACATTGAATGGTCTATTTATTATGGGATATATTTTTCCAGCTGTTGCCGGAACTATCGCAATAATAGTTACGTACTTTAATAAGTACGATAGTAACTTTTATGAAAAAATATTTTCTGAATTAAAACAAAGACAAAGTTAAGTTATGAAAACAGTCTCGATTGGTGAGGGCTTTGGCAGAGTTAACCTTATTGGAGAGCATCTAGACTTTAATGGTGGACATGTATTACCATTACAAATTAAGAACTCAATTATCTGTGAGATCACCGAGAGTAAAAATAGTAAATTTATTTCGATAATATCAGATAAATATGAGGACTCTGTAACCTTAGAAAAACTGGAAAAAAGAAATAATTGGGCAGATTTTGTTATTGGATCATGTCTATATTTTGGGAAGAAATTTTCAGTTAAGATTAATAATATCTCAATTTCTATAAAAAGTAGTCTTCCTTTAGGAATTGGTCTTTCTTCTTCGGCTGCAATAACAATCAGTACTCTAAGATCGTTAAGTTGCTATTTTCAAAAAAATTTGGCAGATGAAGATTTAATTAATTTAGCATTTGAAGTTGAAAATGATTTTGTTGGTGTGGGCGGTGGAGTTATGGACCAATTTGTATCGGTCTTAGGTAATCATTATGAAGCTCTTTTTCTTGATACTTTTAATAAAAATTATGAATTGATACCTATTTTTCAAAATTATCAATTTCTAATAATTGATAGCAACACACAAAGGATTTTATCAGATAGTGAGTTTAATAAAAAAAAAGAATTATGTATTAATGCTGCAAAAAAAATGAAAATTCAAAACCTCTGTGCAAAAACAAAAATTGATGAAAATGATATTCAATTGCTGTCTAATGAAGAGCTTAATGTTAGTAAACATGTAATTGAAGAAAATTTGAGAGTAGTAAAAGCAGCTCAATATTTAAAAGATAATAAAGCTGAAGAATTCGGAAAATTAATGACAGAAAGTCATATTTCTTTATCACGACACTATAGGGTTTCAACTGATGATTTGAATAAGTTGGTTGATCTATCTAATTCCTTTGGCGCTTTAGGATCCAAACTTACTGGAGCTGGTTTTGGTGGGGCAATCGTAACTTTAGTAAAAAAAGAGCTGGTTGAAGAACTTAAAAAGTATATTCTTGATGGGTATCCAAATGCTAAATTTATATAATTATGAAACTTAATTTACCAAAAGACTTTATATGGGGTACAGCGACTGCTGCTCATCAAGTAGAGGGAAATAATACGAACTCTGATTTTTGGCTACTTGAAAATACAAAAAATACGACATTTGCTGAACCGTCAGGAATTGCTTGTGATCAATGGAATAGATATGAGGAAGATATAAAGCTTATGTCATCTCACGCAATACAGTCCTATAGACTATCTATTGAATGGGCTCGTATCGAAGAATCTGAGGGAGAATTTTCAAAAGAGGCAATTGATCATTACAAAAAAGTTTTAGATTGTTGTCATGAAAATAATCTTCAAACGTGCGTAACATTCCAACACTTCACTTCCCCACTTTGGTTTACAGCTAAGGGAGGTTGGGAAAAAAAGGAAAACGCAGATTTATTTGTGAAATATGCTGAATTTTTAACAAAAGAGCTCGGAGACTACATCGATACCGTTTGTACAATAAATGAGGCAAATCTAACTGCATGCTTTGCGCATACATTTCCTAGCTACCCTGAGCAAGGAATGAAAACTATCATGCCATTTGTTGAAGATGCAGCTAAATCATGCGGATCAACTTTGGATAATTTTGGTCCATTTCTATTTGGCCATCCCTATAAAATACGTGACTGCATGATGGCAGCGCATGTAAAAGCTTTACCGGTTATAAAAGGTCTTCTTACAAAAAATCAGCCTGTTGGTATCACGCTTTCAATTATGGATTACCAAGCGGCAGAAGGAGGCGAACAATCACGCGATATTGCTCACGCTGAAACTGTTGATGTATGTTTGGATCAAACTAAAGATGATGATTTCATTGGTATTCAAACTTATACACGTCACACCTACGGTCCTGAAGGTATTATAAAACCTAACGTGAATGATAAAAATATGCTTGTTATGGGATATGAATATTATCCTGAGTCACTAGAAAATGTATTGAGATATGTTGCCCCAAAAATAAATTGCCCGATGATTGTAACTGAAAATGGGATTGGCACAGATGATGATAATCAAAGAATAAATTATATCACCACAGCCCTAAAAGGACTTCAAAGCTGTTTAGATGACGGTTTAGATATTCGAGGTTATTACTATTGGTCATTTCTTGATAACTTTGAATGGATATATGGCTACAAGCCGCGTTTTGGTTTAATCGAGGTGAATAGAGATACTTTAGAAAGAAAAAGCAAAGAAAGCCTAAAATATTACGAGCAAGTTATAAGAAATTCTCAAACCTAAATTTCGTTACTTTCTGCCTGAGTGAGAAAACATCCATTAATCAGCCATTCACCATCTTCTTGTTGCTGCATTGAGTAAATTGCAGTTACAAATTCACCTTCAGGATCAACTAGATATACTTCTAGGGAAGGCACTCCATCTTTAAGTGATATCTTGCCAAAGTTCACACTTTTGGGACGATAAACGGCCTGATACTGACCTACAACCATTTCACCAAATACTTTTGAACTTGGAAATATTTTCTTGATAATTGGTGATGCGAAAGAATAGGCTTTCTCAAAATCGTCATCTTGAAATGCCTGCAGCTGCTGACTTACTACAGAAATAATCTCTTGTTCATCCTCATCAGTAAGTGAAAACGCAGATGTACTTATTAAAAGTACAATCAAAAATGGAAGTATTAATCCTTTGACAATCTTAATCGTCAACATCGGTAAATATTTTAAGCTTTCTCGCTTTTAATATAAGAACAGCTATAGCAATCAATAAAATAGCCCCTCCCTCGTATAGCAGCATGCTTGGATCCATAGTCTTGCCCTGTAAGATTATTAAACGTGCAACAGCAGTAATAGCGATAAACAGCGGTATGCTGATCCTGATTCTATTTAGTGTCCAATATTCTCTAATCATCTGTATGACTTCTAGATAAATAAATAATAAAAGTAGATCAGCAAGTTCAACGAGATTTTTTTCATACATTGCATATATTTCATAGCCAATAGCTATTACTGTGGCAAAGATAATTATTACCAGAGCTATTTTCTCAATGTATTTTATTGTATCTATCATAAAATCTCAAAAAGACCTGCCGCTCCCATTCCGCCACCAACGCACATTGTTACAACACCATATTTAGCATTTCGTCTCTTACCTTCTATTAAAATATGTCCTGTCATTCTAGAGCCGGTCATACCATATGGGTGTCCAATAGAAATTGATCCTCCGTTAACATTTAATTTCTCATTATCAATTCCTAGCTTGTCTCTACAGTATAAAACTTGAACAGCAAATGCTTCGTTCAGTTCCCATATATCGATATCATCTACCTTTAAGCCGTGTTGCTCTAGGAGTTTTGGTACAGCAAATACTGGTCCTATACCCATCTCATCGGGCTCACAAGCTGCAACAGAAAGTCCTCTAAAGATTCCCATAGGTTCAATATTTCTTTTTTCTGCTTCTTTAAGATCCATCAATAAGCATGATGATGCTCCATCTGACAGCTGACTAGCATTGCCCGCAGTAATATATTTATCAGGTCCCATAACTGGCATTAAACCAGCAAGGCTTTCAAGTGTAGTTTGTGGTCGATTACACTCATCTTTATCAACTGTTACATCTTGTTCTGAAACCTCTTTTGTTTCTTTATTGATCACATCCATTTTTGTCGACAAAGGAACAATCTCGTCTTTAAATTTTCCTGCAGTTTGAGCTGCAGCTGTTCGTTGTTGACTTTGTAATGAATATTCATCTTGGTATTCTCTGCTTACTTTGTATCGATCTGCTACAACGTCGGCAGTATTGATCATAGGCATCCATAATGCAGGACAAATCTTTTGAAGTTCAGGCTCAATAAGGTGTTTCATATTCATGTTTTGCTGTGTCATGGAGATTGACTCTACTCCCCCACCTATAGCTACTTTAATTCCATCGACAATAATTCTTTGAGCAGCTACCGCGATTGATTGTAAGCCTGATGAACAAAAACGATTTATAGTAGTACCAGGAACAGTTACAGGGCATCCTCCAGCAATTGCAACATTTCTTCCAATATTATGACCTGTTGCTCCCTCTGGTTGTCCACATCCAAAAATTACATCTTCTACTTCTCCAGCTTCAACTCCTGCTCTTTCAATGGCATGTTTAACTGTATGGCCACCCATCGTAATACCGTGAGTTTTGTTAAATCCACCTCTCATAGCTTTTGCTAACCCAGTTCTTGCAGTTGAAATTATTGCAGCTTCTCTCATATTATTTTGCCCTTATAAATATTTAGAAATCCGTAAGATAGACTTTTTATATAAAAAAAAAAGTTTAAAATTATTTAAAAAAATATATCAAAAATACCCTCAATTTTGGCAAATATTTTTCTTTATTCTGCTTGACCATATTCGAATTGAAGTCTAGAAAGTCGCATTCTTTGAATTAGGGAGAATCTCTATGGTTATGTTAAAGACAGAAATATCAGCGCCAAGTTGGGTACCAGAAGGATATAAAAAACTTGGATGGCATGCTGGCTTTGATGTTTTAATTGGGCCAATGTATTTTAAGCGAGAAGAGAATAACCAATACAAATTCATTACTAAAATTTTAGATAAGCATCTCAATGCTCATGGTATTGCACATGGTGGCTACTCTATGTCATTAGCAGATATTTTCCTAGGATCTATGGTATTCGCTGCATGTGGAAAAAAACCTTGCAGTACTATTTCACTAAACTGTAACTTTGTAAGTCCAGGCCTTCAAGATGATATAGTTGAATGTGATGCTAAGGTTACAAGAACTACGAAATCACTCGTCTTTATTGAGGGTAATTTGATCTCACAAGATAAAATTATTTTATCTGCTTCAGGTATTTGGAAAATATTGAATCAGTAATAATTTATAAATCGGTCTAGGCTGATATAAGTTTTCATATCATTAATCTTATTTGCTTTAAGCAGTCTTTTCACTTCTTGAACTGAATAAATTTTTGTCTCTAGTACCTCATATTCGTCAAAATTTGTCTCACTCTTTTTATAACAATGAGTTAAATAGCAGTGCACTAAACAAGTGTTATATGCTGGGGTTGAAAAGTATTTGCCTATCATTTTCCAATTTTTTCCATGATAACCAGTTTCTTCAATTAATTCTCTTTTAGCGCAACTTAATGGCCTTTCTCCTGGATCTATAGTTCCTGCAGGGATTTCAAGCATAATTTGATCTGATCCGTATCGATATTGTTTGAGCAAAACTATAAATTTCTTATCAATTATTGGAACAATACAAGTTATACCATTGTGTACAATAAGATCCCTAATAGTTTTGTTTCCATTTACCCATTTAACTTCATCAAAATGTAAATCAAAAACATTCGCTTTAATTTTTTTCTTGGTTTTAATAAATTTTGCTTTTCTTAGAGTCATTTTTGAAAATCTCTCATATTAATAAATTCGACTTTTGCATGATGCTGTTCAATCAGATTTATCAGGTCATTAGGAGCTATCGACACTGTTGACGTATTGATTAAAGGATGAAAATTCACAATTTCATACTCCATAAACTCTTGATCAAAGAAAAATTTAACTTTTTTTTCTTTATCGTTTAATAATCCAAATGGAGATACTGATCCAGGTTTGATACCTAGAATATTCATTAAATAATCTTCATTTGCAAAAGACAATTTTTTGGAGTTTAAAGGTACTGATGCTTTTTTTAAATCAGCAATAATATCCTCAATAAAACTTACTAGAAAAAAATTATTTTTTTTATCTTTCAAAAAAAGATTCTTTGAATGCGCGCCATCAATTGAACCACGAAGATTTTTAGAATCTTCGACTGTAAACAGTGGTTTATGTTCAGTAATTTTGTAACTAATAGAATTTGACTCTAACAAATTTATTAATGAATTTTTATCAAGCATTAAGCAAGTGAACTTAATTTTTCTTTGTACTTTGAGTCGGGCATTTGATTAATAAGAATTTTAAGTTGTTTCTTTGTAATCCATCCATTTAGGTATGAGTCCATTTCGATAGATCCAAATAGCTTTTTTTCTTTTATTTGATATTTGTTAATATAGTTTGAAGCTTCAAGCATTTCTTCAGCATCACCAGTGTCAAACCACTTAACATCTTTTTTTAATGTGAAAACTTTTAAAAGCTTCTTTCTAAGATAATATTGATGAACATCAACTATTTCTAACTCTTTTCTTTTGGAGGGCTTTAAGTCCTTAACAATTGATATCGAGTCCTTATCATAAAAATAAAGACCGGGTATTGTAAGATTACTCTTTGGTTTTTTTGGTTTCTCAATAATTGATTTTATATTTTTTTCTCTATCGTATTCGATAACTGCTGATTTTTGTGGATATTTTGTCTTTACAGCTAAAACAGCAGCCCCATCCTTGAGCGACTGAACTTTTTTTAAAGTTGATGTGAAGCTCTTACCAATAAATAAATTATCAGCTAAGGCTAAAACAAATGGTTTTTTATTAATAAATTTTTTGGCAATATTAACTGCATCAGGAATTCCAACTTGTTTTTTTTGAAATGTGTAACTGAATTTCATGCCAAGCTGTTTTCCCGAGCCAAATAGTTTTCTAAATTCTGGTATATCTTTCTTTTGAGATATAAATAGCACCTCGCGAACACCAGCCTTAATTAAGTTTGATAACGCGTAATAAAGCAAAGGTTTATCATATAAAGGCAGAAGAGGCTTAACTGTTACTTTTGTTGCAGGCGAAAGTCGAGTTCCCTTGCCGGCAGCGAGAATAATGCCTTTTTTAAATCTCATTAAAATTTAATTTGTTAAAAATACTATTTACTTGATTTATGTTTCAAGAAATTTTTATCTCTTAAATTTCTATACTCTGGCTTTTTCTTTTGCATTTTTGACATCATTGTAGTCATTACATCTTCTTTATGAAGCGTAGCTGCATTCCATAGTGCCACATTATCCAAGCCCTCTTTAACAGAGTGATCTCTTGAATAATTGAGAACTTCTTTTGTAACCCACATCGCAAGTGGTGTTTTTGATGCTAATTTTTCAGCCATTTCAAAAGCACTATCAATCATTTCCTCATGACTCTCATGCAAAGAGCTTACAAGACCTACTTCTTTTGCTCTTTCAGCAGATATCTTTTCTCCCATCATAGTCCACTCACGCGCTATACCAGCAGGTATAATTTTTGGTAATCTTTGTATAGTTCCAATATCTGCTGCCAAACCTACATTTATTTCTTCAATTAAAAAAAATGCATCTTTTGTACAAAGTCTTATATCAGCGGCAGTGATTAAATCGATACCTCCACCAATACATCCTCCTTGGACAGCGGCAACAACTGGAAATCTCGCATCCTCCAAACATGAAGCAGCACGTTGCAGAAACTTTAACTGTTGAATAAAATATCCCCTACTTCTGCCAAGCTCTTGGTTTGTTTCGTGTTCAACAACATCATCTTTAAACATGCTAAGGTCTATTCCAGCAGAAAAGTGTGGTCCCGTGGAAGATACAATTAAAGCTCTAATCTCACCACTATCATCTAACTCTTCAACTTCCTTTGGAAATAATCTCCAGAAATCCTCGTTCATTGAATTTCTTTTTTCAGGCCTATTGAACCTGATATGAGCAATTGAATTATTTATTTCAACATCAAAGGGTTTTGGCATGTTTTTTTCCTCGCTTTAGATAAGTGATCTATATAAAGTATATATACATTTAAAATTAGAGAAATACATAAAAAATGGCTATTAATTACGAAGAAATAATGTCCATGACTTCAGAAAACATTGAAGTTTCCTATACTGATAAAGATTCAATTCTCTATAGTCTAGGCGTCGGTCTTGGGAATGACCCAATGAATGTAGATGAATTAAAGTTTGTCTATGAAAATTCACAAATTGCATTGCCGTCAATGGCTACTAATTTTCAATATTACTCACCATTATTGCTAAAGACAAATATTAACTTCATTATGGTTGTTCATGGTGAACAGAGATTATCTGTAACCAATCCTTTACCTGTCTCAGGAGATTTTATAACCAACGCAAAAGTTATAGGTTGTTATGATAAAGGTCCTGGTAAGGGTGCAGTTATTGAGGTTGAAACAACTGTAAATCTTAAAAAAGATAACACGGAAATCTGTAAGCTCGTTAGTACAACATTCGCTAGGGGGGATGGTGGCTTTGGTGGACCTGAGTCTCCAAAAAAAGAATTAGTAAGACCTGAGGGCAAACCAGATTATGTGCATGAAATAAATACCAAACCTGATCAAGCATTAATTTTTAGACTTTCAGGTGATTACAACCCATTGCACTCTGATCCAAATTTTGCAAAGTCTGCTGGTTTTGAACGGCCAATTCTACATGGCATGTGCACATACGGTATTGCATGCAGATCAATTATTGAAAGTGTCTGCGATAAAGATGTAAAGAAACTTAAAAAATTTGATTGTCGTTTTTCTTCACCTGTATATCCTGGAGAAACAATAGTTACAGAAATGTGGAAAGATGGTAATAATGTTTATTATCAGTGCAAAGTAAAAGAACGTGATAAAATGGTAATTAAAAATGGAGTGAGTGAAATAATATGATACCAAAAGTTGGAATTTCTGAGGGTAAAGAACCTCTTTTTTATAATGAGTCTCATCATGCATGGAGAGAAGAAGTAAGAAAATTTGTTTCAAAGGAAATAGCTCCTTTTGTTGAAGAATGGGAAGAAGCTGGTGAGTTTCCAAGAGAACTCTATAAAAAAGCTGCCGATGTAGGTCTAATGGGAATGGGCTATGATGAAAAGTATGGCGGTACAACAGAAGGTATTGATATCTTTCACGGCATCGTAACAGCTGAGGAATTCGCCCATGGATGTGGTGGTGTTTCAGCAAGTCTTTTATCACACAATATTGCAATACCATTAATACAATCTTTGGGTACAGAAGAGCAAAAAGAAAAATTTATTCCCCCAGTGGTAAGTGGAGAAAAGATAGCAGCTCTTGCAATGACAGAGCCTTCGGGAGGATCAGATGTTGCAAGTTTGAAAACTAAAGCAGTTAGAAAAGGTGACCATTTCATTGTTAATGGCTCAAAAATGTTCATTACAAGTGGAATGCGTGCTGATACCTACGTAGTTGGAGTAAGAACTGGTGGTGAAGGTGCTACAGGAATATCAGTTCTGGTTATTGAAAAGGATACGCCCGGTTTCACGCAAACTCCTCTCAAAAAAATGGGATGGCTCAGCTCCGATACAGCTGTACTTTATTTTGATGATTGCAAAGTGCCTGTAGAAAATTTGATTGGTGGAGAAAACAGTGGCTGGATTGGTGTGATGAGCAACTTCAGTCAAGAAAGACTTGGTATGGCAGCTGGTATGAATGCATATTCTCAAATTTGTATTGATGAAGCAGTAGCTTGGGCAAAAGAGCGAAAAACATTCGGTAAGCCATTGATTGATAATCAAGTGATAAAACATAAACTCGTTGATATGAACAGAGCAGTTAAAACATCAAGGGCTTGGACCGAATTGCTGTCTTGGAAAGTAATGAATGGTGAAAGTCCTATCGCAGACTTGGCAATGCTAAAAGTACATGCTAGTAAAGCAATGGAACTATGTGCAAGAGAAGCAATGCAAATACTTGGTGGAGCGGGATATCTTCGAGC
This sequence comes from uncultured Pelagibacteraceae bacterium, assembly GCA_902547315.1. Classification (GTDB taxonomy): domain Bacteria; phylum Pseudomonadota; class Alphaproteobacteria; order Pelagibacterales; family AG-422-B15; genus CACNXQ01. Next base: position 104,227 of record CACCND010000003.1, on the reverse strand, counting down.
TAATAGCGGACCTGGAAAAGTTGAGAGAATTTATAGAGAAGTAAGGGTTAATGCAATTGGCGGTGGATCAGAAGAAATAATGTACGATTTAGCTGCAAGACAACTGGGATATAGATCTTAATTAAAACTCTGCAACTTCCATATCCATCATTGATGACTTACCTGCTTGTACTTTTTTTGAGTACATAGTTAACTCTGGCATAATCTTTTCAACAAAATAGGTTCCTGTTTTTATTTTATTTTTATGAATAGGTTCATTTTTTCCAACTGAGAACTTTGCCATGCGTGCCCACATATATGTCATTGAGGATAGAGCTACTAAATTTAGGTAATCAGTAGCTGAAGCAAGAGCATTTTCGGGATCCTGCATTCCATTTTGCATTAACCACATTGTTGAAGCAGTAACTTCATTGAGAGCATTCTCGAGAGGCTTAATAAATGACGATATTTCCTCATTATCTCTATTTTCAGATAGAAATTTTTTAACCTCTTTTTGGAAATTTTGTAACAAACGTCCCTGGTGCATTGTTAATTTTCTTCCAACTAAGTCTAATGCTTGAATACCATTTGTACCTTCATAAATCATTGTAATTCTTACATCTCGCATATACTGCTCGAGAGGATATTCTTTTGTGAAACCACTACCACCTAAGACCTGTAAAGATTCTGAACAATTTAAAAAACCTCTATCAGTGCAGTAAGCTTTAATAATCGGTGTCATTAGTGCAGCAAAATCATCAGCTTCCTGTCTTACTTTTTCATCAGGATGATCTTCTGCAAGATCAATTTTCATAGCTGTATAAATACATAATGCACGCATTGCCTCAGTTGTTGCTTTGACATTCATTAACATTCTTCTTACATCAGGATGAACGATTATATTGTCAGCTTTACTATCTTTGTCTTGCTTATCCTTGACAACAGACCTCATCTGTTTTCTTTCTTTTGCAAATTCTAAAGCGTTTTGGTATGAGATCTCTGACATTGCTATACCTTGGAGTCCAACTTTTAAACGTGCATCATTCATCATCAGAAACATTGCTTCCATACCTTTGTTTTTTTCTCCAACAAGCCAACCTTTAGCATTTTCAAGGTTCATGACGCAGGTTGGTGATGAATTAATTCCAAGTTTATGTTCTAAACCGCCACAATAAATTGTATTTCGAGAATTATCATCTAGTCGCTTTGGTACAAGAAATAAACTTATTCCTTTAATACCCTCAGGTGCGTCAGGTGTTCTTGCAAGCACAAGATGAATAATATTTTCTGTTAAGTCATGTTCACCAAATGAAATCCAAATTTTTTGTCCTGTTAATTCATAATGATCATCTTTAGGAACAGCAGTTGATTTTATTAAGCCAAGGTCAGTTCCGCATTGTGGTTCTGTCAGACACATAGTACCCATCCACTCACCTGAAGTCATGTTAGGTAGATATTTATTTTTGAGTTCCTCTGTAGCTTTTTTTAAAATGGTCTTCATTGCACCATGACTTAATCCTGGACCCATATAGAATGCCATATTAGCAGCTATACCAATCTCGCCTGCAAGTATGGCAGTTGTAAACGGTGCTCCACCGCCACCATATTGAGTGGGCATTGTAGCGCCAACATAACCTGACGACTTTACTGCATCATACAGTTTTTTAAAGCTTTCAGGTGTATGAACTTCAGGACCTTCTACTCCATCAGTCACATATTTTAAGCCCTCTCTGTCCCCAGTTTTATTACTATCTAGTACTTCTTGCTCATTAAGGCGCCCTATTTCAGAAACAACACTAATGAGTGTTTCAGAGTCATATTCCTTGAACTTCTCTATGCCGGCAATGACCTCATCGTAGTTAAGCATAGCCAGATTGTATTTGAAATCTTCTATTGGACTTTTGTACGACATAGGTTTAAGAATAATTATTGTAGTTTAAATATATATAACCTTTGTCTCATAAATTGCAAATTTCTAATTTTGTTAACCAAATCGATGGGGAAAGTCTGAAAAGTTTAGAATTATGAGTATTTATCTGCCTATTGCAGAGCTCTCAGTTAACATTTTTCTATTGTTGTCTTTAGGCGGAGTTGTAGGATTTCTATCTGGCATGTTTGGTTTAGGTGGCGGATTTTTAATGACACCATTACTAATATTCATAGGTATACCTACTAATGTTGCTGTTGCAACATCAGCAAACCAGATCGTTGCATCTTCAATTTCTGGAACATTAGGTCACTGGAGGCAAGGTCTCGTAGATTTCAAAATGGGAGGGGTATTGCTTATTGGCGCCTTCTTTGGATCAATCTTGGGCGTTTGGATATTCAGTAAGCTTGTTGCAAATGGACAAATTGATACTGTAATCTCAATTTTATATTTTACTCTTCTAACAGGTATAGGTTTATCAATGCTCATTGAAAGCTCCAAAGTAATAAGGGATAGAATAAGAAGAAAAAGTGTTAAACAAAAAATTCATTATCATAACTGGGCGCATAGACTGCCTTTCAAAGTAAGATTTTATAAATCCAAATTATACATAAGTGTTATTCCTCCAATTATTATTGGTTTTGTAATTGGCATCTTATCAGCAACAATGGGAATTGGTGGTGCTTTCATATTAATCCCTGCGATGATTTATTTTTTGGGAATGCCTACATCAAAAGTAATTGGAACATCATTATTTCAAATTATTTTTATAACTGCACTCGTTACTATTCTTCATGCAACTACTACTTTTGCTGTAGATGCGGTACTAGCTTTCTTTTTAATACTCTCGTCTGTAATTGGCGCTCAGGTAGGGGTATTAGCAGCTAATAAATTAAGAGGTGAAGAAATAAGAGCTTTACTGGCTATAATAGTGCTTGGTGTTGCAACTAAAATTGCGCTTGATTTGTTAGTAGAGCCTAACGAAATTTTTAATTTATCTGTAATACGATTAGTTTTCTAATGATAAGACAATTAAGTATTTTATTTTATTTTTTGATTGGATCGTTAACACCCTCAATATCAATTGCACTTGTTATTGGCTCAGACCAGGAAGAAATATATATAGATGCAAATTTTTCAGGTGAAGAGCTTCTTGTTTTCGGGGCGTTTTATTCTGATCCATCTCAGTCAAGAGATAGTAAAAGTGACATACTTATCGAAGTTGTTGGCCCTCTAGAGGATGTTGCATTGAGAAAGAAAGACTCATATTTTGGATTTTGGCTAAATTCTAAAAGTGTCACTTTCAGAGATGTGCCTGGATTCTATTATCTTTCGAGTACATCTAAACTTACAAATGAATTTTTAGCGAATAATCAGATCGGACTTCTCGAGAAAAAGAAATCAGAAATGATTGACCGGAGCTCACTAACTACTGATTGGGGTAGCGTTATGAATGAAAAGGAAAAAAAAGAATTTTATAGTGCTTTAATTAGAACAAAACAAAATGATAGTTTGTATAAACAAGTTTCTGATGAAATTGAAATAATTGATGGAAATCTATTCAGATCCTATATTGATATTCCTAACACAGTTCCTGTAGGAGAATACAATGTTAATCTTCATCTAATTATAGACAATGAGGTATCACAGGAATATTCATATACTTTTGTGGTTACTAGAGTTGGAATTGAGGAGGCAATCTACTCATTTTCAAAAAACTATCCGTTCTTTTACGGATTGATTTCTCTAATAATTGCAATAATTATTGGATGGAGTGGTGCTGAAATATTTAAGAGATTTAGAAAAGTATAGTGACTGAGATTTCATATTTGTATGTAGTTCTTGCGGGACTCCTTAGTTTTCTCTCCCCATGCGTATTACCAATTGTGCCAGGTTACTTATGTTTTATGGCAGGGACTAGTTTAGATAAATTACAATTGGATGAAGGTGAAGAAGTTAAAAAGAAGGTTTTTAGTTTCTCATTAAGTTTTGTGTTTGGGTTTTCAACTGTATTTGTAATCTTGGGTGCTTCTGCAACTTTACTAAGTAACTTAGTTTATGAATATCTCGATATTTTACGTATTGTTGGAGGAATAATAATTATCATATTTGGTATTCATTTTATGCAAATCATACAAATACCATTTTTAAACAGAGAGATGAGATACCAAATTGAAAGCTATAGACCAGGTATAGTTGGCTCTTATGTAATTGGTTTATCATTTGCATTTGGATGGACACCTTGCATTGGGCCTATTTTAGGAAGTGTTTTATCGATAGCCGCAAGCTCAGAGACAGTAACGTATGGTGTAGTTTTACTAATGCTGTATTCAGCTGGTTTGGGCATACCTTTTCTAATAGCTGCCTATGCAATAAATGGCTTTATGAAATTTTTATCAAGAATAAGAAATTATATAAGATTAATCGAAATTTTTACTGGTCTTTTACTAATTTTATTTGGTATCCTGATACTAACAAACAGAATTCAAGAATTGGCTTTCTTTTTTATAAAGTATTTTCCATTCTTAGCGCAATTTGGGTAAAGGAGTAAATATGTTTCAAAAAGATTTATTAAAAAATAAGAGAATTTTAGTTTCCGGTGGGGGATCGGGACTTGGAAAAGCTATGGCAACAAGGTATTTAGAACTTGGTGCCGATGTCTATATCTGCGGCAGAAGAAAGTCAGTATTAGATGAAACGGCAAAAGAGCTTGTGGATATGCATGGGGGATCTGTAAAATCAATCTCATGTGATATTAAGGTTCCTGAGGCAATAGAGGATATGGTGGATGAAATTTGGAGCGAAGGGCCTCTAACTGGGCTATTAAATAATGCTGCAGGAAATTTTATCTCGAGAACAGAAGATTTATCTCCAAGAGCATTTACTGCTATTTCTAATATTGTTTTCAATGGAACTTTTTACATGACAAATGCAATAGGTAAAAGGTGGTTAGCTGAAAATTTAAAAGGAAGTATAATTTCTATTTTAACTACATGGATTGATAGCAGTGGTCCATATACAGTTCCATCAGCAATGTCTAAGTCGGGTTTAGCGACAATGACTAGATCTCTTGCAGCTGAATGGGGGAATAGAGGTATAAGATTAAATGCTATCTCGCCTGGACCATTTCCGACCAAAGGTGCTTGGGATAGATTAGCGCCAGGTGGCAAGGGTGCTGATATGATGGAGTCGATTCCAATGAAAAGAACTGGAGAGCTCAGTGAGCTCGCAAATTTAGCAACTTTCTTAATGGCTGATGGAGTAGATTACTTAACGGGAGAAATCATTACTATTGATGGAGCTCAATGGTTAAATCATGCGGGTAATTTCTATGAAATGTTAAAAGATGTAACCGATCAAGAGTGGGAACAACTCAGGAATATGATTAAAGCCTCAAATGATGCTGATAAAGCAAAAAGGTCTGTCTAGATAAAAGAATCCTTAAAAAGTTTTTTGCTCAGACCTCTTATGAGTGATGGCAGGTGTCTCATAAAAAACGATGCAAATTTTGCTTCGAAGCCAACTGGATGATGGATTCTACTTGAATCATAAGCGGACCAAACTGAGCTTACGACCTTTTCAACTGGGTAAACTTTTGTTTTTTGATTGACAAATTCACGGTCCAATTGACTTTTTGCACCAGTAGTAACAGCTTCAGCATCTAAGATAGGTGTTTCGGTAAACCAAGGGTTAATTTCAGATACTTTAATGCCGTACCGCTCAAACTCAATACGCAGATTTTCGGTAAGAGAGCTTACGGCATGCTTTGTTGCTCCATAAACTGATATGCCTGGAGTTGTAATAAGTCCCGCAACTGAACTTGTATTAAGCAGCATACTGTTTTTCGTTCTTTTTAAAATTTCAAGCATTGTATAACATCCATTAACAACACCTTTAAAGTTTACATCAATTATTTTGTTCATTTCTTTTATCTTTATATCCTCAAATGCTCCTGCAAAGTTTGCTATTCCTGCATTATTAAAAAATATATCACACCTACCACCTGTATATTGTGAGAAATTTTTTTCTGCTTCAATCCAATCTTCAATATTTGTTACATCTAACTTTTGATACATGCATTTATTATGGCCAATGATTCCGGCTACCTCTTTCAGGCCTTCTTGATTTATATCAAAAAGTCCTACGTTCCATCCATTTTCAGCAAACGATATTGCAGTTGCCTTACCGATTCCTGATGCTGCTCCTGTAATGAAAATACTTTTTGTCAACTTAAGCTAAAGTCCTTTTAAAAATAATTTAGTTGCAAATAGGCTCACCTCAGACGGTTTCAAATCATTTCTTTCCAATAATTGGTCGCCGAGATTAACGCTAACAGCAATGACAGATGTAACCATAAGTGAAATATCGTTTTTAGGAAATCTAATAATTTTTGATATATTTATTGTTACTTCTAGCAGTTTTTTATTAAAATTTTGATATTCTTTTGAATTTTGACCTAACCATTTAAGATCTAATATGTATTTTTTGTTATTTTTAAAAAAAATATAATTTTCTGCATCATTAGATATCCAGTTGAACCAGCTATTAAAAGCAATACCAACTAATTCATCAAAGGTTTTAGCTTTATTAATTTCAGGAATGATAAAATTACTAAAATCATTAATAAGCCTATTTACTATAACTAAAAATACTTCAACTTTATCATCAAAGTAATTATAAAATGTCCCTGAACCCAAACCAGCCTCAGATACAATTTCTCTTACATTAGAACTGTCAAGGCCCTTTTCAGTAAAAACTTTTCTTGATGCGAAAATTATGGAGTCGCGATTCTGTTGTTTATTAAGCTGCCTCTTTCTTTTATTGAAGGAAAGATCAATGGTTTTATTCATTTATTATTTACACCCACTGCTTCTGTAATATTTGCAAATCCATCATCTTTGATAAGTTTAACAAGATCAATTAAAATCTGATTGATTAGGTGCGGACCACCATAAGTAAGTGAAGTATAAATTTGTACTAAAGATGCACCAAGTTTAATTTTATTATATACATCTAATGCACTACCAACTCCGCCTACGCCAATTAAAATTAATTCTTGATTTGTCTCTTGATATAAAAATTTTAAAACTTTATCTGATAAATCCTTTATCGGAGTACCAGATAATCCACCTTTTCTTTTCTTATTGAGGTCTCGTAAAATTTCTGGTCTTGAAACTGAAGTATTTGTAGCAATAATTCCATCGATATTATATTTATTTACAAGATTAAGAATCATACTGTAGTGATCATTTGTATTATCAGGATCAATTTTTAGCATGATAGGTTTTTTATTTTTTTCCTCATCCCTAATTTGAGATATTTCTCTTAAAAGTACTTCAAGATATTCTTTTCTTTGCAATTCACGTAGAGCTTCAGTATTTGGAGATGAAACATTAATAGTAACGTAATCACAATAGACTGAAATCTTTCTGTAAATTTTTAAGTAATCATCAACGAAATTTTTAGAATCTTTATTTGGTCCAATATTTGATCCCACAATACCTTTCTTTTTTGCAGACATAAGATTCTTTACAAATCTCTTTTCTCCCTTGTTATTAAAACCTAATCTATTAATTATCGCATTATCCTTTTTTAACCTAAAAACTCTTGGCTTTGTATTTCCAAATTGTGGCATTGGTGTAACAGTTCCACATTCCACAAATCCGAATCCAATCTTTAATAAAGGATCTATCAATTCAGCATTCTTATCGAAGCCGGCAGCAATTCCTAATGGATTACTGAAGCTGAGACCTTTTATATTAGTATACAAACTTTGATCGTGAAAACCTGAACCTATAAATGAGCTTCCATACTTTGTTAATTGAATTGTGACGTTATGAGCGGTTTCAGGTGGCAAAAGTTGAAGCAAACCAGTTAAAAAACTCATCACTTACTCACTTTAATTCTTTCTCTGATAAGCTGTATCGTTTCTTTTATCCCGTAGATAGCGATAAAAGTACCGAATCTTGGTCCATCACTTTTACCAAATAAAACTTGATAGATAAGTTTGAACCAGTCTCTTAAATTATCAAAGTTATGATCTTTTCCAATTTGATAAATTTCAGTCTGTATGGTCTCAGCATCCACATTGTCTTGCAAAAGCTCAATTCGATTAATTAAATCTAAAAAAATATTTTTCTCATCCTCATCAGGTACTTTATACTGAATTTTATCCGCATTAACATTCTGTTCAAATGAAATTGCTCCTGTTATAAGTTCTAACATAAAATTATGATCAGAATTTATTACCGAACCATCATATTTTTTAATAAAGTCTAGAATAAAGTTTGGATCATTCTTGCCGCTTGCCGAAACTAAATTTAATATTAAATTAAAAGAGATGGGTATCGAGCCAATATAATTTTGGCTATTCATGATGTGCCAAACTGGATTTTCAATTTTTTCATCATCACTTTGATCATCAAATTTATTAAGATGGTTCAAAAATTCATCAACCGATTTGGGTATAACATCAAGAAAAAGTTTTTTTGCTCTTCTTGGATTTTGATACATAAAGTAGCTTAACGTTTCCTTGGGCGCATAAGATAACCATTCTTCAATACTTAAACCATTACCTTTTGATTTTGAGATTTTTTCACCATTTTGATCAAGAAATAACTCATAGAAATAATTTTCAGGAGGTTGATGCCCTAATGCACGGCATACTTTTGATGAAAGTTGAAAAGTTGGTATCAAGTCTTTACCATACATTTCATAATCAATATCTAAAGCACACCACCTCATTGCCCAGTCCACTTTCCATTGTAGTTTGCAATTGCCATCTAAAATAGACTGTTCGATTTCCTTATTATTCTGGAGATAAACAATCGTGTTTTTTTCAGTATTAATTGAAATAATTTCAACTTCAAGTACATGTCCTGTACCTGGGCAAATTGGCAAAAAAGGGCTATACGTTTTTTTTCTTTCCTCACCTAATGTGGGTAATATTATTTTCTTAATCTGATCATAAGAATTCAAAACTCTCATTAGTTGGTTGTTGAAGAACCCTGATTTATAGAGCTCGGTCGCACTTTTAAAAGAATATTTGAACCCAAACTTATCAAGAAATTCTTGTAACATTTCATTGTTATGATTTCCAAAACTCTCAGAAGTTTCGAAGGGATCTGGAATTGAGGTGAGTGGTTTGTGTAAATTTTTTTCCAAAATTTGTTGATTAGGAACATTATCAGGGACTTTCCGTAATCCATCCATATCATCTGAAAAAGCAATTAATTCAACTTCATAGTCAGATATCGCTTTTATAGCGTTTAGCACCATAGTGGTCCTTGCAACTTCTCCAAAAGTCCCTATGTGTGGAAGTCCACTTGGCCCATAACCAGTTTGAAGTATTATTTTTTTCTTATTTTTTTTTTGGATTTGATTAATAATCTTCCTAGCTTCCAAAATTGGCCAGGCTTTCGAGTTTTCACTAATTTCACTATTTATTAGCATGATATTGACATTAGCATATATATCTTACAATTTGCTGAAAAATAAACAATTTTTTGACAATATTCATTTAAATTTACTGATTAATAAATCTATCAAATAATAAAACTATAAATTTTATAGTTTTTCATATAGTACTCACTCTGCAATTTATGAAAAAAAGAAAAATAGTTAAACCGACAAGGCAACAGGCAGAAGATGCTGTTAAAACCCTTATGGCATTCGTGGGTGAAGATGTTAAACGCCCGGGAGTGCTTGAAACGCCAAAAAGAGTTGTTAAAGCATACGAGGATTGGTTTGCAGGTTACAATGAGGATCCAAAGGAAGTATTAAAAAAAACTTTCGATGAACTTGAAGGGTATGATGAGATAATAATGCTTAGAGACATTAGAATTGAGTCTCACTGCGAACATCACATAGCACCATTCATTGGCTCAGCACATGTTGCATATCTTCCAAATAAAAGAGTTGTTGGTATTAGTAAACTTGCGAGAATCACTAGGATATATATGAAAAGAATGCAGATTCAAGAAAAGCTCACTGCACAAATTGCAAATTGCATACAAGAAGTCTTGAAGCCAAAAGGTGTTGCCGTGGTTGTTGAGGCACAACATCAATGTATGACTACACGAGGTGTTGGTACACCAGGAATTTCAATGGTTACTAGTCAATTATTAGGTAAGTTTAGAACTGATGCATCTACGAGAAGAGAGTTCTATAGCATGATCAACCAAGGATCTATTCTCAAAAAAAATTAAAATCTAAAGAATGATAAATTTTAAAATAATACTTAATGTATTAGGTTATTTGCTGATTGCACTAAGTTTTATATTACTAATACCAACATTTCTGGACTTAGCTTTTAGCAATGAAACATGGCAATCATTTATAATAAGTTCAATAATTACTTTAGGATTTGGTATTACTTTTTTTATATCAACCAGAAATTCTATAGAAAGCAAAATCCAAACCCAAGATGCATTTTTAATTACCACACTATCCTGGGTTTTTATTTGTATTTTTGGATCTCTACCTTTCTATTTATCAAGTCTTAATCTTAGTTTCACTGACTCAATTTTCGAGTCTATGTCTGGCATTACGACGACGGGGTCTACAATTCTTAGCGACATTAAGTCGATGCCAGAGGGTATCCTGCTTTGGCGAGGGCTTCTTCAGTGGATCGGAGGGGTAGGTATAATCGTGATGGCCATTAGCATACTTCCTGTGTTGCAAGTTGGGGGTATGCAGGTCTTCAGAACAGAATCATCAGATACAACAGAAAAAATCCTACCAAGAACTGCGCAGGTCTCTTTTGCAGTAATTATAATATATTTATTATTAACCTTCCTTTGTTTCATATCTTACTGGTTAAGCGGTATGAGGCTTTTCGAGTCCTTAGTTCATTCAATGACAACGATAGCTACAGGGGGGTTTTCAACAAGGAATGACTCTTTTGCTAGCTTTGATAATCGATCAACAGAATATATTGCAATATTATTTATGATTTTAAGTAGCCTTCCAATTTTAATATATCTTGAGGTAACACGTAATGGCATCAAAAGTTTTTTTAGAGACACACAAATTAAGACTTTCTTAATTATAATTTTTGTTAGCTCTTTATTAGTTATTTCTTATTTATGGGTATTTGATCTTAAAAATTTTGAACAGTCTTTGAGACATGGTGCATTTAATGTTGTCTCAATTATAACTGGCACGGGATATACTTCTGATAATTATAATTTGTGGGGACCATTTCCAATATATTTACTTTTTTTTGGTATGTTTGTTGGTGGCTGTGCTGGTTCCACTACATGTGGAGTCAAAGTATTCAGATTACAGATATTATTTGAAACTTTAAAAATGCAAATTCAAAAGCTATTACATCCTCATGGTGTTTTTATTCCACATTATAATCATAGAAAAATCCAAGATGAAGTAACATCCTCAGTCATGAGTTTCTTTTTTATTTTCATACTTAGTTTCATCACTATTACGCTGCTTTTATCAATGACTGAACTTGACTTTGTAACTTCGTTATCAGCAGCCGCAACATCCCTGGCCAATGTCGGGCCAGGACTTGGATCCACAATTGGTCCAGAAAATTCTTTTTACGCGATTTCTATTCCTGCTAAATGGATACTTATATTTTCAATGCTGTTGGGAAGATTGGAAATATTAACTGTATTAGTTATCTTTCATCCTGCTTTTTGGAAGAAATAATTAAAATATCACTTTTAAAATTTCTTTTTGAACATAAAGTCTATTACTCGCTTCTTGCCACACCCTTGAATTATTTCCATCTATTACACTTGCTTCAACTTCCTCATTTCTGTTTGCTGGAAGACAGTGCATAAAAATACTATCCAATTTAGCTTTTTTCATAACCTTTTCGGTAACTCTGAATTCTTTGATTAAATCATAATCCTGACTCTTTATGTCCTCCCCCATTGATTTCCAGGTATCTGTCATCACGGCATCAGCTTGAGCGAGAATTTGATCATTTATGCGATAATGTACAATATCATCTAGATCAGTTGGAATATGATATTTATTCATTTTTTCTATATACTTTTCAAACCAAGCTTCTGGACAAAAAATATTAAATGAGAAGCCTAACTCTTTTTTAAAAGCCTCGATCCAAGAATTTGTTACATTTGTTATAGGTCCCATCCAAACAATATTCAATTTATCTAAACTACCCCTCTCCTCTAATAAAGTCATTAGTCCAGCTAGACACTGGCAAGGATGCGATAAATTGGACAGTGCATTTATCACAGGTAAATTAGATATCTTGGAAGCGCTCATTAGGGTTTTATGATCGTTGACCCTAAGAACAATTCCGTCAGCATATAGTCCAAAAGTATTAATAGTATCACTTACGCTTTCCTTATCGTTTCCCAGGTGAATATCTTCCTTATTTAAAATTGTTGTGGAGCCACCTAATTGTTTTATTGCAATATCAAATGATAACCTTGTTCTGGTAGATCTTTTTTCAAAAAACAATACTAGGTTTTTACCATTCAGATGATTTTGTAATGTTGTTTTAGACTTCTTATTTCGTAAGGCATTATCTAATAAGCTAGTTAATTCACTCTTTGAGAGTTCTTTTATGTCTATCAAATTTTTCATTATTTAAACTCGCTGCAAGTAGATCGTATTTTATCAATTGCTTCATCACACTCGTTTAAGGTAAGATTAATTGGAGGCAAAAGTCTTACGACATTATCTGAAGCTTTAACAGTTAGGATATATTTTTCTCTTGCTAGATTAACAAACTTTTCATTTTCAACATTACACTTTAACCCTAAAATAAACCCTCTTCCTCTTATGTTTTCAATGACGCTTGGGAAATCAGTGATAACATTTTGCAATCCCTCATAGAGTTTTTTTGCTACAACATTAATTTCACTAAAGAATTTATCCTTTAACATTATATCTAAAACAGCATTTCCAACAGTACAGGCAAGCGGATTGCCCCCAAAAGTTGAGCCATGGGATCCAAATTCCATTTTTTTACCAACTTCTTTAGATGTCAGGCATGCACCTAATGGAAACCCATTTCCAATAGCTTTAGCTATAGTCATAATATCTGGATTTACTCCAGACCATTCATAGGCAAATAATTTTCCTGTTCTACCCATACCACATTGCACTTCGTCGAAGATTAGAAGGCAGTTATTTTCATCACAAATTTTCCTTAATCCTTCAAGGCATTGCTTAGGAACTTCTCTTATACCACCCTCACCTTGTATTGGCTCAATAATTACTGCAGCAGTTTTTTTACTAATTGAGTTTTGAAGCTGCTCATGATCACCAAATTCTAGAAATTTAAAATCATTGACTTTAGTATTAAAGGTGCTGAGTTTGTCTGGACCACCTGCTGCAAGTGCTCCTATTGTTCTGCCATGAAATGAGCCTGAAAAACTTAAAATTTCTGTTTTATAAGAAGAATTTTTTGAGTCATGAAAATATCGTCTTGCAATCTTAATACTTGCCTCAATAGCTTCAGTACCTGAATTACAAAAGAATACATAATCTGCAAAAGAATTATCACATAACCTTTTTGCGAGTTTTTCTTGTTCTGGTATCTGATATACATTTGATAAGTGCCATAGTTTATCAATTTGTTCTTTTAGCTTATCATTTAGATAAGGATTTGAATAACCTAGCGAGTTAACCGCTATTCCTGTGCCAAAATCTAAAAACTTCTCTCCTGACTTTGTGAACAAATAACTACCGAGTCCATGGGTAAATTCCAATTTTGATCTTGGGTATGTTGGAAGAACATTAGTCATTTTATGGTCTCAATTTATAGCCCGATTTTAACATCAAATAATTCATCATGATAAGAAATATAAAAATTACTAATAATATAAAAATTGCAGAAAGGTATGAGGAGTCACTCACACCAAGAAAACCGTAGCGAAAACCATCAATCATATAAAAAAATGGATTGATTAAACTCGCAGTTTGAATAGGGACTGGTAAGACAGTTATTGAATAAAATGTACCAGAAAGAAAAGACAACGGCACAATTACAAAGTTACCAACTGTTCCAAGATGATCCCATTTTTCTGCCCATATACCTGAAATAGTACCAATTAATGACATTATTGCTGAAGCCATTATAGCAAAAACAAGAATTATATAGACATTATAAATACTAACATCAGCGAAAGGGTACATCATAAGAGCGCAAGCAACTGCAACAACTAAACCCCTGGTAATTCCAGCTAGAGTAAAAGCCAAAATTATTTCAATATTATTAAGTGGTGGCATCAACAAATCAACAATATTACCCTGAACTTTAGACATCAAAATAGATGAAGAATTGTTCATAAAAGCATTTTGAATGATGGTCATCATTATCAAGCCTGGGAATAGAAAACTTTTAAAGCTATCTAAGGGGTAGTTAGTTCTTACAGAACCAATTGCTGTTGTAAAAATTACCATAAAAAGCAAACTGGTTGCTGCGGGCGCGACAATGGTTTGAAGTGGGATTTTAGTAAATCTTTGTACTTCTTTTTTGTATAAAGTAATTACACTTATTGGATTGTACTGCATAGCGACTATTTAAATAAATTTAGCAAAATGTCATTAATATTTAGATTACGATCTTTTCCGTACCTCACTGATTCCAATGTAAAATTAATGATACCCACAACCTATACAACAAATAACAATATTTAGTATATTTATATTGATTTAGATCAAAATATAGTGGTAAAGTTTGATTACACGGAGTTTTTATGCCTTGGACCCATGACAGAATAGAAAAATTAAAACAATTGTGGGATGACGGTCTCACTGCAAGTCGCATAGCCGCTGAACTTGGTGACGTTACTAGAAACGCGGTTATTGGTAAAGCTCACAGACTGGGACTATCAGGCCGTATGTCCTCGAAAAGTAATAGTAGCGGTATTTCAATAATCAGGAAAAAGAAAATACATACCGCAAATCATCAAAAAATAATAAAAATTAATCCTGAAATTGATGAACCAATGAACCCAACATCCTTTCAAGAGATCAAGGATGGTCTCTGTAGATGGCCTTTGGGTGAACCCGAGGAGACTAGCTTTATGTTTTGTGGAAGAAAGACCAATGATGGATTCGTATATTGCCAATCTCATCATAAACAGGCCTATCAGCCTCTAAGTAAAGTAAGAGAGAGAAGAAAAATAAAAAAAAGATTTAGATTACCCTAAATAAACTCAAATAATAAACTGAGTGTAAAAGAAAATAATATTAATAATACGATTACTAGCAGTACTCCCCTTATCAAATTCATCTTAAACCCCTAGAACAATTATTACTAATCATTAAAACTATCTAAACCTATTTTTTTTTATCATATAATAAGAATGAATAAAAATTATAATTATAATAAAAATTCCGCCAATAAGAGTTTTCATAGTTGGTTCTTCATTAATAACAAGCCACACCCAAAGAGGCCCCAGTGATGTTTCTAGTAGAAAGAATATACCAATCTCTGGAGAGCTAATATATTGAGGGGCAATACTTATAAATACAAATGAAACACCTACAGTGATAATCATCATTGATAATAATAATAAATCAATAGAATGAACTACAAAAGAGGATACAAAAAATGCTGAAACCAGTGCTGTCAAAAGCTTTCCAACTATATAAGATGGTACGAAGTTAATATTGGGTGCGCTGCGCATAACTGTTAAACTTGCGCCAACAAAGGCTGCACATACTAATCCATAAAAATCACCCAAATATCGATTTAATTCATATGACTCTCTGAAAATGTATATCACAGCTATTAAACATGCGATTGAGCATATCCAAGTTACTGTTTCAGGTTTCTCATTTAAAAATATAAATGAAAATATAGATGCAATTATGGGCACTAGACTTATCATGATTAGAGCATTGGCTACATTAGTACTAGTTAAGGCCAATATAAAAGTAATATTTGACCCTAAAATTAAGGTAGCATTTAGCAAACCGGGCTTACCTATGTTCTTGAAGTCTAAAATTACTCGTTTGTTAAAAAAAATTATATAACCAACTAAAAGTGCAATTCCTGGCAATAACGATCTATAAAAAAGCAAATTCCAAGTATCTAATGAAACAAGTCTGATTATCAGCGTGTCTGGTGTAATAATCATTACACCTATAAAAGCAAGTAAGGTACCTTTTTGAGTATCAGTTAATTTGTTAATCATAAAAAAATAAGTGCGCGCCGGGAGAGATTCGAACTCCCGACCCCCAGATTCGTAGTCTGGTGCTCTATCCAGCTGAGCCACCGGCGCATATAATTTGATTATAGTTTATTTTTTTATAATCAAACCAAAAATCTTTTTTTTATAAACTTGTATATTACGGGAACTATAACAATTATACTTATTAATAGAACAGGTAGTAAATACTCGATTTTTAATATGTCACTGGATGAGAAACTTTGTGTTTCCATAATATTTTGAACTCCATTTCCAATACTCACTAAAATGTATGCCCAAGGAATGACTCCGAACATTGTTGCTATAAAGTAATCTCTAAACTTCATATCCATGACAGCTGGAAGTAAATTTTGTATACCAAATGGAACACCGCCTATAACTCTTATAAAGAGTAAGTAACTTATAGAATTACGATTAAAACCATCTTTGAAATTTTTGAATCTTTCACCAAATTGTTTTAAAATATATGCTTTAAAAAAGTATCTTGCATACAAGAATACAATCACTGCTCCTATGACTTCACCAATTATTGCTATAAGTAGTCCTACATATAGACCAAAGTAAAATCCTGCTAAAATGCACACTGGCGTTATTGGACCCATTAAGGAAATCATAATCGCAATTATTAATATACATATAACGACTGAGAATGATGGATAGGTCAGAATATAATTCTGAATATATCCGTGTTGATTTATTAAGAATTCCATAGATATAGGGTTATATTTTCCCAGAAAATACAAAATTAGAACGATAGCGAGACCGATACCAAGTAACCTTAATGACTTATTCTTTAGCATATATCTTATTTAATGAATATTAATTGACTATCAATAGAATGCAATTTATAAGCCAATCACCTAACAAAAAAAAATTATGAAAAGAACCTTTCAACCAAGTAACTTAGTTAGAAAAAGACGTCATGGATTTAGAGCACGTTCTGCGACTAAAGATGGAAGGATTATTTTGGCTAGGCGCCGTGCTAAGGGCAGAAAAGTTCTATCAGCTTAGAACAATATATTCAATGAACAAATTAGAGACAATAAAATCCTCAAAGGATTTTCAAAGAGCTAAAAGTGGCCTCTTCTATAGAAGTAAGTCCTTTTTATTACAGGCTTACGAGGATAAATCGTGTAATAAGGTAAAAGTTGGATATACAGTTTCAAAACAAAATGGTAACGCAGTTGTAAGAAATAAAATCAAAAGACGGCTAAGAGTAATTGCAAAAAATATTATTGGAGAATATGGTATTAAAAATTGGAATTACGTAATAATTGGTAAGAAGAATTCGCTCATTGAGGATTTCAAAAACCTAGAATTTGAAATGAATACGGCAATTAAAAAAATTCATAATTAACAAATGAAATCAATATTAATAATTCTAATAGTATTATATCAAAGATTAATTTCTCCTTATTACCCCTCATCATGTCGTTTTATGCCAACATGCTCTGAGTATGCAAAAGAGGCAATTGAAGAGCACGGTTTAATGAAGGGAATATATTTAGGTATTAAGAGAGTAACAAAATGTCATCCAATAAAGCTTTTAGGTGGTTCAGAAGGGTATGATCCTGTTCCAAGAGAGAAGAAGTAAACTATGGAAAGTAGAAATCTAATACTTGCAATAATACTCTCAGTAGGCGTTCTATTTATTTGGAGTTTTTTCTTTGAAGCACCTGAGCAAGAAATGCTTAATGGAGAAATAGAAAGTGGTGACGTGTCAGAGGTGAACTCAAATGAACTTGATATGGAAGCCATCGATGAAATTGAGAGATCTCTAGGTATTACCGAAAATGATAACATTGGTTTAGACGAGGCGCTGAGTGCCGATAAAAGAGTAAAAATTGAAACGAACAGCATTGTTGGGTCAATTAATCTTAAAGGTCTAAGAATCGATGACATCGTTCTCAAAAAATATAATGAAACTCAAGAGGAGTTTTCAGAAAAAATTAGAGTTTTACAACCAATTGATACTTATGACGGCTATGAAGTAACATTTGGATGGATAAAAAATCAAGACGCTAATTTTGAAACACCAAATGCTGAGTCTATATGGAAAGTGTCTAATAATAACGCTACTCTTACATCGAACAATGAAGTTGAATTTGAATGGAGCAATACAACTGGCCAGACATTTGTAACTACAATTGGATTAGATGAAGACTATTTATTTGATATTACACAAAAAGTTAAAAATAATTCAATTGAAGAAATTATTATAAATAACGCAAGTAAGGTAACAAGAAAGCAGGCGCCTTCTTTGTCTGGCATGTTTATTCTTCATGAAGGGCTGCTAGGTGTCTTACAAGAAAAACTTGAATTAATAGATTATGACGACCTAAAAGATGATGAAGAAACACTAAACTTTGAAAGTGATAATGGTTGGGTAGGCATTACAGATAAATACTGGTTAGCTGCACTCATTCCAGATCAGAATAAATCATTCAAAGCTATTTATACTTATGATAACGGGTACATTGCTTACTATAGATCTCTAAATGCAACAAAAGTTGCAGCTGGCGGCGATCACATTGTTGAGAGTCAAATATTTATTGGTGCTAAAGAAGCTAAACTCATTGATCGATATCAAGAAGATTATGGGATTTATAATTTTGATTTAGCGATTGACTGGGGCTGGTTCTATTTTCTCACAAAACCTTTATTCAATGTAATTTACTTCTTCTCTGAATTATCAGGAAACTTTGGTTTAGCGATCATTATATTAACAGTTATTACAAGAATTGTTTTCTTTCCTCTTGCTAACTGGTCATTCATCTCCATGGCTAAGATGAAAATGCTTCAACCTGAAATGACAAGAATTAAAGAGCTTCACAAAGATGATAGAGCGCAGCAGCAACAAGCACTAATGGCTTTGTACAAAAAGGAAAAAGTAAACCCAATTTCAGGATGTTTGCCAATACTTATTCAAATTCCATTTTTCTTTGCGATTTATAAAATGTTATTTGTTTCAATTGAAATGAGACATGCCCCTTTTTATGGATGGATTCAAGACCTTGCTGCAAAGGATCCAACGACTATTTTTAATCTTTTTGGTCTCATTCCGTGGGATCCGCCATCATTTATGATTATAGGGATTTGGCCAGTGTTGATGGGCTTAACCATGTATATACAACAAAAACTCAACCCAGCTCCTCCCGATCCAATACAAGCAAGAATATTCATGTTCTTTCCGCTCTTTATAACAATTCTATTAGCACAATTTGCTGCTGGTCTTGTAATTTATTGGACAACAAATAACGTGCTCTCAATTATTCAGCAGTGGATTATCAATAAAAGAACCACGGTCAAAACAAATTAAAATGTCTATAAAAAATAATGTGAGTGAAAGCTCTAGGCTTTTACAGAAATATTGGCCATCAGGGAAAAAATATTTCAACAGCACAGATCAATTTATAAAAAGATATAAAAATCAAATTATTGTTATTAAATACGGAGGTTATGCTCTTACAAAACCTCATTTAGTAAAATCTTTTGCAAAAAATATTGCTCTTCTGAACCAACTGGGAATGAAAGTTATTATTGTTCATGGTGGAGGGCCACAAATCGAAAATCAATTGAGAAAGAAAAGAATTAAGAATGAAGAATACCAAGGTTTAAGGGTTACAACAAAACAGATTTTAAGTGTTGTGAAGACAGTTCTAGCTAATGATCTCAATAAACTTATTTCAAATGAAATTACAAAATATGGTGGTAAAACGAAACGTTTTGATGGAATAAGACAAAAAATCATCAATGCAAAAATAGCTATGAATGGGAATATTGGCTTTGTTGGAGAGCCCAAAAAAATTAATAAATCATTAATTCAAGCAGCCCTGGGTAAAAATAAAATACCTGTGATTGCACCATTGGGATATGATTCAAATAAAAATACGCTTAATATTAATGCTGATACTGCGGCTGCGTTTATCGCGGAGACAGTCAAAGCCGAAAGGCTTCTGCTTTTGACAGATGTAGAAGGGGTAATGGATAATAACAAAAAATTAATTACCGAGCTGGATCGTAAAAAAGCATTTCAATACATAAAAAAAGGCACTATAAAAAGTGGTATGATTCCCAAAATTAAGGCGTGTTTCAATACTCTTAAAAATGGGGCAAAAGGAGTAGCTTTAATCGATGGTCGTAAACAAAATGCAGTGGTTATGGAGCTTTTAACCACAATAGGTGCGGGAACACTGATAAAGAAATGAGTGATAATACAGACTTAAAAAATAAAATTGAAAGTGCTTGGGAAAATATTACTAATATTAGTCCTAACGATACAGACATCGCTGATGCTGTTAATGAAGTTATAAAAAAACTTGATGATGGACAATTTAGAATTGCAGAAAAGAATGGCACTGATTGGATTGTTAATCAGTGGTTAAAAAAAGCCGTTCTTATATCATTCCGAATAAATGATAATAAAATTTTAAAAGGACCTTATACCTCTTGGTATGACAAGGTTAAAGGTAAAACTGTTGATTGGAGTGAAGATCAATGGAAAGAAGCTGGCTACCGACATGTTCCAAATGGTACAGTTCGCGAAGGATCATTCATAGGTAAAGGTGTGGTGTTGATGCCATCTTTTGTAAATATTGGTGCTTATATTGATGAAGGCACAATGGTTGACACGTGGGCAACTGTTGGATCATGTGCTCAGATTGGAAAAAACTGTCACTTATCAGGCGGTGTAGGAATTGGTGGTGTTTTAGAACCGCTACAAGCAAACCCAGTAATAATTGAAGATAATTGTTTTGTTGGTGCGAGAGCTGAAGTTGCCGAGGGTGTAATTGTTAGAGAAGGTTCGGTTCTTTCAATGGGAGTATATTTAGGGGCATCAACAAAAATTGTGAACAGGTCTACAGGGGAAATTAGTTACGGTGAAGTGCCCGCTTACTCAGTAGTAGTCCCAGGAAGCCTTCCTAATGAAGACTCTAAGAAGCCAAGTTTATATTGTGTTGTAATCGTTAAAACAGTTGACGAAAACACAAGAAAGAAAACTTCCATTAACGATTTACTTAGAGAGTAAAGTATGGACGTCGTTGAACTAACAAAATCACTCATTTCTTGTCCGAGTGTTACACCGAATAATGAAGGTGTCTTAGACTTGCTCCAAAAGAAACTTACTGAAATGGGGTTTACGTGCAATCGATATTTATTCAGTGATAAAGATACCCCGGATGTAGACAATTTATTTGCAAAGATTGGGAGTGGTGCACCACATTTATGTTTTGGTGGTCATACTGATGTTGTTCCTGTTGGTGATGAAAATGCTTGGAGTTCAAATCCATTTGAAGCCACTGAAAAAAATGGAAAGTTATATGGCCGTGGTGCGAGCGATATGAAATCTGCTATAGCTGCATTTGTTTCAGCAGTTAGGGAATACTTAGAAAAAAATGAAATCAGAGGTACGATAAGTCTCTTGATTACAAATGATGAAGAAGGTCCTGCAATCAATGGAACAAGAAAAGTGCTTGAAGAAATTTATAAAAATGGTGAGAAGATAGATAGTTGCTTAGTAGGTGAACCAACATGCCCTAATAATTTAGGTGAAATGATTAAAATTGGAAGAAGAGGCAGCATGACTACGACAATTAAAGTTTCTGGGAAACAAGGTCATGTCGCATATCCTGAGTGGACACTTAACCCAATAAATCCACTAACATCAATACTCAATACATTATGTAATTTTGAGCTTGATAAAGGTACAGAAGACTTTCCACCTTCAAACATGGAAATTGTTAAAATTGCATCAAGCGAAGGTGCAACTAATATAGTTCCACAAAGCTCGACAGGAACATTTAATATTCGTTACAACATTAATCACACGAAAGAAAGCCTCCAATCAATGATTAACGAAGTAATTTCAAAAAATATTGATAATAGTGAATATAAAGTTGACGTCACTTTTAATAATTCAGCAGAGCCATTTTTAACAAAAAAAGGTAAATTTACAGCAATTGTCAAAAGTTCAGTTGATGAGATTACAGGTATGAATTCATCTCTCACAACAACAGGTGGGACGTCAGATGCAAGATTCTTCAAAGACTACTGTGAAGTAGCTGAATTTGGACTTATCGGAGAGACTGCACACCAAATTGATGAGAATGTAAAAACTGAAGACATCAACAAACTTAAAGATATTTATCTACTTATATTAAATAAATATTTTAAATGAATTAGGTACTTATCGGATCGCCTATAAATTTTATAAAAAGGTTTTTTAATTCATCTGGTGGAGACATAATCTTCCTTTTTTCTAAATCGAACCAAGCCCCTTGGGCAACAATTTTAACAGCTAATTCACCTGTATTTTTTAAAAGACGTATTTGCCGAACCCATCTCCTATCATCTTCAGGCTGACCAATATTTTCCAAAATGAACTCTATTTCCTCTTTTTCGAAAACTTCTTTTTGGTAATCAATCTTGGTTGAAAATGTAACAGGAGCGCACGATAATTCTAAGTATTTTTTTGATAGGCCTATTTTCTCGTTAAAGTCCCAGAGAGCGTCAATTGCAATGGATAAATATCCGGCTTCTCCAACGTGACCATTTTGATCAATATATTTATCTGTAATTGTTAGTCTTTTTGATCTCATCTAAGCGATAATCGACTTATTTAGGTATTATACTACTAGCAACATAAGCATGATGGTCAAAGCTATATCCAATTTAAGGGGGGGAGGATTAAAATTCCATCTGGTTCCAAACATAATATATACCTAAATAATTGCTCCAGCTATTTGAAAAACGAAGTAAACAGTCAAGATTACTGGGAAAGCCCTAAGAAAATAATTAAATGACTGTTCAATAATTTTTTTCATAGCCTTGGTTTACAGATTATTTGCTGTGTTCGGGAGAGGAATAACATGTCAATTTGGCAAAGGCATAAAATTAATATTGATAACTATTTGATTAGTATGTGGCCATGTTTGATGAGATGTATAGCGATGATGCTCAAATAAGAAAGCATTACCTCCAAGTTAACTCATGGTTGAGAACCATGTCATCCACGGTCATTAGCCAAAAGAATTTTGAAGCTGAGTCTCATTTTAAAAGAATTGGTATTACTTTTTCGGTCAAAGATGATGATATGACTGAACGTATCATCCCTTTTGACCTAATTCCAAGAATTCTTACAAACTACGAATGGGTAAAGATAGAAAAAGGTGTTTTACAAAGAGCGAAAGCTCTAAATTCTTTTCTTCACGATATTTATAATAGCGGTGAAATTTTTAAAGCGGGGATTGTTCCAAAAGAAATTGTTTATAAAAAATCGTCATATGATCAGTCTATGATCAACTTTTCACCTCCAAGAAAGATTTATAGTCCAATAATTGGTGTTGACTTAGTCAGAACAGGAAAAGATGAGTTTTATGTTTTAGAAGACAACTGTCGGACACCATCTGGTGTTTCATACATGTTGGAAAATAGAGAAATCATGATGAAAATGTTTCCTGATTTATTTCATACGAATCGTGTTTTACGAGTTGATGACTATCCTACTAGATTACTGCAGACGCTAATGAGTCTTGCCCCAAAAAAATGTGACAGCAGTATACCAACAGTTGTCTTATTAACTCCAGGCCATTTAAATAGTGCATATTACGAACATACTTTTTTATCCGACCAAATGGGTATTGAAATGGTGGAGTCACAAGATCTTTTTGTTGAAAATGATTTGCTCTATATGAAGACAGTTGATGGACCAAAAAAAATAGATGTTGTATATCGAAGAATTGATGACGAATTTTTAGATCCTCTTTGTTATAACCCGGACTCAGTCATTGGTGTCCCGGGGATCACTCAAGTTTATAAAACAGGTGGTGTGAATATATGCTCAGCTCCTGGCGCTGGTATCGCAGATGACAAAGCTATTTATATATTTGTCCCTGAAATGATAAAATTTTACCTTGGTGAAACACCTATTCTAGATAATGTTGAAACATGGAGATGTGAAAGAGATGACGAATTAACTTATGTATTAGAAAATATTGAAAAACTTGTAGTGAAAGAGGTTGATGGTTCAGGTGGTTATGGAATGTTAATTGGACCTAAATCAACTAAAGATCAAATTTCAGAGTTCTCTACTAAACTGAAAAGTAACCCTCAAGGATATATTGCTCAACCAACATTAGACTTATCATCCTCACCAACATTAATAGATAATGAAGTATCTGGAAGAAGAGTTGATTTACGTCCATTCTGTCTTGTTGGAGAAAAAGTACAATTATGCCCAGGGGGATTAACAAGAGTTGCATTAAATAAAGGATCGTATGTAGTAAATTCATCACAAGGGGGAGGAGTAAAGGACACTTGGGTCCTCGCAGATTAAGATGCTAAGCAGAACAGCAGAGAATCTTTACTGGATTAGTAGATATATGGAAAGAGCAGAAACTATGGCACGCCTTCTTGATGTGGGTTATAGGATGTCCTTGTTTCCTAACCCTAAAGGCTACCATAATGAATGGGACTCGGTATTATCAGCTGCGGGTGCTGCTCAAGGTTACTTTGCTAAATATAATGAAATAAATCAGGAAAATGTTGAGGATTACATTTTTTTTGACGAAGAAAATCCTTCCTCTGTGTACAGCTGTATATCCAAAGCTAGAAATAATGCCCTATTAGTGCGGACTGCATTCACCCCTGAGGCATGGGTTGCAATTAATAAGTCATACAAAGAGATATTGGAGCTAAAAAATAAAAAATTTACTCGTGCTGATCTACCAAACTTTACTGAATGGACTATTCAACAAGTAAATATGTTTCGAGGATCAGCAAACTCATTATTACGAAATGATGGATATCATTTTATATTTCTTGGCACATTCATTGAACGAGCAGATAATTCTGCAAGATTGCTTGATGTAAAATATTTTGTACTACTTCCCACTGCTGATTATATAGGGGGAAATCTTGATAATTTACAATGGATTATACTTTTACGATCACTATCTTCATTTCGCGCTTTTAGATGGGCTTATGATGGAGACGTGACCTCAACAAAAATTGCTCATTTTTTTATACTTAATAATGATTGTTCACGTTCTTTAAGTTTTTGTATAAATAATATTGTTTATCATCTTAATTGTTTGAAATGCAGTCCTGATAAAATCAGTGATATTTACTCTGGCCTTAAATCAGTTCATAATTCTGTAAAAGACGAAACTGTCGAGTCAATTATTGAATACGGTTTACATGAGTATGTGACCAATTTTGTATCGAAGATATCTTTCTTAGACAATCAAATTCAAAATCATTTTTTTAGGTAGATTATGTTACTTACAATCAATCATACAACAAATTATGAATATGATGATAACCTATTAGGGTTAATTCAAACAACAAAGTTGACTCCATCACCATACAATGGTCTTAAAATATTGAATTGGACTGTAAAAAGAAATAACAAATCTGGTGGTGAAATATTTAGAGATGGAGAGGGAAATAATATAATTAACTTCAAAGGTGAGCCATCAGAAAAGGAAATTAAATTTGTAGTTAAAGGAGAAGTTGAAACAATTGACACAAATGGGTTGTATGAAAGTCTAAATGATAAAATCGATCCATATGTCTATTTAAGAAGTACAATTTTAACACTACCAAATGATAAAATAAAAGAGCTAGCTTCTATTGCCTCAAAAAATAGCTCAAATGAAGACACTGTAACTATTGCTCATGATTTAATGCTCTTAATTGCAAAAAAAATTAAATATGAACCGTATACCACTAATACAAACACAACTGCAGCTATGTCAATAGATCAAGAGAAGGGTGTTTGCCAAGATCAAGCACATATAATGATTTCCGCCGCTAGATACTTGGGCATTCCTTCAAGATATGTAAATGGCTACATGCATAAAAATAGAAATGATTCTGAATTTCAAGCTACACACGCATGGGCTGAACTTTATATAGATCAACTTGGTTGGGTTGGCTTTGATCCTACAAATCAATGTTGTCCTGATGAGAGATATATTCGAGTTTCATGCGGCTTAGATGCAAGTTATGCGGCACCAATCAGAGGGATCTTTTATGGTAACACCGTAGAAAAATTAGATATAGATGTTCAAACAATTGAAAACTGCTCACAATAATTAGTATTTAACCTCCATAAAATATAATCCCTCAGGAGGAGCAAGTGCTCCACATTTAGATCGATCTTTTGAATTAAACGCTTTTTCAAAGTCGCCAAGTGACCAACTATTTTCCCCAACTAATTTAAGACTACCAACAATGGATCTAACCTGGTGATGCAGAAATGATTTTGCAGTGAAACCAAAATAGATATTTTCTTCTGATTGACTAATTTTTAGGCTGTCTAAAGTTTTTATTGGACTATCAGATTGACAATGGACCGAACGGAATGTTGTAAAGTCATGCTGACCCTCAATTGAAGGAATGCATTCCTTCATCAAATCAACATCAATATCTTTATGTACTTGCCAAGCTCTTCCCTTCTCAATAGTGAGTGGTGACTTTCTGTTTACTATTCTATAAAGGTATTTTCTCTGAGTTGCATCAAATCTTGCATGAAAATCATTATGTGCTTTCTCTACTTCCAATATGGAAATAGGAAATGGCCTCAAGTGATCGTTTAATGCGTTCTTAATCACATATGGTTCAAGTAATTTGTCTGTAACATCAAAATGAGCGACCTGCCCCATTGCGTGAACACCTGCATCTGTTCTACCAGCCCCAAAAATAGTTATGTTTTCCTCAAATATATTACTTATTGCTTTTTCAATACACCCTTGAACTGATTGTCCATTTTCTTGTCTTTGCCATCCGACAAACGGGGTACCATCATACTCAATTTTTATTTTATACCTGTTCATTGAATATAAGAGCCAACTTCAATTTTATGTCCTAAAAGAAAGTCATTGATTGTACAATCTTTTTTACCTTCAACTCTGAGAAGCAACGGTCTTATTGAATTAATGCCACAACCAATTAAAAATTCTTCATTCATAATCTTTCCAGCCTCACCTTTCTCATGAATAACCTCAGCCTTCAGTATTTTAATTCTTTTATTATTTAGTGAAAACCAAGCGCATGGACTAGGGTTATAAGCATTTATACGTCTATTTATTTTCTCAGCATTTTCAGTCCAGTCTATAAAAGCTTCTTGTTTTTGTATCTTCTTCGCATAACAGGCCTGCGTGTCATTTTGCTTAGCAAACTGAATAGAGCCATCTAATCTATCAATAAAGTTAATAAGCAATTCAGCTCCTTCATTTGCGAGTTCTTTTTCTAACTCACTGTAGTTTTGTTGCTCTATTTTTATTTCTTTTTGCAGACCAATATCTCCTGTATCAAGGCCTTTATCCATTTTCATAATTGTAACGCCCGTAGTCTGATCACCTTCAATCATTGCTCTTTGAATTGGTGCAGCACCCCTCCACCGAGGGAGTAAAGATGCATGTACATTAAAACAACCAAGTTTAGGTAAATTGATTACTTCTTCAGGTAATATCAGTCCATAGGCAACAACAATTATCATATCCAAATTCATTTCTTGTAGTTTTTTTAATTCCTCTGAAGAACTAATAGATTGAGGCGAGCTAATTTCTATATTTTCACCTTCAGCAAATTCTGCCACCGGTGAAATTGATAATTTCATTCCTCGGTTAGCCTTTTTTGCGGGGGATGTATATACGCCTACCAAATGATTATTTGAAGAAACAATTTTTTTTAAAGATGGTACTGCGAATGGGGCTGTGCCCATGAATAGGATGCGATAATTTTTCATTTTATCTAAGCGACAATTCGTTCTTTTTTTGACTGTTTTTTTGTTTTGATGAGCTTCTTTACAATCATGTTGCGTTTCATATTTGATAAATGATCAATAAAAAGAATTCCTTCAAGATGATCCATTTCATGTTGGATACAGGTGGCTAATAATCCTTTAGCGTTTAGAGTCGACTTTTTTCCATTATAATCAAGAAAGTTTATTTCACATTCTTCTGGACGATCAATTTCTGCGTATTGATCTGGGACTGATAAACATCCCTCTTCATACGTTGAAAGATTTTTTGTTTTTACTGTAATTTCAGGGTTAACAAAATAAAGGGGTTCTTTTATGCCCTCTTCATTTCTCCAACTTATATCCATCACAATTACACGCAAAGGAACTCCAATTTGAACCGCTGCTAGACCTATTCCAGGTGCGTCATACATGGTATCCAACATGTCATCCATGAGATCCTGTATCTCTTTAGTTACTTCATCAACTGGTTTTGAAATCTGTTTTAAAAACGGATCTGGAGCAGTTAAAATCTTTTTTACTGTCATAATCTTTAGATAGGCTAACTTAGAAATAAGGTCAAGATTGAATAAAAAAATTGGGAAAATACAATAAAACTAAATTTTTTGTCGTGCACTGAGAGCGGCGGCAATAGTTCCTTCATCCATGTAATCCAACTCACCACCAACAGGCACGCCGTGTCCTAAACGACTCACTTCGACACTGTATTTTGATAATATATCTGCTACGTAATGAGCGGTTGTTTGACCATCAACTGTTGCGCTCAAAGCAAGTATCACTTCATCAACTTTTTCTTTCTCGATTCTATCAATAAGTTTTTTTAAATTTAAATCATCTGGGCCAATACTATTGATAGCAGATAAATTTCCACCGAGTACATGGTACAATCCATTAAATACCTCAGACTTTTCTAGCGCCCATAAATCAGCAATATTTTCTACAACACAAATTTCGTTCCTAGAGCGTCCATCGTTTGTACAGATCATACATGGAGAATTGACATCAATATTTCCGCATATTTCGCAGGAAACAATTTTTTCACTTGATGATAGAAGTGACTCTGCAAGTGGTACCATTAATTGGTCTTTATTTTTTATTAAGTGGAGCGCCGCCCTACTTGCAGACTTAGGGCCAAAGCCTGGGAGTTTACTAATTAATAGTATTAGCTTATCAATTTCTGGATTAGATATACGAGACTTCATATTAGAAAGGCAGTTTCATTCCCGGAGGAAGTTGAATTCCGCCTGTAATAGAACTCATTTCATCTGAAATCTTTCTTTGTATTTTTTCTCTAGCATCGTTGAAAGCTGCAAGTAAAAGATCCTCTAAAATCTCTTTTTCATTTTTATCTATAGCTGTTTCGTCTATGTTTACAGAAGTAACATTATTCTTGCCATTTAAAGTTATTTTAACAAGTCCGCCTCCAGAAACACCTTCAGCTTCAAGCGTTTCAACTTTTTTTTGTGCTTCAGTCATTTTTTTCTGCAAGTCTTGGGCTTGCTTAATCATATTATTAAAATTATTCATATTTAGTTCTCTTCAATTTTCTCGACCTCAGTTCCAGGAAAAAAATCAATTATATCTCTAACCTTTGGATCTAATTCAGAGGATGTTTCTTTTAAGTTATCTTGTAATTTATTATCACTTTTTTCTACTAAATTGTTAAGTTCATTAATCAGTTCATTAGGTTTCGGTATATCATTTAAATAAATGATCCTTATAATTAACATTTCAA
This sequence comes from uncultured Pelagibacteraceae bacterium, assembly GCA_902547315.1. Classification (GTDB taxonomy): domain Bacteria; phylum Pseudomonadota; class Alphaproteobacteria; order Pelagibacterales; family AG-422-B15; genus CACNXQ01. The sequence goes on along the minus strand of CACCND010000003.1, from coordinate 74,660 downwards.
GTGAGGTTATAGGTGAAAAAGAGTCAGTTACTTCGTATAATCCCTTATTCAACATAAGCCAAATCATTGAGAGAGTGGCAATATCAAGATTATCCGCTACCTCTTGAACTGCATTGTATTCACTGTCTGTAAGTGAGCTTTTAACTCCCTCAGCTGCATCAATATTTATCATCGTCAAACTATGAACAGTTTCTATCAGATCTTTTACAATCATTGATGGATCAGCTCCGTTATCATAAAGTTCGTTTATTTTTTCAAGTGATTGTTGAGTTTGACCAGCAGTGATTTGTTTGATTAGTTCTAAAATTTTGGTTGGATCGTTTAAACCAATCATCTCTTTTACATGCTCCTCAGAAATATGCTTGCCTGAAAATGCAATTGATTGATCGAGTATAGATAGGCCGTCTCTTACAGATCCATCTGCAGCTCTTGCGATGATTTTTAATGCACCTTCTTCAAACTCAACCGTTTCCTTTTCACATATGGATTTTAAAAAAATAACTAAATCATCAGGTTCAACTCTTTTTAAATCGTATCTTTGGCATCTTGATAGTATTGTTGTTGGTATTTTTCTTACTTCAGTAGTTGCAAATATAAATTTTACATGAGGCGGCGGCTCTTCTAATGTTTTAAGCAATCCATTAAAGGCTGCGGTCGATAACATGTGAACTTCATCTATAATATAAACTTTAAACTTAGATGATACAGGTGAGTATTGAACGCCTTCAATTAGCTCTCTTATATCAGCTATACCAGTACGTGACGCTGCATCCATTTCATAAACATCAACGCTTCTAGACTCTGTTATCGCTTTACAATTGTCACAAACACCACATGGCTCGTTGTTTTCTTGCTCCGTTATGTTCAAACAATTTAATGATTTTGCGATAATTCTAGCTGTTGTTGTTTTTCCTACACCTCTAACCCCTGTAAGCAAATAAGCATTGGCAACTCTATTCATTTCAATTGCATTTTGTATTGTCTTTGACATGAGATCTTGACCAATAAGTTCACTAAACTTTAGTGGTCTATATTTTAATGGAATAGGTATATTGGTTGTTTCTGACATAAAAAATCACTAATCTCTAGTGGGAGATCAAAGTAACCCAAATATCTTCGTTACGGCTGCTTCTTTTCAGACCTGACCGGATTGGCGAATAACTTGTCTACTCAATCTCCCAAAATATTGTATCATAACGAAAATAAAATGTTGTTTAATAAATATTAAATTAATGAACAAAATAATATTTGCAAATAATCCTCTTGATAGAATGTCAGGTTTTAGAAGCAATAAAGACTGGCAAAAAGCAAATTTATTGGACAATGAAACACGTTTTGTTGTTTTTCACTCAGGGAAACCATTAATACACGTGAGCAGCGAACCTGGCTCAAATTCAACAATTTTTTTAGCTACATATGATCAAATAAAAAATTTTATCGAAGATGCTTATTTGCTTTTCCTAGGTAAATTAAAAAATAAAAGCTACTACGCCGTAGATTTATCAAAAAGTAATAAAGACTTTGACAAATCTGCATTTCCTAACTGTAAATTTATTGATTTAAGATCCATAGCGCAGAGTATTTCGCCAGAAGACACAGGTATTCTTGCCCAAGCTAAATCGATGGTCGAATGGAATTCATCCAATATTTTTTGTACCAGATGTGAAAGTTCCCGACTTGAAACTGTTGATGCAGGTTGCAAAAAAATTTGCAAAAATTGTAAAGTAGAATTATTTCCGCGTGTTGACCCTGTCGTAATCATGCTTCCTATTTTTAACGACAAATGTTTACTTGGTCGCCAAAAACTATTTCCACCTAGAATGTTTTCAGCACTGGCAGGTTTTTTAGAACCGGGGGAAACCATCGAAGATGCAGTGGTCAGAGAAGTTAAAGAAGAAGTGGGATTAAATGTTACAAGTGTTGACTATAAATTTACCCAACCATGGCCATTTCCCTCTCAATTAATGATCGCATGTTTCTGTCAAACAGATGGTGATACAACTGATTTAGATCAGGATGAAATTGAAGATGCAGTGTGGTTATCTAGAGAAGACTTAAATCGTATATTCGTTGGTAAAAGCCCTGACAGGATATGGATACCTCCTGCAATGGCTGTAGCTCATCAATTAATTGTTGCTTGGATGCACAATAAGTAAACTAATTATTTCTATATGAATGTTTTGGGTAGACACCTAAGACTTTCAGCTTTTCAGTATAAAATGATAATTCTTCTAAAGCTCCTTTTACAGATTGATCTTCGGCATGGCCATCTAAATCAATATAGAATTGAGCTTTATTAAAATCTCCATCGACAATGAAACTCTCTAATTTAGTTAGATTTACTCCATTGGTTGCAAAACCTCCGAGTGCTTTATACAAAGCTGAGGGAACACTCTTTACTTCAAATATGCAACTTGTCAGGTATGACAGGTTTTCGTTTCTTTCTTGCTGAAGTTCTTTTGACATGATTAAAAATCGAGTTGTATTATTTTTCATATCTTGAATATTTGTATCTATTATATCTAATCTATAAGTATCAGCTGCAAGAGTTGAGGCAATCGCTGAATCTTCAATTGTCCCATGCTCACTAATAAATTTAGCTGAACCTGCAGTGTCCGCCATTATGATGACATCTAGATTATATTTTTTTATCGCAGCATTACATTGTCCAATAGCCATAGAATGGCTACGTACATTTTTAATTGTATCTAAGGAGGCACCTGGTTTAACCATTAATTGATGATTGATCTCTTGAAAGTGCTCTGAATATATTTTTAAATCATACCCACCAAGTAAATAGTGGATATCCGCTACCCTGCCCGCAACCGAATTTTCAATTGGTATCATGGCTAAATCACATTCTGATACATTAACTTGTTCCATGGCGGATTCAAATGTTCTACACGCAACAGGCTTGTGATCAGGTGCAGCTTCATTACACGCAAGATGTGAATATGCTCCGAGTTCACCCTGGAAAGCTATTTTTTTCATTTGCTTAATATTTTTCTAATTTCTTTTAAATCCTCTGGAGTATCAACTCCGAGAGGCAAAAAGTCAATTAAACCAATTTTTATTTTCATATTGTTATCAATAGCTCTTAATTGCTCTAATTTTTCATTTTTTTCTCGATCAGTTTGAGACAATGCGACAAATTTTTCCAAAGCATCTCTTTTAAAAGCGTAAATACCTATGTGATGAAAAAGATTATTTACATTATAATCTCCTTGTTTTCTTAAAAAATTCTCTGCATAAGATTCTGTTTTACTACCAGATAAATTGCAAACTGCTTTTACAAATTGCTCTTTCTTTAGGTCTTCCTCTCTTTCAAACTGGGTAACCAGTGTGCCTATTTCATCTTCTTCTGAAGATAATAAATTTACAACCTTCTTTAAGGCCATCGAGTTAATTGTAGGTAAATCACCTTGCAAATTAATGATGTAATGAATCATTCTTCCTGGATCAATTACTTGAAGCGCTTCATGCATGCGGTCAGTACCCGTCTGATGATTTTCAGATGTCATGCATACATCACCTCCAAGACTTTGAATACACTTTGCAATTTCATCACTATCTGTAGCAACCACTACTCGACCCAAATCAGAAGCAATTGCTGATTCCCAAACATGTTGTATCATTGGTTTACCGGAAATATCGAGCAAAGGCTTATTTGGTAGCCTACGCGCTTGCAATCTGACTGGGATGATTATCGCTGTATTTTCTTGGCTTATCATAAATAAATTATGCGACTAGAAGACGCATAAAAACTTGCATAAATTCGGTTATTTTATTAAATAATTATCTAATAACGTCAAGAAACATCATGGATTCATTTGAAATAAATAAAATCGTAGCTTGTGTATTAGTTGTGGCCCTTGTATTTATCGGTTTAGCAAATTTCGGTGAAATTCTATATCATGTTGAAAAACCAGAAGTAGCAGCTTATCAAGTTGAAGGAGCTGAAGATATAGCGGTGTCTGCATCGGCAGCAATGGCAGATGATACTGCTACAGCGGAACCTGAAATACCAATTCAGACTATGCTTGCATCAGCAGATTTAGAAAAAGGCGCAAAGGTCTTTAAGAAATGTTCACAATGTCACGTTGTGGAAAAAGGTGGAGCAAATAAAATTGGTCCAGCACTCTGGGATATTGTAAATAAAGATATTGGTTCAAAAGAGGATTACAAATACTCAAACGCAATGGCTGCATATGGTGGCAACTGGACCTATGAGCAACTTAACGGATACCTTTTAAATCCAAAAAAATATATTGAAGGTACAAAAATGTCTTTTGTGGGTCTAAAAAAAGAAAAAGATAGAGCAAACGTCATACTTTATCTAAGAAGCTTCAGCGATAATCCTGCACCCATTGAATAAGTACAAATAATCTTCAATATATTGATTGACGTCAGTCGGTACTATTACCTATTCTATATTTAGTGACGAAAGAGAATGTAGGAATATCAATTTATTTTGATAATAGAATGTTGCGCATCTTGCTGCTCGGAGCAATTAGTGGCTTTCCTTGGGTGATAATTGGAAGCGCTCTCTCGCTTTGGCTTAAAGATTATGAATTATCCAGAAGTACAATTGGATGGGCGGGTCTAATTTTTAGTGTATATGCAATTAACTTTATTTGGGCTCCAATCATTGACCGTATTAAAATTCCTATCTTAACTCAAAAAATTGGCCACAGAAAATCGTGGATCATTTCTTTACAAGCAATAATACTAGCATGTCTATTTATTTGGACAGCACTCAATCCGATTACAAATTTAGAATTAATTATTTTACTTGGATTATTGATAGCAATTTCCTCGGCATCTCAAGATATAACAATTGATGCTTTAAGAATTGAGCAAATAGGTGAGAATGAAAAAGCATCAATGGCAGCTGGCGCATCAATAGCTGTGGTTGGTTGGTGGACAGGTTACAAAATAGGTGGAATGCTCACACTTTTTGTTGCTGATTATTTTGAGCAGCAAGGCTTGGCTAATTATTGGCAATTAACTTTTCTGTTCATTTGCCTAATCATTTTTCTTTTTAATATCGGACTTTTATTTATTCCAGAAGATTTATCGAATAAAAGGCATGTTGCTCAAAAAAGTGATCAAGATAGATTAAATTTAAATAAATTTTCAGCCTGGTTTGTAAGCACTATCATAAGTCCTCTAATCAGTTTCTTCAAAAAAAATGGTTTAACAATCAGTCTGTTGATTATTGGGTTCATATTTTTATTTAAAATTGGAGAGGCTTTTTTGGGACGTATGTCCATTATATTTTACGACGAAATGGGATTTTCAAAATCTGATATTGCAATTTACTCAAAGGGACTGGGATGGATCACAACAGTTGTATTTACATTATTGGGAGGTTGGTTTTCCATAAAATCAGGTGTGGTTAGAGCACTATTCATTTCAGGAATTGCAATGGCGATTACAAACATAATGTTTAGTGTAATGGCATGGTCTGAAAAATCTGTTTTACTTTTTGCTGCCGCTGTATTACTTGATGATTTGGCTGCAGCTTTTGCAACTGTTGCTTTTGTTACTTTTATTTCGCTACTTGTTGACCGAACATATACTGCAACTCAATATGCCCTTTTGGCATCGCTTGGAACAGCTGGAAGAACACTAATGGCATCATCTTCAGGATCATTAGTCGACTGGTTGCAGGGTGATTGGGGTATTTTCTTTATAATTACTGCGGTCATGGTAATTCCTTCATTGATTTTGCTTTGGTTTATTAGAAATAAATTTTCATTCAATTAATTTATAGTCTTCCAAGTTTTTTGATCTTACCGTTTGATTTTAATATTCTTTTCTTCGCTGTACTGAGTGGCTCAATTGCTGTTTTCATATGAAAAGCATTTGCATGAATGATATTCAAATTATCAATCATCATCGCAACGTGCCCTTTCCAAAATACTAGATCTCCCGCTTTGAGATCTTTTTCATACTTAACTTCATTGGTTACAAATATCTCTTGCATATCCGTATCCCTTGGAAAAGGCCTATTATTAATCTGATGAAGATTTTGGACTAGCCCTGAACAGTCTATGCCCATTGAGTCTCTTCCGCCCCACATATAAGGGGTATCCAGGTACTGTTTTGACAAATCTATGTGATTGAATTTACTACTTTTAATCTTTACTAGATCTAGACTTGGACACCAACCCAAATTTTTAATTAACGAATATTTCCCCTTGATTTTAATTACCTCAACCAATGAGTTAAAACTTAAGTAACCTTTCGTAACGCTTTTAATATCTGGTTTTGTATAAATAAATGTTCTTAAGGAGATAACTTTTGAATTAGGTTTATAGGTTTTCCTCGTTAGATTAATTGAGGGAGTATATCCAACATAATTATCTCTTCGTGACTGAATCCAAGACCATCCATTTTTGGACTCAAAGACATCACATTCTTCACCATACAATAGTTGGGTACTTAATTTTGAACCTTTTTTTGAGAAAAGTGGAGAAAACGCACTTTTGACTGTAGCCAGCTTTGCCGTCACATATTTTTTTCTTTTTATAATGGCTTTGTAAGCCACTGAAGCTAAGTCTCGTCTAATTGGAGTAATTCTTGAGTCAAATATCACTTTGCTTGATTAGAGGGCAAGACCTAGATAAAGAAAAACAATTATCATGATGCCAATACCTCCAAAAATCATTGTAGCTCTAATCGTGACATCTAACTCTCTAGCTGCAAACAGATGATAGATTAATGAGCCAATCAAAGGAATGAACATAACAATAAGTGTCCAAATTACTTTTCCAGTCGTGTCTCTATATTTTGAGATAAATAAGTCAAATAGTGCTGTGGACGTCCATGTCGCATATAAAAATATAGGGAGGTAGTAGCCATAAAAGTTAAAGAATAACGATAAAAAAGGTACATCATTTAATGGAAAAAAAGTAACACCCGGCATCTAAAATCTCCTATAAATAGGTTAAACAATAAAAATATTAGTTCAAATATTTTCTTGCTTCTTCAGGTAATTCAATATCATCCAAAACATGTTCAAATTGTTGAAAAACCTCAACAGCTGGTTGTACAGACTTTTTGATCATGTATATAGGTAGATTTTTCTTATCATATCCTTGACTTAAAAGCTTCTCCATAATTGGCATATTTTTCTGATTTTCTGGTTTTGGAAAAGATCTCCAGTCACCTTGTTGATACCCGCCATCGCTAGCATGAATAATTCTTGCAAGTGATGACCACATCCCTGAGAGGTCTGAACTTAATGGAATAAAGCCCGCGTCACAATTATTTAATGACTGTAAACCAGGTGGTATGGAAGTATTAAAATAGTTTCCTTTAAAACAATTACCAAGATTAGATACGCCGCTAATCGCTAAGTCTGCTCTGTTAGAAGCTAAAATAAGATTGTCTTCAACTCTGTTTCCATGAGCAGGCCAATAATTCACATCAGCAGCTGCGGTAAGAATAACACCATACAGATCGTGATTAGCAATCACATTATTTTTGATTATGTTATTATTCCCACCAGCAATAATTACGCCATTACCAAAAGATAAGTAAGTTGATTTTGTGGCTGGAGCGTCATTGTTGTTATTATTTTCTATTAAATTTCCAATAATGAATGTTTCTCTTTCAGGAGGAAGCAATTCGGAGTCTAATGTATTTGGGGCTAAACCTCCTTTGTTATTTCTAAATACTGAACTTATAATATATAGGGAGCCTCCTGAATTAGTTCCAGAATAACCAAGCCCATTATTTTCTGAGATAACGTTATTCACAATTGCATCGCAAGGGTAACATTGTCCAATATAAAAACCTGCATCAGGAGAACCTGATGCATACGAATGTTCTAATACACCATCAACCGCGTCAAATGCATAAACACCATAGTCACCATTGTTGTAAGCTGTTAAATATGATCCCCTGTAACCCTTAACTGTTGCCCAATAGAAACCATTGAGCAAAGCGTTACGGGCAGTTAAATTTTCAATTACTACACCATCTACTCCAGCAACAAGAACTCCATTCCCTCTTTCAAACTCACCATCAATGATTGTATTATTTCTATCCCAACCACGAATTGTTATCGAGGGAACATTTACGACAACTTCTTCATAGTAAACTCCAGGTTTAATAAGCACTAAGTCCCCAGGATTTGATGCATTAACCGCATCTTGAATTGTTTCATAATCGTCAGGTACATTTCTCACTGATCCAGAGAAAGATGAGACCACATCCATTTTTGAAAAGTTTGTATAATCTTCATAATTAATATCACCAACAACAACAGACCCGACCATTCCCCATTCACCGTCAGGTGATGCGTGAAATGAGCATAAATATTTGTATAACCCTTCAGCTTCATAAGTAATATCTAGGTAATCACCCTTGGGTATTTCTTCATATGAGCCCCAGCTCTCATCTACAGCAATAACATTATGTGGATTATTGCCCCAATTATTGAATCTTACCTTTCCTCCTTCATTGATTCTTACGACCGGAGGAGAATAAGAATTATCTATTACACGTACTCCAGTAAATGCAGCTGACTGGTTTGGGTCATTATCACATGATGCAAAAAAGATAAAAGATGACAAAAAGATAATTACAATGATGAAACTTTTTTTTATATTTAGAAGCATTTTAAAAGCCTACGAGTAGCCTTCTAGCAAGACCAATGATTGGTGCAAGAAAACCAAGATTGCCTCTCGTTAGCATGAAGACAACAGCAATTATAATTGCAGCAAATATAATTATTTTAATTACTCGGGATAATTTACCGGGCTCTGTATTAACTAATGCTCTTATGATAAAGTATAAAGTAGCTGCACCTAAAACAAAAAAAACTAAAACTTTTATCATAACTTATTGACTAGAGATTAGTTTGGCTAATTAAATAAATCAACCTGTTATAAATTATTTTCTTGCTCGAATTTCTTTACAGCTTCTAATAATGCCTTTTTTTCAGTACAATTGAAATTGCACATCTCGGTTAGAATGGCTAGGTTTTCAAGCGCTTTCTCATATCTATTTGTTTTGAGATAAAGCTCGCCTTGATATGATAATATCCCTTCGTGTCTGGGTTCAATTTCTAGGCCAGTATTATAATATATTTCAGAGTCATCAAATTTCTCAAGTTTACGACTTGCAAAGCCTATTAGGTTCCAGCCATTGGCATTTTGAGGGTTTTCGTAGACATAAACCTCTAGATCTCTAAGAGCGTCATCAAAATTTTCATTTTGCTTGATTTCAAACATAATACGTTTTAGTTCTTGATCGTATCCCGAGGAGTTTGAATAACCGCCCGAGTGACTACTTCCACCAGATCCATCTCCTCCTGAATTTCCGCTTCCACCACTACTTCCACCGCTTCCACCGCTTCCACCGCTTCCGCCGCTTCCGCCGCTTCCACCAGGGGCAGCTAAAGCCGACAAAACTAGAAAGAAACTAAAAAATATAACTAAAAAAACTTTTTTCATGCTTTCCTGAATTAACTCGAATGATATATATTTCAATAGAAAACAATGACAGAAGCTCAAATATATTCTTATGGAATTCCGATCATTTTGGTACTTATAGCCTCTGAGGTCATATATTCGAGTTTCTATAGGCTTAATTATTATACCTTAAAAGATTCCTTGGCGGGTCTGGGACTTTTAGCGGGTAATTTTATTGTGGGTTTATTTACTAAAGGCTCAGTATTTCTAGCCTATGTTTATCTCTATCAGTTCAGAATAATTACGATTGACGAAGTACTCCCCGGATGGATGGTATGGATACTGACTTTTATCGTAGTGGATTTTGTCTATTATTGGTACCACCGATGCTCTCATAGAGTTAGATTTTTCTGGGCGGTACATATGAATCATCATTCAAGTGAGGAAATGAACTTTTCCGTATCTTTAAGACAGGCTTGGTTTGGCGGTATAAATAAATTACCGTTTTTTATGATAATCCCCCTTATTGGTTTCAATCCTGTTATAACTGCTGTTGCAAGTTTGATTCTAATGTTATGGGGAGTGACGGGCCATACTCAATGGATTAAAAAATTAGGACCACTAGAATATATATTTGTTACACCCTCCCACCATAGAGTGCACCATGGAAGTAATGAGGAATACATAGACAAGAATTATGGTAATTTCCTTATCATTTGGGACCGTATATTTGGAACATTTAAAGAAGAAAAGTTTGAGGTAGTTTATGGAATTAGAGAAAATGTTAAGACCTTTAACCCAGTAAAAATAACTTTTATCTTTTGGCAAAATATGATTAAAGACTTTAAAAAATCAAAAAATACTAAAGAAAAGTTCTTGAGCTTATTCGGTGCTCCTGAATGGAAACCTTAAGTAAGCCTATCTTGGATTATCTAAAATAAATTTTATAAATTTTTTAAGTTCAGTTATTCGGCTATCCGGAATGTCACTATATGACATTCCAAATTGATTTTTAATTTCAAGAGATATATGGGCATATGGATTACGCCCTTTTGGGTGTGAAGGGTGTTCTGGTAATTTGCCTCTAAGTTCATCCCCCGTTTTTTGGATTAGTTGCCAAACTTTTTTCCTATTTTCTTCGTTCATAAAGTCACGTTCATTATTAAAATCTCATAAAAACAGTGGTTAAATAATTTATATTTTAAATATATGCCGCCAAAGTGGCAAATAATTATTATTAATAATTATCCATATTATTTAATAATAGTTTCTGAAATTATTGTTGAGGTATTTTATGAAAACTGAAAAAATTTTTGAGCAGGTGGTGAAACAGATTAAAGTTTTTGAAAGTGCGGGTGACAGAAAAATCTTCAGCCGTTTAAGTCACTTTCGCCGATCAGTTTATGGTATTAGAATATGCTATGAGATAATGAGACTATATTTTGACTCTAATGATAATAAGATTGAATGCACAAAGGAATATCTAACAAAAAACATGTCAGATCTTGCTTCGAGAGCAACTATAATTAATTTTATTAACGATGAAATAAGCAAAGGATCACTTGTTACTCAAGTTAGCTCAAAAGATAAGAGAGTTAAGATAATCCAGCCAGCAAGTGAATTAATTGATGAATTCACAATGTGGCTAGATATGATAGATAAGGCAGCTTAATTATTCTGCTGCTTGTAGATTTACCGCTGAGACTTTTCCATCCTTTTCCTCAGCATCGTATGATAGTTTTTGGCCTTCATCCAATTTTTTCATACCCGCAGCTTGAACAGCTGTGATGTGAACAAAGATATCTTTATCGCCTTCTTCAGGAGCAATAAATCCATAACCCTTTTTTGGATTAAACCATTTAACAGTACCAGTAGCCATAGTTGTTATTCCTTTTTTATTTAATTTAGACTTCGTATTACTCCAAAAAAAAGGAACAAAAACGTAATCTTTAGACGGATCTTATAGCTATATATAGACTAAAAGTAAATTGTTTTAATGATAAAAATTAAATTAACTTTACATTTAGATTTGCAAAATATTCATATCTAAATAGAAGGTATAACTTGATGTTATGGATCTGACTAAAGATAATATTTCAACTTTAATAAGGCGAATTGCAATCCCTTCAAGTATTGGTACTCTTTTTCAAACACTCTATAACATCGTTGATGTTAAATTTGCTGGATTAATATCGCCAGATGCTATCACTGCTATTGCAAAATCATTTCCAATTTACTTCATTATTATAGGATTTACTGCAGGTTTATCCATAGGAGTTACAGCGCTAATTTCAAATGCTCTTGGAAAAAATGATGAGAAAAAAGCATCTCTCCTTCTTGCGCAGGCTATTCTTACTAGCTTAATTGTATCTGCTTTTGTTACGATGGTTGGAATTTATGGAACAGAACCTATTCTAATATTTTTGAAAACAAATCCTGAAATTATATTTTATGCAAAAGACTATATGGATGTAATTTTCATTGGTGCCTCACTGTTTTTTTTACAATTGACTATTAATTCATTTCTAGCTTCTAAAGGGGATACAAAGTCTTTAAGAAATGTTCTAATTATTTCATTCTTTCTTAATCTAGTTTTGAATCCCACATTTATTTATGGAATATACTTTATTCCTGCAATGGGAGTGAAGGGTATAGCCTTAGCAACTTTGTGTTCACAACTGTTTGGACTAATTTATATTGTTATAAAAGTAAATAAGACAAATTTAAAAAAATTTCTTTACCCACAATGCTTCGTTCCCAAATATAATTTACAAAAGGAAATTTTAACTCAAGCAGTTCCTGCTACAATTTCAATGATGTTCATTGGTTTGGGGGTTTTTGTATTATTATTTTATGTTTCAACCTACGGAGATTATTCAGCTGGGGGATACGGCGCAGCAATCCGCTTTGAACAACTTTTTCTATTACCTGTTTTAGGCTTAAATGCCTCTACTCTTGCTTTAGTTGGTCAAAATTTTGGTGCTATGAATTTTATTAGAATTCATGAGACTTATAATAAGTCAATTTTTTATGGGACTTTCTTTATGGCTATATGTGGAATATTTATTTTCTTTTTATCAAACTACATCATGGTCTTTTTTAGCGATAATAAAGAAATTATTTATTATGGATCAACTTACCTGAAGATCGCTGCATTTGCCGGACCTTGCTATCCAATTTTCTTTATTTCGTCAGCATTACTTCAAGGACTTAAAAAACCACATTATCAAATGATAATTAATTTAATGAGAATGGTGATATTACCAGTCTGCGGACTTTCCGTTGCAGTTCTCTATTTAAAAGTTGATTTTACTACAATGTTTTTAGTGATATTAATAATTAACTACATATTTGCAGCTGCAGTCTACAAATTTTCGACTTACCAAATAGGCTTCATGCAAAAAAATTATAATCCAAACTTTGATGCCGTTTGATTAAAAAATCCTTTATTTTTTTGATCTGAAATCCAATGATTTATAAAATTTATCCATTCTTGGTCACCTCTCGGTAACAAAATTGCGAATAGTTTTGCATTTTTAGGCTCATCAATATTTATGATTGATAGCTCTGGATATAAATTGATAAGCTTTAATGCATCAACTTTGCTTGTTAATGATACATCAGCTCTTCCTGACAACACTTCTTGATATTCACGTGCAGGAGCTTCAACCATCACAATTTTAGAATCTGGAAACGATTTTTTAGCTTCATTTTCAAACACTGTTCCGAGCGTAACAGCAACTGTTGTATTGGCATCATTAATGTTATCCCAGCTTCCAATATTTTCTAAATTCATAGCCAGAGTCATTGCTACCGTTCCAGTACCATAATATGAATTTGAATAACCAGCGGTAAGTGCTCTCTTAGTCGTTATTGAAGCGCTGGATGTCATGTGGTATTTAGAGGCCACCACACCTGAAACAAGATTTTTCCAATCTGTTGCAACAAACTCAATGTCAACACCCATATCTTCAGCGAGTTTTTTTGCTACATCAATATCGTAACCTTCGTATTCATTCGTTTCAGGATTCATAAAGCTCCAGCCCGGAAAATCGCCAGTTGTTCCGACTTTAAGTACACCAGTTTTCATAATTTCATCTAGAGTTGATGCATGTGATAAAGATGAGATAAATAATGCAATAGAAATTAATAAGGCTTGAATGAGCTTCATATGATTTTCCTCTTTTTAATATTTTTTAAAAATTATACGTTTATATTTAAATAATATAATTATATTTTTTATCATGAATTTCAACATAGCTGGAAAAATCAATGTCTTCCTAATGCTTTTGTCTTTATTAGTATTAGCAGGATGTTCATCAAATTATCAATGGGGTTGGTATGTAATTCTGCCAAATAATAAAATTGGACTATCAAATATAGAATTCTTAATTGGTGGTTTGGGTTACACCATAATTCTGTCGGTAATTTCAATTATAATAGCAATATTTTTGGGCTTAATTGTCTCTGTTGCAAGCATTTCAAGAAACAGAGCTCTTAACTACATAAATGTTGGCTATACAGAGATAATTCGAGCAATACCAGTTTTAGTCATGATTTTATGGGTTTACTATGGATTACCTGTTTTGCTAAACCTAAATTTTACTGCATTTACTGCGGGGATTATTGCATTAAGTATCTGTGAAAGCCCATTTATAGCAGAGATTTTTAGATCTGGAATCCAAGCTGTGCCCAAAGGCCAAAAAGAAGCCGGTTCATCCATGGGTATGAATTTTTTTCAAATTTTCTACCACATCACGTTACCACAAGCAGTTCGAATAATATTACCTGCATTGGGCAATCAATTTGTTTACATGCTCAAAATGTCATCCCTTGTATCAATCATTGGTCTGAATGAGTTAACGAGGAAGGCTAATGAGCTCGTAGTTAGTCAGTATCGACCTTTGGAAATTTATACATTTTTAGTATTAGAATATTTAGTCCTCATTTTAGTAGTTTCTTTTTTAGTAAGACGTCTTGAAAAGAGACTGAAGGTTTATTAAGTCCCGCAAAAAGTTTTATAGGGAATATTTGTTTTAGTTGGTGTTTCCAAATATTTGTTGTTTACTTTTTTTAACTGGTAAGGTGAAGAAATTATTTCGTTAAGCTCATTAAACTTATCAAGCTTTCCATCTATTTCGGCTTCACTGAGCGCCTCTTCAACCAAATAATTTCTAGGAATTAAAATTGGATTGCAACTCATCATCACTTCTAAATATTCCTTACTTTTAACTCTTTCTTTCCATTCGCTTTTCCAATTATTAAACTCATCATCTTCAAATTCTTTATCGGCTGCATGATCATAATTCATTAGATTACAAAATGTATTTGTAAAATCCGGTTTTTTTTGTTGCATCCATTTGATCAAGTTGTTGATGAGTTCTTCATCATCTTCGCTTTGATCTTTAATACCTAGTTTTTTTCTCATCATTTGAAGCCATCTGTCCTTAAATAAGGAACTAAAAGTGTTTAAAAGATTTTGAGCAATTTCAATTGATCTTTTCTCGTCTTTATCGATGAGTGGTAATAAGCACTCTGCTAATCTGACTAAATTCCATTGAATTATTGAGGGTTGATTGACAAAAGAATATCTTCCTTGCGTATCAATTGAGCTAAAAACAGTATTGGCATCATAATGATCCATGAAAGCGCAAGGCCCATAATCAATTGTCTCTCCTGATATTGTTGAGTTATCAGTATTCATGACTCCATGAATAAATCCAACACGCATCCATTCTACAATCAAGTTTATCTGTTTTTGCATTACAGCTTTTATGAATTCAACCGCTATATTTTCGGAGAATTTTAAATCACTAAAATGTCTTTTTATTGAGAAATCTAGAAGAGATTTCATGCTTTGATAATCTTTGTGTGCTGCTAAAAACTGAAAAGTACCAATTCTAATGTGGCTGCTTGCTACTCGTGTTAAAATAGATCCTTTTAATGGAACTTCTCGGTAAACTTTTTCACCGGTCCTAACAACTGCTAAACTTCTTGTAGTTGGAATACCTAAATAATACATTGCTTCGCTAATTAAATATTCACGTAACATCGGTCCCAATGCAGCCTTACCATCTCCACCTCTTGAATAAGGTGTTCGTCCAGAACCTTTATACTGAATATCAAATATTTCACCCTCTGGGGTAATTTGTTCACCGACAACGTGAGCTCTGCCGTCACCAAGAATTGTGAACTGTCCAAATTGATGCCCAGCATAAGCTTGTGCGAATGGCTTCGCGCCATAAGGCAATTGATTTCCTGAAAATAAATTTGATAGGTCTTTTTCAGAGATCCCTTTTAAATTTAGGCCAAGTTTTTTGGCCAGCTTATGATTAATAATGACAGTGCTTGGATTATTAACTGCGTCTGGTTTTAATTCTGAGAACAGTTTGTCAGATATTTGGGTATAACTATATTGTAAATTCCATCCTGGATCAGAAAGAGATACATTATTCTTCATTGTTGTTGTAAACTTAATTTAATTTTACATATATTGATATCAAAATGTTAATTCAAAAAGAACTTGAAATAGTTGTTGAAGGAAAAGGGCTCTATAATATTACAGACATTATAAATCAAGCTATTAGCAAACATAGAATATCAAGAGGTATCTGCACTATTTTTATCAAACACACATCCGCATCTCTAATTATTCAGGAAAACGCTGACCCTAACGTTCTTAAAGATCTAGAAAATTATTACGACAAAATAGTACCCGAAAAGGATAATTACTTACATAGTGAAGAGGGTCCAGATGATATGCCTGCACATATTAAATCTTCTCTAACAAACACAACGCTAAGTATTCCAATTAAAGAAAAAAAACTTGATCTTGGTATATGGCAGGGAGTGTATTTATTTGAACACCGATATAAGAATAGTGATCTTGGAATAAAAAGAATTATTTCAATGACAGTGATTGCCTAATGAGGCATTCTAAATTTATCATGGCAAGCTTTACAACTTGACCAAATTAAATTCTTTTGAGCCTCTTTTAATTCATCTCCTGTAAGGCTAGCAGCAATTCGAGAAAATTCTTTGACTTTATCTGAGGTTTCAATCATCAAAGCGTTAAATTCATCTTTTTGAAGCCAAATAGTTGGTAAAGCTTCTGTATCATAACCTGTTTTTGAATTGTCAGGAAAAAGATCAACAAGTTTATCGTAATTCATGCTCATTCTTTCAGAGAGCTCTATGACTTTATCATTATTACCTTTTGGTATTTCTGCAGACATTCTTTTTGCATGGCTATAATTTTGCTTAAATAGTGATTTTCTTTCTTTTATAATTTTTCCATGATCGTCAGCAAAACTAACAAAAACAAATAAAAGAGAAGCTGAAATTGATGAAAGCAATATTTGCAAAATTATTTTCATATTCTAAATATATATTATGAAAGTTAAAAATAACAATAGCAGTTATGGGGTTCTTGCTCGACTCTTTCACTGGCTCACTTTTTTAATTCTAATATTTCAACTACCTTTAGGATTTTATTTGGATAATTTGGAGTTTTCTCAATTTAAATTAAAAGTTGAAAACATTCATATCGTTATCGGTATAAGTATTTTTTATTTAACATTGCTCAGATTGATTTGGAAATTTTTGAATCCAAAGCCAATAACTTCAGCTGTAAATAAATTACAGTTGATAGCATCAAAAGCAGTACATGGACTTTTTTATGTTACGCTTCTTTTGATTACTGTCAGCGGAATCTTAAAACTTTTACTTTCTGGAGAGGAAGTAAATTTTATTGTTTCTAAGGTCTACATTGACTACTTCAACTACGACCTTGCGGACCAATTCCACGTTGTTCATGTTATTTCAGCATATTTTTTGGTACTTCTTTTCACTATTCATTTAGGTGCTGTTGTGTATCATCATCTCATACAAAAAGACCCAATTTTAAAAAAAATGCTGTGATCAAATATGAATGATAATCCTAATTTGTCTCAATTTCTTGATAGACTAGAAAAATTAAGTGATGAAACTCGAACTGAAGCAAAAAACAAAAGGCATGAACTTGGACTAAGAACAGCACGAGAAAATCTCGATCACTTAGTTGATAATCAAAGTTTTTTAGAGTACGGAGCTTTTGCAGTAGCGGCTCAAAGAAACAGAAGAAAATATGAGGATCTTCAAATCAATACTGCAGCAGACGGTATTATTACTGGATTTTGTAAAATCAATTCTGATCTTATTGGTGAGGAAAAGTCTGATGCGGTTAGTATAATTTATGACTACTCAGTATTGGCAGGTACTCAAGGTTTTTTTCATCATATGAAACTTGATCGCATCTGTGAAAAAGCAAAAGAGTTTAAACTTCCAATAGTCATTTATACTGAAGGTGGAGGAGGAAGGCCTGGAGACACAGATGTAACAACATCTGTTGCTGGTTTACATGTGCCTTCGTTTGCACTTTGGGCAAGCTTGTATGGTAGATGTTTGAGAATTGCTATAAATAATGGATTTTGCTTTGCTGGTAATGCAGCTCTTTTTGGTAGTGCGGACGTTCGAATTGCTACAAAGAATTCTTGGATTGGAATGGCAGGTCCTGCAATGATTGAAGGAGGCGGACTTGGAAAGTTTGATCCAAAAGAAATAGGACCAGTAGACATTCAAAGAAATAATGGAGTAATTGATTATGTTGCTGAAGACGAAAAGGACGCAACCAATATTGCTAAAAAAATACTCTCATACTTTCAAGGCGAAATTAAAGATTGGAAAGCTGATGATCAGAAGAAGCTGAGTAATATTATGCCCAAAGATAGAAGATGGTCTTATCCAGTTCGACATATTATAAAAATAATTTCTGATATTGGCGAATTTACTGAAATAAAACCTGATTACGGAAAAGGTATTGTTTCATGCTTTATTAGAATAGAAGGAAAGCCTTTTGGATTATTGGCAAATGATAGTCAATATTTAGGTGGTGCAATTGACTCCGAAGGAGCAGATAAAGCATCTTCTTTTATTGAAATGTGTAGTGAATATGGCTTACCCATTATCTCCTTAGTTGATACACCTGGATTTATGGTAGGACCAGACAGTGAGAAAGACGGGGCTGTTAGAAGAATGTCAAATCTCTTTAAGATTGGATCAAAAATAAAAGTACCTTTAACTGCAATTTTTTTAAGAAAAGGTTATGGACTTGGAGCCCAGGCAATGGTTGGTGGAAGTCTTCATGAACCAGTTTATACAGCAGCTTGGCCAACAGGTGAGTTTGGAGCAATGGGCCTAGAAGGAGCTGTAAAACTTGGGTTTAAAAAAGAGTTAGAAAAGGTTAAAGATAATTCAAAAAGAGAGGAATTATTTAATAGTCTAGTTGAAAAACTCTATGATAAAGGAAAAGCTATAGAAGCAGCTGCTCACCTTGAAATCGATGCAGTAATTAATCCATCTGAAACACGAAGTGTTATCTTAAAATCACAAAAGGCCTTTGCATGAGAAAATATGAATTGGATAATAATAGACATTACAAAGCGAGATTGGGGCTGATCGTTCTTCAGAGCGATGAAACTATCGAGCAAGAAATCAGAACCATTCTTGATCAAAGTATATCAATCAATCACTCACGCATTCATTGTAACAATATTGTGAGTAATAAAAATCTTGGACTTATGGAAAAAGAATTGCCAGCAGCATCAGCTTTATTACCTGATATTAAGTATGATAGTATTGGATATGCTTGTACATCAGGCGCAACAGTTATTGGCTCAGATAAAATTCAAAGTCTTATAAATAAAAAACATAAATCGGCATTTGTAACTGATCCAATAAGAGCTGTAAAAAAAGCTATGAGAACGTTAGGCTGTAGAAAAATTAATTTTGTATCACCTTATCAAGAGTCGGTAACTAAATCTTTACGTGATCATTTGCATGCTAATAATTTTATAATTCAAAACCAAATTTCTTTTAATGAATCCAATGACAAGAATGTTGCAAGGATTTCAGCTAAAGACAGCCTTGAAGCTATAATAGAAGTTGGTAAAAAAGATTGCGAAGCAGTTTTTATTTCATGCACTAACCTTAAAACATTTAAAATTATCAATGACGCTGAGAAAATATTAGATAAACCGGTAATCTCATCAAATCAGGCGATTAGCTGGCAAATGCTAAGAGAGGCTGGAATTGATAGTACAGCTGGTCCAGGAATTCTTTTTTCAAAACATTAGCTTAGAGCTAACCAGACACCAACTCCTACCATTAAGAAACCTGCTAATCCATTAATAAGTTTAATATTATTTTGTTTTTTTAACATAATTCCTAAAGCTTGTCCTCCAGTTGCGTAAATCATAAGTGAAATAAACTCAATTATAAGAATAATTATTATGAGCGCTGACATTTGCGGAATTAAATTAGTTTCATAATTTATAAATGCAGGTACCATTGCAATAAAAAATGCCCAACCTTTTGGGTTCGCAACAGCAGTTATAAAGCCCTGCATTGCTAATTTGAAGAAATTTATATCAAATGAATGTGACCCATCCAAATTTAATGCTAGTGATCCTCTTGAGTTGATCATCTGATACCCAACAAACATCAAATAAAGACCTCCTCCATATTTAAAAACTGCAAATGCAATTGGAAAGGACGAGATGATCGCTCCACCTCCTACCACTGCTGTGCCTGCCACAATCAAAACTCCAATCAATTCTCCAACCATCATTTTCATTGTATTTTTTACACCTATTGTAATTCCCATTGTTAAAGCAAGTGTCATGCATAAACCTGGTGTAATGGATATTATGAAAAAAACTGGTATGAAAAAGTACAGTAATGAGAAATCAAAAATCATAGAAACAAGCAGTAATATCTATGGGAGGCAAAAAAAACGGGGCACAACACAAACCCCTAAAGGTCTCTATTCCGCCCCGAAACTCGGCTTACCGCCGACAAACTCCCCGAAGGGCTTTCGTTCTTTGTTCGTCCGATGGAAAAAATCTTAATACAATTATCTAGAGAATGAAATTATAAATTAACAAAAAAAATTTATTACCCTGTGGATAAGTGAATAATTTAAAATTGTATATAAAATCAATCGATAAGAAAATTTATTTAATAAACAATTATCGCAATTAAAAATTATTGAGTTTGAATTCTATAAATATTCTTTTCTAAAATGGGAAAATGAATTACCGCTGAGGCAAATCCAAGAAAAACACACAACCACCACATTATTTCATAAGATCCATAATAATCATAAAGCCTACCACCAAACCAACTTCCAAAAAATGATCCCACTTGATGAGAAAGAAAAGTAAACCCATATAACATTGACATATACTTTGAACCAAAGATAACAGAAATTATTCCACTAGTTAATGGTACGGTTGAAAGCCATAATATCCCCAGAATTGACGCAAATAATAAAACTGTAACCTCAGTTTTAGGCAAAAAAATAAAAATTAAAAATAAGAGGGCTCTTAGCAAGTAAAGTATCACTAATAAATTTTTTTTTGATTTTGTATCGCCCAAATAACCAAAAAATAACGTACCAATAACATTAAAAAGTCCGATCAATGCAAGAGACCAAGATCCTATCCATTGAGGCAAAAATACATCATTAAGATAAGCAGGAAGGTGTGTGGCAACGAAGGAAATATGAAATCCACAAACAAAAAAACCAATTGTTAATAATAAATAGCTTTTATTCAGGAATGCATCATTTAAAACTGATGCTAAAGAACGACTAATTTCTTCATTATTTACGGATTTGTTTGAGATTTTAGTGAGTGCTAATGAGAAAATTAACATTATAAGAGAAATCAAGCATAAATTATAAATTGAACTTTGCCAGCCGTTCAAATTAATCAAATAACCTGCAAAAGGAACAATCAAAAATTGTCCAAGCGAGCCAGCGGCCATTACAATTCCAAGAGCTAGGGTTTGATTTTTACCTGTAACCGCCTTTCCTACAGCTCCTAAAATAACAGCTGTTCCACAACCAGCACATCCAAAACCAAAAAATATTTGAGAAATAATCAATGTGTCAGGCCCTTCAATATTTGACATCATTAAAAGACCACCCAAAAAAAATAAAACACCTAATAAGCCAGCAATAGAAGAGTTGTATTTATCTGCAATAGCTCCAAAGATTGGTGAACCAATACCAATCATTAAAAATTGAATGGCAATTGCAAGACCAAATACCTCTCTACCAGTATTTATATAATCTGAAATTGGGATAAGATATAAACCAGATGAATGTCTAATGCCAAAAGATACAAATAAAAGTACGCATCCACTTATTATTACTAAGTACGTAAATGAATGCCTGTATAAAAACATAATATAATTTATATACATCTATAAATGATTAGATACAATTATTCTTATGATTTTTACAATTGTTTACCTTTTAATTCTCACCTTTCTTTTGTCTTTAGTTATTTATAATCAATTTAATAAAATTGAAAGTAGTAGAATTTTTAATGAAAGAACGATGTTAATGTTATGGTTACTTTTAGGAATGATAGGGCTTATCACGGGGGGTTTATAAGCTTAATTTGATAAAAAAAACTCATAGTTTATCTACTAATTCATTTAGTAATTTTAATTTAAATAAATTCGATCCTATTGAGAAATTCTCTTTCCAATCTTTACTAGCTTCTTTATCAGCATTATCTGAAATAAACTTATAGCATATGAATTTAACGCCCTCTCTCTCACATACTTTTGCAATTGAATAGGCTTCCATATCAACTACATCTGATAATATTTGAGGTGTTTTATCGACAAAATTATCTCCTGAGCTACATGAAATACCATCATTTTCTGTGATTATAGTGTTTATCTTATCAAAAGGAGTTTCGCCTGTTTTAAATCCAAGTTGTTCAGCGTGCATATCTCTTTGAAGGAACTTAGTAATTTTTTGTAATCCAGCAATTGAGGGATTCAGTGATCCAGCTGAACCGAAGTTTATGACATATTTTGGAGAAAAATTAATTATTGATTTTGTGGCATGGTATGTTGCATTAACTTTTCCGACACCGGTATAATTTATATTCCACTCTGGCAGAACTTCTCTTGGAAGTTCATCCTCAAGAGCTACTAAAATTAGAGTGTTTTCTCTATTAATCATTAATTAAATAAATATAACATTCATGCTAAGGTTGACTAAGGATTAAAAATAATAATTTATCTTCATGGCGGAAAGGATGGGATTCGAACCCACGATACGGTCACCCGCATACACGCTTTCCAAGCGTGCGCCTTCAACCACTCGGCCACCTTTCCTTATTCAACTTTTAAAGCAGCAATAAAGGCTTCTTGTGGAATATCGACCTTACCGTAAGTTCTAAGTCTCTGTTTTCCTTTTTTCTGCTTATCAAGTAATTTTCTTTTTCTATCAGTAGCTCCCCCACCATGTATCCTTTCAATAACATTTTTACGGTATCCTCTGACTGTTTCACGGGCAATAATTTTACCGCCAATTGCTGCTTGGATTGGAATATGAAATTGATGACGAGGAATTAATTCTTTTAGTTTTTCGCATACAGCTCGACCTTTTTTTTCAGAAAAACTTCGATGAACAATAATTGACAAAGCGTCTACTGACTCATCGTTTACCAATATACTAAGTCTTACCAAATCACTTTCAACATACTCATCAATTTCATAATCAAAACTTGCATATCCACTAGAAATTGACTTCAATCGATCATAAAAATCAAAAACAATTTCATTTAGAGGTAATTTATAATTTAGAATTACTCTTGATCCAGAATAAGATAATTCTTTTTGTATTCCTCTCTTATCTTCGCAGAGAGATATGATGCTACCCAAATATTCATCAGGACAAATAATTGTTGCTTTAATCCAAGGTTCAGAAATACTTTTAATTTTCATAACTTCTGGCATATCTGCTGGGTTATGTAATTCAAGTGAGCTTCCGTCATTTAAAACTAAGTTATAAATCACACTAGGAGCTGTAGTTATTAGATCTAAATTGAATTCTCTATCAAGTCTTTCGACAATAATTTCTAAGTGTAATAATCCAAGAAAACCACATCTAAAACCCATTCCGAGGGCTGCTGAGGTTTCTTGTTCAAAATGAAAACTGGAGTCATTAAGCTTTAACTTAGCCAATGCATCTTTTAAAAATCTAAAATCAGCAGCATTTGTTGGAAATAAACCACAAAATACTACAGGCTGACTTGGCTTGAAGCCAGGTAAAGGCTCAGTTTGTTTATCATTAGCTAGTAGTATTGTATCCCCAACCTTAGTTTGAGCTACTTCTTTTATTGCAGCTGTTATAAAACCTAATTCACCAGCATTGATAAGCTCGTTATCTACCATTTTTGGGGTGAAACAACCAATTCTTTCTATTAAATGTTTTGTATTAGTTTGATGGAAACGTACCTCCATACCTTTTTTTAGAACTCCATCAATCACACGAACCAATATCACAACACCCAGGTAGGCATCATACCAACTGTCTACTAGCATTGCTTTTAATTGTTTGCTTTCATCGCCTACAGGAGATGGTAATTCATTTACAATATTTTCTAATACATCTTCAATACCAAGGCCTGATTTAGCAGAAATTTCAAGTACGTTACTGGTATCAATACCTAAAATATCTTCAATTTGATTTTTAACTCTCTCTGGATCAGCTGCTGGTAAATCTATTTTATTTAACACGGGTATAATGACGTGATCATTTTCTACAGCTTGATATAAGTTAGCTAATGTTTGAGCTTCAACACCCTGACTTGCATCAACAACCAATAGCGATCCCTCGCAAGCAGATAATGATCTGTTAACTTCATAGCTAAAATCAACATGGCCAGGTGTATCAATAATGTTTAGTGTGTACGTTTCACCATTTTTTGCTTTGTATTTTAATTGCACAGTTTGAGCCTTGATTGTTATTCCACGTTCTCTTTCAATATCCATGGAGTCAAGTACCTGTGCTTTCATTTCTCTTTCAGAAAGCCCTCCACAGAATTGAATCAATCTGTCAGCTAAAGTAGATTTTCCATGATCAATATGAGCGATAATAGAAAAATTTCTTATGTTTTTAGTGCCAGTCATAAAATATTTATTTAGGATCTAACAGTTCCGGAAGTAGACTTTTCCACAGATTTAATAATTTTTGAACTTATTTCAGAAATGTCATTTTCGGCAAGAGTTTTTTCGTTAGATTGTAATGTAACCTTTATAGCAATAGACTTTTTGTCATTTCCAAGACTATCATCTTCAAATAAATCAAAGATTTCAACATTTCTAATTAATTCCTTATCTACCTTAAAGGCTGAAGTAACAACTTCTTCGCCTTTTACTTTTTTATCAATAACAAAGGCAAAGTCTCTTGTGACAATCTGAAATTCACTTAAGTTAAGTACAGGTTTGTTGGTAGTTTTCTTTTCTGTGTTTGGCAATTTATCAAGATATAGCTCAAATATATTTGTTCTATTCTTAATCTTAAATTGACTTGCAACTCTTGGATGCAGCTCTCCAAAATATCCAGCAACAACAGAATTATTAATTATTATCGAGCCAGATCTTCCGGGATGATACCACGAAGGACATTCATTAGAGATTGATATTTTTTTATTACCTGGCATTAAATGGTCAATTAAGGAAGTTACATCTTGTTTTACATCATATATATCAAATTCTGTCTGATTATTCTTCCAAGACTTCTCTGTCTTAATTCCTGATTTAATTCCACATACAATATTCAATTGATCCTCGGGAGATGTTGATCTGTACTGACTACCTATCTCAAAGATCGAAAATGAGTCAAAATTTCTGTTCATGTTTTTTTTAATTGCATGAAGAAGATTAGGGAGAAGGTTAGGTCTTAATATGTTCAACTCCTCTGATATAGGATTTACAATTTTTAATTTATTTATATCGCCAAATACTTCACAATTTTTTGAGTCTGTGAATGAAAATGTTACTAGTTCATCATATCCAATTGAAGCAATGAAGTGTCTTGCTTTAACCAACTTCTTTTGTGCGTAATTTAAGATATTTTGATTAATTTTACTTTTTAATCTTATATTACTTGTTGGTATATTTTCATATCCTTTAATGCGAATAACTTCTTCACTTATGTCGGCTTCTCCGTGAATATCTTGTCGCCAAGAAGGTATTGAACATTTAATAACATCACCTTTTTGGTTAGTTTCGATTCCTAGAGAACTAAGTATAGATCTCAATTCTTTGTCAGAAACTTCAAAACCCAGTCTTCTTGAAATATAACTACTAGAAGTTGATACCTCATTTTTATTTTCTTTGATACTTCCAGCCAACTCAACCTCACTGCACTCACCGCCGCATATTTCAAGAATTAATTGAGTTGCAAGATCTATCCCTTTTAGAGTTGAATTTGGATCAATGCCTCTTTCAAAACGATATCTTGCATCACTTAAGATTGACAAGTTTCTTCCCGTCTTGGCTGTGTTAATTTCATCAAATAAGGCAGATTCTAGTAAAACATTCGTTGTCTCAGTGCTGCAACCTGTGCTTTCGCCCCCCATGATCCCTCCTAGGCCTAGTACTTTTTTTTCATCCGCTATTACGCACATACCATTTTTTAGCTGATAACTTTTTTCATCAAGCGCTAGGAAACGTTCTCCATCATTTGCTGCACGTACTATAATTTTGCCATCTATTTTATCCGCATCGTATACGTGAAGTGGCCTATTCTCGTCATACATCACAAAATTAGTTATATCGACCAGCGCAGATATTGGTCTTAAACCTATTGACTTAAGTTTATTTTTTAGCCATTCCGGGCTTTCAGTATTCTTTACATTTCTAAAATATCTTCCAGCAAAGGCCGAGCAGATTTTATTATCTTGTATTTCAATTTTAATTGGTGAATTAAAGCGGCCTTTTTCTCTAAATATTTTTCTCTCTAACAATTCCCCCATACCAGCTGAAGCAAGATCTCGAGCTATTCCTTTTACACCAAGACAATCTTGTCGATTTGGCGTGATACCAATTTCTATTACAATATCATTAGAGCCATAAATCTCTGAAAAAGATCTTCCAATAGTTTCTTTTTCCTCAAGTCGAATTATTCCATCATGCTCATTTGAGATACCAAGTTCATATTCTGAACACATCATTCCATAGGATTCTACTCCTCTGATCTTGGCAGCTTTAATCTTCATTTGATTAACCGGGATAGTTGATCCAACCGGTGCATAAACCACCTTCATACCTTTCTCTACATTTGGCGCACCACAAACTACATCAACCTTTTCCTTACCAATATCAACTTTGCATAGTTTTAATTTATCGGCATTTGGGTGTTTTTTTTCTTCAAGCACCTGTCCAACAATAAAATCCTGGTATAATTTACCCGTGTCCTGAATATCATCAACTTCAAGGCCGATAGAAGTGAGTTTCTTTTCAATTTCTTCGAAATTAGCATTTGTCTTAAGATGCTCAGTTAACCAAGAATAACTAAATTTCATTTAGCTTAAGTCTCCTATGATCGAAGGTATGTTCAAAGGTGAAAAACCATAATGCTTATTCCATCTTAGATCACTATCAAAGAAAGTTCTTAAATCACTAATTCCGTATTTGAGCATTGCAAGCCTTTCTATACCCATACCAAATGCATAGCCTTGATATTCATCTGAATTGATATTTACATTTTCAAGCACATTTGGATGAACCATTCCGCATCCTAAAATTTCTAACCAATCCTCTCCCTCTCCAATAATTAATTGGTTTCCTTTCTTTGTGTATCCAATATCAACTTCTGCAGATGGTTCCGTAAACGGGAAATGACTAGGTCGAAATCTCATATTTAATTTATCAGTCTCAAAAAAAGTTTTGAGGAATATTTCTAAACATCCTTTGAGGTGACTCATATTGCTTTCTTGATCTATAACTAAACCCTCAACTTGATGGAACATAGGAGAGTGCGTTTGATCATTATCACATCTAAACGTTTTTCCAGGAGCAATTAATCGTATTGGTGGTTTTTGCTTTAACATACTTCTTATTTGAACTGGCGAGGTATGAGTTCGCAGAACATTTGGCATTCCATCAGTCTCAGTTTCTACATAAAAAGTATCATGCATTTGTCGTGCAGGGTGGTGTTCAGAAGTGTTTAAAGCAGTAAAATTATTATAATCAGTTTCAACTTCAGGTCCTTCTGCAACAAAAAAATCTAAGTCACCAAAAATAGTTATTACCTCCTCTATAACCTGACTAATTGGGTGAATAGTTCCGTATGACTTTGAAGTGGATAGAGTGATATCTAAAGTTTCAGAGTTAAGTTTTTTTTCTAATTCCTCGCTATTTAACTCTTCAGTCTTTGAAGCTATTATTTCTAAAACAGAGTCTTTAATCTTATTTAATTTTTCAGCATGCTGCTTTCTTTGTTCGCCGGAAAGACTGGCTAGCCCTTTCATCTCGAGAGAAATGATACCTTTCTTACCAAGAAATTTTATCCTAAATTCATTTATGCTTTCGATATTTGTAAATTTATCTGAAGCTTTTTTAATTTCATTTTCTAACTCTCTAAAATCTTTCATCGTAGAACAACAATATCAGATTTAGTTTTTTCTGTAATAATAATATGCTTGAGAATATGATGCCAACTGAATTATTTGGCTGAGGACTGAACCTGTTTTGCTAAATGCTCAAAAGAAGTAGGTTCATTCATAGCAAGATCAGCTAAAATTTTACGATCTAATTCGATGTTTAATTTTTTAAGACCATTCATGAAAACTGAATAAGAAATTCCATGTAATCTTGCTCCAGCATTTATTCTTTGGGTCCAAAGTGATCTAAACTCCCTTTTTTTAACTCTTCGATCACGATAGGCATACTGCATTGATTTTTCTACAGCTTGCTTTGCGACTTTAAAAGTATTCTTTCTTCTGCCTCTATATCCTTTGGCTTGCTTTATTACTTTTTTATGTCTTGCGTGTGCAGTAACTCCTCTTTTAACTCTTGCCATTATATCTTCCTATTTATTAAGCGTAGGGTAAAAACTTTTTAACTATTCGGGCATCTTGATCAGATAAAATTGTAGAACCTCTTTGGTTTCTTATCTGATTATTTGTTCTTTTAATCATACCGTGTCTTTTTCCACTTTGATATGATTTAACTTTACCAGAAGCTGTAAGCCTAAATCTTTTATTAGCACCTTTTTTTGTTTTTAATTTACTCATATTGGATGAACGGTTTATAGACCCTAGGTAAGAAAAAATCAAAAGTTTTTTATTAATGATAGGAATTAACTACTGATGCTAATTTGCAGTGAAAATCATGGTAAATTGGCGACCTTCAAGTTTTGGTTCTTGCTCGATTTTACTTGTCGTACCCATTGTTTCTCGAATTCTTTCCATCAAATTTTCAGCAATATCATGATGTTCAAACTCTCTTCCTTTAAATCGTATAGTAAATTTCACTTTATCTCCTGCTGCAATAAACTTTTGTGCAGCCTTGACCTTGAAGTCATAATCATGAACATCAATTCCTGGCCTCATCTTAATTTCTTTAATTGTAATTTCTTTTTGTTTCTTTTTAGACGTACTGGCTTTTTTTTGCGCCTCATATTTAAATTTTCCAAAATCAAGGATTTTGCATACAGGAGGGTCCACTTGCGGAGATACTTCAACTAGATCAAGACCTGCATCTGAAGCTTTTTTCATCGCCTCATCAGTGTTAACAACTCCTAAGTTGTTACCTTTTTCGTCAATTAATCTTACAGTGGAAGAAGTTATGAATTCGTTTATACGAAACTTTAGACCTTTAGTAGATAAATGGTCTCTATTATTTTTTCTTTGAAGTGCTATTTTAATCTCCTTTATCTATTGATGAAACGGCATCATACATTTTTTTTGAAAAAAATCATTTAATTTTTCAAATTTAATTTTTTCTTGATTATCATTGCCAAACTCCCTCAATGTTACAGTCTTATCTTCCATTTCGTTCTTCCCGAGAATTAATTGAAATGGTATTTTTTTCAAAGAATTTTCTCTGATTTTATAGCTTATCTTCTCATTTCTTAAGTCTTTTTCAACTCTAATACCGTTATTTTTAAGAGATAAATATACTCTCTCAGCATATTCGTTTATATCGGAAGTAATAGGCGCAACCACAGCTTGTGTTGGCGCTAACCAAAGCGGTAAATTTCCAGCATAATGTTCTATCAAAATTCCTGTGAACCTCTCTAAAGATCCAAACAATGCTCGATGTAACATAACTGGGTTATGCTTTTGACCATCTTCTGCAACATAATGACCACCAAGTCTCTCAGGCAAGTTAAGATCAACTTGCAATGTTCCACATTGCCACTCTCTCCCGATGGCATCCTTTAGAATAAATTCTAATTTTGGACCATAAAATGCTCCTTCACCTGGATTTAAAGTATATTCTAATCCTGTAGCTTCCATTGCTTCACGAAGAGCAGCCTCAGATTTATCCCATACATCGTCATTGCCGACTCTTTTTTCAGGACGGTCGGAAAATTTAATTGATACATTTTCAAATCCAAAATCTTTATAAATACTTAAAACTAAATCGCATACCTTTTTACTTTCTTCAGTAATTTGGTCTTCTGTACAAAATATATGTGCATCATCTTGCGTAAATGCCCTGACTCTCATTAAACCATGGAGGGCACCCGATGGCTCATATCTGTGAACTTTTCCAAACTCAGCGACTCTCAAAGGTAAATCTCTGTAACTCTTCAGTCCTTGTTTATATACTTGTACACAGCCAGGACAATTCATTGGTTTTAGGGCATAAACACGTTCTTCCCTTGCTTCTGTGGTAAACATATTATCACCGAATTTTTCAAGGTGTCCGGATCTTTCCCATAATGACTTATCCATAATATCGGGAGTATTAATTTCTTCATACCCAGCCTCTTCTTGTCGCTTGCGCATATAATCTATAAGTGTTCTAAATAATGTCCAACCTTTTGCGTGCCAGAAAACTGAACCTGGGGCTTCTTCTTGAAAATGAAATAAATCTAGTTCTTTGCCAAGTTTTCTATGATCTCTTTTTTCAGCCTCCTTTAACAAGTTCAGATAATTTTCAAGATCATCTTGTGTTTCCCAAGCTGTTCCATAAATTCTTTGAAGCATTGGGTTATTTGAGTCTCCTCGCCAGTATGCTCCTGCTACTTTTGTTAATTTAAATGCTTTTCCAATTTTACCTGTTGACTCTAAATGCGGTCCCTTGCAAAGATCAAACCATTCACCGTGATAATATACTTTAAGTTTCTCACTTTCAGGCAAGTCTTTAATGATCTCTACTTTATAGTTTTCACCTTTATCGGAAAATAGCTTGATTGCATCTTCCCTGCTCATTACTTTGAATGAAGTCTTTTCGTTGCGATTTACAATTTCTTTCATTTTCTTTTCAATCGTTCCAAGATCTTTTTCAGTAAATGGCTCTTTTCGATCAAAATCATAATAAAAACCATTTTCAATTACAGGACCAATAGTAACTTGTGTATCAGGAAACAACTCCTGAACAGCCATAGCCAAAACATGGGCTGTATCATGCCTTAAAATATCAATAAATGTTTCCTCGTTACTCATACAATTTAAGTATTATATCATGTAACTATAAATGAGAATCTATTTTATCGAAGACTTCTTCTACACTTATATTGCTTATATTCTTGGAAGAAATTGATAAAAAACTGCCTGTTTCAATGCTCACCTTCTCTGGCGTAGTGTGTCCACCAAATAATGCTAAACCTTTGCAACCTAAGTGGGCAGCTAAGTGAGCAGGTCCTGTATCATTTGAAATTACATACTTTGCACCTATCAGCAATTTTGCTAATTGAAAAAAATTTGTTGGCTGATTGTTATGTAAACATAACTTTACGTCGTATTTTTTTGCTGCTTTTATTTCTCCAGGTCCTGGAGCAATTACAATATCTGTGTCAGATAACTTTGATTTTAATTTTAAAATAAGCTCTTCATAATAAGGCCAGATTTTGTGATGATGTTTGGGAGAACAAAAAGGAAATAAAACTATGTATTTTTTTTTAATTTCAGAAGAAATATGAAAATCATCATCTATCATCCAAGAAACTTGAGGTTTTTCTGCGAACTGTGTATCTATTTTTGATCTTAATAATTGTAATTTAAATCTTTCTAAAATACTTTTTTTATCAAATTCTTCTTTTGTTTCATTGAATCTTAACATTGTCCTTGAAGAGATCCATTCAGAAGAAGAAAGATACTTTCGGTAAAATTCAGTTCGATAAGAATTTTGTAAATCAAAAATTCTTTCAAATTTATGTTGAGTGAATAATTGCTTTAATCGATATAAATAGATGAAATTCCATCGAGACCTTCTCTTATCTAAAATTACTTCATCAATAAAAGGGCACTTACCAAAATAATTATTAAATGCCGGTGTCGTTAAAATATATATTTTATATTTTGAGTAATGCTCTCGGATATCTCTTAAACATCCATTTATTTGAATAATATCTCCAAAAGAACCGTGTTTAATTACCAAAATATTTCTTACCATTTAATTAATAACTTCTTTATAGAAATTTATTGTCTCCTCACACATTTTAATTTTTGAATATTTTTCTTTAACGTGTGAAATGCATGCTTCAGAAGTCTTGTCTGATTTATGTTTTTCATTAGAGATTGCATCAATTATTTTTTTACATAGATCCTCAGAGTTATTATTTTCAAATAAGTACCCTGTTGCGCCATCTTTCACAGTCTCAACTGACCCTCCATGATTTGACGCTATTACAAATTTACCCATAGCTTGGGCCTCGACAGAAATTCTGCCAAAAGCTTCTGGATCTGTTGACGCTGATATTACTAAATCGGCCAGACTATAAAAATTATTTAGATCATTTCTAGGGCCCACAAAATGAAGTGATTTTGAAAGGTTGTGTTCATTCGCAAAAGTTTTTAGTGAATTCTTTAGTTTATGATTTTCGTCAGGACCAACAAAAATTATCTCGAATTTATGATTTGTTTGTTTATGAATATTAGAAATCGCTTGAAGAAGAAGTTTATGCCCCTTCCACCCCGTTATTCTTCCAGCAAGAAGAATCTTAATTGCATCATTATCAATATTGTATTCTTGTATAATTAATTCTACCTGCTGAGCTTTAACGTTATTTGGATCAAAAAAATCCAGGTCTATGCCTCTAGCAATAGTTCTAATATTATAATTTTTAGTTGGGTAACAATTATTTATATGATTATTGATAAATTCTGAAATTGCAATTGTTCCATTTGTTTTTAACATAATGGAGTTATAGTATTTTTTTAGTGGGTTACTAAAATTGTATGTACCATGAAATGTTGTAATAAATTTTGCGCCAGTTACAGCACATGCAAAATATGAGCTCCATGCGGGTGCTCTGCTTCTAGCGTGAACAATTGTTATATTTAGTTTTTTAATCAGTTGTATAATTTTAATTGTATTCAAAAAAATTTTAAGTGGGTTTTTAGAGTTAACGGGGGCATAAAAAACTTTTTCATTAGAGTCTTTTACTTCTATTGATTTAGGCCCTGAATGAGTAAGAATATAAGAATTATAGTTCTTCTCTGATAAAAAATTTGCAACATCAACACATCCTTGAGAAGCACCACTTACATCAAGATTAGGTATTACTTGTAATACGCAAATTTTTGATTGCATATAGTATTTCTAATAGTTAAATGATTAATAGTAAATCATTATGCAAAATAAAATTAATTACATCAATTCTTCTTTTGATGAACAAATCGCTTATTCAAAAGATGATCTAAAATCTCAAACAACAATTTTCTTCTTTGGAGGGTACAGCTCAAGCATGGATGGAACTAAGGCAACCGCTTTGAGTAAATGGTGCATTGAAAATAAATTGAATTTTTTGAGATTTGACTATTCTGGTCACGGCGTGTCAAAGGGTAGATTTGAAGATGGCGGAATTAGTAAGTGGTCAATAGAAGCGAGTGAAATATTTGAAAAATTTAAATCAAATAAAAATATTATTATCGGTTCGAGTATGGGTGGATGGATTTCTTTGATCGTATCTAAGCAAAAATCAAATTATGTGCATGGTCTAGTAGGCATAGCATCAGCACCAGATTTTGTTGTAGGTGAATGGAATAGGCTAAGTGTTGAACAAAAAAAACAAATTAAGTCTGAAGGTAAAATTATAATTAATTGGGATAAGTACGCTGAAGATTACACAATAACTTATAAATTTCTTGAAGATGGAAAAAAAAATATGCTCTTAACAAAGCCAATAAATATCTCTTGTCCTGTAAGGCTTCTTCATGGAAGGAAAGATCAGGTAGTAAGTTTTAGAACCTCTGAGAAAATTATTGAATTATTGGAAAGTAAAAATAAAAAACTGACAATTATTGAAGATGGAGATCATAGTCTTTCAAGAGAAACTGATCTAAATACTTTATACAAAAATATCGAAGAATTATTGTAATGAATTCAACTCTTAATAATTATTCACTTTTGGTATTTCTTGGTGCTGTTTGGGGAGCCTCTTTTGTAGCCATAAAATTTTGCAACTTTATGTTTAATCCAATTGAAATAGGGTTTTTTAGAACATTTATTGGGGCGATTTTTCTTCTTATAGCAGTTCTATATAGAGCAGGAAACCTTCAGCTTTTTAAAGAAAATACTTTTACTTACGCAATCATTGGATTATTTAACGCTGCAATCCCTTTCACTTTGATCCCTTACGGATTATTAACTCTGCCTAGCAACATAGGTGTAATTATAATGTCAGCCAACCCTTTTCTTGCATTGATCTTGGCACATTATTTTACAGATGATGAAAAATTAAACCTTAGAAAAATGATAGGAACTATAATTGGTTTTTCTGGAGTTGTGTTCGCGGTTGGCGTGCAAGTTTTTGTAACTGATATGTCAAGTTTTATCGGCGCTTTAGCGATTTATTTGGCGGGTTGTTCATATGTAGTATCAAATTTAATTATTCGAAAAGTTTCAAACTTGCCTTCTGATATGGTTACGATGAATACGCTCGCATGGGGAAGCATATGGCTTATTCCATTGATGCTATTATTTGCTGAACCAATAAATTATGAAATGAATCTTACGGCGATTTCTGCATTATTTTATTTAGGCATAATTCCAACTGGCCTAGCATTTAGTCTGAGACAAATATTGATTAGAACTGCGGGAACTACTTTCATGATGCAGGTGGCATATTTAATTCCTGTATTTGGAATATTTTATGGCTGGGCATTAATGAATGAACCACTGAAATTTTCATTATTAATTGGTGTTATACTTGTAGTAATTGGGATCGCAATTAGTAGACTACAAGTTGAGTCGAATACAGGAATTTAATTATTTAAATTAATGATTTGATTATAACCTTCTTTATATGAAGGGTATTCTAGAATAATACCAAGTTCTTCTTTGATAAGCCTGTTGCTCACTTTTTTATTTTCAGAAAAAAAACTTTCTGTTTGTTCTTTTTTACTTAACGTTTCATAGAGAACTTCATTGGGTATGATAATTGAAATCTTTTTTGAAATATAGTCAATCACATCATCAAGAGTCGACGGACAGTCGTCAGCAATATTGTATATAGAAATAGGATTCGGTTTGTTCATTGAAGTTAAAATAATATTTGTTAAATCATTGATGTATATTCTTGAAAAAAAATGTCCCTTTTTTATTACTCTTATGAAATTTCGAGATTGAATTCTCCCAAGAATATTTCTTTCTGGTCCATATATGCCAGCAATTCTAAAAATATGTAACGGTAGATTATATTTTTTAGACAACTGATTCCACTGATCCTCTGCAAGCTGGCGGCTAATTCCTCTTTTAGACTTAGTAAGTAATCTTGAAGTTTCACTCACAAATTGACCGTCATGATCGCCATAAACACTGGTAGCAGATAGGTAGCCAATCCATTTAAGATTAATTAATTCACGTAAATTAAATTTTATATTTTTTAAAAAAATATCACCACTTTGATCTGGTGGCACAGATATAACTAAATGAGTTATTTCATTTTTATATTTTTCGAGAATATTTAGGGTCTTCGAAGGGTCAATGATTCGAATGTTTTTTTGATTAATTTGTAAATTATTTAGACTTCGAGAAGTGGCAAAAATTTCTTTGTCACTTACCTTGCTTGCAAGATGTTTAGCTGTATATCCATAACCAAATATAAAAATCATAAGTTTAATTTAACCATTCTTCTTGGACATTTTTATTTTTTTCAAGAGCGAAATATTTTTTTTTATAGTTTTCAATATGATTACTATCAATCACTTGCTTTAATGACCAAACAGCCATTGCTCTTACAGTAGAAGATTCATCTTCTAAAAGTGCCTCAATATCTTTCTTGTATTTTTTTTCTTTACTATTTCCAACTGCGATCAGTACATTTCTTAAAAATCTATCTCTGCCAATCCTTTTTATGCTGGATTTAGAAAACTTTTTTCTGAAATCTTCATCTGTTAAACTTAAAAAATCACCTAGATCAGGCTTGATAAGATCGTCTCTTGGATAAAAACTAATTTCTTTAGATTTTTTTGCAAATTTATTCCATGGACAAACAGCTAAACAGTCATCACAGCCATAAATTCTATTTCCAATTAGTTTTCTCATATTTTTATCTATAATTCCTTTATATTCTATTGTGAGATATGAAATACATTTAGTAGCATCTAATTTGTAAGGCTCAACAATTGCACTAGTTGGGCATATATCAATACAGTTTGTACATGAACCACAATGATCAATTTCTGGATGAGTATTATTTATTCTTTTATCAACAAAAATTGATGAAAGAAATAACCATGATCCAAAGTCTTTTGAAACTAGATTAGTATGCTTACCTTGCCAACCAATGCCGCCTTTCATAGAAATAGGCTTTTCCATAACAGGAGCTGTATCCACAAAGTATTTAAAACTACAATTAAGCAACTTTGAAATTTCAAATGAAAGACTTTTCAATTTTTTTTTAATTATTTTATGATAATCAAAATTTCTTGAATAAACAGAAATTATACCCTTATTTTTTTCAGACAATAACTCAAGCGAATTACATTCAAAGTGATAGTTGATCCCAAGAACAATTATTGACTGAGCTTCATCCCACAAAATGTTTGGATTTGATCTATAATTGGATCTTTCCTCCATCCATACCATTTCGCCGTGATGATTTTTTTCCAAGAACTCATCTAGTTCTTTTTTAAAATCCAAGTTCGGGTTTATATCTACAATACCAAAAGTATCAAAACCATGCTGCTCTATTAATTTTTTAAGTTTATTACTTTTATCTAGTTGACTTTCTTCAGCTGATCTTTGAATCCTAATGGCTGAGGAAGAATGTTTACTATCTCTTTTGGACATACGTGTATAAATTTATGTATTTCAGTTTCCCAGTTGTCTAATATGCTTTTCGCATGAAGACTTCCCGTATTTTGGTAATGTGAAAGAATAATTTGGTTAAGTTCATTTGTCCAATAATCAGATGCTATAGTATCAAAAATTAGAGTTTCACCGTTAACTCTCTGATTAAATTTTTTATCCTCATCATAAATAAAAGCCATGCCTCCTGTCATTCCCGCTCCAAAATTATCTCCAGTTTTTCCAAGAACAACAACAGTGCCGCCAGTCATGTACTCACAGCCGTTTGAGCCACATCCTTCAACAACTGTAATCGCCCCTGAATTCCTAACGGCAAACCGCTCACCTGCTTGCCCAGCGGCATATAATTCTCCTGAAGTAGCACCGTACAGAATTGTATTTCCGATTATTGTATTTTCATTTGTAACTAAATTACTATTCTTATGAGGTCGAATTGAAATAGTTGCACCGGATAAGCCTTTACCAACATAATCATTTGAATCCCCATAAAGATTTATTTTTAGCCCCTTAATAGCAAAAGCTCCTAGCGACTGACCCGCTGATCCAGTAAGATTAATTGTTAAATGCTCTTTATTAACTTCTTTATCTTTGAAAGTTCTGTATATGGTCGAAGATAATCTTGTACCAACAGCTCTATCAGTATTTCTAATGGGGTAGTTTAGTTCAGTTTTTTGTCCAGTTTGTAAAAATTTAGATGCATCCTCAATAATTTTTTGATCAAGTGTTGACCCAACATCATTGATAATAGAGTGTTTAAAGTATTCTACGTTTGGATCCTTTTCCGCTTGAATAAGTAATGAATTAAGGTCTAAGTCATCTAAATGAGTTGATCCCCTTGATATTTGATACAATAGGTCAGTTCTACCAATGATTTCATTTAGGCTTTTGAATCCAAGTCTTGCTAAAATTTCTCTAACCTCCTCAGCTATATAACTAAAAAGATTAACAACCTTTTCAGGGCTACCTGAAAATCTCGCTCTTAAGTCATCATCTTGAGTGCATACTCCAACTGGACATGTGTTTGAGTGACATTGTCTTACCATTATACAACCCATTGCAACGAGTGAAGTTGTGCCGACACCAAACTCCTCGGCACCCATAATTGCAGCAATTACAACATCACGACCTGTTTTGATACCTCCATCAGTTCTAAGCACAACATTTTGCCTTAAGCCGTTAAGAGTCAAAACTTGATTCACTTCTGTTAAGCCCATTTCCCATGGGATACCCGCGTATTTAATACTCGTTTGCGGACTTGCTCCGGTTCCACCATTATGTCCTGAAATTAGAATGACGTCAGCTTTAGCCTTCGCAACACCTGCCGCTATAGTTCCAATCCCAGATGACGCCACAAGCTTTACACAAACTCTAGCATCTGGGTTTGCCTGCTTAAGATCATAAATAAGTTGAGCAAGATCTTCTATTGAGTAAATATCGTGATGTGGTGGAGGACTTATTAGTGTAACACCCTCTGTTGAGTGGCGAAGCTTGGCTATCTCAGCAGTTACTTTGAATCCTGGAAGCTGACCACCCTCACCAGGCTTAGCTCCTTGTGCTATTTTGATTTCTATTTCCTCACAGTTGTTTAAATATTCAGTTGTTACACCAAACCTAGCAGAAGCTACTTGTTTTACTCTTGAATTGGCACTGTCTCCATTGTTGAGAGGTTTTGATCTTTCTATTGACTCACCACCCTCACCTGAACAAGAAGCGCCTCCGATCCGATTCATTGCTATTGCTAGTGTTTCATGGGCTTCCTTTGAAAGTGCTCCATGTGACATACTTCCTGTGCCAAAGCGCTTTCTGATAGACGTTATTGACTCTACTTCGCTTAATTCAATTGAACTTTCACCTTCTTTAAACTCAAGCAAATCTCTTATATTGATTGGAGCAAAGTTACTCATGGAGTTTGAATATTTTTTAAACATCTCATAAGAGTCATCCGCGACTGCTGTTTGAAGAAGATGTATCAACTTGCCTTCATAAGCATGAGTTTCACCACCGTTTCTGTATCTATATATGCCACCAATAGGCAATGTTTGTATGCTATCCGAATACGCATAATTATGAAGATCGGTAAGTTTTTTTTCAATACCAGATAAACCAATGCCAGACATACGACTTTGTACACCAAGGAAATATTCATTGACCATTGAACGGCTTAAACCAACCGCTTCGAAATTAAATCCACCCCTGTAAGCACTGATAACTGAAATTCCAAGCTTAGACATAACTTTTAATAAACCTTGATCTACTGCTTTTTTATATCGATCAACACATTCCTCGTAAGATAAATTTCCAAAAAGTCCTTTTTGATGTCTTTCGTAAATACAGTCCAATGCTAAGTATGGGTTTACTGTCGTAGCACCAACACCAATGAGTACAGCAAAGTAATGAGTATCTAAACACTCTGCAGACCTTACGTGCAATGATACAAAAGATCTTATACCTTTACGTGTCAAATCTGTGTGAACTGCGGCGGTGATCAATATCATTGGCAAAGATAATTTGTCTTGGTCCGCACTAATATCAGACAGCACGATATGAGACTTTCCACTTAAAACTGCAGTCTCTGACTCGAATTGAATACGCTTTATTTCCCTCTTTAAATTAAAATTATTCTTTTGAACTGTACAATCAATCACAGTAGTGGACTCTTGTCCTCGAACAGAAATCTTTTTGAACAATCCATTTGTTATAAATGGACTATCAATTACAAAAACATTTTCTTCATACGGATTAGGAGATAGAATATCTTGTAAATTTCCAAATCGAGTTTTTAAACTCATTCTGCTTTGCTCTCTTAGACTGTCAATTGGAGGATTTGTTACCTGACTAAACTTTTGTCTAAAAAAATGTGACAATGGTCGATACTTGTCCGATAATACAGCAACAGGAGTATCATCACCCATGCTTCCAGTAGATTCCTTTGCATCACTTACCATTGGATGAAGAATAAGTTCTAGTTCTTCCATTGTGAAGCCAGCCGCAATCATTCTCTTTCTTAATTTTTCAGCTTCTATAACTGTCGACTCTCTTGAAACCGTTACTCTTTTATCTAGTCGAATTATTTTTTTGACATACTCTTCATACGGAGCTTCTTTCGCAAGATAGTCTTTTAACTCAGAGTTACGATAAATTTTACCTTCCCTCAAATTTACTCCGATTATATCTCCAGGGCCCAGTCTGCCTTTTTCAACTATCTTGGATTCATCAACTCTGACCATTCCTGTTTCAGAACCAACGTATATTATTTTATCATTTGATACAGAGTACCGCATTGGCCTTAAACCATTTCGATCCATACCACCAATAATCCAATTTCCATCAACTGCAGCTATTGCGGCAGGTCCATCCCATGGTTCAACAATGGCGTTAGAAAACTCATACATATTTCTATGCTCGATTGGCATCAGTTCACTTCTTTTTGACCATGCCTCAGGAATTAAAAGAGTTTTAACAAGAGGAACTGATCTTCCAGCTCTAACATATAGTTCAAATGCAGCATCTAAGGCAGCAGAGTCAGAAACATTTTTTTCTATAATTGGTTTAACTTGTTCACTATCATCGCCAAAAATTTCTGATGTAATTCTTGTTTGATGATTTCTCATCCAATTTGTATTTCCAGAAATTGTATTTATCTCACCATTATGGGCTAACATTCTAAATGGTTGAGCTAAACCCCAGGATGGAAAGGTATTTGTAGAATATCTTTGATGAAACACCGCATATGAAGACACAAAATTAAGATTAGCTAAATCAGGATAGAATATGGATAGTTGTTCAGCTAAAAATAACCCCTTGTAAATGATTGACTCAAAACTTAAAGAGCATACATAAAATCCATTAATTTGCTGTTTTGCTATTCTCTTTTCAAGTCGACGTCTTACAAGATATAATTCTTTTGAATAATCAAAATTACTATCTCTTTCAATGTTGTTAACAAACATAACCTGCTCAATCTCAGGTCTAGTTGTATTAGCTTTTTCGCCAATAACGCTATTGTTAATAGGCACTTGTCTCCAGCCATATATGTAGTATCCATGATCAAGAAGTTCTGACTCGATTATTGTGCGACATTTTTCTAATGCTGCATAGTCGTTTCTTGGCAAAAACATCATACCAATGCCTAAAGGCTCATCTCTTTTTTCATGACCAGTTTTAGCAATTTCGTCATCAAAGAAGTTTATAGGTATTTGCGTAAGTATGCCGGCACCATCCCCAGTCTTACCATCAGCATCAACGGCACCTCTGTGCCACACTGCTTTTAGCGCATCAATGCCACCTTTTACAACTTCTCTTCTTTGCTTACCATCAACTGATGCTACAAAGCCAACGCCGCATGCGTCATGCTCTTGTTTAGGACTATAAAGGTGCCCTTCCTCCAAGACTTGCTTATTTTTTCTGTATCTATTTAAATCTGAACTCATGATGCTTTAACCTTACTAATCTCTGCCAGTTTTTTTGCTTCAATATAACTGTGTATTGAATTGGCTACATCTCGACCATCCCTTATTCCCCACACTACTAATGAAGCCCCTCGAACAATATCTCCTGCAGCAAAGACTCCATCAATATCAGTCATCATAGTATTGAAACCAACTCTTACTGTGCCCCACTTTGTCACTGGTAAGTCTCTAACATTAAAAAGTGTGGGTAAATTTTCAGGAGAAAAACCCAAAGCAGCTATGACCATATCAGCTTTCAAATTAAAATCAGATCCTTCTATTTGTTGAGGTGTTCTTCTTCCATCGGCATCAGGCTCACTCAATCTCATTTTGACACATTCAATTTGGTAACCATTTTTTAAAACATCCATATTAATTGGGAGAGATTGCCACATAAATTCGACACCTTCCTCTTCAGCATTATTTACCTCTCTTGCAGAACCAGGCATGTTTTCTTTATCTCTACGATATAAACATTTCACAGATTTAGCCTTTTGTCTTACAGCAGTTCGTACACAGTCCATTGCTGTGTCACCGCCACCAATGACCACAATGTCTTTACCTTTTGCATCCAACTCACCTTCATCAAATTTCTTAACTTTATCTCCAAGTCCTTTTCGATTAGATGCGATTAAGTATTCTAATGCTGGAATTATGTTACTTGTACTTTCACCCAGGTTAATTTCTTTAGCTTTATAAACACCTGTAGCTATTAAAACTGCATCGTGTTTTTTTTGAAGATCTTCAAATTTTATATCTTTTCCAATTTCAACATTAT
The DNA here is from genome assembly GCA_902547315.1 of uncultured Pelagibacteraceae bacterium. Classification (GTDB taxonomy): domain Bacteria; phylum Pseudomonadota; class Alphaproteobacteria; order Pelagibacterales; family AG-422-B15; genus CACNXQ01. The sequence goes on along the minus strand of CACCND010000003.1, from coordinate 32,670 downwards.
GATGAATATTAATTCCAGAGTCTTTTAAGTATTGCATTCTCCTTTGAACGATATCTTTTTCTAATTTAAAATTTGGGATACCGTAAATTAACAATCCACCGGCTCTATCATAACGATCATAAACATGAACCTTATAACCTTTTTTTCTAAGCTCTTCTGCAGCTGCTAGTCCTGCTGGTCCTGCACCAATTACACCTATGCTATTTTCTTTTTCAATGTTCTTTTCAATTTTGAGAGGGGTAATCCATCCATTCTCAAATGCATTATCTGTTAAATATTTCTCTACTGAGCCAATAGTTACGGATCCATGTCCTGATTGCTCGATTACGCAATTACCTTCACATAGTCTATCTTGAGGACAGATCCTACCACATATCTCAGGCATATTATTTGTACTTGATGAGATTTCATAAGCCTCTTCCAACCTGTCCTCTGCGGCAAGCTTTAGCCAATCAGGTATATGGTTATGAAGTGGACAGTGGACTGTGCAATATGGAACACCACATTGAGAGCATCTGCTAGACTGCTCTTTTGCGCTATTTTTAATGAAATTATCATAGATTTCCTGAAAGTCTTTTTTTCTATCTTTTGATAGTCTCTTATCAGGATACTCTTGATTTAAGTCAGTAAATTTAAGCATAAATTTTATTGTGTCATAATTATTGACATATATAGAATCTCATTAATATTATGAACAGACTTATATCAGTATAATAATATATTAATAGTCATACATTATGACATAAATAGAACTTTTGCTTGCCTATTTGGCGTAAAACTCTATTTTTTTATATCTGATATGTATATTTTTCCAGTAGTTATTTTAGCGATTATTCAAGGAATTACTGAATTCCTGCCAATTTCAAGTTCAGCTCACTTGCTAATCACCGCAGAAATGATGAACATTAGAGAAAATTTATCTCTAGATATAAGCCTTCATTTAGGTACTTTGATGGCTGTATTGATCTATTTTAGAACTGAGGCACTTAATTTATTAAAATTTATGGCGCCTTTCCTTACGTCGAATAAAATATCAAAAACAAAGACGAGTCAAAATTTGATCGTTGCATCATTACCGATAATTTTTATTGGTGGCTTAGCATATATATCTGGTTTTGCTGAGATCTTCAGAAATCTACATTTTATAGGTCTATCAACTATAGTCTTTGGTTTAGCGCTTTATTTTGCGGATGTCAGATCCAATGAGAAAAATCTTAAAGTGGATAATCTATCTTATAAGAAATCTCTTGTTGTTGGTTTTTTTCAAATTTTCGCAATTATCCCAGGCGCTTCGAGAGCAGGTGTAGTTTATACGGGTTCAAGAATAGTTGGTTTAAATAGAGTCGAGGCTGCAAAATTTTCAATGCTCTTATCAATACCTGTAATAATAATGTCAGCTTTAATTCCTGCTATTGAAATAGCCAATAACTCAATTGCAATAAATTTTTTATATTTATTTTCTGGCTTTATTATTTCTTTCATTACTGCATATTTATCAATAAGTATATTGTTGAATTGGGTAAAAAATAATTCGATGATACCATTTGTAATTTATCGAATAATACTAGGATCGATAATTTTGATTTATTTCACTTAAACTATGAAATATATGTACTTATGATATTGCTCGGCGAAGTTGGTTCAATTCCTAGTTTTTCTAAATTAAATTCAGTCTTAGAGATGATATTATCTTTTCTTAGAAGTTTTACTTGATCAAACGTTATAAGTGGCGAGGGCAAGGGAAGCATCATAAACGCAATAAAGTTTGCAAAAGACAATGGAACAGGAACTATTAGTCTTTTAATTTTTAAAGTGTCTAAAATTAACTGGTATATTTCTTTTAGACTCATTTTTTTCGGTCCACCAAATTCAAAAATCTTGCCATTATATTTATCATCTAAAATAAGTCTGTTTATAGCTTTGGCGATATCTTTAACATAAACACATTGGTATTTATTATTAGCGAACAACGGTACAACTGGTAAACTTTTTAATAATTTTGCTTGAACTGAAAAGAATCCGTCACCAGGTCCAAAAACTATTGATGGTCTAATTATGATTGAGTTGGGATAAATCTTTTGAATATTTTGTTCTCCCAAGCCTTTTGATTGTTGATATTTTGAGTCACTTTCGATATCGGCTCCAATAGATGAAAAATGTATGAATTTCTTAACCTGATATCTTGCACATAAATCTGAGATATTTTTAGGCCCTAAAGCATGACAATTTTCAAAAGATTGGCCGCTAGAACTATCATTTAAAACACCTACAAAATTAACGACAACATCAGAATTTTTTATAAATGGCTCAATTGTATGCTTAAGCATAATATTACCTTTTACAATATCTAATTGTTCTATAGGTGCCATCATTCTTAGGTGGCCTGCCAAATGGGGGTTTCTGCATACGATTTTTAAATCGTGACCCTCTTTAAGAAGTTCAGAAATACAATATTTAGCTAAAAATCCAGACCCACCTATTAATGTAATCTTTTTTTTCTTCATATTTTACAAATATACCTTTATGTAGATTCTTCAAATAAAGTTATTTTTGAACAATGCAAACAATTTTACATAAAAATGATTTAGAAAAAGATATTATTTTTTCTGATGTTGTGGCCGCTGATTGTGAAATGATGGGATTACAGCCAACTAGAGACCCCTTGTGTCTAATTCAATTATATGATGGAAAAGGAGATTGTCATCTAGTTCAATTCATTAATAAAAATTTTGATGCCCCTAATCTAAAAAAGCTACTTAGTAGTGATAAACAATTTATATTTCACTATGCTAGACACGATATGGCAGCAATTAAACATGACTTAGGAATAATGATAAAAAATGTATTTTGCTCTAAGATTTCATCTCTAATTAATCGAACATACTCTTCTGCACACGGATATAAAGATTTATGTAAAGAACTTCTTAATGTTGATATTTCAAAAAAAGCTCAAAGTTCAGATTGGTCTAATCCTGATCTTACAAATGAACAAATCAGTTATGCGGCAACTGATGTCATGTATTTACATGCGATAAAAGCCAGACTAGATGAAATGTCAAAAAGACAGGGTAGAGAAGATCTTGTAAAAAAATGTACTCAGTTTCTTCAAACAAGGGTAGAACTTGATCTTAGGGGTTGGAATAATGATATATTCGCACATTCTAGTAGATAAAAATGAAAGATAGATCAGTAATTCGTGATGGCAAAGAAGTAATAGACACTGAGTTGGCAGGCATTAAAAAGCTACATAAAGTAATAGATTATAGTTTTGATAAAGCTGTTAGAGCTTTAGCTAATATTAAAGGAAGAGTCATTGTAACTGGAGTCGGAAAATCTGGTCATATTGCATCTAAAATTTCATCTACTATGAGTTCTACCGGCACTCCATCCCAGTATTGTTCCCCAACAGATATGAGTCATGGAGATTTAGGGGTTATTTCAAAAAAGGATGCGTTGATAATTATATCCAATTCTGGAAATAGTAATGAATTAGTAAATTTGCTAGAATTTGCAAAAAAAAATTCTACTTTAACTATTGGTATCACTTCTAATAAAAAGAGTGAATTATCAAAAAATGTAAAAATATGCTTGATAATCCCAAACGCTAAGGAAGCATGTTCTATTGGACTAGCCCCTACAACCTCAACAACTATGGCCCTCATTGTAGGGGATGCTCTATGTGTTTCTCTAATGAAAAGAAAAAGATTTAAACTATCTGACTACAAAAAATTGCATCCCGGGGGAACTCTTGGTATTCAAATGTTACAGGTAAAAGATGTAATGCATACAAAACACGAGATTCCTATAGTATCCGAAAATGCGAACATGAAAACAGTATTGATTGAAATGACCAGAAAATCATTTGGCCATGTAGGTGTTATCAGTAATAAAAATTCTCTTGTTGGTATCATAACTGATGGTGATCTAAGAAGAAGAATTAATGATGATTTTTTTAACTTCACAGCAAAAGAAATAATGACGAGAAACCCAAAATTAATTGATGAAAACGAGTTGTTAACAGATACACTTAGTACGATGAATAAAAATAAAATTACATGCCTTTTTGTGATTAATAATAAATCAAAAAAGAAACCCATAGGCATTATACATATTCATGATTGTTTGAGATATGCCAATTAAGAAATTAGAAAAATTAAATATTCTAATATTATTTCTATTTTTTTTTATTATAAATATTTCTTTTTCGGAAAATTCAGTAACAGAAATTGATAATCCCAAATTCTCTGAAAAAGGCCTTGATAATAAACAGTATGAAATTAAAGCTAAAAGAGGTCTTAAATCTGAGAACAGTATCAAATTATTTGAGGTTGAAGGTAAATACAGAACACAAGATGGTATATGGGTTTTTATAGAGGCTGAGAAGGCTATATATGATCAGATTTCAAAGATCATAGAATTAGAGAAAGAAATATATTTATTTAGTGATAATGATGACAAATTATATGCTGACTTTGGAAAGTTTGATATTGATAATGATATCATAGAATTAAAACAAAATGTAAAACATATTAGAAATTTAGATATCATCACTTCTGACAATTTAATAATTACAGAAAACTTTGGAAAACTTATTTACCAGGGTAATGTCAAAACAAAGATTGTAAGAGAAAATAAATGAAAAATTTGAAACTATTTTTCATTTTTTTTTATTTTTATAATGTAAATTCCTTTAGTTCAGAAATTTTAGTAATTTCTGATATGCTTGAAGTTGATAACTCAAAACAATTATCTGAATTCTTGGGAAATGTCCATATATCTGATCAGGAAATAGAAATATGGTCTGAAAAAATATCAATCAATTATTCAAGTTCTAATAGTTTGATTGAAGAAATTTGGACAAATAATGATGTTAAGTTAGTTCGTGAAAATCTAGAGGCATTTGGTAGATCTGCAATATATGAACCATCATTGGAGATCTTGAAGATTATAGGAAACGTAAAAATTAAAGAAGATCTCAATTATGCGGAATGTGACGAATTTACACTAGATCTTAAAAATTCGTTTAGTATAATGAAAAGTACGAAATCAAGTAAAGTTAAAGCAACTATATCAAAAAATTAAGAGAATTTAGTGCAAAAGAAACCAAGAATAGTATCCTCGGAAAACGGATTAAAGGTAAGTAATTTAAGAAAATCTCTATCACGAAAGCAAATTGTTAGAGATGTAAGTATTAATCTTAAACGTGGCCAAACGGTAGGATTGCTTGGACCTAATGGAGCAGGTAAAACGACTACTTTTTACATGATTATGGGACTGATAAAATGTGATGGTGGTAATATCAGTTTAGATGGTCAAGATCTTACAACCTTGCCGATGCACACGAGAGCAAGTCTTGGTATGGGTTTTCTTCCACAGCAGCCGTCAATCTTTAGAGGCATGACAGTTGAGGATAACCTATTATCAATAATTGAAACCAAGAATTATTCAAAAGAACAGCAACAAAATATATTAGAAGAACTACTAACTGAATTTTCTTTGACTCACCTTCGAAGAGCTATGCCTCATATGTTAAGTGGAGGAGAGAGGAGAAGAACTGAAATTGCAAGGTGTCTTTGTTCAAACCCAAGTATAATTTTAATGGATGAGCCAACAGCAGGAGTTGATCCAATTGGTATTGATGACATTAAATTGTTAATTAGACAACTCATGAAAAAAAATATCGGTGTGCTAATTACAGATCATAATGTAAGAGAGGTATTGGATATTTGTGACTATTCATATGTTATGCATTCAGGGGCAATCATATCTGAGGGTGACAGTAAGAAAATTATTGGCAGTAAGGATGTAAGAAAATTCTATCTAGGTGACTCATTTAAATTTTAATGGTGGAGCTGACAAGATTTGAACTTGCGACCCCTTGCATGCCATGCAAGTGCTCTCCCACCTGAGCTACAGCCCCTAAAATTTATTCTAGTTCTCCAGCGCTATTGTCGTTAATATCAATGTCATCACTAACACTATCCACTTCAACGTGCTCCTCATCATCAGGTATTACTGAAACATCTGACTCCGTATCCTCGAGACTTAATGTATCCTCATCAATTGCATCTTCAATTTCAATATCTTCAACCTCCGCAACCGATTCTGATGCCTCACCACCAACTAAATTGCTATCAGCAACAACATCAACATTATCTGTAAACACCTGTTTAGCACCGACGGCTGCAATTTCTACAATTGGATCAGTATATTCAGCTCCACAATTAGGACAGATAGCTGGCTTTCTATTCAAATCGTAGAATTTTTCGGAACACGCTTCACAAATAAGTTTGCGTCCCCAAGATGCTTTAACCATTGTTTTCTCTAGCTAATATAGGTTTAAATTTTGATATCAATAAATTATACAATAATATAAGAATAAATCGAACAAATTTAATACACAAGATAAATGTTAAAATTTACTGGCTCACTCAAAATTTCTGGTTGTAAAAGTTTGAGTCATCGTAGTGTAATTATTGCTGCAATGGCAGTTGGGCAAACAAAAATATACAATCTTTTAGAGTCACAAGACATTTTAAGCACCATAAATATTTTACGTAGCCTCGGAATAAAAATTAAGAAAGCTAGTAATTATTGGGTTGTTAATGGTAATGGAACAGGGGGATTTAATGAACCAGATAAAGTGTTGGATTGTGGCAATAGTGGATCTAGCGCAAGAATGCTTCTGGGTGCAGTCGCTTCAAATCCAATTAATTGTACTTTTATTGGAGACAAATCGTTAAGTAAAAGAACAATGTCTCGTGTCACAAATCATCTCGAAAAAATTGGAGCTGAAATTAAACTTACAAAAAATGATTTTCTACCCGTTATGATTCGTGGTAGTGATAATTTACTACCTACAGAACACATCATAACAAAAGCTTCTGCTCAAATTAAATCTGCATTGATTTTTGCAGCTTTAAATATCAGAGGCAAAACAATAATAACTGAACTAACACCAACAAGAGACCACACTGAAAGAATGTTAAAATATTTAAAAGTTAAATTTAAAAGTGAAAAATCTAAGAATGGAAAGACAACTATTGAATTAGATGGGCCTTACGAAATTCTACCCAAAAAAATAAGCATTGCGTCAGATCCTTCTAGTGCGGCTTTTTTTATTGTAGGTGCATTAATAACTCCATATTCAAAGATTACTCTAGAAAATATTTGCTTAAATCCCTCACGTATTGCATACATCGATGTACTAAAACAAATGGGTGCTAAAATAAATATAAAAAAAACGCACCAAGTTTGTGGCGAAGACATTGGACGCATAACTGCAGAATATAGCCAACTTAGAGGTATCACAATTAATTCAGAACAATCTCCCTTTCTAATTGACGAATACCCAATTCTTTCAATAGCTGCATCGCAGGCAACAGGTATAACAATAATGAAAGGTTTGTCTGAGTTAAGACATAAGGAAAGTGATAGAATTAAAAGTATCACTTATAACTTAATAAAATTAAACTTTAATGTGAAGACACGAGGAGATGATATAATTATTGAAAATAAAAAAAATACTATTTTAAAGAAAGCAGTAATAAAAACTTTTGGTGATCACAGAATTGCAATGTCTTTTTCAATTTTAGCAATGCTCTATACTGATAAAATTAAAATTGATGACGATAAATGTATTTCAATTAGTTATCCGAATTTTAAAAAAGATCTTGATAAATTAATAACTAAATATAATGCCTAAAGTAATTGCTATAGATGGCGCTGCATCATCTGGAAAATCTACAGTAAGCAAATTTCTTTCTAAGAAATATAATTCTCCGTTATTACACAGTGGTCTTTTATATAGAAAGATTAGTGTATTAGCGATTCAGAATGGCATTAACATAAAAAGTAAAAAAGAATTGTTAAAATGTATACACGAGATTGAAAAAGCAAATTATAAAAATGATGAACTATACTCAAATAAAGTGAGTCTCTTATCTTCTAAAATTGCAACAAAAAAATACGTTAGAGATTCACTTATTCATTTACAGAGAGAATTTCCAAAAAAATATGGAAAAGGAAAGAGGTTTGTAATTATTGAGGGACGCGATATTGGTACTGTTGTTTTCCCTAAAGCAGATTATAAGTTTTTTTTTTGGGCAAGTGCAGATATTAGAGCCAAGAGAAGATATGAGCAACTTATTAAAAATGGCGAAAAAGTTGGTTTTAAGGGAATATATAGAGATATCATTCATCGCGATAAGGCTGACCTTAATCGTAAAGTGGCTCCACTAAAACCTGCTGTAAATTCTCTATTGATTGATACCTCGTTTTTGTCTATAAGCGCAGTGCTTAAGATAATTGAAAGGAACATTCTAATTCGCTAATATGGTTCAAGAAACTATAAACCAAGAATTCTCATCCGAGTTCGACTCACTTCTGTCAGAATCATTTTCAAAATCAAATTTAAAGGAAGGCACAATTATAAAAGGTATTGTGTCAGAAATCGAAGATGATGTTGTAATTATAGACATATCTGGAAAAATAGAAGGACGAATTAACAAAAGAGAATTTGCGTTTGGAGAAAAAAATAAAGAAATTAGTATTGGTGATACTGTAGAGGTTTATCTTGAGAAAATTGAAGATCACAAAGGTGAATGTATTTTATCGAGAAGCAAAGCCAGATCATCTGAAATATGGACTGAACTAGAGGATAAATTTAAAAAAGGTGAGCTAATTGATGGAGTAATTATTTCAAAAACAAAAGGTGGACTTGCTGTTGATATCGGCGTCAATGCCTTTCTTCCAGGCTCGCAAATAGATCAGCGTCCAATCCGCGATATTACTCCATTGCTGAATGTGCCACAGCAGTTTCGTATCTTAAAAATGGATAATCGTAGATCTAATATAGTTGTTTCTCGTCGAGCAGTCTTGGAAGAAAAAAATAAAGATTTAAGAGCAGAAAGATTTTCACAATTAAAACTCGGCGATGAAGTTGAGGGTAAGGTCAAAGCACTTACAGACTATGGTGCTTTTATTGATTTAAATGGTATAGATAGTCTTTTACACTCTTCAGATATTCAGCATGGACGATTAGGACATCCATCAGAGGCATTAAAAATAGACCAACAGATTAGGGTTAAAATAATTAAAGTCGATGAAGAAAAATTCAGAGTATCAGTAGGCCTAAAGCAGTTGACAGAAGACCCATGGATTGATGCTAAAAAGAAAATTAGCGTTGGAGATAAAGTTAGTGGTGTAGTAACTAATGTAACTGACTACGGTGTTTTCATTGAAGTAATACCTGGTGTTGAAGGATTAGCGCATAGAGATAGTCTTACCCACAGCTCTCGTTTAAATGCAAAGCCTGGAAACCTATTCGCAAGATCACAATCAGTTGAGTGTCAGGTATTAGAAATTGATCAAGATAAGCGCCGACTAAGTCTTGGTTTGAAACAACTAATACCCAGTCCATTTAAAGACTTTAACGAAAAAAATCCAGTGGGAACAGTATTCGATGATTTAATAATTTCAAATATAAAAGATGATATTTTATTTTGTAACTTGCAAGACGAAATAGATGGGGCAGTATTTTCTTCTGAATTATCATGGGAAGAAAATGGAAAAGATTTAATCAAGAAATATAAAGTTGGGGATAAAATAAAAGCAAAAATAATTTCTAATGAAAACGATAAAATAGCACTTTCGATAAGGGAGGCGATTTATGGTAATCCTTTCAAAGAGCTAAAAGAAAAAAAAGCCGGCGATGTTGTTACAGTGACAGTGATAGATGTTGTAGATAATGGTATAAAGGTCAGAGTAGGAAGTGAAAAAGGACCAATATCAATCATCAAAAAAAATGAACTGGCATTGAGAAAAGAGGACTGTAGATTGGAACGTTTTGGTCGCGGAGATAGATTTGATAGTGAAATCACTACATTAGACTTAAAAAACTATAAGCTAAACCTATCAGTTAGATCTATGGAAGAAAAAATTCAGAAGGATGCAATGGATCGTTATGGATCACAAAATTCTGGGGCAAGCCTTGGTAACATTCTATCAGCTGCTCTCGGCAAAGATAAGAAAAAAGAAAAATAAGTTCTTATATTCACTTATTTACAATATTACCCAATGGCCTATAATTAACAGATGAGCTTAATCAAGTCTAAACTAATACAAAACATAACAGAGGCTAATCCACATCTTTTTTTAAGAGATGTGGAACGAATCGTAAATACAATATTTAATGAAATTACTCAATCTTTAGCCGAGGGAAAAAGGGTAGAGTTAAGAGGATTCGGAGCTTTTTCCGTACAACATAGAAAGCAGAGGACTGGGCGAAATCCAAGAACGGGTGAGGCAGTTAACGTTGAAGAAAAATTCATTCCAAGATTCAAAACAGGCAAAGAATTAAGACTTAAACTAAATAAGCAAGAAAAATTATCTGAAGAATCACAAACTTAACATAAAATTTAAAATTTGCTTTGACTGATAATCCAATTTATTGCGCCATTGATACTAGTCATGTTGATGATGCTGTTAAAATCATTCAGGATATTGCTCCATATGTTGGAGGAATTAAACTTGGTCTTGAATTTTTTACATCCTGCGGCGTGGATGGAGTTGAAAAACTCGCTAAATATGGACTACCATTGTTTATAGATTTAAAACTCCATGACATTCCAAATACTGTAAAAAAATCACTAAGAAATATTCTGTCTTTGAAGCCAAAATATGCGACTCTACATGTATCGGGAGGATCGGATATGATTGAAGCATGTATAAGTTTAAAAAGAGAAGTAAATAGCAAAACAAATTTGATAGGAGTGACAGTGTTAACAAGCTTTGATGATGATTCACTTAATAAAGTTGGTATTCATGAATCACTTGGGCAGCATGTTGAAAATTTAACTAAGCTTGCGTTTAATTGTGGAATTGATGGAATTGTATGTAGTCCTCATGAAATAGAAAGAGTAAAAGAAACATATGGTTCTAAGTTAAAGCTAATTGTACCTGGAATTAGAAATAATGCTGACAGATCTGATGATCAGAAAAGAACACTTTCAGCTAGAGAGGCAATTGATCTTGGTGCAGATGTAATAGTAATAGGGAGACCAATAACTTCCGCTGAATCACCAGCAATCGCAGCAAAAACAATTTATCACAGCTTAAAGTGAGTAAGGCAGTAGTTAAAATTTGTGGCATAAAAGATATTAAAATTGCAAAATACGCAATTGAATGTGGTGCATCATATTTAGGTTTTATATTTTTTCAAAATTCAAGAAGAAATATATCTATCGAAAACTGTGATGAAATTTTAAATGGCATTGAAGGTAGGGTTAATACTGTTGCAGTGACAGTAAACCCTAATAGCAATGATTTAAAATTATATTCAAAAATGAAATTTACACATCTTCAGCTACATGGCAAAGAGAGTTTGGATACTGTAAAAGAAATAAGAGAAACATTTAATTTTAAGATAATCAAATCTTTTAATATTTCTTCAGAGTCTGACTTGGTCAAAATTGATAGTTATTTCCCTTATGTTGATCATATATTATTGGATTCAAAACATAAAACAAATATGCCAGGAGGGACAGGTGAAACATTTGATTGGGAAATAATTAGGAATTATTCCCCTAATAAGTCATTTTTTTTATCTGGAGGACTTAATACTAAGAATATTTTAAATGCATTCAATACAGTTAATACAAAATATTTTGATGTTAGCTCTGGTGTTGAGAATTCAGAAGGTATAAAAGATGAAAAACTAATATTTGAATTCATTTCAAAGGTGAATGAAATAATACGATGAAACTAGAAAAAGGAATACCTCTGATTGATCAGCACGATCCAAATGGATACTGGGGTGGAAAATTTGGTGGAAATCAAATAGCAGAAAGTTTAAATCACCCAATTGAAGAATTATCACGTGAATTTGAAAAATTAAGAAACGATGAGACATTCATTGCTGAGAGAGATTATTATTTTAAAAATTTTGTTGGAGCGCCAACTCCATTTATAAAATTAGAGAACCTTACAAAACACCTTGGTGGAGCTCAAATTTATTGTAAACTAGTTTCTAAAGCAACGGGTGGGGCTCACAAAGCTTATAATGCAGTTGTTCACAGTTTAATATGTAAGCGATTAGGAAAAACTTACATAGGTGGTGATACTGGTGCCGGATATGCAGGAAAGATGCTCAGTATGGCAGCTGCAAAATTTAATTTAAAATGTAAAATTTTCATGGGCGCGAAAGATGTAGAAAGGCAATCTATTAATGTTTTTTCTATGAGAAGTTATGGCGCTGAAGTCGTACCTGTAAACTCTGGTTCACAAACTTTAGTGGATGCTGTGTCAGAATGTATGAGGTGGTGGACTAGCGAGAATGAAGAAGCACATATGTGTGTTGGTAGCACAGTTGGCCCAACTATTTTTGTCAAAATATGCGCATGGTCTACCGCTCAGATATCCAGAGAAATGAAAAAACAAGTAATAGACGAATTCGGAGAAGTTCCAAAGGATATGAAATTAATTAATTGCGTTGGAGGAGGATCGTCAGCTGCAGGTTTTTGGAATGAATGGATTGATTATGATAATGTTGAACTCATAGGAGTAGAAGCTGGTGGGCCAGAAGGATCCTCAAAACATGCTGCACCTTTGACAAATGACTCACCTATCGGGGTTCTTCATGGAGCAACTCAATATGTTATTCAAGACGACCAGGGGGAAATTGAGGAAACTGAGTCAATAAGTGCTGGACTTGATTATCCAGGTGTAAGTCCGCTTCATTGTTTTTTAAAAGAAACTGGAAGAGCAAGATACACTTCTGCAAGTGACGAGGAAGCAATAGAAGCTTTTCAATTAGTAAGTAAAAATGAAGGTTTTGTAAGCCCCTCTCTTGAACCCTCGCACGCATTCGCAGAAGCAATTAAAATTGCGCCTAAATTAAGTAAAGATACAATCATTGTTGTAGATTCATGCGGAGACTCTGCAAAAGACTCTAAAATTATCGCTGAGAGACTTGGTTATAAAATATGACATCATCTACTTTAATTAAATCTTTTGAACGAGCTAAAGAAAATGGTAGGGCTGCTTTATTAACTTACACAGTTGGAGGAGACCCAGATAAAAAAACTTCTTTAGATATATTTAAATCAATTGCAGATTCAGGTGTTGATATTATTGAATGTGGACTTGGACATGGCGCAAACATTGGTGATGGTGGTGCAATTCAAGATAGTACATATAGGGCGCTATCTAGTGGGATTATAACAGATGATATTTTTGAAATCATTAAGGAGTTCAAAACAGATTACGAAACAGATGTAATTATAATGACATATCAGAATAAAATTATGGCATATGGGGAAGATAATTTCCTGAAGAAATGTATTAATAGTAAAGTTTCAGGTATCATATGTGTTGATTGGCCATGGCCACTAAACCTTAATTTCGCGAAAAAGTGCAAAGAAAATAGTATTGTATTCATACAACTGCTTTGCCCTACTACAAATGAAGACCGACTAAAAAGTATTTTAAGTGATGCTCACGATGTTGTTTACTATGTTTCAATGCTTTCAACTACAGGTCAAAAATTAAAAGTAAGTTCAGATGAAATTAAAAAAAGATTTAATTTAATTAAAGAAATATCTCCTGATAAAAAATGTATAATTGGCTTTGGAATTACAGCAGATACAATAAATGATTTTAAGGATACTGACGCTTGCGTTGTAGGATCGGCTTTATGCAGAGAGATAACAAGATCAATCGATGAAAAACTCAATCCTGCCACAAATGTAGGCAATATGGTAAATGATTTGAAACAAAAATTACGCTCATGAATTGGTTAACAAGAACTATTTCAAAGGTATTTCCTAGGAAGAAAAAAAGTTTAGATATTGCAGAAAATGCTTGGATTAAATGTGCTCAATGCCAAACAATGCTTTATTCTAGTGATTTAGAAAAATCCCTTTTTGTATGCCCTAATTGTGACGAGCATTTGCAAATTCATCCTCGTATTAGATTTAAATATTTATTTGATGGTGGAGTATTTGAAGAAATAAAATATCCCTCTGGATTTACAGATCCACTAAACTTCAAAGCTTTAAAAACCTATAAAGAAAGATTTAATGATGCTCGCAAAAAAACAGACATGGATGACTGTTTTCTAATTGGTTACGGGCAAATTAATAGTATCAATGTTACTGTTGCTGCCCAAAATTTTCATTTTATGGGTGGCTCTGTGGGAGCATCTGCTGCAGAGGCGATGATCAAGGCAGCAGAAAATTCAGTATTAAAACACACCCCATTAATTGTGTTTACTTGTTCAGGAGGAGCTAGAATGGACGAAAATCAACATTCACTTCAGTCACTACCAAAAACGACCATAGCGTGTCAAATGGTTAAAGATGCAAAGTTACCCTATATAGTTGTAAATACAAATCCAACAAGCGGAGGTGTTTCCGCATCATTTGGCTCTCTAGGTTCTATTACATTAGCTGAACCAAATGCACTAATATGTTTTGCGGGCCCTAGGGTAATTTCAAATACTGTAGGTGAGACTTTACCAGATGGATTCCAAAGATCAGAATACTTACTTGAACATGGGTTTATAGATCAAGTGGTTCACAGAAAAGAGCTTAAAGATAAATTATCCCAAATAATTTCATTATTACTTAAAAGAGTAGCCTAATTGAAAATTTCAAATGAACAAATTGATAAGCTTTTAAACGAGCTTCTTGAACTTCATCCAAAAAGAATAGATTTATCGCTTGATAGAATTTCTAATTTACTAAAAAAACTAGATAGTCCTCAAGAAAAAATAAAAAATATTGTTCATATTGCTGGTACTAATGGAAAATTTTCTACACTGAAGTTTATCCAAGATATCTTAAAAAGTAATAGTAAATCGACTAATGCCTATATCTCACCTCATCTTATTAGGTTTAATGAAAGGTTTCAGCTCATGGATAAAGAAATTTCAAATGACGAACTGTATTCCATCTTAAATAAAGTAAAACATTTGAATCATAATGATCCGATTACTTTTTTTGAAATAACTAGTTCCGCTTTTTTTGAAACAGCGTCAAATAGCCCAGCTGATTATACACTTATTGAGGTAGGTTTGGGTGGAAGACTAGATAGCAGCAATGTAATAACTCCTGCAATATCAGTAATTACATCGATTTCTAGGGATCACCAGGATTTCCTAGGAGATAGCATTGAGATGATAGCATTTGAAAAGTCAGGAATAATAAAGAGTGAAATCCCAACTATTATTGGTTATCAACCTTACCCGGAAGCTAAGGAAATACTTCTAGATCAAGCGGAACACAAAAAAGCTCCTATATTTGCCCATGAAATTCATTGGAACTTAACGGAACATAATAACAAGTTGATTTATGAAGATGATCAAAACAAAATTGAATTTGATAACCTATATACACAGAATGTATTTCAGAAAAAGAACCTTGGACTTGCATTGGCTACAGCCTCAAAATTGCCCAATATTGATATCGGGTCTTTTGTATCTAAAAATCTTCATAATAAAACTTACTTTCCAGGAAGAATGGAGAAGATTACTGACGGGAAATTAGGGTCGACTATAGCTCCAACAAATGAATTATATTTAGATGGTTCTCATAATGAGGATGCTGCAAGTAATCTTAATGAAACAATTAATCAACTTACAAATAAAAAGTTGTGTATAATTTTAGGAATGATCAATACAAAAGATCCTCTTAATTATTTAAGTAAGTTTGATAAGATTGATGCACTTACTGTTATTACTATTCCAAATGAGGAGAGCGCAATAAAGTCAAAAGAATTGTACTCTATACTCAATAAGTCTTTTGAAAATATAAATACAGCTGACTCAATTCAGGAAGCATTGAGCACTATGAATAATACACATAAAGATGCACGTATCCTGGTATGTGGATCTTTATATCTAGTCGGAAAAGTTTTAGAAATGAATTAAGCTATTGAGTCTTCTATCCACTCAACGATTGCAGTTTTAGACACAGCTCCTACTTTCGTTGAAGCAGCCTCACCATTCTTAAAAACTAACATAGTTGGAATTCCTCTAACACCAAACTGTGTGGGTGTATTCGGATTCTCATCGATATTAATTTTAGCAACAGTGATTTTATCAGCCATTTCATCTGAAATCTCTTCAAGAGAAGGACCGATCATCTTGCAAGGTCCACACCAAGGTGCCCAAAAATCAAGCACAACAGGCTTATCTGATTTCAATACTTCATCTTCAAAAGATGCGTCTGTTACATTAATAGTTGCCATAGTGATTCCTTCCCTGAGATTGCTTGTAATTTATTAATCAGGGGCGCCAAAGTCAAGGTTAAATACAAGATAATTTTACCCTAAATAACTGAAATTAATTGATTTTTTTTATTTTTGTGGACGAAATTTCGTCTGTTTCTGGAATTTCTTTATCTGGTTTTAAACCACCTAGTTTAATCATTTTTTTCACTCGTGATACCAAGCTTCCTTTTCCATCTCTTAACCTACTTTTTGCAGTTTCGATTGATCCCATTGATTTACTCAACTCATATCCTGCATTTTCAAAAGCACTGTATACCTTTTCAACTTGAGAATAAATTTCAAGAGCTGTGCCTGCTATCAGATCTGCATTCTTGTTCCTTTCATTAATTGACCACATGTTATCAATTATTTTTAGTACAGATATTAAAGTGGATGGGCTTGCTAAAATTATCTTATATTTATTTGCTTCGAGTATAATTTCCTCAGTTTTTTCTAGCATTGAGTCAAAGGCACTTTCATAAGGCATGAACATTATAACTGCGTCTAATGTTTTAATTTCGTATATTTTTTGATAATTGGCTTCACTGAGTTTTTTTAAGTGACTGCGTATTGATTGAATATGCCTCTTATGGGCATCTTCTTTTATTACTTGGTCAACAGAATTACAATATTCTTGCCAAGCATTAAGTGAGACTTTTGAATCAATTACTATGTCCCTATTATCTGGTAAATGTAAAATAATATCAGGATATTTTCTTTTTAGTTCCCCATTAACTTCATTATCAAACTTTTTTTGAACTTCAAAATCTTTTCCTTCCCTTAGTCCTGATTGTTGCAAAATATTTATTAATAAAATTTCTCCCGCTGCACCTTGTTTTTTTATTCCACCTGTAAATGCAGAAGTTAATCTATTGACCATCTCATAACGTTCTTCATCTTTACCTTCTTTAAGGGAAATTCTATCACTTAGATCTTTAACTAGATCTTTTACATCGTTTAAACTTTCACTTTCTTCGATATTATTCAAATTTCTTTTAAATAAATGAACGATTAATCCGCCAATTATTGCCCCGATCAGAAAGATTATGGTTGTAGTAATACTATCCATCTAGTTTACCCCTATGATATTCATCTAGTTCCTGTATATAGGTATCTATTTCTTCTAAACGATTCATATCAATTTCATCATCACTTTCTCTTAAATCATCAATTTCTGTCATAACCGCTGGAATAGTATTCCATGTACATTTATCCATTGATAATATTTTTTCAGCCACTTCCTTATCTCTTTTTTGAATTTCTTTCTTTGGTAAATATTCTGGTTTTTCATTGTAAATTACCCTTTTTGCGAATTCTTTTGATCTAATATCAGTAATTTTTTCTGCAATTTCGTATTTTTTGTCCCATTCTGCCGCGTGAAAATCTGACATCAAATTATTGTCTTTGAAACTTGGAAAACCATTGTATATCTGCTCTTCAACTGGCTTTTCAGTTTGATCTTGCGTTAATTCTCTGTCTTCCCCTTTATCAAGAAGTAAGTTTGTAAATTTCTCAATAAAATTCTTATTGCCCCTAACTTTTTTCATTCTCTCATTTACAATTTCTGGCGTAAGGTCTTTATAGTTTTCTGATCGATACAAATATTCTTCATTTAAAAGTATTGGTTGCTCATTTGCTTTGATCATATGAAAACATTTATTTTTTCCTTTAAATAATTCTTTTAGTTCTGATCGATCTAGATCAAAAATATAATCAGGATCAGCAGTTAAGTCATAACAATAGACATGGTTTTCATAAGATGGATCTCTAGTTAAATAGGCAAGACCATGCGTATATTCTTTTCCTTTGAAAAATCGACTTACGCAAAATACTTTATCTTGATTCACATATGTATACACATCTTGCTTTGAAGCCGTTTGAAGAGCACTCTTCCAAACATCATTACATTTTTCTTTAACAAGCTTGCATACACCAAGTGTTGCTTCAACATCTGAAAGAGCATCGTGAGCTTTAGAATGTTCTATGCCATTTGCTGCGGCAAATTTTTCAAGTTTAAAAGTTATTTTTCCTGTTTCATCATCAAGTGGTCTGACAAAAGCATTTGGATAAACAGCAGCAGCAGAATGAAGCAGTTTCATTGCATCTCCTCTTTTATTTCCATTTGTATTTGTGATGTAAGGTGGAAGTGCAGATTGATAAAGAGATTGTCTTAGGTGCATGTCATCGAATGATATAGAATTGTATCCGATAAATAACGACTCGCCCCAGGAGAGAAATTTACTTTGCATTTGGGAAATCAAACTAAAATTAGAGTTTTCATGATTTTTTAATTGGTCTATGGAAATCCCATTTACTAATAATGCTTTTGCAGAAGGAACAGGATATTCCTTCTTCATCCGACCTCTTAAATCAAATTGGTCTAAAATATTGAAATCTTCGTCAGTACAAATTGCCGCTGCTTGTATTATTGATCCGTAGGCAGCATTCAACGTCGATGTTTCCAAGTCCCAGAAAATATATTTCATTTAATTTCCTTCTTCTCTAAGCATCTAAAATCAACCTCTGGTTTCTGCCCATTAAAATTTATATGACAAATATTTATTTGATGTCTTTGGCACCACAACTGAATGCCTCTTTCAGTAAAACCTACATCGATTCTTGAGTAATCCTGAAGTGATTTTGCATCTGTCTTGCCAGTCACAAATTCATCAGAGCACTTAACACAAACAATTGGCTCTTTGATTTGATTTAACAGATAACTGAGTTTTCCTATATCTTGCTCAAGGCTATTATTTTCACTCATTCACACCAATCTTTCTTATTATTTTTATCATATACAACTCCTAACCTGTGGGTGACCATCAATTTTGAAGCATTTTTACCATCTACAATTATATAAGATAAGATTCTATCAAAAAAGTCTCTATTGTATTCGGTTTCAAATTCAATTCTTTTTCCCTCTGAAATTAATTGATTAATATAGTCACGTGCTTCAATGCCAAGCATATACTCTTTTTCACATTTAGGATTTGAAATTTCAGGAGTATCAAGATCAAGCAGTCTAACTTTATCTTTCTTTCCTTGAAACGTTACGTAGCATGTATCACCATCGTAACAAAAAAAGTCATTTTGTTTTCTTATTTGTAAATCTGCAAATGAATTAGAGGTTAATAAAATTATAACAAAGCAAATTCTTATCATTAATAAATATTAATTGATAATTTCGTGAGGGTATACTCCTAGTAAGTTATTTTTTTCGATCCAGACTTTAATTTCTTTCTCATAATCTCTAATTGTAATTCTGCACCAACTTGAGTCACACTTATTAATTTTCGCATGAACAAAGGGGTCTATTTTAGCAAGAATCTTATTTTTATTTGGTTTATCATATCCATAACTGAAGGGTTCTTTTGATGTTAACGCATATCTTTCACCTGAAAAAAGAATATGAGACATCCAACCAATTACTCCATCTTTTGGATCACGAACCTGCCGCCAGCCCTCAATATCCCTGATAATCTCCATTGGATAACCTTTAAGTTGATAGCGATAAATAATTGTTGCCTCAGGGAATGGTCCTTTTCTTAAGTTGGCATCACCTTTTAATGAAACCCATCGAGGAACAGGAAGGTCAGATGAAGACGTTGATAATGTTGTAAAAAGTAGAAGAAATATTGGTATCAATATTTTATGCATCAACAAACTCTTTTTCCTCAATTACATTACTTGGATCCACATGTAAAATTATTTCTGCATCTGGAAATTTATTAAGTATGTTTTCTTCTACTTGATCAGCAATATTATGCGATTCCTCCAAGCTTACATGCTCTGAGACCTCAATGTGCATTTGCATAAAAAACTTACCTTTACTCGATCCACTTTGACGAGTACGAACATCATGAAATCCAAGGACTTTGTTATGGCTTTTTACAATATCAAAAATCTCAGACTTGAGATCATCATCAATTTCACGATCAATTAATACAGCAATTGATTTTTGAAAAACAGCGATTGTTGTATAGATCATATAGATCGCAATTAAAGCTGCAATTAATGGATCCGCTATTGAGAAATCAGCAAGCAGTACAAGCATAATTCCAACAAAAGCTGCAATATTAGTTAATAAATCACTAAGGTAATGAAGCTTTTCTGACTCTACGCTTAATGAAGCAGTATCTTTCATTATTCTTGTTTGAAACCTCACCAACATAAGGGTGGCAAATATTGAGATTGCAATAACAATAAGTGCTATTTCGGAATTAACAATTGTAATTTCAGGATCAACAAAGTTTTGGTAGGCCATATACAGTATGAATATCGAAATTAGTAAAATAACAATTCCCTCTATAAAAGCAGACAATGCTTCAACTTTACCGTAACCAAAACGGTATTCATTAGTATTTTTCTTCAATGATATTCTAACTAAAATAAATGTAGTTAGAGTGATAATGAGATCAAAAAAACTATCTGCAAGCAATGACAAAACTATAATTGAGCCGGTAGCAAAATACGCAAATGCTTTGATGATAATTAAGAAAAGAACAACTCCGAGAGTAATTAAAGACGATTTTTTTATTTTTTCTCCATACTCATTTTGAGAAATATTTACGTAAGTCATTAGGGATAAAGTCTTGATTTAATCCATTGATCATTTGAAAATGTAAAGACAATTCTATCGTGAAGTCTTGTTTTATAATCGTCTCTACTTTTCCAGACTTCTACTTTTTCAGGTTGTATAATTACCCCTCCCCAATAATCGGGTCTAGGTATCTCTTTACCTTCATAATTATCTGCAAATTTTTTAAATTCAGCATCAAGCACTTCTCTGCTTTCAACCTTTTCTGACTGTTTAGAAATACTTGCTGAAATTTGAGCATTACGATTTCTGGATGCAAAATAATTGTCTGAAATTAAAGCATCAATCTTTTGTGCTTCTCCTTGAATACGAATAGAAACACCTTGCGCTCGACTATACCATGTAAGATGTCCTTTATTACTATGGAAAAGTTCCTTTCCTTTTTGAGACTGATAATTTGTGTAAAAAACAAAGCCTTTATTTGAAACATCTTTTATGAGTACAATACGTGCGTTTGGATTACCTTCCGCATCGACAGAAGAAACAAGCGCGGCATTAGGATCCAGTTCGACTAATTCCTTTTCTTTTTCGTAAAAATCATTCCACGCATCTAACCAGTTGTTGTAATTAGAAATATCATTGCTCATTAGTTAACTTATACTCAAATTGTAAAAAAATTGAATTGAAATAAGAGCGAATGAGATGCATTATCATAAATAATGATTGAAGTATTAAAAAAAATTTGGTTTTTGCAACGCAGGTTCATCAAAATATATCTATCGACAGGTGTGTACCCACCTTTAATTCGAAATAGAAAACGGAATAATTGGAGTAAAAAGAGGTAATTATTCTTGCTTTTCTTGATTCTTGATTACAACTTCAGTAACACGCTGCATTTGACTTTCAATCCTTACTGTATGATCCTTAAAGTCCTGTCGAATTAAATAAACTAGATAAATTAAAACACATACAGCAATGAATGTTAAAAATTCCATAATGTTATTATAGCTTTTAATGTATTTTTAAAAATAATAAAAAAAAATAGGAATTTTGCCTACTTTTCACCTCTAATTTTTAATATTCGCTCGTAAGCATCATTAATTCTCTGAAAGTTTTGTTTTGCTTTTTGAATAAGGCTTTTATCAGTAATGCCTTTTGCCCTAACGATATCGGGATGATTTTTGCGAGCTAAATTTCTATAAACTTTTTTAATTTCTGCAGATGTTTGAGATTTAGAAACACCAAGCACCTTGTACGGATCTTCTTTGACAAATTCAGGTCGAGAATTTCTTAATCTATTGAATGTTGCTTGATCAATTCCAAAAATCTGGCTAACTTTTTTTATATATTTTAGTTCTGGAGTTGATAAATCATGATCAGCATATCCAATTTCAAAGAGGCCCAATATTACTTGCTCTAACATTTGTGGAGTTTGGTAAAAGGTATCTCTTAACTGCTGAGCGTAGGGTTCAAATCCTGCGCTGGTTTGAGCAGCTTCTTTCCATATTGCTCCGACCTGTTTCATATTTTCTTGAGGTATTTTAAATATTTTTTTGAATTTTCTTATTTCGTCGTCAGTGACTCTTCCGTCTGCTTTTGCCAGCTTTGCACAAAGCACAACAAGCCCTAAAGCATAAACACCTTGATTGCTATTAAAGTTAGCCCCAGGATTTCTAAAGTTTGTTTTCTTTCCAAGAAAGTAAGCACCTGCAGTGAATGCAAGTGCGCCTAAAGGGCCCGCTATCATGTTTCCTAATGAGGCTGCAATTAAATATTTCCAAATGTTCATAGGTTAAAAATTTGATTAATGATAATCTAAATTTTAATAAAATCTATATGAACAGAAATAATATTAAGTTGGGCGCTTTCTATATGCTGATATCTGTTACAGGTTTCAGCGTCATGGATATAGCGGTAAAATGGACAACTGCAGAATATTCTATAGGCATGGTAATTGCGGCACGTATGATTGGAGGCTTGATACCTCTTTTTCTTGTTGTACCCAAAGAAAGGTGGGGTAATTTTTTTCACACTACTAAACCCGGCTTGATGTTTATTAGAGCATTCACGGGAACAGCTGCACTGTTTTGTGTTTATGCAAGTCTTCATTATTTACCCCTTGCAACAACTGTAAGTCTTACGTTTGCATCACCAATTTTTAGTACACTACTATCAATATTTATACTTGGTGAACTCGTAAGAGTAAGAAGATGGATTGCAATTGTAATTGGTTTTGCCGGAGTCTTGATCATAATCAATCCAACATCTAGTGAGTTTAGTATCTACATGTTATTACCAATTTTATTTTGTGTATTTTTTGGGATGGTATCGATTTCAATCCGTTTATTAAGTGAGACCGAACCATCATATTTAATTGCTTGGTATTTTACTTTATTTGGCTTCATTGCTTCATTATTTACAATTCCTTTTGGAGGATGGAAAATACCAGTATCTTGGTTTGACCTTGGAATTTTAACAGCCGTAGGAATTTTTGGAGGAATTGGAAATCTTGCTCTGACCTCAGCATTTAAGCATGCTGAAGTCTCTTTGGTTACACCATTGAAGTATCTAAGCTTAATTTATGGAATAATATTTGGTTATATGATTTGGAATGAAATTCCTGCGTGGAATACATATGTCGGTGCTGGATTTATAATATTATCAGCAATATTTATTCTTAAACGTGAGACTGCTCTTAAAAAGGAGATACAGCCAGAAAAATTTTCAATTCAGCGTTAATTTTTATTCAAAAAAGTGTCTATACCCTTTTTAGTTTCAGGCATTTGTAGATTCTCTACCATTGCTTTACTTGCAAAGTCGTAGGCATCAGAAATTTTCATTGCTGACTGTTTGTATAATGTTTCTTTCGTGAGCGCGAGCACTTCGGGCGTGTGATCACAAACTTGTTGAGAAAATAGCTCGACCCTTTTATCTAATTCGTCATCTTCTAAATATTCGTTGATGAGTCCAGCTTCTTGTGCTCTTTGAGCATTAAGAGGCTGACCGCTCACTAATAATTCCATTACATTCTTTGAGGATATCGAACGGGCTACGGATACTGACGGTTGATGACAACCAAAATTAAAGTTTATACCTCCGAGTGCGAATCTTGCTGATTTAGAACTAAAAACACAATCCATTATGCCAACTAATCCCAACCCGCCAGCGGTTGCAATACCTCTCACCTTAGCAACAAAAATTTTTGGACTTGTTCTAATTTTCATCAACATTTCAGAGCACTCCGCAAATAAAAGTTCTTGTGATTTCTTGTCATTATTTTTAATCATCTCTTGAACTTCATTAAAACTATGTCCACTACAAAAGATTTTTTCGTTTGAACTTTCGAATATGACAAGTTTGTGATCTTTGGATTGATTTACACGATCTATCTCCATTTTAATTGCTGACATCATTTCCATGGTTAGGCAATTTGCTGGCGCATCATTAAGAGTGAGCGTTACAACTTGTCCATCATCTTTGCTGACCAAAATATCCGTCATGAACTAAACCTTATATTAATTCGCCTGTTTCTCTTACCTTTATTTTCAATCTTTCCAATCTCAAGTAGTCCAATTTCTTTCGTAGATTGGCAATGTGTTCCTCCACAACATTGAAGATCGATAATGTTTTCTCCCTCACCAATTTGAACTGTTTGTACTTTGTTATCTATAACTGGAGGTGAAACGGCAGCCCCTTTAGCTAAGTGAGGATTTGATTTTAGTTCATCTCCTGTAATTTGATTTATGATTATGGGATAGTCTTTGCTAATAATATCCCTAATCTTCTCATTTAACTCTTCTTTATTTAGCATTGATGGATCAACATCAAAATCTATTCTTGATTTAGCACTTCCAACCGACGCGCCTGTTATTAGAGCATCTACTAAGCTACACAAAATATGGCAACTCGAATGCATTTTCATATGAGCATATCTAAGTTCCCAATTGATCTTAAGTTCGGCGGATTGATTAATTAAGCTTTGATCGATGGGACCATCAACAATATGCAAAATTTCATTCGGCTTTGATCCTTTTTTAGTGTCTACAACTTTGAGAACTTGGTCCTTTAATACAATCTCGCCTTGATCTCCAGGTTGTCCACCTGACTCTGCATAAAAAATTGTTCTATCCAATTTTATTATATTTCCTTCAACTCCAATAATACTGGCTTCTGTTTCTTTTAAGTAACTATCTTGATTAAAAAGCAGATCAGTCATAAATCTATAAATAAAAATCGTATTCTTCTGAAGGTATGAAACTGTTATCCATATGTTCAAATTCACCTTCTTTGGCTGATACGTATAAATCAAGATACTCTTTTCCTAAATACTTAGATAAAATTTTTGACTCTTTAAAACGATTTAGTGCAGACTCCATATTTTTTGGCATTTCAGGATCAGCAGTCTTATCAGCGCCTTCAGTGTTATCAAAACTTACTTGGTCAGTTGGTGACAGTTTTTTTGTAAGTCCATGATGAAGTCCAGAAAGGATACAGGCTAAGACAAGATATGGATTTGCATCGGCTGATGCTACCCGATGTTCAATTCTTTTTGTGCTATCTGATCCAGCAGGTATTCTCAACGAAACATCTCTTCGATTCCAAGACCAACTTTTATTTACAGGAACAAAATTTCGGGTTTGTATTCTTCGATAACCATTTCTATTTGGAATAAAAATTGGAAATGAGTCATAAAAAATTTCTTGAAAACCAGCTAAAGCATTTTTTAACTTATCATTTCCGTAACGATTCTTAGTTGCAAAAATATTTTTTCCATTATCATCGTAGACTGAAATATGCAGGTGCATTCCATTTCCAGTCTCCTCAAGAAATGGCTTTGCCATAAATGTTGCTTCAAACCCATGCTTTGCAGTTGTTTCTTTTATTATTCTTCTCAACATAGCAGCATCATCCGCTGCTTTAAGCAGGTCGCTGGTATGCTTTAAATTAATTTCATATTGGCCAGCAGCAAATTCACTTGAAGCTGTTGTTGCAGGGATATCTTGAATTTTACAATTCTCGTTAATTTCATTAAATAAATCCCCAAACATATCAAGATCAGGAATTCCATATACATGAGTTTTACTTGCACCTAATGCAGGAACTGGTTTACCTTCCTGATTTCTTTTCTTGTCCAACAAATAAAACTCTAATTCAAAAGCTACCACTGGATTTAATCCAGTACCTCTGAATTTATTCATTACTTTTTCTAAAATATTTCTTGGATCAACTTCAGCTGGATTTTCTATTACACCCCATTTTTCCTGTTCTTTTCTCATGGATATTAGTACTTGAAGAACCTTGTTATCCCAAGGAACGAGCTTAATGGAATTTTTAACAGGCATTAAAACCCCATCTGGATCGCCGTCTGTCCAACCCAGATTCATCGTGTTAGTTACGCCACCTAGGACATCTAAGTAAAATGCTGAAAACGGCAACAATACACCATCTGAAAAAATCTTATCTGCCTCTAACACTGGAAATCTTTTTCCCCTTACATAACCACAGAGGTCTGTAAATATTGCGTCTACATATTGGATATTATGATGACGATTAAGCACTTCATCAAATTCTGATTGTGTTGCAAGTTCCATACAGGTATCGAATTAAGATTAGACTAAGTCGTTCAGGTGTGTCTGTAAATGATTAAGGTAAAATTTCTGATATTGAACTAAGCTCGTCTCTAAATCCCCGTATTTGCCAGGCTGATAGGACCTGCTTTCAATTCCCTTTTGATTCATTTCACATAACTGAGAATCTTCAGTAGAAGTTTGGTTCCACAAAAAAATCATTTTATCAACATCAACTTCCGCATCTTTATGAGTTACCCAATATTGGGTCACTACTGTTTTATTTTGACTAATTGGTGAGAATAAAAAAAGTATCACAAATTCATTATTAGCAACAAAACTGTTAAATGGACTAAAACCAATTGCAGTATAACCATTGTCAGCACCAATCTTCTTAAAATCACCCATCAATGTTGAACAAGAATAACTGCCGTCCATTGTTTCTGACACAATACCCTCAGGTAGAGGTGTACGTTCTGCAATTCTAAAATATTTTGGGTCATGTTCGCTGAACTCTCCAACAAATAAACCTCTTTTTAATGTTTGTTCTGTCCATTCTTTAATACGTTTTGTAAGTTTAGGAGCCTCAATCCCTGAACCAACACCTGCTCCATAAGAATTGCAATAATCTTCACCGTGCACACTTAGATAATCTTTGTGAGTGAATTCACCTCCCCAGCAATGTGCGCATTCTTTAAAATTATGAATTGTAGCCAAGTGTGAAGCATTAAAAATAAAATCTTTTTGAAAAGCAATCTTACCATCATTCAATCCATGTATTTTAATATATGGTTCAAGTGGTTTAATGAATTCATCAAATGAATAGGGAGAGTTTGACAAATTAATAAATACTAAGCTCTCATACTCTCTTAAATGGCACTGGATATTTGTATCAGATGAGGAAATTGAAAGTTGGTTATCATCTTTTTTTTTTATCTCTATAAATCCTTTATTTAAGTTATATGTAAAGATATCGTTTTGATTAAAGTACGAGAGATGGGTGAGAAAAACCCATTGCTTTTTAAAAATCGCATCATAGCTTGCATGAAATATCTCTGAATTTGTAAAGAAAAGTTGGTCCATTCCTGCATGTGGATCTTGACTCTGTATTAAACTTTTGATTTTTTCACTTATCATAAATAGTTTTCAATATATTTTAATAATTGTTAAATTTAAATAAAAAATCGTCATGAATGATACTGATATTGAAATTTGTTATTTATCCGCTTCAGACACGTTAGAGAAGTATAAAGAAAAAGAATTATCACCAGTTGAAGTACTTACGGTGGTAATTAAAAGAATAGAAACAGTTAACCCTAAGATAAATGCATTTAATTATCTTGATTTTGATAAATCTTTGGAACTCGCAAAAGAATCTGAAGAAAAATTCTCTATGGGCAAGGATGTTCTACCTCTCGAAGGTATACCTTTAGCTATTAAAGACGAAGTGAATATAAAAGGACAACCAAACCGTAATGGTTGCTTACTTCTCAAAAATAATATCGCACAGAAAACTGATATTGATGTTGAAACAATAGTCAATTCTGGTGCGATACTTCACGGTCGTACAACCAATCCTGAATTTTCTCTCACTTCTTTTTGTCACTCAAAACTAAATGGGGTCACAAGAAATCCATGGAACTTAGATATGACACCTGGTGGATCAAGTGGAGGCAGTGCGGCTGCATTAGCTTCTGGTTGTGCAATGTTGACTACAGGAAGTGACATTGGAGGTTCAATAAGAATACCAGCAGGCGCATGCGGCGTAGTTGGATTCAAACCACCTCATGGAAGAAATGCTCAAAGTTATCCATTCAATCATGACCCTTACTGCGTAACGGGACCGCTCGCAAGAACAGTAGTTGATACTGCAATGATGCAAAACATTATGTGTGGGCCGAACCAAAAAGATATAACATCTTTACGGCCAAAAAAAATATTACCACTAAATTACGAAAATATTAAAAATTGGAAAATAGCTTATTCAATGGACTTAGGATTTTTTGAGATCGATAAAGAAGTTGAACAGAATACGCTGACAGCATTAAAAAAATTCAAAAATCTTGGATGTCAGGTCACAGAGGTGAAACTTAATTGGAAAAAAGATGAAGTAAATTCGGTTTGCTTCAGTCATTATGCAAATTCTTTTTATAAAGAAATTTCTGAGCTTTCAGATGCTGAAAAGGAACAGTTGAGTGACTATACAAAAATGTTCAGTGAAGTTACTGAAATGCACATAGACTCATTAAAAAATAATAAAAAAATCTTTCACGAACAAATTGGTGCTCACTTAGGTTATGGTGTTGAAGAAAGTGCAATGGTAACTGGGAAAATGTATGAAGAAATTGGACCAATACTGGAAAAATATGATTTGTTTATCTGTCCTACCAATGCTTTACCTGCAATCAAGGCAGATATTGATATAGTTAATGACCACGTCATTATTAATGGAAAAGAACAAGAATGTGCTGATTTTGCATGGTGCATGTCTCACCCATTTAATATGTTAGGCAAATTACCAGTTCTCTCAGTGCCCTCTGGTTTTAGTTCAAACGGTGTGCCTACTGGCATCCAGATTATCTCGCGCTCCTTCAGTGATGAATTAGTGTTCCAAGGAGGGTACAACTACGAAATGGTCGATCCGTGGCTGAATAGTGCGAAAAATAGGCCTATTCTAGACTGATATATATTGACCATATTTCCATAATAGGTGTACAATTTTTCAAGATTTAACAAAAATAAAGGAATGATTAATTATGAAAAAATCAATATTTACAGTTCTTTTAGGGGCTTCATTACTAGCTCTTATTATAGGATGTGAACGAAAAGAGGAAGTCGCAGAGTCTAAGCCTGGACCTGGGTCTGTCTTTTTATGGGGTGGATATGACGATGATGGCTTATTCGGACCTTACGTTGAAGCTCATGGTTCTCCTGAATATTCCATATTTGGTGATGCCGAAGAAGGATTACAAAAACTTAAAGCTGGTTTTGAAGTTGATCTGGCATGGCCATGTCAAGGTGAAATTAAAAGATGGGTCAGAGCGGGCGTATTAGAACCATTAGATATATCTCGATTAGAGCATTGGGATGATATGTTTCCTGAGGTAAGAGATTTACCAAGTGGAATGGTTGATGGTAAACATTATTTTGCACCAGTTGACTGGGGTGACACTACTCTATTCTATATGACTGATAATGTTCCATTTATGAACGCTGATAACGAAAGCTTTAACTTAATGGAAGATCCAAGAATGATGGGTAAAGTTGGCATATTAGACTCAGCAGCAGACTCGTTATTCTTAATGATGCATCATTTAGGCATTGATATACGAGATAAGGATCAATTAACAAAAGACGCTATTGATCAAGGTATTGCAAAATTCCGAGAAATGAGAGACAACGGTCAGATTCGGGCATTCTTTGGCGATACATCATCAATGGTTGAAGCATTAGGTAACGGAGAAATAGATGTTGCCTTAGGTTGGAATGAAATTGCATGGAATGCTGGTGCTAAAATGATGCAACCCGCTAACGGAACCATGACTTGGGCATGTGGACTTGCAATCGTGAAAGGTGCTGATAAAGAAAAGGCTTACGCGATGATTAATGCAGCTACAAGTCCTGAGACTTCGGCTTACTTACTAAGTGAGTGGGGCTATGGTCATTCTAATAAAAAAGGATTTAGTACAATTACCGCTGAAGAATTAGCTGAGCGCGGTGTTGCTTCCAATCCTGCAGAGCACTTATCTAACGGTATGTTCTCTGTTATGCCTTCAGATGAAGTGACTGACTACATGGAAGCTCAATGGGCTGAAATGGTAGCTGGCGGTTAATCTGAAATTTGTGAAATCTAATTTAGCCTGCTCTGTATAGAGCAGGCTATTTTTTGTCTAATAAGGAAATATCTTCAAGACTTATACTAATAAAGCAGTCATTATTCTTAAATGACTGATTGTCAAAGTGTTGTGAGGATACAGTTATAATTTTTTCTAATTCTTTTGTTTCAACATAAAATTTTGTCATTTCACCAAGATATGATGTTTGTCGAATTTTTCCCTCTAAACAAATATCCCAGTCTGATTTTACTGTATCGATCTTCATGGCTTCAGGTCTAATGCTGCACACTACATCAAAAGAGTTTTCGCTAATATTAAGGTTATTTTTTATCTTAAATTCTCCAAGATTTTCAATTGAAACGTTTATATATTCACCATCTTGAGTTTTTGTAGATGCTTTAAGGAAATTAGTCTCTCCAATAAAATCACTCACAAATATATTTTGCGGATTTTTATATAATTCATTAGGGGCTGACAATTGTTGTATTTTACCTTCACTCATCACAGCAACTCGATCGGACATACTTATTGCTTCTTGCTGATCATGCGTTACAAACACAAATGTAATTCCTATCTCTTTTTGAAGAGACCTTAATTCGAGTTGCATCTCATCTCGTAATTTTTTATCTAATGCGCCTAGAGGCTCATCAAGTAATAATACTTTGGGTTGTCTTACTAAAGCTCTAGCTAAAGCGACTCTTTGTCTTTGTCCGCCTGATAATTGGCTACTAAATCTTTCCTCATAGCCCTCTAATTTAACCAGCGATAAAACATCTTTCACTCTTTTTTCAATTTGCTCTTTACTTAAACCTAATTTTCTTAGTCCAAATTGAATATTTTTTTCAACATTTATGTGAGGGAATATTGCATAATTCTGAAATACCATGTTCGTAGGTCTTTTATCTGGTGGCAAGGAAGTAATATCTATGCCATCAAGTAATAAGTTTCCAGTTGTTGGATACTCAAAACCAGCAAGCAATCGAAGCAAAGTGGTTTTACCACATCCTGATGGTCCCAGAAGAGAAAAAAACTCACCCTCATGAATTTGAAATGAGACATTATCAACTGCTCTTACACTACCAAAGTGCTTTGATATTTCATTAATCTGTATGAAAGAACTATTCATGTATATTTATTCCAAATTCGGCTTTCTTTTTTCCCTGACCAAGATTTCTTAACCAAAATGCTAACAAAACTATCAGTGTAGTAAACACAATTATTACTGCCCCTAGTGCTAACACGTGAGGTAATTTTTGAACAAATCTCATTTGAGCCCACATGTACATAGGTAATGTGGCATCGCTTCCTGTTAGGAAGAAAGCAAGAACAAATTCATCAAAAGAAATTATAAAACTAAGTAATAGTGATGCTATTATACCCGGTAAGTACAATGGTAATGATACTCTAAAAAATGTACCCCAGGCATTTTCTCCAAGATCTCTTGAGGCTTCCTCTAATGAAAAATCAAATCCTTCAATTCGAGCAATTAAAATAAGCATCGCAAATGGAGTGCAAAAGAGTATATGGCCCAAGGTAACTGGTACAAGTCCAAGTTTAAAACCGAGGGCCAACCAGATTATAAGTAAAGATACAGCTAGAATAATTTCAGGAATTAAAAACGGCATCATTATTGCTCCGTAGGAGATATTTTGACCTCTAAATTTATATCGTGCGAAGGCCTTTGCGGCAAAAAGTGCAATTGTTGTACTTACAATACTCGCTACCACACCTACCTTAATACTCGCCCAAAGCGCATTGTGTAAATTTGATTTTGACCACATTTCTTCATAATGTTCAGTCGTGAATCCCGTTAGAGGAAATGACATGTAGTTTCCATCATTAAAGCTAAACAATGGCAAAAATAAAACTGGTACATATAAAAAGGCAAAATAAAGCAATGTATATATTAGCAAAGTATTATTTTTTTGTTCCACTTATGACATCCTTTGACTAAGTTTTTTTGTTGAGTACGAAACTGCTATCGTTACAATTGCAACGGTAAATAACATTATAGTTGCAGATGCAGCTCCGAGTGGGATATTATTAATTTTCCCAAAGTACCCCTGTATCATATTCGACAGCATTCTTCCATCAGTGCCTCCAAGCAATGCGGGAGTAACATAATCTCCGACTGTAGGGATAAAAATAATTAATATCGCACCGATTATTCCAGGTAGAGATAACGGAAGTGTTATTTTCCAAAATACTTCAAATCGTGATAATCCTAAATCTCTTCCAGCTTCAATTAATGAGAAATCTATTTTATCTAATGAAACATACAAAGGAAGTAAAGCAAAAGCAGCCCACGCGTGAGTGAGAGTAATAATAACTGCAGTTTCTGAATACATCAGAAAAGTAAGTGGTTCATTTAAAAGTCCTACATTAATTAATGATGAGTTTATGACACCCTTAGTTCCTAATATTATCTTCCATGAAAAAACTCTAAGGAGATAGGATGTCC
>CACCND010000002.1 GCA_902547315.1 uncultured Pelagibacteraceae bacterium | reverse complement strand
CCATATTAGGAACAACTTATTCATGACTAATCAAGCCATATTTTTCTTGCCTCCATTATAAGTTGATCACCTTCATCTTTTGTAAGATTAAACTCTTCAAGTATTCCAGCGATTCTTGACGTTTTATCGCTTTTATCTTCTAAGTATCCAATCAGTTCGTCAGTGGTTAAACCAGCAAAATCGTCAAGTGTTTTGATTCCATTTTCACCAAGCTTTACCAACATGGCTTTTGAAAGTAAATTAAAATCTATTAGATCACTTTTAATTCCAAGTTTATTAATTTTTTCTTGATTTTCTTTTTCTTTATCATTTAAAAACTTTTGAGCTCTTTCAATCAATTCTTCTACTATTTCGTCATCAAATCCATCGATAGAGAGTAGTTCAGACTTGTCTGTCTCAATTACTTCTTCAATACTTCCGAAGCCCTCACTCACTAATAGTTGAGCTAATGTTTCATCTACATCTAAAGATGATACAAAAATATTAGTTTTACTATTAAAGTCCTCTTGTCTATTAGAAGACTCTTCATCCTCAGTTAATATGTCAATCTCGTAGCCAGTGAGCTCAGTTGCGAGTTTAACGTTTTGCCCTCTTCTACCTATTGCTAAGCTAAGATGTTCTTCGGAAACTACAACTTCGATTTTATTTTGATCTTCATCCAACACTACTTTAAGTACCTCAGCTGGTGACAAAGATGATATTGCTAAATTAGCAACATTTTCTGACCAATTAATTATATCGATTTTCTCACCTTGTAGTTCATTAACTACTGCTTGTACCCTACTTCCTCTCATTCCTACACATGCCCCAACAGGATCAATCGATCCATCTTCAGTAAAGACAGCTATTTTTGCTCTACTTCCCGGATCCCTGGCAACACTTTTAATGCTAATTATCCCATCATAAATTTCAGGCACTTCTTGAGTAAATAACTTAGCCATAAATTGTGGGTGTGATCTTGAAAGAAATATTTGTGGGCCCTTTGTTTCAGATCTTACATCATAAATATAAGATCTTACTCTATCTCCATTTCTAAGATTTTCTCTAGGTATGGTTTGATCTTTTCTAATTACCCCTTCAGCTTTTCCTAAATCAATAATTATATTTCCAAACTCGGTTCTTTTTACAATACCATTTACAATTTCTCCAACTCTATCTTTGTACTCACTATACTGCCTTTCCCTTTCAGCTTCACGCACTTTAGAATTTATAACTTGTTTAGCTGACTGTGCAGCTATTCTTCCAAAATCCAATGGTGGTAATGGATCTAATAGCTCATCACCAATTTGCGCAGCTCCGTTGATTTTTTTTGCAGACTTTAATGTAATTTCTAAAAACTTATTTTTTACTTCTTCAACTACGAGCATTTTTCTAGAAATAGATATATCCCCATTATCTTGATTAATTTCAACAATAACTTCATTTTCTTCACCGAAATTATTTTTAGCTGCTTTAGCTATTGCTTCCTCAAGTGCAGATATAACAATTGTTTTATCAATCATTTTTTCCTGAGCAACAGCTTCTGCAATTCTCAATATTTCAAGTTTATTCGCGCTTACCATAAAAATAGCATTCCTTAAAAAGTAAAAAAAAAGCGGGAATATCCCACTTTTTTCGGATTAGCAAAATTTATTTGTTTTTACACCTCATGTTAAGATAAATCAAGTACTGAAATAATTATATATATCAGAATGTTATTTGATATATTTTCTTTCCATCATTTATTGCTTTTCTCTGATACCTAGACACTCCAAATAACTTATCAGTATTTGTCAAGATCTTGAATTTTTTGTTTAAAAAATACTGTTTGTCCTGACTCAATATATTCAAAACAGAAATAAAATATTGCTCAGCATCTGTAGTGAAGTTAATGCAATTTTTTTTCCTTATAATCTTATTTAGTAGTAAAATATTTTTTTTATTTAAAAATCTTCTTTTGTAATGTCTTTTTTTTAACCAGGGATCAGGATTAATAATATATATTTCATCAATTGAATTTTTTTTTAATGTTTGCAGAAAATATGAAGCATTAATGCCACATAAGAGTATATTATTAATATTCAATTCAATAATACTGCTTAATACTTTTGAAATGCCGTTGATATATATTTCGTTTCCTATAAACAAATTATCAGGTTTAGAGATTGCTTTGTTAATAAGGAACTCTCCATCTCCAAAACCAACTTCTAAAACAATATTTGAAAATTTACCATTGTATGAAAGTTTATTTTTATTTTTACTTAAATGATATTTAATTATGTCTGAATCAATTGAGTATTTCTCATAAAATTCCTTAATAATTAATTTATTTTTATCTGATAATTTTCTAGATTTATTTCTTCCCTGATAATTGTAATATTTTGGGTATATTTTTCTTAAGTGGTAAAGCGTCAAAACTTTTTTAGTAGATCCAATTTTTCCCATGAAAAAGAACCGTCAGGCTCTGGCTCTCTTCCAAAGTGTCCATAGGCAGCACTTTTTTTATAAATTGGTTTATGCAAATTAAGCTGATCTCTGATTCCTCTTGGCGTCAGATCAACAGTAGAGTTGATTCTATTTATTAATTCCTCATCACTCATTTTAGAAGTTCCGTGGGTATCTACATAAATTGATAATGGCTCAGAAACTCCAATCGCATATGCTAGTTGAAGAGTACATCTCTCAGCAATTTCTGATGCAACAATATTCTTTGCAATGTACCTCGCAACATAAGCGGCTGATCTATCAACTTTAGTTGGATCTTTGCCAGAAAATGCTCCCCCTCCATGTGGCGCAGCTCCTCCATATGTATCTACTATTATTTTTCTGCCAGTTAACCCCGTATCTCCGTCGGGTCCACCAAT
The DNA here is from genome assembly GCA_902547315.1 of uncultured Pelagibacteraceae bacterium. Classification (GTDB taxonomy): domain Bacteria; phylum Pseudomonadota; class Alphaproteobacteria; order Pelagibacterales; family AG-422-B15; genus CACNXQ01. Next base: position 193,551 of record CACCND010000002.1, on the reverse strand, counting down.
TACAAATTTACCTGTTGGATTTATTAGAATTTCAGTATTTTCTGACATCCATTTTTCAGGAATTATTTCTTTAATTAATGGTATTATAATTTCACTAACTCCTGCTTGATCTAAATTTTCATCATGTTGGGTAGAAACAACTACTTTTGTACAACTTTCAGGTAAACCGTTCCTGTATTGCAGAGTTACTTGACTTTTAGAGTCAGGTTGGATTCCTGACGTTTTTCCAGACTTTCTTTCGGACGCCATTATTTCAAGAATTTTATGTGAATAATATATTGGTGCGGGCATTAATGACGGTGTCTCTTTGCAAGCATAGCCAAACATAATTCCTTGATCACCAGCTCCTTGATCTTTATTGCCAGATGCGTCAACACCCATAGCAATATCTGCTGATTGACTATGTACTCCAGAACAGTCAAAAGAGAAGTTCTTCCAATGAAATCCTTCTTGTTCATAACCAATATCCTTTACCGCATTTCTAGCTAGCTTCTCATAATCACATTTGTAATTATCAGGTCCTCTCACTTCTCCTGCAATTACAACTTTATTCGTTGTAACAAGAGTTTCCATTGCAACCCTGGAATTTTCAGGATTATTCTGTGAAAGAAAATCATCAACAATAGAGTCGGATATTATGTCGCAAACCTTATCAGGATGTCCTTCTGAAACAGACTCACTTGTAAACAGATAATTATTTTTCATTTTTGTTTTTAAATTTTAATTCTATAGCATAGCCAATTATAAAAAATAAAACTATTAAAAAATATGCTAATATATTTCCAAATCTTTGATAAATAGTTGTATTAAGCTTTTGAGGGACTTTCAAATCTAAATAGGACACATCTTTAGTGTTAGTAAGTGCTATTACATCTCCTATAGGTCCAATAAGTCCTGAAAAGCCCTTATTTGAAGATCTTGCCATAGGTAATCCCAATTCTAAAGAGCGAAATTTAGCTTGTACGAAGTGCTGTTTGGGTCCACTAAATTGACCAAACCAAGCGTCATTACTTATATTTATTATTAAATTGGTTTCTTCTCGAACGTTATTTCTAACATAGCTTGGAAATATGACCTCATAACATATCAAAGGTAATACATCAGATTTAAAATCTTGCTCGATATCACCCCTCGAAATTGAGTTTTGAAAAATTTTAATATTTGGAAAAAAATAAAGAAAATAAGAGGAGAAGGGAACAAATTCACCAAACGGAACTAGAATTCTTTTATCGTAATTTCTTCCTTCAAAGACAATTGAATTGTAATAATTATCTTTAATTTGTTTTATATGTCCTGCAAACCAGTTTTCAGGGCCATTAAAATTTACACCTAAAGAAGTTTCAGGAAAAATTGTTGAAATTTCCATCGAGCCCATTGAGGCTGTTTTATCAATTGACTCCTTTAACCATTTTTTACTTTGATCAAAATGTGTATGAACTATCCTAATTTCATTATTTGAATAATTGACTTCATAATTTATTACTCTGAGGTATCCAAATATGTAAATTCCTATAAGTATTATAATAGATAATATAAAATAAAAATAATTATTCCAGTCCTTGAAAAAAGAAATCATGCAAACAGAAGAAAATAGTACTATAAACGCAAAACCATAAACTCCTAATATTGAAACTAATTGAATGAATTCTAATGACCAGGACCAACTATATGCATACAAATTCCATGGTAAACCTGAAAATAAATAACTTCTGATTAATTCAAATACAATCCAATTTGCAGTAAAAAAAAATAATTTTGAATTAGACTCACTCCATAACAAAGCATTAAGTAATTGCATAAATCCAAAAAAAAGTGATAGGGCAAGTGGTAAGGCTATAAGTGATAATGGTAATAAATAAGAGAGGTTAGAGTTAAATTCTAAAATTGCGTTTGATATCCAATAAGTACTTGCTAAAAAAAAACCGAAGCCAAATAATACTCCATTATTAAAAAAAACTTTTAGTAAATCATTTTTTTTTCTATTGAAGTTCAAATCATTTAAAATGAAAAATACTCCTGTAACTATCAAAGATAAAAATGGAATAGTGAAAGGTTCAAAACATAAAGCGAATATTCCGCCAAGCATTAAGTATGTTGCGTAGGAATTTAATTCCCTACTAAAAAAGTTACTAACCACGATCATTATTCTTTTGGAACAGTTATTTTAACAGATTTTATTTTCATGGGATCTGCATCCTTAATTTCAAACGTAGCACCAGACTCATGTTTTATTATTTCCCCTCTCTGTGGCACGCGGCCTGCTATCGTGAAAATAAGTCCGCCAAGAGTGTCTACATCATCATTATCAATATTTAATGAAAAATTAATCTGCGCAACTTTCTCTAATTCCTTTATTTCTACTCTTGCACTTGCTTCTAAGGTATTAAATGAGGTTTTAATAAGCATTGGTAAAGTCTGTTGGTCGTGCTCATCCTCTATTTCTCCAGTAATTTCTTCAATTACATCCTCAATAGTTATTAATCCATCAGTACAACCATACTCATCTATTACTATACCCATATGTAATCTAGTTAGCTGCATTTTTAGTAATAAGTCTAATACTGGCATTGATGGCGGTATTCTTAAAATATCTCTCTGAATTTTCGTTAAGAATTTCTCTTTTATAGAACTATTATTTTGATATTTAACAATATCTTTTATGTGTACCATTCCAATGACGTTATCTAAGTTATTTTCATAAACAGGAACTCTTGAGTGTGATTCTTTTATAAAAACATCAAGTACTTTTTGAAATTCTTCATTAACTTCTACTGCGCTTATATCAGCTCTTGGTATCATAATATCAGCAGATCTTATCTGATCAATCTTGAGTATATTAGATAACATCAACCTTTCTTGCCTAGAAATACCCTCTGTCTCTTTTTCTTGAGAATATAAGACAGTCTCTATACTTTCTTTTAAATTACTATTTGAGTTTCTTCCTTGATGGAAAATTTTGTTAATAAGTTTTTTATACATTCCTGTTTTCAAATTTTTCTAAGATTTTATTTTCTAGATTTAGCATTGAATCAAAATCTTTCTTTGTCTGATGATCATATCCGAATAAGTGAAGTACACCATGTATTGTAATTTTTGACAAATATAGATACTTATTTTTTTTATAACTTCTAGCTTCCTGTAGTACTTTTTCATTTGAAATAGCAATATCTCCTATAATATAAAATTTTTTAGTTTCGTACATCATTGGAAACGACAAAACATTAGTAGGTGAGTTTATATTTCTGTATGTAAAATTAAGTTTTTGCATATTTATATTCGAAGTTAATAAGAAACTTATTTCAGCTTTTTGGTTACAATTAAAATTGATTATTTTTGCAGTTTCATTTACTGATTTATTAATATATTTTTTATATTGCGGAAAATTTTTTTTCCAATTCTTATCTTCGATATTGAATTTTAAGCCTATCATTTTTACGACTTTTGATCAAAAAGGTCATTTAATTGTTCATCGTAGGAATCATAAGCATTTATAATTTTTGTCACCATTTCGTCTCTTACAATATCTTTTTGACCAAAATTAATGATAGCAATATCTTCAATCTCTTTTAGAATTTCAATCGATCTGAGTAGGCCTGAGTCACTTCTTTTATTCAAATCTGTTTGCGATGGATCGCCAGTAACAACCATTCTTGAATTTTTACCACATCTTGTCAAAAACATTTTTATTTGATTGTGAGTCGCATTTTGAGCCTCATCCAGTATGACGAAAGAATTATTCAATGTTCTTCCGCGCATAAAAGCAAGCGGTGCGATTTCAATTTCTGTTGAGTGAATTTTTTTCATTGCTAACTCTGCCGGCATTAAGTCGTATAATGAATCGTATAATGGACGTAAGTATGGATCTACTTTCTCTTTTAGATCTCCTGGAAGGAAACCTAGCTTTTCTCCCGCTTCAACTGCAGGCCTAGATAAAATTATTCTATCAAACTTATTTTCTAGCAACTGTGATACTGCTGCTGCTACAGCTAAAAAAGTTTTACCTGTTCCTGCAGGTCCTATGGCAAATATTACTTGTTTAGTTTGCAATATATCAAGGTATGAGTTTTGCATTTTACTTTTACCAATTACATGCGATTTGTGTGTTTTAGTTATATTTATGTTTTTGATATTTTCTTTTTCATTTAAGATATGCATCTTTAGATTCTCCTGTATTGCGTTCTTGTCATAATTGCTTATGTTTTTTTTATCATCATTTAAAGTTCTAAATATAGCATTTCTCAGAATGTTAATATTTTTCTTTTCCCCCCTAATATGAAGTTGGTTCCCTTTTTGGAAAACTTTTATAGGAAGTGTTTTTTCAAAAAATTTTATATTCTCGTTATTGATGCCAAAAATGTCTAAAACTTCATTATTGTTGATTGAAATTATTTCTGAATTTTGATTATTATTAGCGCTTTCAGCAGCAGATTTATTAATAATTTTATTTTTCAAATTATTTATATTCCCAATTAACAACTACCATACAAACTCTTATGATTGCAAGTTGAAATATTTATAAATTTTAAATCACCAGGGACTAAATTTTCTGATTTAACATATACAGATTGCATGTGTGGCGTTCTTCCAAAAAAATACTCCCTATTACTCACACTTTGATTCTCAATTAAAACTTCTACATCTTTACCACAAAAAGATTTATTAAAACTATATTGAATTTCCATCAATTTCTGTTGAAGAATCTTTAATCTTTCTTTTTTAATACTGGTGGGCACTAAATCATCCTCCTCTGCTGCTTTTGTTCCAGGTCTCTTACTATAAATAAATGAATATGATTGAGTGAATTTGATTTCATCAATTAAATCTAATGTATCTTGAAAATCTCTCTCACTTTCTCCAGGATATCCAACAATAAAATCAGATGAGATTTCTATACCTGGCTTTGCATGCTGTAACTTATGTATTATTTTTCTATAGTAATCACGATCATACTTTCGATTCATTTTTTTCAAAATTTTAGATGAGCCTGATTGTACAGGTAAATGTAAGAAAGGCATCAATTTATGATTTGTAGAATGACAATTGATGAGTTGATCACTCATATTTATTGGATGTGATGTAGTATATCTAATCCTTTTTATTTCATCAATTTCACTTAAATGATCAATTAGCTGATTTAATTTTTCTCCATTATTACTTGTGTTGTCTTCATATGCATTTACATTTTGTCCAAGCAGAATAATTTCCCTAGCCCCTTGCGATACTAGTAACTTAGCTTCATTTTTGATTGAACTGGTTGATCTTGAATATTCTGGCCCTCTCGTATACGGAACAACACAGAATGAACAAAACTTGTCACAGCCCTCCTGAATAGTTACAAAAGAAGATACGCCCTGAGGTTTGCATTGCTCGGATAAGTAGTCAAATTTTTCATTAATGATAAATTCTGTGTTAATTTGTTTTTTCTTATTTTTTATATCTAACATCATTTGAGGCAGAAGATGATAGCTTTGGGGTCCCAGAACTATGTCAATAGAGCTATTTTTTTTGAACATTTCCTCATTTTCTGCTTGGGCAACACATCCGATCACGGCAATTGTCCTTTCTTTTTTCAACTTATCAATTCTTCCTATATCGGAATATAGTTTATGAGCAGCTTTATCTCTGATGTTACAAGTATTAAAAATTATTAAATCGGCGTTGTCTGGATTATTCTCTTCTTTTAATCCTTTGCTTTCTAATATTGTAGTTATCTTTTGACTATCGTAAATATTCATTTGACACCCATAAGATTTAACAAAAAAAGAATTATTTGACATATTAGTTAATTTTTAATCTCTGATTAATGCCATCAAGTATTACACCCTCACAAAATGATGCTAGAACTTTTCTATTATTAAAGTTTTTGATTTCAAGTAAATTGTGAAATACAAGTTCAACTGTTATTGGACCTGAAGTTAAAAAATTGGCCATTGCCGACAACATAGAAGTATCGCCCACCCAAGCAATATCCCTTCTTAAAAATAAACCCATGGGTAAGTTATTTCGTTTTGAGTAACATATTGATATGGGTTGGACATTAATTATTTTTTTTTCATCAAAAACACATTCTAACATTGATGATTTGAAATCTATTACCCCATTTCCATCGGAAGTTGTCCCTTCGGGAAAAATTATGAAATTTTCTCCTGATTTTAGTTTATCATTAATTATTTTGTTATAGTGAATTATTTTACCTTTATCAGAATTATCTATAAAAAAAGTATTACTTAGTTTAGCTAAAAAACCAAATATACCCATCTGAGCTACTTCTTTTTTTGCAATAAATCTTGCATTAAGAATTGTTCCTAAGCAAATTATATCAAACCAAGAAACATGATTAGCAACATACAAGGTTCCAGTAATATTTTTTAAATATTTTTTTTTATTAATTTCTATTTTGATACCAGTTATTTTCTTAATTATATTATAAAAAAATAGTGGATATAGATTTTTGAATTTTATTCCAAGTAAGTTGAATAATATTTGAATGGGTATTGATATTATTATAAATATTAATAATAAAACTATAATATATATAAATCTGATTACTGGCATTAGATTTATTTTTTTATTTTTACACCATAAAGTTCTAATCTGTGATCTACTAATTTGAACCCTAATTCTTTTGCGACTGTTTTTTGTATTACCTCAATTTCTTCGTTAGTAAATTCATGTATTTCTCCAGTTTCAATATCAATTAAATGGTCATGATGATGCTCTTCAGTCACCTCATATCGCGATCTGCCATCTTTGAAGTCATGCTTTTCTATGACACCATACTCTTCAAATAACTTAACTGTTCTATAAACAGTAGCAATACTAATATTTTTATCCTTCTCATTTGCATTTAAGAAAATTTCATTTACATCAGGGTGCCCATCGACACTCATTGCGGTAATAACATCAGCAATTACATTTCTTTGCTCGGTCATCCTTAACCCTTTATCTAAACACATTTTTTTTACATTTATCATTTTAATAATTGTTAATATAAAGTGGTTTTGGATTATTTTCGAATAATGATGTTTTGTTTGAGAATGAAGACAGGTCTAGCAAGCTGTCATCGACATAATACAATTTGCTTTTCTGCTTCATATCTATAGATTTATACATGCTTCTAAATATCTCTCTTTTATTATAAATAATACAGGAATTATTTATAATATTTTTAAAAAAGTCTTCTTCAATCTTAATCAACTTGGGATCAGTTTTTGGATTATCTCGTGTAAACTTTTGCATATAAAAAAGATCTTCTTTATGATGTATCAAAATCGTCTTTCTTGTATATTTTTTCGCTTTTACGCAGAGTTTGTTAAGAAGCTTGAATTTTGAAATTCCTAATACCGGAATTTTTAAAACGAGACTCGTAATCTTTGCATAGGTTATAGATGATCTAACCCCTGTAAAACTTCCTGGTCCAGTAATTACATATATAGCTTTTAGGTTTTTCATTTTAAGCTTGTTTAATTTCATCTGACTATCAATCTCTGTTATCATCACTTCAGAAATCTGCTTACTCGTTTTTAATTTACTGTGTATCAGTCTATTTTTGGCTTTTATGGCAATTGTCATTTTCAAGGTGAAGTCTAAAAATAAAAACATATAATTGATTATTTTAACATATAGATTAAAAATATTGTGAGATGAATAAATATTTTAAATTTTTTTTGAAATATATTATAAGTACCTATCTTTGTTTATTTTTTTTAACATCATTTAATTTTGCTCTCGCTTTTTCAGAACCAGGAGTATCAGTATTCATGTATCATAGGTTTGGAGAAAGTAAATATCCATCAACGAATGTTACTAAAGAACAGTTTATCTCGCATATAAATTACGTTATTAATCAAGATATTAATATCGTTAGTCTTAAAGAAGTAGTTCAGAAACTTAAAAACGGTGAAAAATTTACGAATAAGTCAATCTCGTTTTCAGTCGACGATGCATATAGTTCTTTTTTTGATTTTGCATGGCCAATTTTTAAAAAAAATAAAATACCTATCACACTTTTTGTTTCAACAGATATAATTGATAATAACACAAAAGGATACATGAGTTGGTCAGAAATAAATCAGTTTATAAAGGAAGGTGGAACAGTAGGACAGCATACTGCGTCACATAATCAAATGCCACTTAGTGATAAAGCTGACATTAAAAATGACATATTAAGATCACACAAGAGTTTCGTAAAAAATATAGGCTATATTCCAGAATTATTTGCTTACCCATACGGAGAAGCTAGTAAAGAGGTAATTGAAATCATTAAAGAATACAAAATTGATAGTGCATTTGGTCAACATTCAGGAGTAATTTCAAGCCATGATAATCATTTTTATTTACCAAGGTTTTCGCTTAATGAGAGATTTGGCGAAATAGAGCGCTTTGAATTCTCGATCAACTCCTATCCCCTGATTATAAAAGACTTTATTCCCACTGATATGTTTTTAAATGATGTTAAGAAACCAATTATTGAATTTACTATATTGAATGACTTGCATGGAAATCAAGTCCAATGTTTTTCAAATACAGGAGGGATTTGGAAATCGCAAAAAGTCAATAATGTAAGTAAAAATAGAATACAAATAAATCTAATTGAGGAATATCATAGTGGCAGAGGAAGATTAAATTGCACCTCTAAAATTTTAGGTAATTGGCATTGGTTTGGATATCAGTTTTTGGTTAGATGATATCAGTAGTAGCGTTAGAACTCGGCATCATCTCAAGTTTTTCAAAATCTTCGAAATCATTCGATAAAATAATATTTTTTATTTTAAGCGTATAATCTTCTTCAATAGAATAATTATAAAGATAATCTGCAAGAGTTAATCCGTTCAAAGTTAAGTCATTGGCTCTCATAACGTATCTAGTTAATCTGAACTCGGAATAATGAAAATTAGTATTTAAATTCTTCATATATGAAGCAACTGAGTCTGATAGATTATCGAAAGACTTTATTCGAAATTTTGCGTTTGAATCTCTATCGTTTGGAATTATACCATCTTTCCCACTACTCCATATATATTGACCAAATAAAGCATTTCCTTCGTAAGCAAATCTTGACGTGCCCCATCCACTTTCAATAACTGCTTGTGCAAGTGCAAGAGATACGGGTATTGCATCAACTTTTTGTAAAAGTTCGTCAATAGTATTTGAACTATAATCATTCATAAGATCATCGAGCCACATCGCATTTACACGAGATATTTTTCCAAAGTTATTTTTTAAATTTTGGATTTCTCTATTAGTAGAAATCAACCTATTATTTTCCATAATAATGATCGGCAATGTTATTTTAATAAATAATTCTTTTCTATGCTTAATAGACTTAATATCTCTAAATTCCTTCGGAAGCTTTGTGACAGTGATATTGGGTATTTTATTTGTCTTTTTAATGTCCTCAATTTCAAATTCTTTTGTATTAAATTTACTATCTAGAATTTTAGCTGAATAATAATAGTTAGATAGATCTTGCTCGTTGATGAACAAATGCTTTTGTTTGTTATTCTGAACTAGATGTGATTTTTTGCCGTATATATTGTTAGAAAAAATTAGTGATGCCAGCACAGTAAGGGTAATTAATAGAACAATTAGATAATATATTTTAATTAAATCTTTGATACCTTTATTTCCGTTAAATAGTTTTATCATTTAAAAAACTAGATTACTTGTTCAACTTTTTGAATTTCAGCAATATGACTTTTAAGTAGATTTTCTATTCCGTTTTTAAGAGTCATTGTGGCACTTGGACATCCTGCACAACTTCCTTTAAGTGACAGATAAACAATACCAGATTCATACTTATTAAATTTAACGTCTCCGCCATCTTGCATAACAGCTCTCCGTATCTTACTGTTTATTATCTTGGCTATATTTTCTACTATTTCTTTGTCTTCAATATCAAACTCAATCTCGTTTAAGTCATCTGAACAATTATTTTCTATTTTAATTGCAGGTAAACCTGACTCAACATGTTTTGATATAACTTGTAATATCGATGCCTTAAGCTGATCCCAGGAGTAATTTTTCTTATTTATAGAAACAAAATTTTGATTAAAGAGTATATTCTCAACACCGTTAATCTCAAACAATCTTTCTGCAAGATCTGAATTGATATTTTTATCAGTTTTATTGAATTCAACTGGCGTATCGCAAAAACTGTACTTCTCTAAAATAAACTTTAGTGAATTAGGATTAGGAGTTGACTCGGTTTGTATAAACATCTTACGAACATTTATATAGATAGATTCATTTAAATTTAAAGATTTCGTTTATTATTTTTATAAGTAGCTGAAATTTAATTAGTTTTTTAATCTGCCTTTGATGCCAAATCATCAATAATCTGGTCTGAAAGACCCTGTGGAATAATTACAAGAGGAACAGGTAACTTTCCTGATTTTTGACCTGCTAAAAATGATACAAGAGGCCCAGGTTGGTCAGAATCTGCAGCCGCTAAAACTAAGAATCTTATTGCTTGGTCTAATTTTAAAATTTCAACTATCTGATCACTCGCAACCCCCTCTTTGACAATTAATTCAGGTACGATTCCTGTTAAATCATTAATAACTTTAGACCATTTTTGTAATTTTTCTTGAGCCTTGTCTCTAGCTTCTTGAAGAATAATTTCTTCTATAGATTGCCACTGCTGGGGGTCAAATTGTTCAATTATATTTAACAATATTACGCCTCCGTTTGTATTTTTTGCTCTCATGGCGGCAAATCTAACCGCAACACCTAATTCATCAGAGTCGTCAACTATAACTAAGAATTTTGATCTATGCCTCATATCTAACCAGTCCAATAATGTCGTACGTTTCGTTTATGGTTTTCTTAGCTACTTCAGTCGCTTTATTTTTTCCATCTTTCATAACGTTTAGTAAGTAATTTTTATCATTCATTAAATTTTTAATTTCATTTGAGATTGGCTCAATCTTAGACACTAATAATTCTGATAAATCCAATTTAAAACTTGAAAATTTTTGTCCACTATATTGTTCTATTAATTTAACTTTATCTATATCTGAGAACCCTGAATATAAATTTAATAAATTATTTACTTCTTTAAGCTCTATTACCTTTTTTAAATTATCAGGCATGACAATATCGGCAGTTTTTGCTTTTTTTATTTTCTTCACTATTGAATCGGTATCGTCAGTCAAACTAATACGTGAATTTTCAGATGGATCAGACTTACTCATCTTTTGTTGTCCATCTTTTAGCGACATTATACGAGATGTATTATCTTCAATAATTGGCTCAGGAATTGGAAAGAAATTCCCACAATTATAGTCTCTATTAAATTTTTGGGCTATATCTCTTGTTAGTTCTAAATGTTGTTTCTGATCATTACCAACTGGTACGTGTGTTGCCTTATAAAGCAGGATGTCTGCAGCCATAAGTGTAGGGTAAGTAAATAGGCCTGAACTTGCATTTTCTTTATCGGCCCCTGCTTTATCTTTAAATTGCGTCATTCGCTTTAACCATCCCATTCTGGTAACACAATTTAAAATCCATGCTAATTCTGCATGCATTGATACGCTGCTTTGGTTAAATATTACATTCTTTGTAGGATCTATGCCAGATGCAATGTAAGTAGCGACAACCTCTAGTGTATTGTTATAAAGTTCTATAGGGTTTTGTTTAATTGTAATTGCATGAAGATCAACAACACAAAAATAGCAATCATAGTTTTTTTGCATTGTTACAAAATTTTTTATTGCTCCTAAGTAATTACCAACGTGCAGATTTCCTGAGGGCTGTACACCTGACAAAACAGTTTGATTTACTTTGTTCATTTACCCACTATCTTTTTTAATTCCCTATATGAAAAAGGCTTGTAAAATGAAATTATGAAGAAATAAAGTAGTATTGAGGAAACTACTGAAAATAAAAGAAATATAATTTTATTATCTATGTATAATTCATCTATGTATGCTTTTAAAAACTGTAGGTAAAAAAATAAGATTAACGAAGAAATAAAAATAATAAACATAGGAAGTATTAGCGAAGATTTTAACTTGTAATAATTAAGATTATTTAAATAAAATTGCATTATTATTACCGAAAACCAAGCAGATATACTAGTTCCAATTACAACTCCCACAAATCCAAGATTAATAAACAAAGCAACACTTATTCCTGTATTCATAATTAAGTTAATGAATGTTACATAAAGTGCAGGTCGTGCATTTTCATACGCAAAAAATATTGGTGTATATATTTTCAATAAAATAAAAGCAACAAGACCTAAACTATAATACTTTAGCGCAAGAGCAGTATTTATTGTTGATCCGGTATCAAATTGCCCTCTTTCAAAAAGTACATTAACAATCATATCAGGTAAAACATAGAGACCTACTGCAGAAGGTATAGATAATAATAAGGCAAATTTGACAGTGTTCTCAATTGTTTGATTAATTTCACTAGTGAGATTTTTGCTAATCTTAAATGATATAGCTGGTAATAAAACTATGCCCATCGCAATCCCAATAAGCGCTAGAGGTAGCTGATAGATTCTATCAGCATAGTATAGATACGAAATCGCGCCAGATTCATATGATGCAATTATTGTTCCAATAAAAATATTAATTTGAAGCAAGCCAGACGAAAAAAAACTAACTGAAAATAACTTTCCAAAGTCTCTTAAATTTTCATATATAATCTTTGAAAAATAGTGGATTTTAATTTCATTATTATAGACAGTTACTATTAACACAACAACTTGCAAGATACCACCTACAATAACCGCCCAAGATAAATAATGTAAAAAATTCTGCGAAATGTAGTAAGCGATTATCATTGATATTATCAAAGCACTATTAAGTAGAATTGGTAACGCAGCTGAAATTGCAAAATTATTATTCGCATTTAAAATTGCTGAGTATAAAGAAGAAATACAGATTAGTATTAGGAACGGAAAAATTATTCTAGAGACATGTATTAGTTCATTAAATTTTAATTGATCCTCAATGAAGCCAGGTGCTATAAGTCTAAGAAAATTTGGCATAAATATTTCAATTATTATTACTATTAAAAATGTTAAAAGAAAAAAAATTACTAAAGTATTGCCGGCAAATATTTTCGATGACTCGTCTGATCTATTGTTTAAAAGCTTAGTATAGATTGGAACAAACGCTTGGCTCAAAGCGCCCTCTGAAAAAATTCGTCTAAAAGTATTTGGAAGTCGAAATGCAACAAAAAATATATCAGCTACAACTCCTGTGCCTAGAAATGTTGCGATTAGAATATCTCTTATATAACCAAATATCCTACTAAGAGAGGTAAATGAAGAGTAAACTATAGAAGACTTTATAATATTCATTTTTATATATTTTTTTTAACATTTTGATCTAAATCACGTCAAAAATAAGAACATATACCAATATATATCTTTTGAATTTGAATAGCAGGTAAAAACCTATATAAGGTCTCAAAAAAGACTCATATGGCAAAAAAAGATAGAGAAGAGCATTTTAGTGAAAAGGAAGCTTTAGTTTTTCATGCTCAGGGAAAACCTGGAAAAATTGAAATAAAAGCTACTAAGCCTCTCGAAACACAGAGAGATTTATCGCTTGCATATTCACCTGGTGTTGCGGCACCAGTTAATGCAATAGCAGAAGATACATCTTCGGTTTATGACTATACTAGCAAGGGCAATCTAGTGGCTGTTGTATCAAATGGTACAGCTATTCTTGGCTTAGGAAATCTTGGTGCTCATGCATCTAAGCCAGTAATGGAGGGGAAATCTGTTTTATTTAAAAGGTTTTCCGACATTGACTCAATAGATTTAGAAGTCGATACAGAAGATGCTGAAGAATTTATAAATTCAATAAAACATTTAGGTCCATCATTTGGAGGAATTAATTTAGAAGATATTAAGGCTCCTGAGTGTTTTATTATTGAAGACACATTAAAAGAGATAATGGATATTCCAATATTTCATGACGATCAGCATGGTACTGCCATTATTTCTGCGGCTGCACTCTTAAATGCGCTTGATCTAACTGGTAGAAAAATTACTGAAGCAAAAATTGTTGTTAATGGTGCTGGGGCGGCAGGCGTTGCATGTCTTGAGTTGTTAAAAGCGATGGGAATGCCAAACGAAAATGCGATACTGTGCGACACAAAAGGTGTCATTTATACTGACAGGAAAGAAAATATGAATCAATGGAAGTCAGCGCATGCAGTTAAAACAGAATGTCGCACATTAAGTGATGCGCTAAAAGGTGCAGATATTTTTTTTGGATTATCAATAGGAAATATTATAACAAAAGATATGGTTAACTCCATGGCAGACAAACCAATTATTTTTGCTATGGCTAATCCTGAACCTGAAATATTACCTGAGAAAGTGAAAGAATGTAGGCAAGACGCTATTATAGCAACTGGCCGTTCAGATTACCCAAACCAAGTTAACAATGTTTTGGGATTTCCATACATTTTTAGGGGAGCATTAGATGTAAGAGCCACAACAATTAATCTAGAAATGAAGATAGCGGCTGCAAAAGCAATAGCTGAATTGGCAAAAGAAGATGTTCCTGACGAGGTTGCAAATGCTTATCCTGGTGAACGTCCTCAATATGGTTCAGATTACATAATTCCCTCACCTTTTGATCCAAGACTTATTAGTAAAGTACCTCCAGCTGTGGCTATGGCTGCTATGAATACTGGTGTAGCTCGAAAAGCAATTGTTGACATGGATCGCTACTCAAACGATCTTTCAGCAAGATTAAATCCCTCTGCGGGACTGTTACAAAAAATATTCCAAGAAGTGAAAGAAAATCCTAAAAGAGTTATTTTTACTGAAGGGGAAGAGGAAGATATGATAAGGGCTGCTGCCATATTTTTAAATAATAAAATGGGTACACCTATCTTAATTGGGAGAGAAGAGATTATAAAAGACAAGATGAAAGAAATGGGATTAGATTTTTTTGATCAAATGGAAATTCATAGCACAAGAAATAAAATTGAACATGATAGGTACGCAAACCATATATATGAACGTTTGCAAAGAAAAGGTTTTTTAAAAAAAGATTGTCTCGATCTATTAATAAGGGAGAGAAATGTTTTTGCAGCATGTATGGTTTCTTTGAATGAAGCCGACTCGATGGTGTGTGGCCTAACAAGAAGTTATGCCGCCTCTCTTGAAAGTATTGAATATGTATTAGATCCTCTTCCTAATAAAACGATACTGGGCATGACGGTTATGCTGTGTAATGGAAGAACTATTTTTGTAGCTGATTCGAATGTTCACGATATGCCAAACGCTTCTCAACTTGCGAACATTACTCAAGAAAGTGCCGAGGTCGTAAGGAAAATATTCGGTATTGAACCTAGGGCTGCATTAGTATCATACTCAAATTTTGGAAAACCATTTACCGAAAGGTCTGTTTACATGAGGGAGGCTAAAAAAATTCTTGACGAAAGAAACATTGATTTCGAATACGACGGTGAAATGGGAGCAAATACGGCATTAAATGAAAACTTAATGAAATTATATCCTTTCTGTAAGTTGTCCGGTCCAGCTAATTTATTAATAATGCCCGCGATCCATAGTGCAAGTATTTCAACTAAAATGCTTCAAGAACTTGGTGGCGGAACGTTGGTTGGTCCATATTTAGTTGGTTTTAAAGAAAGTATACAAATCGCTCCTTTAGGAGCTAATGTAGCAGACATTGTTAATCTTGCTGCATTGTCTGCATTTAAAAATTAGTTTTGTATAAACTTTGAAATTTCATATAGAGCTTTTTTTGACTCTGGTAAAAACCTAAAAATTTGCCAAACATGAGGTAAATCTTTATAAATACTTAGAGAAACTTTATTAGTTCCTTCTTCAATACGAGACGCTAGCTCTGTTGAGTCGCTGAAGAGTATTTCAATATTGCTGACTTGTATTAATGTTTCAGGAAAATTTTTATAAGTAGCAAATACAGGAGAAATCAATGGATTTCTGTAATTTTGATTAGGCGCATACCATTCTTCTACATTTCTTTTCATTGAACGAGATGTATTCAACCAGTCGTCGTAAGACAGATATGGATCTGATACAGAATTCTCTTTAATACTCTTTCCTTCACCAGTTAAATCAGTCCACGGTGATAGTAGGAAAATTTTTGAAGGTAAATTTTTTTTTAATTCTTGCAATTTCAATGTACAAACTAGAGCTAAATTGCCACCTGCAGAGTCTCCGCCAAATATAATATCATTATTTTGAAAGCCTAATTCTAATAATGCATCATAACTGTCTACTGCATCTTGTATTGCGGCTGGAAAAATATTTTCAGGTGATAGTGAATAATCAATTGCATATATATCTGATGAGGATAACTTTGTTAGAGATAGCAACATATTTTGGTGTGTTTCAGGCGAGCCGGCGACATATCCTCCCCCATGAAAATATAAAATACACTTTTTTTTATTAGAAGTTTTGTGAGTAAAGTGTAAAGCCCTAATACCTCCTAAATAAACTTCATTTACTTCAACATCTGATTTTGATTTACTAAAGACAAGATTTTGAATCAGTTTTGATATTATTGGCGCTTCCTGGTCAACATACCCTTCCTGATTCATCATTTTCCTTGCTTCTATAAAAGACCTTTCTTCTACTGGAGGTTGTTGATTTTTAACATACTTTTTTAGACAATAATTTAGAATTTTTGATTGAATACTCATATTAAATTTTACTCTAACATTAGATCAGCTTTTCCCATATCAATTTTGCAATATCTATTTTGTGTAATTTCTTTATTTCTTGAATGCATGTTGGAGAGGTAACATTTATTTCTGTCAAATAATTGCCAATAATATCTATGCCGACAAAAAATAGTCCATTATCTTTTAAGAAGCTCTTTATTTCAGAGCATATTGCTTCATCACTTTTTGTTATATTAACCGCTGCACAATTCGCTCCAACATGTATGTTTGATCTAATCTCATCTTTTTTAGGGATCCTTTTTAGAGCCGCAATTGGCTCTCCATCAATAAGTATAATTCTTTTGTCACCTCTTTTTATCTCAGGAATATATTTTTGTACGATGAATGGTAAGTCTTGATAGTTTAAAAAGTATTCAATAATTTGATTATAATTTTTATCTTTTTCATTTAATAAAAATACACTCTCGCCACCATTGCCATAAAGTGGCTTTATTATTGTTGACCTATATTTTTTTACAAATTTATCGATTTCAATTTTTGACCTTGTTATAATTGTTGGTGGGATTATGTTTTTAAAAGCTAGCATGGAAATTTTTTCTGGTGCATTTCTTATACCAATCGGATTATTAATAATTTTTGTTTTATCTACAATTTGTTCCAATAAATGTAATGATGAAATGTACTTCATGTTGTAAGGCGGATCCTGCCTAACAAAAACATAATCTAAAGATGCTAAGTTAATAAATCTATTTTTACTTACCGAATAATTCAGTAACTTATTATCTTTAAACTTTATTTCTTGTGTGCTTGCATATACTGAATTGTCCTTATAGGTAAGGGAACTTGGTAAAAATATAAAGTTTTTATTATTTCTTTTTTGAGACTCTAGTATTATTGCGAGCGAACTATCTGTTTTAAAATTCAGACTACTAATTTCATCTATCTGAAATCCTATGTTCATAAAGTTTAATTTTCACTCGATTTAACAATAATATAATCTATCACCTCTTCAACACCATAAACATTTCTTGCTATATCAATCACAATATCTTTTTCAATCTTATTTTTCGCTATTCCAATTATGTAAACAACTTTATTTACAGTCTCTACATTATAATTAAGCGAGTTTACTCTATCTTCAAGTACAAGCTTTCCAGATATTTTTGTGCTTATTACTAAGTCATCTGCAAAATTTAATATACTATCTGAATTGCTGATCTGAAGTTCATTTAAAACAGACTTTACACCTTTAATACCCCAAGCAATTCTAGTAGCTTCAATTCTTAAATCAATATTTTCTACCGTTCCTGTTAATAATACCCTTCCTTGGGAGACTTCAACGTCTACACCGAAAAAGATCTTCTCGTTTTGGTCGAGATAGCTATTTTTTATCATTGCTTTTACAAGTGAGTCATCAACAAATTCACCTATTGATCTTTCTTCTTGAGAAACGGTAACTATTTTTGCAGCAGCACCTGTGGCTACTTGCGCGCAGCCTTGTAAAAAAATATTTGTAAATAATAAAAATAAAATTATTAAAAAATTTTTATCTTTAAACATATGTATATAAGTATATTAATTTTCACACTATTTCATGTTTTTTATTAATAGTTGATAAACTTCTCTTTTTGATAAATCAAAATCCCTTGATATAATCTGAGATATTTCAGAAAGACTAGACCCTTCCTTACTTAATTTTTGAGCTATTAATAAAACATCTTTATTAGAAAATTTTTTTAGATTTTGCTTACTATAAGGTTCAATTATAATAGTAATTTCACCACTAATTTTTTTTCTGACATTTAAAATTTTTATTAGGTTAGAAATATTTGAATTAATGACCTCCTCATGCTTTTTTGTAAGTTCTCTAACAAAAGTGATATTGCATTCACCATATTGAATGTTAATTAATTTAAGAGTTTTGATAATTCTTCTTGGAGATTCAAAAAAGATCACTGGGAAACCTGAGTTACGCAAAAAATCTATGGCCTCGCTGATTTCTTTTTTTTTTCTTGGGAAAAAACCTCTAAACGAAAAGCTAGTTGTAATAAAGTTTGATAGTACGTAACTAGCTATTGGAGCAGATGGTCCAGGTAATGAAAATAGCTTTATATTTTTATTTATTACCTCTTTTATTAAATCTGAACCTGGATCTGAAATAGTAGGCGTACCTGCATCAGAAACTAAACAAATAGATTTTTTCAATTCTAATGTATTCAATATTTTAGGTATCATATTTTTAGAATTAAACTTGTGAAAGGACTGCATTTGGTTTTTAATTCCAAATTTCGTAAATAATTTACTACTTATTCTTGTATCCTCACATATAATTAAGTCTGCACTAGATAAGATTTTGAGGGCTCTTAGGGTTATGTCGCCAAGGTTACCAAGTGGAGTAGGAATAATATACAATCCTGCTTCTAGTTCTTCATAATTTAATAATTGAGTAATATAGTTAATATTTAAATTCATTCAAAAATGCAGATAAGAAGTTTTTTATTAAAGTTTATAGTAGTACTAAATTTCATATTTTTTTTAAGTTGTGAAAGTACTGAGTATAATCAATCTGAAAAATTAACATATGATCAATCTATTAAGACAGAAAATAAAATCAATAGTCTTCAAGGGGAAAAAGGTAATAATACTCTTGTAAAAAATGACGTTATTTCAAAAGACTCGGAAAAGCTTGTTATTGGCTTAATGCTGCCATTAACTGGTGAACATTATAGGATAGGTACAACACTGCTAAATGCGGCTCAATTAGCGCTCGAAAAAACCAACGAGAATAATATAAGTTTTAAAGTAATCGATACAGGAAATGATGATAAATGGATAGAAAATTTTTATAAACTAACAAATCAAAATATTGAATTAATAATTGGACCTGTATTTTCTGAAAAAGTTAAAAAAATTCAAAATATAATTGAAGAACGTAAGATAAATTTAATTACTTTCTCTAATAACTCATTATTGGAGAAGACTAACTTATTTGTTTACGGAGTAACACTTGAAGATGAAATTAAGACTTTACTAGATTACTCAAATACAAAAAATCTAAAAAGCTTTTCAGTTATTTTGCCAGAAAATGAATATGGTAAAAAGATAAAATTTGAAATTGAAAAATACTCAATTAATCAAAATAAAATGAATTTTAATTATCAATTTTATAATCCTAATAATCCAGATTTTTATAATATTTCAAAAACGGTTTCAGATTATGAAGAAAGAAAGCTACAGTTAGAGGAAAAAATTATTGAATTAGAGTCTAAGAATAATGAGGAAAGCAAAAATGAATTAAAAAAACTAAAAAAATTAGATACTCTAGGTGAATTAGATTTTGAAGCTATAATGATTTTAACTCAAAGCTTCAATGAATTGTCTAAATTAAGTTCAATTTTGCCATACTATGATATAGATCCAAAAAATATTCAGTACATTGGAAACTCAGTATGGAACAATGATTTATCGTTGAAAGAGCCGGGTCTGAACGGCGGCTATTTTACTTCAATGAATATAAATAAAATAAAGTCATTCGAAGAAGAATATATCCAATACTTTGGTCATAAACCGCATAAACTCGGAACATTAAGCTATGATTTAGTTGGCCTTATAGCTCGTCTATACAAGGAAAAAAATCAATATTTTATAAATGATCTTTATTCAAAAAGTGGTTTTATAGGAATAAATGGATGGTTTAGATTTGAAACAGACGGGAAAGTAAGACGAAAACTTAATATTTATAAAATATTAAATAAAAAATTTGTTATCAAATAATAAATTTATAATTTTTCAAAATATTTTAGCATTTTTTTAAATGCTATTGCTCTGTGACTTATTCTTTCTTTATATTCAAATTTCATCTCTCCAAAAGTTTTTTTGTATCCATTAGGAACAAATATAGGATCATAACCAAATCCATTAATACCCTTTGGCGGAAATTGTATATGTCCATGTTTTCGACCCTCAAAAATTTTAAATGACTTGTCGGGAAAGCATATTGAAAGTGCACAAACAAAATATGCCTTTCTTTTAGATTTATTAAAAAAATCTTTTTGGGATATTTTTTTTTCAATTTTTTTTATCGCTAAATTGAAGTCTTTTTTTTTACCTGCCCAACGGGCAGAAAAGACTCCTGGCTCATGATTCAAAGATACGATACATAATCCACTGTCATCAGCTATCGCTGGAATTCCTGATTTTAAAGCAGCATTTCTTGATTTTATTAGTGAGTTTTCCCTGAAAGTTTTTCCATTTTCAATTGGTTCATTTATTTTGAATTTTTTTGAAGAGTAAATATTAAGACCAATGGGTTTTAAAAGAGATTTTATTTCTTTTACCTTGCCTTCGTTGTGACTAGCAATAATGATTTCTTTGAAAATTTTACCCACTAATTATTTTCTTTTGCATTTCTATAATTTGTGCAGTTCCCTTTTTTGCAAGTTTTAACATACTATTAAAAGACTCCTCTGAACAAAGTTGTTTTTCTGAAGTCATTTGTAATTCAACTAGTTTGCCAGTTTCTGTTATTACAAAGTTAGCGTCAACTCCTGCATTTTGATCTTCTTCGAAATCTAAATCTAAAAGAGGTTCGCCATCTACAATACCGCAACTTATTGCTGCAACACTCTCACTTATTGGATTCTTTTTGATTATCTTTTTGTTTAACATATTGTTAATACAAAGATGAAGTGCAACAAATGAACCAGAAATTGATGCTGTTCTTGTACCTCCATCTGCCTGTAGCACATCGCAGTCAATTATGATTTGTAAACCCTTTAGCGCCTTTAAATTTAATACAGATCTAAGAGATCTTCCAATCAATCTTTGAATTTCCTGCGTTCTACCTGACTGTTTACCTCTCGCAGCTTCTCTAGACATTCTCTCAGAAGTAGACCTGGGTATCATTCCATATTCTGCTGTAACCCAACCAGAAGTTGTATTTTTTAACCATCTTGGTAAATTCAGGTCAAGAGAGGCACTACAAATAACATGAGTGTTACCACACTTAATAAGACAGGAACCTTCTGGATAAGGTGAAAAATTAGGAATTATTTCTATATCTCTTAGTTGATTGATATTCCTATTTTTTCTCATTTGAATTTTAAATTATACAATGTATTGACGAAAATAACATAGATCATTACATAAACAACAAATGTAATTTTACTATGGTTAAAAATAAAAATAAAAAGACTCTAGGTCAAAAATCTCCGAAGACAGCGGCTCATTCCGAACAAGTCACAAATAAAGAGACTGTTGATTATGATGATAAGATTAAAGAACTCGAAAGTAAGCTTTTAATCAGTCTTGCAGATAATGAAAATCTAAGAAAAAGATTTGATAGAGAAAAAGAGGACCTTAGTAATTATGTAATTTCTGAATTTGCTAAAGAAATACTTGCAGTTTTAGATAACCTACAAAGAGCAATGGCTACACCTAATCTAAATGAAGCAAGAGAAAAATCGAGCGAAATATCTCAATTATTAGAGGGCATAGAACTCACTGAAAAACAAATTATCTCCACTTTTGAAAAGTTTAAAATTGAGCAAGTCAAGTCTATTGGCGAGCTATTTGACCCTAACCTTCATCAAGCAATGTTTGAAGTTGAAAAAGATGATCAGGAGCCAGGAACAATAGCTGAGGTAGTTCAAGAAGGTTATAAAATAGGTGAAAGACTGCTAAGGCCTGCACTGGTTGGAGTTGTAAAGAAAAAAAACATCTAAAATCAATAAGATAGACAATAAATATTTTTTTGATGTTTCTACTCTTTATTTTTTAGAAGGGGTTGTATGTATAAAACAACTACCCATATGTATAAAAAACAACGGTATTAAATATGGGAAAAGTAATTGGTATAGACTTAGGGACAACTAATAGCTGTATTTCGATAATGGATGGCAAAGATCCTAAGGTTATTGAAAATGCAGAAGGCTCTCGCACTACACCGTCTATCATTAGTTTCAGTGGTGATGAAGAAAAGTTAGTTGGTCAGCCTGCAAAACGACAAGGCGTTACAAACCCTGAGAATACATTTTTTGCCATCAAGCGTTTAATTGGTAGATCATTTGAAGATCCGATGGTCAAGAAAGATGCTGATATGGTACCATTTAAAATTATTAAATCTGAAAATGGAGATGCGTGGGTCGAGTCTGGCTCTGAAAAATATTCACCATCCCAAATTTCAGCATTTGTATTACAAAAACTTAAAGAAGATGCAGAGAGGTATCTTGGAGAAAAAGTCGAGAAGGCTGTAATTACAGTTCCTGCATATTTTAATGACGCTCAAAGGCAAGCAACGAAAGATGCTGGTAAGATAGCCGGTCTTGAGGTTGAGAGAATTGTAAATGAACCAACAGCTGCTGCACTTGCGTATGGCCTTGATAAAAAAGATGGCAAAACAATTGCTGTTTACGACTTGGGTGGTGGAACTTTTGATATTTCTATTCTTGAAATTGGTGATGGTGTTTTTGAAGTTAAATCTACAAATGGGGATACTTTCTTAGGCGGTGAAGATTTTGATACACGACTATTAAATTATCTAGCTGAAGAATTTAAGAAAGAAAATAACATTGATCTCACTCAAGATAAATTAGCTCTTCAGAGATTGAAAGAGTCAGCAGAAAAAGCAAAAATTGAATTATCATCAACTTCTCAAACAGAAATTAACCTGCCATTTATTACTGCAGATCAATCAGGCCCCAAACACCTAAATATTAAAGTAACAAGGGCAAAGCTTGAAACCTTGGTTGACGATTTGATTGAAAAAACAATCAAGCCATGCGATGCAGCTCTTAAGGATGCTGGATTAAGCGCTGGAGAAATAGACGAGGTGGTTTTAGTTGGTGGAATGACTAGAATGCCCAAAGTAATTGAAACAGTAAAAAATTTTTTTGGAAAAGAACCTAATAAAGGTGTAAACCCAGATGAAGTTGTAGCACAGGGCGCAGCAATTCAAGCGGGTATTCTTCAAGGAGATGTTAAGGATGTCTTGTTGCTTGATGTAACACCATTATCACTTGGCATTGAAACACTTGGAGGTGTATTTACAAAATTAATCGATAAAAACACAACAATTCCAACCAAGAAAAGCCAAGTATTTTCAACGGCAGATGATAATCAAACTGCAGTAACTATAAGAGTTTGCCAAGGTGAAAGAGAAATGGCTGCAGATAATAAGTTGCTTGGAAACTTTGACTTAGTTGGTATTCCACCTGCTCCAAGAGGTGTACCACAGATTGAAGTTACATTTGACATTGATGCTAATGGAATTGTGAATGTATCCGCAAAAGACAAAGGTACCGGAAAAGAACAACAAATAAAAATTCAAGCTTCAGGTGGTCTTAGTGAAGAAGAAATAGATAAGATGGTTAAGGAAGCTGAAGCAAATGCCGAGGCAGATAAGAAGAAACGTGAAGGTGTTGATATAAAGAATCAAGCAGACACCATGATACACTCTGCCGAGAAAAATCTAAAAGAATTTGGTGATAAGGTTTCTGAGCAAGAAAAGAATGCAATTGAAAACGATATTAAGACTTTAAAAGAAGCTGTTGCATCAGATAACACCGATAAGATTAAAAGTGGACTTGAAGCATTAACTCAATCGTCTATGAAATTAGGTGAAGCAATGTATAAGGCTCAACAACAAGATGCTCCTAATCCAAACGAGCCATCTGACAATAAAGCTGGTGGATCTGACCAGAATAATGAGAAAGTTGTTGATGCTGAATTCGAGGAAGTCAAAGAAGATAATAAGCAATCGTAAGCAGGTAAGCTTATGTCAAAAAGAGACTATTATGAAGTTCTTGGTGTTTCCAAGTCAGCTGATGAGTCTGAGATAAAAAAAGCCTATAGAAAATTAGCAATGAAATATCATCCTGATCGTAATCAGGGGGATGCTGATGCAGAAGCTAAATTCAAAGAAGCAAGTGAAGCATATGCTATACTTTATGATAAAGAAAAACGTTCAGCTTACGACCAGTTTGGTCATGCGGCTGTTGACAGCAATACAGGCCAGGGCGGTTTCGGTTTTGATTTTAATTCATCAGCTTTTCAAGATATTTTCGAAGACTTCTTTGGAGACTCCTCCTTTTTTGGTGGTGGAGGAAATCGTAGAAGAAAAACAAATAATCGTGGTTCAGACTTAAGATATGATATTACTGTTAGTCTTGAAGAAGCGTTTAATGGTAAAAAATTTAAAGTAAAAATTCCAACTCAAGTTCAATGCGGCTCTTGTTTAGGTTCTGGCGCATCTCAAGGAAGTCAACCGGTAACTTGCCAGTCATGTGGAGGGAGAGGACAAATTCGCTCACAACAGGGTTTTTTTTCAATTCAGCAAACTTGTCCCACTTGTCAAGGAAGTGGTTCAACTATTTCAGACCCATGCAGACCGTGCAGTGGATCTGGGAGAACACATAAAACAAAAAGTTTAATGGTGAAAATACCAAAGGGTGTTGATGATGGCTCTAGAATAAGACTATCTGGAGAAGGTGAAGCAGGTCTCAACGGCGGACAGCAGGGGGACTTATATATATTTGTAAATGTAAATGAGCACGAAATATTCGCTCGTGAGAATGAAAATTTATTTGCTGAGGTACCAATATCTATGGTCGACGCTGCTGTTGGCGGAGCTATTGACATACCGACAATAGATGGTGGGAAAGCAAGGCTTAAAATACCTCAAGGTACTCAATCTGGTGATCAGTTTAGGTTAAAATCAAAAGGCATGCCTAATGTTCGAAATGGTTATTTAGGTGATTTGTATATTCAAGCAAAGGTCGAAACACCCATAAATTTAAATAAGAAGCAAATTGAAATATTGAAATCCTTTCAAGAAACCAGTGATAAAAATGAAAGTCCTTTAGCCTCGGCATTTTTTAAAAAAGCTAGAGATTTTTGGAAAACAAAAGCTTAAAAAACTTACTTTTTCGATTATTTCGATTATCTTAAATTAATGAAAAAAATAAAAATTGTCATAACTGGCGTATCTGGACGCATGGGAATGCAAATCGCCAAAAGAGTTTTGAGAGATAAGTCACTTATTTTGTATGGTGCAACCGAGAGAAAAGGACATAAAGCTGTTGGCAAAGATTTAGGACAATTACTCAAAACAAAAAAATTAAAAATCAAAGTCACAGATAATATAATTCCATTATTTGCCAAAACTGACGCTGTTATTGACTTCACAACTCCTGAAGCAACTATGATACATGCAAAATATGCTGCTCAAGCAAGAATAGTACATATAATTGGAACTACAGGTTTTAAAAACTCTCAATTAAAAAAAATTAAACTCGCTGCGCAGCATGCAACGATCATAAAATCAGGTAATATGAGTTTGGGCATTAACCTAATTAATAAATTAATTAAAATAAGTTCCTCAAGTTTAAAAAATGATTTTGACACAATAATAAACGAAACGCATCATCGACATAAAATTGATGCGCCTTCAGGCACTGCAATAATGATGGGACAGGCTGCTGCAAAAGGTAAAAATAAAAAATTTGAAAATATTAGAAAAATCTCTCGTTTAAACACAAAAGCTAAAAGCACTAAAGATAAAATTGTAATCTCTTCCTTTCGCAAAGGCGAGGTAATTGGTGATCACGAAATTATTTTTTCAAATAAGGATGAGGATATTACTATTAAGCATACAGCAAAAGATAGGGGTATTTTTGCTAACGGAGCAATACGGGCTGTGAAATGGGGTATTGATAAAAAACCTGGCCTATTTGAAATGTCAGATGTCTTAAATATTAGATAACATAAATAAAGTAACATAATGTTGAAAGCTGATAAGGCAAAAAAAATAATTAGTATTTTAAATAAAATTTATCCCGAGACTCCAATTCCATTAAATCATAAAAATAATTTTGAATTATTAATTTCTGTTCTTCTAAGTGCACAATGTACAGACAAAAGAGTCAATGAAATAACTCCTTTGCTTTTTAAGAAAGCTAATAGTCCTGCGAAAATGGAGAAACTGCCAGTCAAAACCATTTACAATATTATTAGACCCTGTGGTCTTGCTCCACAAAAATCAGAGGCTATTTCAAAGCTATCAAAAATATTGATGAAAAATTTTAATGGTAGGGTTCCAGAAACCTTCGAAGATTTAGAAGCACTTCCTGGAGTAGGACATAAAACAGCCAGTGTTGTAATGTCACAAGGTTTTGGTCACCCAGCATTTCCTGTTGACACCCATATTCATCGACTTGCCCAAAGATGGGGGTTAACTAACGGCAAAAGTGTAAAGCAAACCGAAAGTGATTTAAAAAAAATATTTCCTGAAAAACTATGGAACAAGCTACATTTACAAATAATATTTTATGGACGGGAATATTGTGCAGCTCGAGGTTGTTTTGGAATAGGATGTAAAATATGTAAGACTTGTTATCCAAATAGAAAAAAGCCTATTAAAACAAAAAAGGCATAGTTGGTTGTAAAAATAAAACACCTTTAACTGTTTGTTGTTTGCTGATAACTTTATTTATGATGTCTAAAAGAAAAGTAGCACTAATTATCGGCGCTGGTGATAGCCTTGGTTCTTCAATAGCAAGAGTATTCGCACAAAATAACTTCATTTCTGTAGTTGCTAGAAGAAATGGAGATCAATTATCGCCGCTAAAAGAAGAAATAGAAAAAAATGGCGGAGAGTGTTTCGCGTTTAGTTTAGACGCAAGAAAAGAAGAAGATGTTATTAATTTCATTAATAAAATAGAAACAGAGATTGGTGAAATTAATGTAGCTGTTTACAACATTGGGGCCAACATTCGCTTCAATATTTTAGAAACAACCTCAAAAAAATATTATAAAGTATGGGAAATGGCAACCTTTGGCGCTTTTCTTATGGGAAGAGAGGTAACAAGAAAAATGGCACCAAGAAAAAAAGGGACAATCATATTTACCGGTGCGACAGCAAGTATAAGAGGTAAAGAGGGTTTTGCTGCGTTCTCAGGTGCTAAACAAGCAAAAAGAGCTTTAGCACAAAGTATGGCAAAAGAATTAGCGCCAAAAGGTATTCATGTAGCACATGTTATTGTAGATGGAGCAATTGATACACCGTGGGTGAATAAGCTTTTTCCTGATTATGTCAAAGAAAAGAAAAAAATTGATGGCCTAATGAAGCCAGATGATATTGCGCAAAACTACCTGATGATACATAATCAACCAAAAAATGCGTGGACCTTTGAGTTAGATCTACGCCCTTGGGTGGAGACGTGGTAAATCAAGAATTTGACATTGTTGGTATAGGTAATGCAATTGTAGATGTAATCACCGATGTCGATGATGAATTTATAAATCAACAGGAACTTAGAAAAGGGCTTATGTCACTTGTAGATTTAGATACTATAAAATCCCTATCAAAAAAAATTAAAATAAAAGCAGATGTCTCTGGAGGTTCAGTTGCAAATTCTATCGTTGCATTAGCTCAAAATAATATCAAGTCCGCTTTTATCGGCAAAGTAGGCAAAGACGAAGTTGGAAATTCATTCATTCAAGGTCTTGAAAAAGAAAAGGTTATTTTTGCAAATAAGGCTCGATCAGATGAAAGCGAAACTGGGAGATGTCTAGTCATGGTAACGCCAGATGCACAAAGAACAATGAGTACATATTTGGGGATTTCCCAAAAACTAAACTCAAATGATATCAATGAAGATGTTATAGCACAGTCAAAAATTACTTATCTTGAGGGATACCTTTGGGATCTTGATGATGCGCAAGAAGCGATTAAAAAAGCAATAAAAATATCCAAAGAGGCAGGCAAGTTAGTTGCATTCAGTGTATCTGATGTTTTTTGCATTGAACGATTTAGAGAAAGTTTTTTACATCTAGTCAATAATGAAGCTGACATAATTTTCGCAAATGAGGAGGAAATTAAATCGCTCTATCAAAAGGATAGCCTTGATGATTGTCTCGAGATTATAAGTCGGCATGATAAAATATTCGCTGTCACACTTGGCGAAAAAGGTGCGATGATTGTTAATAAAGATCAACTTATACAAATAAAAGCTCAGCAAATTGAAAATTTGGTCGATACTACTGGAGCAGGAGATTTATTTGCTGCAGGCTTTTTACTTGGATACATAAATGGTGACAATTTAGAACAATGTGGTAATGAAGGTGTAACATTCGCCTCTAAAATAATTCAAATCTACGGAGCAAGGTTATGAGGAAAAAATCTATTATGATAACAGGTGTCTCTACTGGTATTGGACTAGGAACACTTAGTTATTTTGTGAACAACGGTTTTCATGTTTATGGAAGTATTCGTAATTCAAAAGATGCAAACAGATTAAAAAAAATTTATAAAGATAATTTTACACCTCTAATCTTTGATGTAACAAAGGAAGCTCAGCTAAAAAAGGCTGTCACATTTTTAAAAAAAGATCTTAAGAGTTCGAATCTTCTTGCTTTGGTTAATAATGCAGGTGTAGCGATATCTGGCCCCTTATTGCATCAAAGAGTAAAAGATTTTGAAAAACAAATTGATATTAATTTAAATGGTGCATTTAGAGTCATAAAATATTTTGCTCCATTGTGTGGAGCGGAAAAAAATAATAGTTCGAAGAAAGGTGTAATTTTCAATATAAGTTCAATTTCTGGAAAAATTGGAATGCCTGGTGTTGGAGCTTATACTGCATCTAAATTTGGATTAGAGGGCTTAAGTCATAGTTTAAGAAGAGAATTGATGAGATACGGAGTTGATGTTGTAGTTATTGGACCAGGTCCAATAAAAAGTGAAATTTTTGATAAAATTGATAAAAAATTTTTAGAAAGCCTCAAAAAAACTGATTATGCGAAGGCAGCCAAAGGAATACCTAAAAGAATGAAAAATGCCAAAAAGATAGCTTTTCCAGCTGAGGAAGTTGGAAAATTAATATTTAATGCACTACATAATCCGAACAGGAAAACACGGTATGCCATTACACCAAGTAGAATGATGTATTGGACACTTCCAATGTTATTACCCGACAGAGTCTTAGATCAATTAATCAAAAGACGATCGGGAGGATTGTAAAATTTTATTTGACTCTTTTATAACATCATTCACTGAAATTAAATTAATATTACTACCCCCAAATTCGACCGATGAAATAAAATGAATGTTTTCAAATTGATCGTTTAGAAACTTAACAGCGCTTGTTGGACCACATATTTTCAGCAATGGACATAGATTTGTTGATAGCATTTGCCCAGTGCCACTATCATTAGTAATTGCCATGCTTAAATATTTTGTAGAACCCATTACTACCTCAAGTCCCGGAAAATTAGACAATTCCTCCTCAGGAAATATTGGTTTTTTAATTTGATTAATTATATCATCCTTTAAATGTATCTCTTGTGGGCCAAGAAAAAAAACTATCTCAAACCCTTTTGCTTCAAAATATTTAGCCACATCTATGAATTTTTTGTAGTCCCAAATCCTCTTTGGCGTATTAGAACCGAGTGAAATGCCAAAATACTTTTTATCAGCTTGGAAAACTTCTCGTAATTCTTTTAATATTTCTCTTGGAATTGTTATAGATGATGCTTGTTTTTTTTTATAACTTGATACTAAATCAAGCATTTCAATAATATTATTTACATAAAATCGTCTTTTTGATTTTTTATCCTTGGGTTTATAGTTTGAAAACATCCAATTAGCAGAGGCGGAGATAAATTTTGAACATTTAATTCTTCGCAACGCAATAGTGCGTAAAACTGCTTTTTGTGTATCAATGATTATATCAAAATTAATATTTTTGAGATCGTGTTTTGAAGATATTCTTTTCCAAAAAAAAGGGCTTAAGTTTACCTGCTCCCAGATTTTGTCAATATATGGCTCAGTGAATTTTTTTAAACGAGAATTATACTCAGTATAAATAGTATCAGTCATCCAATGGATTTCTGCTGTTGGGAATCTTTCCCTTAACTGGTTGACAATTTGAAGTTTTAAAATTCCATCCCCAATTTGTTCACCATTACTGAAGATAAGAATCTTTTTCATGAAATTATGCGTTAGCTTTCTTCAGATACTTTTATAATCAATTTACCTTCGTTTTCGCCAGAAAATAACTTTTTTATTGCAGTACCTGCATTCTCAATACCTGGAATAATATGATTTTTATACTTAATTTTGTCTTCTTTTAACCATTGTGTAATATCTTTGTAGGCTTCCATGTATCTTTTGAAGTAATCAAAAACAATAAAGCCTTTAAGCTTAATTCTCTTAATCAATAAATTTCCCCAAGCGGGCCCCGGAACAATTGACTCGGCATTATATCCTGAGATCAAGCCACAAAGACTTATTCTTCCATTGATATTCATGCGAGTTAATACCGCCTCGGTTATGCTACCACCTACATTTTCAAAATATATGTCAATTCCATCAGGACAAGTCTCTTTTAATTTTTGTCTCAGATTTTCAGACTTATAATTGATAGCAGAGTTAATACCTAGTTCATCGACAAGCCATTTACATTTTGCGTCTGAGCCTGCAATCCCTATTACTCTGCAACCTTTAATTTTTCCTATTTGACATACAATTGATCCAACAGCACCAGCTGCTGCAGAAACCACTAAAGTTTCGCCAGGTTGTGGATCAGTTATATCAAGCAAACCAAAGTAAGCTGTAAGGCCAGTCATTCCCAAAATACTCATATAACAGTCAAGAGGAAAACCTGTTCCTTGAGGTATTTGCCTTACTCCTTTCCCATCACTTACACAGTATTGCTGCCATCCGCCCATACAGTTAACAATTTCACCTTTTTTAAATTTCTCATTTTTACTCTCTTCGATTATGCCTATTGTGCCACCTCTCATGGTGTCTCCAGTTTGCATCGCATCAACATAAGATTTTTGTCCACTCATCCACCCGCGATTTGCAGGATCTAAAGAGAGATATATGTTTCTTATTAAAATTTGACTATCTGAAAGACTGGGAACTTCATTTTCCTCCAAAACTAAGTCCCCTTCACTAATTTCACCAACTGGAAATTTTTTTAAAATCCATTGTTTATTTTTCATTATCATCTCCAATCATTTTTTTAAAATTAACCTGAGGCATATCAACACTTACACAAGTTGATGTTGAGGTAACAACAGTCCTATTGTTTTGCTCCAATCTACCCTCCAAGAATACAATATTTTTTCCAGATTTCACCACTCGCCCATATCCAATAACTTTCCCTGGTTTAGTTGGATACAAAAAATTTGTTTTCAATTCTATTGTTGGTGGTCTTTTTTTGAAATGATTTTGAAATATAAAAGCTAATGCAGTTGCATCATCTACCATTCCACTAACAATACCTCCTTGGACGTCACCTGCAGGATTGCAATATTTTTTATCAATATCAAACTCAACTTTGATATTGCCAGCTGTGGTATCAACTTCAAGAACAGTCATATTAAAAAGATCGAATAATTTATTCTTATTAAACAGCTTGATGAGTTCAGCATCTGAGATTTTTTCAGTCATATTGATTATTCGTATTCAGGTTTTTCAGGAAATACCATTGGTCCCAATGGTCTTCCCGCGAGTAAATGAAAGTGTAAGTGAGGTACTTCTTGATGCGCATCCTTACCGGCATTTGCGATGAGCCTGTATCCTCCTCCTCCAGCTTTTTCACTTATACCCAACATATCTGCTACGTTTGAAATAGCCCGGTTGAAACCAATTATTTCTTCGTCCGAAGCATTTGCACTAAAATCATTTATGTCTATGTATTCCCCTTTTGGAATTACTAAGGCATGTGAAGGTGCTTGCGGACGAATATCTTTGAATGACAGGACATATTCATCCTCATAAATTTTATCACAAGGGATTTCACCTCTTAAAATCTTAGCAAAAATATTTTCCTTATCATATGACATTAATCTCTAAGTCCTGTTTTACCCTCTCTTTTTTCTAACTCTTCATAGACTTGATCAGGAGTTATATCAAATTTTTTCAACATGACTAACAAATGATAAATAAGATCTGCCGATTCATAAATTATTTGCTCTACATTATCTTCTTCAGCGGCCTCCACAGTTTCAAGTGACTCCTCTTTTAACTTTTCTATACATTTACTTTTACCTTCTGATATAAGTTTTGCAGTATAAGATTTTGAAGGGTCTTCATTAGCGTGTGAAATAATTGTATCAAAGAGCCGAGCTAATACATCAACTTTTTTACTGCTCATTCCACTCCCTCAACAATTGCAAAAATTCTATCCTTTTCATCTCCCAAGATTTTTTTTGCATTTTGATATTCTTCTGAGTTATAAGCCTGTTTAGCTATTTCAATTGTCTCATACTCAACTATGACGTTTCTTTTAAACTCTTTACCTTCCATAGTTGTTTGTTCACCACCCCGTACTAAAAATTTACCATTGTATTTTTTGACCGCCTCAGTTGCATACTCTGCATATAATTTTTGCTTGTCCGGATGTAATACATTCACTTTTACTACCCAATATCCTTTCATAATTAAATCCTAACTGCTATATTTTGTTCAGCAAGATATGTTTTTACATCTTTAATACTATATTCTCCGAAATGAAAAATAGAGGCAGCTAATAGAGCGCTAGCTCCCCCCTTTAATACCCCTTCAACAAAGTGCTCAAGGTTTCCAACGCCACCTGAAGCAATAACAGGAATATCAATAGAGGATGAGACAGTACTCAATAATTCATTGTCAAATCCTATTTTTGTTCCATCTCTATCCATTGAAGTTAATAATATCTCACCAGCTCCTAAATTAGCTACTTCAATGCAATATTCTAATGCATCAATATCTGTGGGCTTTCTTCCACCATGGGTAAATATATTCCAACTTTTATCTCCATTTTTTTTTGCATCTACTGCTATAACTATTGTTGAGGAACCATATTTCTTTGCCGCTTTTGCAACCAGGTCAATGTTTTCAACTGCTGCTGTATTTATAGACACTTTATCTGCTCCATGGTGAAGCAAACGAGATATATCATCAATAGTCCTGACACCTCCACCTACAGTGAGTGGTATGAAACAATTTTCAGCAGTTTTTTTTACAACTTCAAAGAGGGTTTCTCTATCGTCACTTGATGCAGTTATATCTAGAAAGCATAGTTCATCAGCTCCCTCAGAATTATAGATTTTTGCTTGTTCAACAGGATCGCCAGCATCAATTAAGTCAACAAAATTGACACCTTTGACAACTCTCCCTCGATCAACATCTAAACAGGGTATGATTCTTTTTTTTAGCATTCTATCTAACTATCTTTAATGCCTCAGCAATATCAATATTTTTGTCATAAATTGCTTTACCTACAATTACACCTTTTATTTGTGAGTAATTTTTTTTCTTTAGGATAATAAGGTCCGAGATATTTGATACCCCGCCTGATGCAACACAGTCAATTTTTGTTTGAACCATTACATTTTCTAGCATTTCAAAGTTAATTCCTTGCTTCATACCATCTCTCATAACGTCAGTAATTATTATTGAGTTGATTTTAAGATCTTCTATACTTTTCAAGAAATCAAAAATTTGTAAATCTTTTACCTCTTTCCAACCTTTTGTAGCAATTTGGTTTTGCTTAATGTCGAGAGCAATTGAAATTCTATTAGGATAATTGCAAACTGATTTCTCAAAAAAAGTTTTATTTTCGAAAGCTGATGTTCCAATAATAACATTATTAACACCAATATTAATGAGTCTTTCAACTCTTTCTATATTCCTTACTCCGCCACCGAACTGAATCTTAAGATTTGTATTTTTTTTTATTTGCTCAATAGATTTAATATTTTCAAAATTGCCCTTGAGCGCACCATCTAGGTCGACGCAATGCAAATATTCTACTCCAGAGTCTTCAAAAATTTTAGCCTGTTCTAACGGTGACTCATTGTATGTTGTAGATTGTTTAAAATCACCTTGTATTAATCTTACACATTTACCGTCTTTTAAATCAATTGCTGGAAATAAAATCATGAA
This sequence comes from uncultured Pelagibacteraceae bacterium, assembly GCA_902547315.1. Classification (GTDB taxonomy): domain Bacteria; phylum Pseudomonadota; class Alphaproteobacteria; order Pelagibacterales; family AG-422-B15; genus CACNXQ01. The sequence goes on along the minus strand of CACCND010000002.1, from coordinate 158,966 downwards.
GGTTCCCACTCAAGAAAGTTTGTAATTATTTGTTTTCCGTTATTATGACTTTTTTCTGGATGAAATTGTGTACCAAAAATATTTTCCTTGAGTACTGCTGCAGTAATTGGATTTGGATATTTTGTAGTTGCAATACAATTTTCATTTTTTTGAGTTCTAAAGTAGTAACTGTGCACAAAATAAAAATCAGTATTTTGTGAAATATTATTCAATAATTCATGATTACGAAAAGTGACTTCATTCCATCCCATGTGTGGAATTTTATAATCAGCTGGAGCCTCGATCTTGATTACTTCTCCGGGTATCCATCCAAAGCCCTCACATTCACCAAATTCTAAAGATTTTTCTGCTAGTAATTGCATTCCAACACAAATGCCCATAAAAGCCTTTTTTTCGCCAATTACCACTTGTTCAAGACTTTCAAATAGACCGTCTATTTTGTGAATTGCGTTCTTACAGTCTTGAAAAGCTCCAACTCCAGGAAGAACTATTTTATCGGCTTTTAATATTTCAGATGGTGTGTTTGTAACAATAATTTCATATGGATTTTCTAAGTTATTGTTTACGGCTTCAAGTGCCTTGTGTACTGAATGTAAATTTCCTGAGCCGTAGTTGATAATTACTAACTTCATTTATTCATTTGTTTAATAGTATCAACAACTTCCTCTACATGATTATTTACTTTCACTTTTCTCCAAACCTTTACGACCTTGCCTTTCATAATGAGAAATGTAGATCTATCTATGCCCTTGTACGTTCTGCCATACATACTTTTTTTAATCCATACACCAAATTTTTCACAGATTTTATCACTCTCATCAGAAAGAAGATCAAATTTTAATTTATATTTTTCAGCAAATTTATTTTGTTTTTGAACGTTATCTTTGGATATACCATAAACTCTTACCTTTAGATTATTTAACTTCCGAAGGTTGCTTTGGAAATCACAAGACTCTTTTGTACAACCTGGAGTATCCGCTTTAGGATAAAAATAAATTACCGTGTCCTCTTTTGTAGGAAATTTAACTTCTTCATCTTTCTGATTTTTAAGTTTAAATGAAGGTAACTTTTGGCCTTCTTTAATCATTATTAAAGTTGTCCTTTGGTAGAAGGAATGTTCATTCCCTCTCGCTCGTTAATCGCAACAGCATTTCTTAAACTTCTTGCCAAAGCCTTAAAGCAAGATTCAATTATATGATGGTTATTTTCTCCATAAATATTTTCCACATGTAATGTTGTTCCACTTGCTTGTGCAAAAGCTTGGAACCATTCTTTAAATAATTCGGTATCAAAGTCACCTTGAGAAGATGTTATCTTTGGAGCACTAAATTTTACTTTCCAAATTAAATAAGGTCTATTTGATAGATCAAGTGCAACTCTTGATAACGTTTCATCCATGGGAATATATGAGTGCGCATAACGTGTAATACCTTGTCGATTACCTAATGCTTTTGATAAACATTCGCCAATTGCAATGCCTGTATCCTCAGTTGTATGGTGATAATCAATGTGAGTATCTCCTGTAGCTTTTATCTTCATATCAATCAGTGAGTGCTTTGACAGTTGTTCAAGCATGTGGTCAAGAAATCCTATGCCAGTCTTGATATCGTACTTACCTGTTCCGTCGATATTAATATCGACAGAGATAGAGGTTTCTTTCGTGTCTCTTTTATACTCTGCTGTTCTCATAACAAAATCCAGTCGGTTTCTATCAATAAATCACTGAATTATCTATAAAAAATGTAATTTTTAATGAAAAGTCAGGGCTTGAAGTTAATAAATAAATAGCCACATAACATACAACATGGAAAATCAACAAAGTCAATCATGGCACGGCACAACTATTATTACTGTAAGAAAAGGCAATCAGGTTGTTGTCGCGGGAGACGGACAAGTTAGTCTTGGAAATACTGTTATTAAAGGCACTGCCCAAAAGGTTAGAAAAATAGGTGATGGTAGTGTTATCGCTGGTTTTGCCGGAGCAACTGCAGATGCATTTACTTTATTTGAAAGACTGGAAGCGAAACTAGAAAAGCATCCTAAACAGCTTACCAGAGCATGTGTTGAACTGGCGAAAGATTGGCGTACCGACAAATATTTAAGGCGCCTAGAAGCACTTCTTACAGTTGCAGACTCCTCAACATCACTTCTGATTACTGGTATGGGTGATGTGCTAGACCCAGAAGGATCGATTATTGGAATTGGCAGTGGAGGTAATTATGCCCTCTCTGCTGCTAAAGCTCTTATTGATACCGATCTTACAGCCGAAGAGATTGCTTTGAAATCATTAAAAATTGCGGGTGAAATTTGTGTTTTCACCAATAGCAACATAACACTTGAAAAAATTGAGTACTAAATAATGCAAGCTTTTTCACCAAGAGAAATTGTATCCGAACTTGATAGATATATTATTGGCCAGGATGATGCAAAAAAATCTGTAGCAATCGCATTGAGAAATCGTTGGCGCCGTCAACAATTACCAGAGGATATGAGAGAAGAAGTTCTTCCAAAAAATATTTTAATGATTGGTCCTACTGGCATTGGTAAAACGGAAATTTCAAGAAGACTTTCAAAGTTGGCACAAGCACCATTTATAAAAGTTGAGGCAACTAAATTTACGGAAGTTGGCTATGTGGGAAGGGATGTAGAGTCTATTGTTCGTGATTTAATTGAAATTGCTATTACAATGGTTCGTGAAATTAAAAGAAAAGAAGTTAAAGCAAAAGCGCAATTAGCTGCCGAAGAGCGTGTTCTTGATGCTTTAGTTGGACCGGGGTCCGGACCAGCTACACGAGAAAGTTTTAGAAAAAAACTCAGAAACAATGAACTTAATGAAAAGGAAATAGAAATAGCTGTTCAAGACACTGGATCATTTCCAACAATTGACCTGCAAGGAGGACAAGGTGCGGGTATAGGAATGATAAATCTAAATGATATGATTGGAAAAGCCATGGGGCCAAAAACCAAAAAGAAAAAGACCACTGTTGTAGACTCATATGAAATTTTAGTAAATGAAGAGTCTGATAAATTAATTGACTCTGATCAAATTATTAATGAAGCAAAAAAAGCTGTCGAGGATAATGGGATTGTATTTATTGATGAAATAGACAAAGTTTGTGCGAGAAGTGAAAGAGTGGGTGGCGATGTTTCAAGAGAAGGGGTACAAAGAGATTTGTTACCATTGATTGAGGGAACAACAGTGAATACAAAACACGGGACAATCAAAACCGATCATATTCTTTTTATTGCATCTGGAGCATTTCAGCTTTCTAAACCATCAGATCTACTACCAGAATTGCAAGGTAGACTTCCAATAAGAGTTAGTCTGAAAGCGCTTTCACAGGAGGATTTTAAACGTATCCTGACAGAACCCAAGTATAGCTTAATAAAGCAATATGAGGCACTCATGGGTACCGAGGATGTTAAAATTAGCTTCAGTGAAGATGGAATCAATGAAATTGCAACTCTCGCTGTAGATATAAACTCAACCATTGAGAATATTGGTGCTCGTCGATTACATACCATTCTTGAGAGAGTGTTAGAAGATATAAGTTTCTCTGCAGCAGATAAAAGTGGAGAAAAAATTATAATTGATGCAAAATACGTAAAAGACAATGTGAATGAGTTATCTAAAGATGCTGATCTTTCCAAGTTCATTCTCTAATTTTTATGTCACTTAAAACAAAAAAAACTCATTTAAATAAGATAAAGGTTCGTTACTCAGAAGTTGATTGTCAAAGAATAGTTTATAATTCACATTATTTAACATATTTTGACATTTCTCTCAGTGAAATGCTCGAAGACTGTTTTGATCAAGATGAATATGTAAAACAGACTAATAACGATTTTCACACAGTTGGTGTGCAAATGAATTTTAAAAGTCCAGCAAGATTAAATGATCAACTCGAAGTTTACACAGGGATAAAAAAACTTGGAAACTCGAGTATGACTTTTACACAAGAAATTTATAGATCTGGGTCGGATGAAATTATAAATGAAGCAGTTATTACTTGGGTTAACACAGACCAAGAAAATATGAAGTCTTCTAAAATTCCAGATAATATAAAAGAAAAGTTAAATAAGTATTTGGTTAATTAATCAGAGGTCGCAGTTAATAGCCAATTAGAAGTTTTTTTATCTTTTATTTTTTCAAAAGTCCAAACGTCTGTAATTTTTTGCACCTGATTAAGACTGCCTGAAATTACTTCATCTTTACTGTTTTTAATACATGTAATCATTTCTGAAATAAATCTCACTGTTACTTCCATTGGATTTTTTTTCAGATCTTTGTGAACAATTTCAGATTTTTCTATACCTATAAAATTAAATTCTACAGTCTCATTTTTACTTTGTCGTTCATCTATTACTGATATAAAGCTATTTAACACCTCACTAGATAACAAGGGCTTAAGGGCATCTTTATTACCATTTTCAAAATTTGTGACTATCGTTTCATAGGCATTTGATGCGCCACGTAAAAAATCATCTTTATCAAACCAACCATCTTCTCTTGAACTTGAAGCAACTTTTGGTTTGATAGTTACAATTTTTTCTTCTGAGGATTGTTGAGGAGTTTCATAGTTATATGAAGTTTTATCTGTTTTCTCATGGCCGGTTCGTCTTCCAAGTACACTTCTAAGGCGCAAAAGAACTATTCCTGCTATTATTGCTAGGATTAGAATATCAATATATTGAAATGCTTCACTCATATCTTTAAATATTATAGAGTCCTTATTTAGGTATTTATACTAAACTTTCAACAATTACTTACTTATTTTGTTTTTATTTATCGCACTTTTTATACTTATCCCAATCATTGAAATTAGTTTATTTATTGAAATTGGGAGCATTATTGGATCGTTCTACACAATAGTGCTTATATTCATCACTGCAATTGTGGGAGTATTTTTTGTCCGTCAGCAAGGAATAAGTACATTTCAAAAGTTAACATCTCAATTACAAAATTTAGAAACTCCTGTTCAAACTATGTTTGAAGGGCTAGTCATTCTTATCTCTGGTATTCTTCTAATTACACCTGGATTTTTTACTGATGCTTTGGGTTTTTTGGGATTGATACCATTCTCGCGAATAATTTTCATAAAGTTAGTAGCAAGTTACATTCTTTCTAGATATGGTAAGCGAAGTAATCAAAATGAAAATACCATTGAAGGCGAGTTCATTGATATTGATGATGAGGAAAAATAGTAGTGGATGTAAAATTAAAAATTATCACACAATTTGTTAGAGACTTGTCATTTGAAAATCCTGATGGACCAGGATCATTTCAAACAGGTAGCGATAGGCCCACTATTAATGCAAATGTTGATGTCAAAGCACAAAATAGAAAAGACACCAACATTTATGAAGTTGAATTGAACGTAAGTGTAAATGCTTCACATGAAGATCAGAGTTTGTATATCGTGGATCTAAAGTATGTTGGAATATTTGAAATTGAAAATCTCACTGATGATATTAAAGAAGCTTACTTACTAGTAGAATGTCCGAGACAACTTTTTCCATTTGCAAGAAGAATTATTTATGACTTACACGCTGACGGTGCATTACCGCCACTTATGTTAGACCCTGTGAATTTTGCTGAACTTTATAAAAAGAAAACAGGTAATAACTAATAACGAATCAATTTAGGTTCACCGTCTACAATTTCAAAAACTGGCTCAATATTAGGTATATCACTTTTATTTTTTTTGTTCATAGTGGACAGAAGCTCAGAAGTATTGTTGTAACCGCAAATCATCTCAAGATTTTTTATTGTCGGCATAATCATAGGAAAATTTCCAGATTTACACTCTTGAATGGCTTCTTCAGGATTAATCCATTTGCTCTCTACTCCCTCCACGCCATCGTGTACGGCCAGCTGATCGGTTGTACGGGCTATAAAAAATCTTGTGCTGTATCTTCTTTTCTCTATTTTTGGAGTTACCCAGTGTGAAATATATGCAAGTTCATTTGTTGCTAATTCTAAATTTAAAATATCTATCATTTCATAAAAAATATTTTCACCTTGTAAAATTTTGCTTTTGTATTGATCTATTATGTTAAGATCATCCTTGTTGAGAACAGTATTTTTTAAATTTACTCCCTTTTTGTTTGCAAGAAGAATTCCACTTTCCTCAAAGCACTCTCTAATACTCGCAGCCCAATATGAGAGACCGTCTTTTTTTAGTCCAAGTCTTTCCGATGCCAAGACGTCGTCAAGATGAGGACTGTATTTTAAATAATTATTTGAAATATCTTCATTATCAATTTTACCCCCTGGAAATACCCATACACCACCAAAATTTGTTTTCATGGATCTTTTAATCATAAACACTTCTATCCGCTGGTTGGAATCTCTTATAAGCAATACTGATGCGGCTGGCGTGGGCTCTTTTTGATAATCGCCGTTATTGCTGGGAATATGATTAATTTTGTTATTCACTCGTTTGATTGTTTTTAGATTGGTTAATTTTTTTCCAAATAGAATGGTCACCTAGTGTTTGAATAAATTCCTTATGCAATTCTTTTTCTTGATCAGAAATCCGGGGTGCTAAATTTCTATTCTTGATTTTTTCAGTGTTAAAAGAAGAGGCAGAATTCGAAGTTACTGACTTGTTGCTTAGATCCAGGCTTAATTCGCGAGCATCCATTAGTTCTATGTAAACACGGGCTAAGAGCTCGGTATCAATTGTAGCTGAATGTTTTTCTCTCTGCTTGTTATCAATTGCAAATCTTTTACAGAGCGCATCAAGTGAAACACTCTGGCCAGGAAATTTTTCTCTAGCAATCGAGACGGTGTCAATTTTATCATTTTTTAGAGATTCTTTACCACAAGTATTAAGCTCGTAATTTAAGAAACCAATATCAAAATCCACATTGTGCGCAATAATTGGATCTGTACCCACAAATTCTAAGAACTCTGCTACGATATGCTCGAATAAAGGTTTTTCTTTTAAAAAATCGTAGCTTAATCCATGCACCTTAAATGATGATTCAGGCACATCTCGCTGGGGGTTGATATATTGTTGGTATGTTTTACCGGTGGGAAGATAATCAATTAACTCTATTGCAGCAATTTCAATTACTCTATGACCCTCTGAAGGCCTTAGTCCAGTAGTTTCTGTGTCAAGTACGACTTGTCTCATTGATTAAAGAAGGTATTCCACGCCTTTGGATTAATCAATTTAATTTTTGCGACAACTTCTTTTACCTCTGATTTGGTATCTTCAATGCTGTTATCGGTTGAAATGATATAATCTGCTTTTTTTAATTTGTCTCTGTCTGGCATTTGTTGATCTTTAATAGCATTAAAAATCTCTAATGGTACTTTTCTCTCCGACACTACTCGGGATTGTTGAGTTGTTTCAGATGCTGTCACCACTATAGAAACATCCACATATTTTTCTCCTCCAGTTTCAAAGAGTAATGGGATATCTAAAACACAACCCACCCTTCCTTCTTCAATTAATTTTTTTATGTAGATTATTTGATATTTCCTTGTTACAGGGTGAACAATTTGTTCTAGATTTCTAAATTTATCAGGATCTTTATTTAGAATATCTCTTAACGCCAATCGATTTACTACACCATTTTTCGTTGAGCCCGGAAAATTTTTTTCTACTTTTTCTATGACCTCTTCATCGTTTTCGTAGATATAATGAACTGTATCGTCAGCATTATAAATGCCGTAACCGTGCTCTTTGAACATTTGAGCAACAGTTGACTTTCCCATTCCAATAGATCCCGTTACACCAACCAACAACACTAGTTAACCCCCAATACACCCATTAAACCCTCATCAATCTCAGGCATTGTGTCGTGCCACAATTTGAAGGAATGTGCAGCTTGATAAATTAGCATCTCCAGTCCATTTTGAACTGTACAACCGTTTTTCTCAGCGTGTCTTAAAAAAGTTGTCCTACTTGGATTATAAATCAAATCATAAACATGTGCGGAAGAATTGAGTTTGTTAAAGTCTATTAAATTGTTTTGTTCACCTTTTTGTTGTCCTAAGCTTGTAGTGTTGACAATTAAATGTGAGGACGCAATAAACTCATTGAGTGTTGTTTCTGTTAAAATTGTTGCCTCAACACCTAGGTCGCTTAAAAGTGATTCTGCGTTTTTTTTTGTTCTGTTATAGATACCAATCTCACACTTCATTTGTTTTAGGGCGTACACAACCGCTCTTGCTGATCCACCGGCTCCAAGCACTACACACAGCTTTTTGTTTAATCCTCTGTTTGCAATTGATTTTTCAAAACCAATCGGGTCGGTGTTATCACCATATACGCCATCGTTGTTTATTATTAGTGTGTTAACTGCTTTGAGAGTTTTCGCAACATCGGATGTATTGTCACAATATTTGTATGCGTCCTCTTTAAGGGGAACTGTAACGTTTAAACCGTAGTAACCCTTATCTATTAAACGATCAACATCCCTATTAAAGTTTTCTTTTTTTATACTTATTTTTTGGTAGGCAGCCGCATCAATTCTTTCAGCTTCAATCCAGTGATTATGAATTTTAGGTGAAAGGCTATGGTCTATTGGATCTCCAATAACTGCTGTTTTTTTATGTGTCATTTTTTTCAAATAGAAGATTATTGTCCCAAAGGAACTGAGTTAGTTGAATTAGTGATATTCCCTGAATAGAGAAAAGATCGCTCCCAATACTTTCAAAAAGTTTTATTCCTTCTTTCTCAATCGCATAGACGCCCACAAGATCAAGAATATTATTGTCCACTTTATTTAAATATTTTTTTATCAGATCCTCACTAAGCTTTCGCATATGCATTTTAGATCTGTCTACATACTTCCAAATAATGTTGTTGTCTTGGGCAACTGTTGTGGCGGTTATAAGTGTGTGAATCGATCCACTCATTTTCATCAGCTGTTCTTTCGCTTCATTTCTGTCCCGAGCCTTGTTAATCAATTCACCTTTCAGTTCTAGGCCTTGGTCTGATCCAATAATAAATGAATTTTTTATTGACATGGAAGGCTTCAGGGCCTTCATCTCAGCAAGTTTAACTACGACCTCTTCGGGGGTGTTTTTGCTCATCGACAACTTTACTTCGTCTTCATCTACACCATGGGCAACAGACTCAAAGGCAATACCCGCATTGCGTAACAATTTAATTCTTGTTTCGCTTTTAGATGCTAAAATTATATCCCTGTTCATAAGCCTGTATAACCTCCCTAAAAACTGTGAGTATTTTTAATACCTTTGCCCATCTATAATTTTTATCTTATTTTTCTATCTTTATTGAGAATATTTGCAAACTTTGTTCACTTGTTAGAGATATTGGGGTTTTCTTCCACGGCGGTGTATAAGGTTAAAAAGCATATAATTCAAAGCGATTGTTCTGTGTATCGAATTGTGGGCAAAAAGAGACTTTTTATATATACACAATTCCACAGGAACATAAACAACTACAATTATATATATAATATAATGAGTATATTTATAGATACACTTAAAGGTCAAAAAACAAAGACAGCACCTGTTTGGTTAATGAGACAGGCGGGAAGACATTTGCCTGAATATATGAAGATCAGGAAACGATTCGATAACCTAATGGATATGTTTCTAGACCCACCAACTATACTTGAAATATCGATGCAACCCATAAAAAGGTATAACATGGATGCTTGTATAATTTTTTCAGACATTTTAATGACACCTTTTGCTGCAGGCTCACATGTAAAGTTTGTCGAGGGACAAGGTCCATTAATAAAGTTTGATGAGAATATAAATTACGATCTCAATAAAACACTACCTCTTGCAACAGGTATAAAAAAAATTAAAGAAAACACAGACGTTCCCTTAATAGGTTTCACCGGAGGTGTGTGGACGACACTATTTTATTGTTTATATAATAAAGATGAACGTCAAAAACTAAAGCCCAACGATGTTTCTGAAAAGACTTCACAGATAAATAATTTAATCGAACAGATGACATATGCAACTATTCAACATGCAGAAATGCAAATCGATTGTGGGGTTGATGCCTTTCAAATATTTGAGTCGGCAGCAGAACACTTGAATGACGAACAGTTCAACAAATGGTGCATTCAACCTACAAAAAAAATTATTGAAAGCATAAAAAAGATAAAAGACATTCCTATTATTGGCTTTCCCAGAAACACTAATCTTGCTTGTTATAAAAAATATTCAAATATAGATAAGCTTGACTGTATTACCTTAGATTATAATTTTCCTTTAGATAAAATTAATGAGCTAAACGATAAAATTGTTTTTCAAGGAAACCTGGATCCTAAACACCTATTAAAAGACTCTCAAAATCTTAGTCAGAAAGTTGAAGAAATATTGTTTGCTTTTAGGGAAAGACCACATATTTTCAATTTAGGACACGGGGTTTTACCCGAGACATCAATTGAGAAGGTTGAGCAAATGCTCTTACAGATAAGGTCAACATGAAAACAGCGGTCGTTTTATTTAACTTGGGTGGACCAGACAGACAAGAAAGCGTAAAACCTTTTCTATTTAATCTGTTTAATGATCCCAACATATTTAGACTACCAAACCCCTTCAGGTATTTACTAGCAAGACTTATATCTTCCCGTCGCACCAAAGAGGCCACTGAAATTTATGCCGAAATAGGCGGTAAATCCCCTATTCTTGAAATTACAAACTCCCAAGCAGAGGCCCTTCAGAAAGAGTTACAAAACAAAGGCATCGAGAACAAGGTATTTGTTTGTATGAGATATTGGCATCCAATGACAGCCGAGGTAGTTTCAAAAGTCAAAGACTATAATCCAGACAAAATATTCTTACTACCTCTGTATCCACAGTACTCCACCACAACAACAAAATCTTCTTTAGATGCATGGTTCAACGAAGCACAAAACCAGGAATTGAATGCAAAGACAAAATATACCTGTTGTTATCCATATGACGCAAAATTAATCAAAGCCCATCAAAAACTGATCCAAGATAAAATAAACTATATCAAAGATAAAAAAGTAAGAGTTCTGTTTTCCGCTCACAGTTTACCTGTGTCAATAATTAAAAAAGGAGATCCATATCAGTGGCAAGTGGAGCAAACAGTAAAGGCGGTCATACAGGGCATTCATGGTTATGAAGATCATGTTTTGGCTTACCAAAGTAAAGTTACCCCAGTTAAATGGCTTGAACCAACAACACCAAGTGAAATTGAAAATGCAATTAGCGAAGATAGGGCGCTGGTTATTGTTCCAATTGCGTTTGTCTCGGATCACTCTGAAACACTTGTTGAATTAGATATCGAGTACAAAGAACTTGCAAGCGAACTAGGTTGTAAGCATTATTATAGATCTGAATCTTTAAATATTGATCAAACATTTATAGAAAGCCTATCTGAATTAGTTAGTGAGTCAGAGAAAGTTGAGAGCGGAAATATCAGGCAAAAGATATGTCCAGCAACGTTTAAACAATGTGATCAAGAATTAAGATGAATTCAATTTTCTTATACAATTTATTTCTTAGTTTGCACATCATCAGTGTTATAGCTTGGATGGCGGGCTTATTATATTTGCCAAGATTATTTGTTTATCACTGGAGTAAAGAGGTGGGGTCTGACTCGTCAGAGACTTTTAAATTAATGGAATCACGCTTACTCAAAATTATTATGAATCCAGCAATGATATTTTCATGGTTGTTTGGTTTAGCGTTGATATCAAATTTGGGTGTTGATGCGCTGTCTCAATTATGGCTTCAACTAAAAATCATATTTGTGATCCTTTTGTCTGGAGTTCATGGGTATTTTTCAAAATTAACAAGAGAGTTTCAAGAGGATAAAAGGCCAAAATCAGAGCGTTTTTATAGAATTATCAATGAATTTCCAACAGTTTTGATGATAATTGTCGTATTTCTAGTTATTTTTAAGCCAATATAAAACTTGCTATATTTAACGATTGCGGTTAGAAATCAGCTTCCAAACTATTTTCCACATTATCATCATCATTAAAACGAATGGCTAAAAACTTAAAACTAAGAGACCTTAAGAAAAAAACTCCACAAGAACTTCTTGTTTATGCGGAGGAACTTGGCGTTGAAAATGCCAGTTCAATGCGTACACAAGATATGCTGTTTGAAATATTGAAAACTCTTGCGAGTGAAAGCAAAGATATTGACGGTGAAGGAGTTTTAGAAGTTTTACAGGATGGATTTGGTTTTTTAAGATCAATGGAGGCCAATTATCTTCCAGGTCCTGATGATATTTATGTAAGCCCAAGTCAAATTAAAAGATTTGGATTAAGATCAGGAGACACTGTTGAAGGTCCAATTAGAGCACCAAAGGACGGTGAACGTTATTTTGCATTATTAAAAATTGATACTATCAACTACGAAGCAACCGAAAAAAGTAGAAATAAAATCAATTTTGATAACCTGACACCTCTTTATCCTGATGAGCAGATTAGATTAGAAACTGACAAACCAGCGAGCGATCAAAGTTCAAGAGTAATTGATTTGGTCGCGCCAATTGGTAAAGGTCAAAGAGCACTTATTGTTTCACCACCAAGAACAGGTAAAACAGTTTTACTTCAAAACATTGCACATTCAATTACTGATAATCACCCAGAATGCTATTTAATGGTTTTATTGATTGATGAAAGACCAGAAGAAGTGACAGACATGCAGCGTTCTGTAAAAGGTGAAGTTGTAAGTTCAACATTTGATGAGCCTGCATCGCGTCACGTACAAGTTGCCGAGATGGTTATTAATAAAGCAAAAAGATTAGTAGAGCATAAAAAAGATGTTGTTATTCTTCTGGACTCTATTACTCGACTGGGTCGTGCTTACAATACGGTTGTTCCAAGTTCAGGAAAAGTTTTAACGGGTGGTGTTGATGCAAACGCTCTACAAAGACCAAAGAGGTTCTTTGGCGCAGCTAGGAACATTGAAGATGGTGGCTCTTTAACCATTATCTCAACTGCTCTGATTGATACAGGTAGTAGAATGGATGAGGTAATTTTTGAGGAATTTAAGGGTACAGGAAACTCAGAAATTATATTAGACAGAAAAGTTGCTGACAAAAGAATATATCCTGCAATTGATATTACCAAGTCTGGTACTCGAAAAGAAGAGATACTGCTTGATAAAGACGAGCTTCAAAAAATGTATGTTCTTAGACGTATTTTGAACCCAATGGGAACAATGGACTCAATCGAGTTCTTGTTAGGTAAACTGAAAGAAACAAAAGATAACGCAGATTTCTTCCAGTCCATGAATAAGTAACTTAGACACCAGTTACCCTTCAGCCTCTAAAATCGAAGACAGTTTAAATTTCTTTCCTAATTTTTGTGAACCCCCAACATTTTTCAGATCAATTATAAAATAAAACTCAATATTTTTTACTTTGCATTTAGAGATCAGTTTTGCTGAAGCTAAAGCGGTACCCCCGGTTGCAATTAAGTCATCAATTATTAAAATCCTATCTCGTGAAGTGATCGAATTACTATGAACTTGAATCTCGTCGTTGCCGTACTCAAGAGAATATTTTTGTCGTATAACTTTTCCAGGAAGCTTTCCTTTTTTTCTAATCGGAACAAAAGGAAGGCCCAGTTTAAAGGCAACTGCAGCACCAAAGATGAAACCCCTTGCTTCTACACCTGCGATTTTGGTAAATTTATGCTTACTAGCATATTTTGAAATTTCGTTAATAACTTCATTGAAGAGCAGTTTATTGTCTGTAACAGATGTTATGTCCTGAAACATAATTCCCTTTTTTGGGAAATTAGGAATAACCCTGATTGTCTTCTTGAGTTTATTTTTTAGTTTTTTGTTCAATGTTCAGTAAATTTCTTTTGGTACTTAACCCACCCACTGATGTAAACCCAGTGAGTCTGCCATCACTGCCCACGACTCTGTGACATGGAACCGTCATCATCAGATTGTTTTTTCCTAAGGCGCCTCCAACAGCTCGTGGTGAAGTTCTTAACTTTCTTGCAATGTCCCCATAAGTTGTTGTTCTACCATAAGGTATCCTTCGTAAATAATTCCATACACGGTTTTGAAATTTTGTGCCCATTTGTCTTGTTGGAAAATTAAGGGATCGTCTTTTGCGTGCAAGATACATTTTAATTTGAAGCGCAGATCTTTTTAGAAGCCTATCCTCTGTTTTGTTAGGTTTTTTCCATGTTCTATGAACTGCAATTATTCTATTTTTACTTGAGACAAGCTCAATATTGCCAATGATTGATTTGAAAACGTAGCTGCTCATATATATAAGATATTATAATTTTTTGAACTTATGACTAACAAATTTTTTGAAAGACACATATTTTTTTGCACAAATCAAAGACCTGAAGGTCACCCAAAAGGTTGTTGTGCTTCTAAAAATTCAACAGTGCTAAGAGCCTATATGAAGAAAAAAACTAAAGAATTAGTCTCTGATAAGAAAATAAGAATAAATGCATCAGGCTGTTTGGATCATTGTGAATTTGGCCCTACTCTTGTTGTTTATCCAGATAATGTTTGGTACTCGTGTAAAACAGAAGAAGAGGTGGACCAAGTAATCAATGATCATCTCATCAACGACCGTATCGCTGAAAATCTCCAAATAAAAAAATGACAATTTTTGCATTATCAACTGCCAGCGGTGTTGCAGGGTTAGCGGTTGTAAGAGTTTCAGGGCATCTGGCACTTACTGCCCTTAAAACAATTTCTAGAAAGAGTCACTTCGATCCAAACGTCTTAACAAAATCAGAATTTTATGATCCAGAAAATGGTAACTTAATTGACAAGGGCCTTGCCGTGTTTTTCTCAAAACCAAAAAGTTTCACAGGTGAAGATGTAGTTGAGTTTCATGTTCACGGCGGTCATACAACTGTTCAACTTCTACTCAAATCGCTTTCTAATATAGATCAGTTAAGACTTGCTCAACCTGGTGAATTTTCAAAAAGAGCATTTGTGAATAACAAAATGGATCTTACAGCAATTGAAGCCATGGGTGATCTAATTAATGCGCAAACTGAAATTCAACATAACCAAGCACTGTCCCAGATGAATGGCTCACTAAATAAATTATATTTGTCATGGAGAAAGTCTCTAATAGAATTAGTTGCTTACCTCGAAGCCGATATAGATTTTGCGGATGAAGATATTCCTGAAAATGTTCTTGACAATATCAATTCAAAAATTGAAAAACTTTTGGATGAAATGAATGAGCATTTGAAACAACGAAATCAAGGGGAGATATTAAGAGACGGTTATAAAGTTGCTATCATTGGATCTCCAAATGTTGGTAAATCAAGCTTGATAAATTCACTTGCAAATCGTGATGTTGCAATTGTGTCTGATACAGAGGGTACCACCAGAGATGCCATTGAAGTAAGGCTAAATATTGCTGGATTTCCAGTCATTTTAACAGACACTGCGGGTTTAAGAGATACAGAAGATGAGATCGAAAAAAAAGGAATTGAAATAACTCAACGTAAAATAAAAGAAGCAAATTTAGTTTTGGAATTATTTGATGATCCAAATAATGTTGAGTTATATCAGGATCGACTCACAGTTCTAAATAAATGTGACTTGCATAATAATTATAAACAAGAAGGCTGTATTAATATTTCAGTTTCAAATGGAAGCGGTATTGATAATTTAATCAATAAAATTGCTGAGCACGTATCAAGCAAATTCATAAGTTACTCCGATACAATACCAACTAAGACTCGATACATTCTAGGTGTTCAAAATTCTGTGCAAAGTTTACTGAGTGCAAAAAGTATCGATTTAAAAGTTAACTCTGAACTTATGGTTGAAGAGTTAAGATTAGCCATTCAAGAAATCGGAAAAATAACTGGTCATGTTGATGTTGAAGAATATTTAGAAGTTATTTTTAAAGATTTTTGCATCGGTAAATAAAAAAATAATTGATTGCAATTAGTCTAAGTTAATTTAATTAACTTAATCATGACTAGTTATGATGTTGTTGTAGTTGGAGGAGGGCACGCCGGTTGTGAAGCCGCAACTACATCCGCACGTGTTGGTGCAAAAACCCTCTTAATCAGCCATAAATTTGATACTATTGGGGAAATGTCCTGTAATCCTGCCATTGGTGGTCTTGGCAAAGGTCACTTAGTAAGGGAAATTGATGCACTGGATGGAATAATGGGGCGTATAGCTGATTTATCAAGTATTCAATATAGGCTACTCAATAGAACAAAAGGCCCTGCAGTAAGAGGACCAAGAGCTCAATCGGATAGAAAGCTCTATAAAAAACACATGCAGGAGGAGATTGAAAATACAAAGAATTTAGAACTCTTGTTTGATCCTGTAGAAGATTTAATTTTTGATAATAATAAACAAATTGCTGGTGTGATTTGTGCAAGCGGTAAAAAAATATCTACAAAAAAAGTTATCATCACAACTGGTACATTTTTGAATGGCCTTATCCATTTAGGAGACAAAACTATCCCAGCTGGAAGACATGGTGATTCCCCCTCAATAGGACTTGCAGACTCACTCTATAAAACCGGCTTTAATATTGGACGTTTGAAAACTGGGACACCTGCGAGACTGGATAAAAACACAATAGACTTTTCTAAACTTGAAAAACAGGAAGCTGACGATGAGCACTCTTACTTTTCATTTTTAACCGCAAAAACTCATAATGAACAATTACCGTGCCACATGACTTATACAAATGAGGCTGTTCACAACATAATTCAAAAAAATATAAAAAAATCAGCTATTTACTCAGGCCAAATCAGTGGTACAGGTCCAAGATATTGCCCTTCTGTAGAAGATAAAGTTGTTAAATTTGCAGATAAATTGAGGCATCAAATTTTTTTAGAACCAGAAGGACTTGATAGTGATTTAATATATCCAAATGGCATCTCAACTTCACTCCCGCCGGATGTGCAGGAAGAATTCATAAGTAAAATCAATGGTTTAGAGAATGTTAAAATAGTAAGGCATGGCTACGCTATTGAATATGATTTTATTGATCCACAAGAACTTTACCAAACATTGGAAACCAAAAAAATAAAAGGTCTTTATCTTGCTGGGCAAATAAACGGCACAACAGGTTACGAGGAAGCTGCTGCGCAAGGGCTTGTAGCAGGTTTGAATGCTGCAATCTCCCTAATTGATAAAGAACATGTTTTTTCAAGAAACGACTCATACATTGGAGTTATGATAGACGACTTAACCCTAAAGGGGGTTACGGAGCCCTACAGAATGTTCACATCTAGGGCAGAATACAGACTGTTATTAAGAGCAGATAATGCAGATCTAAGATTAACGGAGATTGGTTACAATTTAGGGTTAGTTGGAGCTGATAGATATGAAAAGTATTCAGATAAAAAAATTGGACTAGAAAAAGTAAATAAAATTGTTAAAAATCAATATGTTACACCTAATGCGCTTTCAAAGGTTGGAGTTCAAATTAATCAAGATGGCAAAAAAAGATCAGCTTTTGACTTATTAGCTTATCCTAACATTGGTATTGATAAAATTGATGAGATTTTTGACTTAAATCTAAAGCAATATAGTAGTGAAATTCTTGATCAAATAACAACAGAGGCTCATTACAAAGGCTATCTTAAGAAACAAGAAAGTGAGATCATTACACTTACTAAAGAAGAACAAGTTGAAATTCCACCTAATCTTAAATACGAATTAATTCCCAGTTTATCTAAAGAAATCATTGAAAAGCTTACAAAAATTAAGCCTAAAAACTTATCTCAAGCATCAAGAATTGACGGTGTCACACCTGTAGCTCTCAGTATTATTTTATCATATATAAAAACCAAAGCTAAATCACAAAAATTAGCTTAATATCAAAATAATGATTGATTCACCCGACGCTCTTAAAGAGCTCTTGCCAAATGTTTCACGTGAAACAATAGAAAAATTGTCTAAATTCAGGGAAATAATTTTGGCAGAAGACCAAAATTTATTATCAAAGAACGATAGGAATTTTATCTGGACAAGACATTTCTATGATTCTCTCAGATTAGTTCAGTTAATAAATAGCAATGGAAATGATATTATTGATATTGGGAGCGGTGCTGGCCTTCCAGGTATACCTGTTTCATTATTATTTGGATCAAAAAATAAGGTTTTTTTGTGTGAGAATAGATCTAAAAGAGTATCATTTCTTAACAAATGTATTGATAAATTAGATCTAAAAAACACTGAAGTGATTCCCATTAAGGCAGAAAAAATTGAAAATAAAAAATTTGATATCATTTTAGCAAGAGCAGTTAGCCAATTAAACCATTTATTATCAATTAGTTATAATATATGCAAAAAAAACACTACATTGCTTCTGCATAAAGGTGTACATATAGATGAAGAGATTGTGCAAGCTACTAAATATTGGGATTTTACATACGTGTTGCACGAAAATGAGAGAGAAAAGGGCTCTTTTATTTTGGAATTAAAAAATATAATAAAATCAATAACTTAATGAAAAATAAAATAATAGCTATCTCAAATCAGAAAGGTGGAGTGGGAAAAACTACAACAGCAATAAACTTATCCACAGCCTTGGCAGCTATTGGGGAAAAAGTTTTAATTATTGATCTCGATCCTCAAGGAAATGCAAGCACTGGCTTAGGTATAGATTATCAAAAGAGAAAAAACTCGATTTATGAAGTTTTGGCATCTCAATGCAATTTATTCGATGCGATACAAAATACTGAAATAGAAAACTTAAAAATCATACCATCTACCGTGGACCTATCTGGCATAGAACCTGAACTTGCTGAAGTAAATGATAGAGCATTTACTCTAAAAAAAATTTTAGCAGATAAAAATTCACTAAATGATTATAGCTTTATTTTTATAGATTGTCCGCCAGCTTTAAGTCTTTTAACTGTTATGGCAATGACTGCTGCAGATTCAATAATTGTTCCACTTCAATGTGAATTTTTTGCATTAGAAGGTCTAAGTCAATTAATTAAAACTATTGATAGAGTAAAACAAAATCTTAATCAAAAACTAACAATCGATGGAATAGTTTTAACAATGTTTGATGGAAGAAATAAACTTTCATCTCAAGTTGCTGATGATGTTAAGAAACATTTGAGTCAGCAAGTGTATGAAACTATTATACCTCGCAATGTAAGAGTTTCAGAAGCTCCCTCGTTTGGAATGCCTGCTTTAATTTACGATAAAAATGCAGCAGGTAGTCAGGCATATTTAAGATTAGCAGACGAGTTTATTAGACAAAGCAAAGGACAGGAGGCGGCTTAATGAGTTCGTCAATTACAAAAAAAGGTTTAGGTCGTGGCCTCTCATCTCTCATGGGAGATACTAAAGATATTTCATCTCAAGATGAAACTTTAAACCAAGTAACAAAAATTTCACTTTCAAATTTAAAACCAAGTCCGTCTCAGCCTCGAAGATTGTTTGATAAAAATAGTATTAATGAATTAGCTGAATCTATTAAATCAAAGGGGCTTGTTCAACCAATATTAGTTAGACCCACACCAACAGAAGCTGGAACGTATGAAATCATTGCAGGTGAGAGAAGATGGAGAGCGGCCCAAATTGCACAACTTCACGAAGTTCCCGCAGTTGTTAGAAAACTAGATGATGTAGAAGCGTTGGAAGTAGCAATCATTGAAAATGTACAACGCTCAGATCTATCACCAATTGAAGAAGCTGCCGGATATAAAAGATTAATTGAAAACTATGGGCATACTCAAGAAGCACTTGCAGAAATCGTTGGTAAAAGTAGAAGTCATATTGCAAATATTATCAGATTACTTAGTTTACCTCGGTCAATTCAAGATATGATCTCAGAGGGAAAAATTTCATCAGGGCATGCTCGCGCTATTATGAACAGCGTCTTTCCTGAACAATTAGCTGACAAAATCATCAGAGAAAATCTCAGTGTTAGAGAAACTGAAAACCTTGTAAAATCAGGAAAAACGCGAGTTAAAAAAGTTAAACTTAAAGATCCTGATACTCTTGATTTGGAAAACAATCTTTCCTCATACCTAGGCCTTAAAGTTAGAATTGATCATCGAGGTAAAACAGGTGGGTCTATTAAAATTGATTATAAATCTCTTGAACAATTAGAATATATTACATCTAAACTTAAAACTTAATCTTAATAAAATTTCTTTATATCGTTTGCAATTAAAAGGAGTGATTTCTCACAATTTATATAAGCAAGGCTACTCTCAAGCTTGCATTGAACTTCGGTCTTTACTAGACTAAATAAATATTTTTCAATTGAACTAATAGGTATATTCATACAATGTTTTTTGAAACTGTTTTTTTCCTTCCAAAAAACTGGTGGCTTTAATACCTGAATAGATTCATCGAAAGTTTTACCTTTTCTGATTTCTATTTTTGTTTTCTTAATTCTCTTAAGATAATTAATTAGGCCTCTTATTAAAGTAATAGAACTAGTTCCTTCGGAAAAAATTTTTTTTATCATTAGGGAACTTTTTATTTTATCGCCGTTGATTACAGAAGTATTTATCTCTTGTAAACCAGAAGAGCTCATGTCGTTTAAAAGACTCCTCGCTTCAGTAAGTGTGATAGGTTTTTCTTTTTTATATGAATAAAGTCTCAATTTTTCTAACTCGTAATTACTAATTAATCGATTGTTACTGAGTACCTGTATTAAATATTTTTTAACATCTGAGTCCATGAGGATCTTGTTTTCCCTTATGAAATTTTCAGTATTTTGTATTATAGTCTTAGCATCATCATCATAGCAGGCAAGCACAAGACAGTTATCATTTTTTTCATAGTATGTTCTAATTTTTGACGATTTTGTTAATATATCAGATGTTATGATAATAAATATGTTTTCAATTTTTTTCTCAAAGACCTCACTTATATTTTTCAAATGTTTTTCTTTAATCCCACTAAGCTGAATAAGTTTATGGGTACTAAATAACGATACAGTATTCACATGTTGCTCAAATACGGTTGGGTCTTCATCGATATTTTTACCCTCAATGGAAACTTCGTCAAAATCTACTTTATCTTTAAGGATCTTTTTAACTCTCTTTAAACTTTGTCTTACAAGACCTTCATTAGAGCCATATATTAATAGGTTAATAAAGCTTGTGTTTTTAGATATTCGCTGCTCTAGCTGGTTTTCTCTAATTAACATTTTCAAAGTTAACTTTACTTTGGATTCTAGAAACCATGATCTGGATTGCATCATTGGCAGCTGAACTAATCATTCTTTCTTTCTTTTGATCATTTTCAATTTCAGAAGTAACTGTATTATATTGTGCGAAACCTCTTGCTGTGTCTTTTATCATCAAACTATTCTTAACCTTGTTTATTAGCTCATAATCAATGTCAATATCCACTCTATATTTAGCTACCGTTCCATTTTCATTAATTATAATTGGAGTAAAGCTCTCTGAAACCGAGATTCTTAAGATAAATTTCTTTTCTGTATTATTTTTATCTAAAAAATTCTTCTTAAATTCCTCTTTTATATTACGGGATATATTTTGAGAATCGTTAAACTCAATATCGTACATAGGTAAATTATAGTTATCCTCTGAAATTTTATATATAGGTTGAAAGCCGCAGCCAGTAACTAATAATATAAATAAAATAAGACTTAGAATTTTCATTGTTTATTTAAATGTTTTGTTAAATCTTCCAAGTCATTACTATATTTTTTCCAAGCACCTATAGATTTATTATTAATTGGCCTTCTAACCTGATCAATGCTTGCTGTTCTTACCTGTCTTTTATTTTTATAAAATTCCAAACAAGCATCCTCCCAATTTAATTCACAATAATCTAGCAGTTCTTCTGTTGTCTTTTTTTGGTCCGAGACAAGCTTTTCATTATCTAGAATAAAAATATCTGAATATTCATCTATCCAAAAACTCATCAAATCTTCATGTAATTTATAGTAACTAGCAAGTACTTTCTGGTTATAAGAATACTGATGGGACATTTCTATCCATTTATGAGAATAAAGTGAAAAACAATTATCCATTGCATCTCTCTTACAATAAATAATTTTTGATTTTGGAAGAATGTTTCTCAGAAGGCCAATTAGTAAAAAATTGTGAGGCATTTTATCACAAACAAAATTTGCTTTCTCATCACGATGTGTATTTAGTGATCTTAAGTAATTATCTCTTATTTCAATTAATTTATTGTTATTTTTTACATTTTCTTCAAAAATTTTAATATTTTCTTCAGGTGTATTCATTAATTTTTTTAGACCAGAAAATTCTGATAGGTAGTTGAGTTCACCTGCACCAGTGACATTGCTATGTGAAGACAAAATTTGCTCGCACAACGTTGTACCAGACCTTGGCATTCCGCAAATTATTATAGGCGTCAATGAGTCTGAGTCTTTGCTATTGTCTAATTTTTTAATTAATTTATTAGATTGTTTTAAACGATTAAATAAATTTTCTTCCTTTTTTAAAGAAAATTCCTCAAGACCATATTGAATCTCATTCATTTTTTTTAGATAAGCACCGGACTTATTAAAATCTTTTTTATTTCTATAGTAATCAAAAAGCGACTCACAAATTAGAACTTTTTTATTCAAAGCTGGTTTTGATACTTCATTATCCCGTATTTTTTCTTCATAATATTGAATTTGTTCAGTGTTTAATGTAACACCTTTTGTCTTAGCGAAAGTATGAAAAAAGTTTTCATATTTATAATTTTTATTAAATTCGGAAATTATAATGTCGTCAGCTTTTTTTGTTTCTCCAAGTTCTCGATAAGCTACTGACAAGTTTAATAAAAAGTCAGGAAGTGGATTTTCAACACATAATTTCTCTAATATCTCAAGTCCTTCATAAATTTTATTATTTAATATTAAAGCTTTTGCATGTTGATTTCGCGCTAGTTGATTATTAGAGTCCAGAGACATTGCTTTTTTTGAAATTGATAGCGCCTTATCCTTCTCACTTAGCTTAATATATAAACTGACAATATTATTTAGTGCAGGTAGATAGGTATTGTTTTTTTTCAATGACTCTTTAAAGCACTTTTCAGCAAGACTATAATTCATATTTTCCAAATGAATAAATCCTAGATTATTGAATGCTTCGCATCGATCTGGGAAAAGTCTTACTGCATTCAGAAACGAGTTATAAGCTTCTTCTTTCCTATTTGTATCATAATACAAAATACCTAAATGTCTTACCGCTTCATAATTTTTTGGATTTTTTCTCAAAATAGAATTGTACATTTTTTCAGCAACAGAAAAGTTTTGTTGTGTATGTAATTTAATTGCAGTTACGATTTCATTATTAGCTAACAAGTTTGATTTATTGCTTTTTTTCTGTTTGCGTCTTTCGTGTCTATTCATTGTTCCACAACAATATTAAGGATTCTATTAGGAACATAAATTGATTTTATTATTTTTTTCTCATTTATGAGACGGTAAATATTGTCAATTTTCTCTATTTTTTTAAATACTTCTTCCTCGGAGGAATCAACCGAAATTATAATTTCACCTCTTCTTTTGCCATTAATTTGGATCACAATAATTGCATCCTCTTTTCTCAAATAATTATTATTTATTTTAGGCCAAGGTACTTTTGTTAATGATTCATGACTTCCTGTAAGTGACCAGCATTCTTCAGCAAGGTGTGGTGTTATAGGCTCAATAATTCTAATAAGTATCTTAAGCGAAATACTAAGTGCAATTTCGTCTTTAGTATTCTGGACGTTAAATTTTGAGATACAATTTACAATCTCAAAAACTTTTGCAATAGCAACATTCATTTGAAATTTTTCTATACTTTTTGTTACTTTTTCAAGGTTTTGATGCATTGAGCGCATTAACTCTAAAGAGTTTTCTCTAAAATCTTCATCGTAATTCTCGGTATTCAAAAGTAAGAAATTCTTATTTTTAATAATTAGAGCCCATACCTTCTGGCATATTTTCCATGCACCATTTATTCCTGACTCTGACCAATTTATATCTTTTTCAGGTGGGCTATCAGAAAGCATAAACCATCGTGCTGAGTCTGCTCCATAGGTATTTATTATTGTTTCAGGATCAATTACATTCTTTTTTGATTTAGACATTGACTCTACTGGGCCCTCAACTACTTTTTCACCTGTCGATGTTTGTTTAAGTTCTTCGCCATCCCTGTCAACATCTTCAGGGTACACCCAAGAGCCTGAGTCATTTTTATAAGTATTATGACAAACCATACCTTGCGTAAAAAGACTTTCAAATGGTTCATCGAGTTTTTCTACTTTTAGTGCTTTGGTTAAAAATCTTGAATAAAGTAAATGTAAAATAGCGTGTTCAACCCCTCCTACATACTGATCAACAGGCATCCAATAATTTATTTCCTCTAAGCTGTAAGGTTTATTGTTATTTAGGGGAGAACAAAATCTTAGAAAATACCATGCTGAGTCAACAAATGTATCAAGTGTATCAGTCTCCCTGATCGCTTTCATGCCCGTCTTTGGACAAGTTGTATATTTCCAAGTGGGATGATTATCTAGAGGGTTTCCAGGTTTACTGAAGTCAACATCTTCAGGAAGTTTAAGTGGAAGATCAACTTCTGGTACCTTTATTACTTTTCCATCTTCTCTATACATGATTGGAATTGGACAACCCCAATATCTTTGTCTAGAAATTCCCCAATCTCTTAATCTGTAATTAATTGTTTTTTTGCCTAAACCTGAATCCTGCACTTTTTTTATAATTACATTCTTTGCATCATCAATAGAAAGTCCATCTAGAAATTCTGAATTAATAAGTTTACCGTTACCAACAAAAGCATTTTTTTTGTCAAAGGCAATATCATCGTCTGGATCAATAACTTGAATTATTTCTAAATCATATTTATTTGCGAAATCTAAATCTCTTTGGTCGTGTGCTGGACAGCCGTATATTGCACCAGATCCATATTCCATGAGAATAAAGTTCGCAATAAATATAGGAAGCATTTTATTCTTAATAAATGGATGCTTAATGAATAGGTCAGTTTTAATTCCAATTTTTTCATTCCTTGCGATTGACTCTTCACTTATTTTTTGAGTTCTCATGATTTCCACATCTTTTTTAATCTGATTATTTAATTCAATTAACTCTTCGACAATTGGATGAAAAGGAGATAATGCGCAGAAAGTAGCCCCAAAAATTGTATCTGGGCGAGTGGTAAAAATCTTGATTTTTCTGCCTTGAAATTCCCTATCATTTGAGAAAATTTCAAAATTAATTTCACAACCAAAAGATTTACCAATCCAATTTTTCTGCATTGCTTTGACCTTTTCTGGCCAGCCTTCCATTGTTTCTAGACTGTTCAATAGATTTTCTGAAAAATTTGTGATTTTAAAAAACCATTGTGATAATTTTTTTTGTTCTACTTCAGCACCTGATCTCCAACCTTTTCCATCTATAACCTGCTCATTTGCAAGCACAGTATTTTCAACAGGATCCCAGTTAACAAGAGACTCTTTTTTGTAAATTAAATCTTCTTCATAAAATTTCAAAAAAAGTTTTTGTTGTTGATGATAATAAATCTCATCACAGGTTGCTAACTCTCTAGACCAATCGATAGAAAGGCCCATCTTTTTAAGCTGGCCTCTCATTGTTGAAATATTCTCATAAGTCCATTTTTTTGGTGATGTTGAATTTTCTATTGCAGCATTTTCAGCTGGCAGCCCAAATGCGTCCCACCCCATTGGATGCATGACGTTAAAACCCTGAGCTCTTTTAAATCTTGCAATGACATCACCTAATGTATAGTTCCTTACATGGCCCATGTGTATTCTTCCAGATGGGTAAGGAAACATTTCAAGAATATAATATTTCTTTTTTTCTTTTACTATTTCACTTTGAAAAAGGTTACGGTCCTGCCAATATTTCTGCCATTTTTTTTCAATTATTTTTGGGTTGTATTTATAAGACATTGTATTAACTTTTAATCAAAGTTAATTTAAATCAGAAGCATTTCTCAATTTTCGTGCTTCATCCAAAATATTGTTCTTTACTTTTTCTGATTGTTCGACATCGCTGCCCAAATCATTCCATTTAGAACCATCGTATCTTTGTTTAAAAAGTTGAACAATTATTGAATTATCGTTTAACTCAGAGTCAACTATTCTGACATTAATTTTTATTCTTATGTTTGTGTCGTATAGGTTAAACCAATCGGTAATTATTACTCCAGAAGAAGCATCTACGGAAGCAAGAGGCATAAAACCTAATTTATCTAGCGCAACGTTAAATGTTATTTCATCTACACTATCAAACGTTCCACTTGATGAACCGAGCATATCTCCGATCGAAAATCCCTTTCCAAAGCCACCTCCACTTTCATTTGGCGGAATGTTGATACCCTCAGTTTTCAACTTCTCCTCCATATGATCATATTCATTTTGTTGAATATCTAAACTTGAGCAGCTTAATGCTATAAAAACTAGGAAAAATGAACAAAATATGGGTAATTTAGCTTTCATATGTATTTTACGTATAACTAATTAATTTGAATGGCAAATAATATTGATTTTTCAAATTATATATCAGATTTATAATGAAATGAATTTTTTTGATAATAATCATTGAAAAAAAGCCAATTTTTAATATGTTGCTCAAAAGTCACAGTTTTAATAAAAAGTGTGATTTTTTTACATTTATTTTGAAATTTTGAGATTTTTTAACATAATAGCATTCAGTTAAATTTAACTATGATCAATTACATATGAAAGGAATTATTTATTATGAATAGATCAAAATTACTAACAACATCAGCTTTGGCTACCGTGCTTGCTGCAGGCGCTGCTCACGCAGAAATGTCTGTAAGTGGTTTATTTGCAGGTAAAATTGCTGATAATGATGGTGGATTAGCACACTCTAACTCAACTGAGTCATTCTACATCTCGTACTCTGACTCATTAGATAATGGTATGGGTGTATCTGTTGTAATGTCAATTACGTCAGCGATTAAAACTGATGTTAACATTGATACAGGAATGGGTACAGTTATGCTTGGTGATGGTGTTGACTCTGCTGTTGACTCTAACGACGGAAACCCAGCATGTTTCTCTCTAGTTCTTTGTGGATCTGCTTCTGTTAACGGATCAACAAGTGCTGCGGGTGCAACATGGTATAATGACGGTGATACAGCTTCTGGTCAATCGATTGGATATATGTCACCTTCAATTAACGGTTTCACTTTCACAGTAACAAGAGGTATGGAAGTTGCTCCAGTGGGTAACGTAAATGCCGATACTGAAGGTCATACACCAGGTGATGGTACTTACACACTTGGTACAGCGGCTGTTGAAGGTCATGATCCTGTAATGTCTTATGCTGTTTCTGGTTCAGTAATGGGCGTAAGTGTTGCAGCTGGAGTGTCTTCAATTGATTATAAAGGATCAACTGCTGATATCGACCCTTCATTTGTCAAAGCTTCTTACAGTATAGCTGGATTGAGCTTAGGTTATGCAAACTACGACGGTGATGGAACAACTTCAGAAACTGCACTTGGAGTAGGTACTACACTTATGGGCATGCCTGTAGGTATTACTTTCTCTGATACAGAAGTAACAGGTGGAAACGACATCGATATGATGAGAGTTTCAGCTTCAAAAAGTTTTGGTCCTATGTCAATCGGTGTTGATTACACTGAGACTGACGTAGCAGGCGGAACTGGATCTGATACTGATGTATGGTCAATGCATTACGTAGTTGGGTTTTAATTAATCCATAACGTTTTATTTAAAACACCTCGCTCTATGGGCGGGGTGTTTTTTTTTATATGAATAACTATCTCAATTTTTTAAAGGAATTTCAAAAAGCAGTTTTAGCTGCTAAGAGAAATATTGAAGAAATAAATCTTATTGCCGTAAGCAAGAAAAAATCCATAAAAGAAATTCAGGATGTATGTAATCTTGGTCAAAGGTCTTTTGGTGAAAATCAATTGCAAGAAATTGAAAAAAAATGGTCTGAACTAAAAAAGAATAATACTAATCTGTCGCTACATTTTCTTGGAACCATTCAAAGTAATAAAATAAAATCTATATTTGAAAACTGTGATTATATTCACACAGTTGATAGATTAAAAATTGTGAATTTAATAAAAAATTTTGAAAATAGCACAGGCCTTAAAAGGAAATATTTTATACAGGTAAATACAGGAAATGAGTCTCAAAAATCTGGAGTCAACATAAATGATGCTGAAGTGTTTATTCAAAATTGTATGGATAAACAACTTGAAATTCATGGCTTAATGTGTCTCCCGCCAATAAATGAGTTGCCGTCTAAACATTTTAATAGTCTCAGGTCTCTAGCAAAAAACTTTAATATAAAAAACCTTAGTATGGGAATGTCCCAAGATTTCACCGAGGCAATTAGGTGCGGATCAACCCATATAAGAATAGGCACTAATATTTTTGGTGCGAGAGATTAGGACTCTATAATCAAAACTGTATTTTCTGAAATATTTTCAGCGACATTTAATAAGTCATCTCTTCTCAAAGCAATACATCCTTCAGTACTTTTTAAATCTTCGTGAGCGATATGTAAGAAAATAGCACTTCCTTTAAAAGGAACAACTGGATTCATATTATAATTTATTACGATCAAAAGATCATAAATTGCATCGTTTCTGTATAAATTTTCTGCACTAGCAATAAAAGGAAATTTAATCAATTTATTATACATTTCGTGTCTTGGATCATCACACCACCCATAGTTTTTTTGAATCATAGTTGATTTGATCCGAAAATCTAATTTACTTATTTTATCCTCCCGATAGAATATTTCAGTAAATCTAAATATTCCAATTGGTGTTTTACCATCTCCTTCACGTTTGTTTTTTGTCAAACCATTTCTTCCAATGGAGCAAGTAAATAAATCTTTATTCAAATAAAGTTTTTTATCTTTTACAATAAGTTTCATTTTAATTTATATTATAAGCTATATTGCTATGAAAAATAATACAACATTGATAATTTTCTCTAATCAATTACTTAATGACGTCTTTGATGAAATACTCAATTCACTTAAATTCTCGCTCAAAACTAATTATGTAATTAGTAATAGTGAATTGATTGAAAAATACGAAAAAATAGTTTGTGATAAAAATATTCTTACTCAAATTTCAAATGAAATAAATGACAGAAAAAAAATATATGTACTTACAAATCAAGTTAATGAAATAAATAAAAGTAATTACAAAAGTAATATAACATTTTTACAATTTCCAATTAAGTTGACTAGTCTTTTCAACATGATTGAAAATGACTTTTCACAAGAACAAAAAAATAGCGAAAATTTAATTAAATTTAAAAATTTAATATATGATCCGTTTTCAAGGTTTTTGTCTAAAGGAGAAAAATCAATGAGACTTACTGAAAAGGAAAGTGATATATTTTTATATTTATTAAAAATGAAAAAAACTGGAGTATCTAAAAAAGATCTATTACAAAATGTATGGAATTATGATGATCAAATTGATACACATACTCTTGAGACCCATATTTATTCACTCAGAAAAAAAACAAAGAAAAATCTTGATATTGAAAATCTTATTTATACTGATGCAAGCAATAAATATAAACTCAATTTATAGAAAATGAATTAAACATTTAATAATAAATGTTCTCTTTCCCAGGCACTTATAACATTTTGATATGCATTATGTTCCGTCTCTTTTATTTCAGTAAAAAGAGTAATAAAATTTTTACCTAGTATTTCTGACAGTTCATTACTTACTTTAAGTCTTTTAAGAGCATCTGGCAGATATTTCGGTATATTATGCCTCCTTTCAAAGGCATCACCTGCAATAGGCTTTTCTGGATCTATTTTTTCTGTAATTCCCAAGTATCCGCATGCTAAGGAAGCAGCTATTGCTAAATATGGATTAGTATCTGCACCAGGTATTCTATTTTCAATTCTTCTAGAGCTATTTTGTGAAGTAGGAACTCTGAATGCAACAGTCCTATTTTCTATACCCCAATGTGTGTTGATTGGAGCAGAAGCATCAATTACAAATCTTCGATATGAATTCACATAAGGCGCAAACAACAACATTGCGTCTGGAAGATATGCTTGAAGACCTCCGATATAATGTAAAAACTCACTAGTATTATTTCCTTCCTTGTCGCTAAATAGATTTTTATTAGTTCTTTTTGAGACAAGGTTTTGATGAATGTGCATAGAACTACCCGGTTGACCTTGATACGGTTTAGCCATGAATGTTGCGTGAATACCGTGCTTTAAAGCGACTTGTCTTACAGCTCTCTTGAACATAAAAGCTTGATCAGCAAGAGCAAGCGGGTTGCCATGATTTAGGTTTATTTCAATTTGTGAAGGACCAGACTCATGTACAAGAGTATCTACGCCTATTTCCATTAACTCACAATAATCATAAATATCGTCAGTTAATGAGTCAAATTCGTTCACAGCATCAATGCCGAATACACGGCTACCTGTTTCGCGTCTTCCTGATTTACCAATCGGTGTTTTTAATGGAAGGTCAGGATCGAGATTTTGTTCGCAAAGATAAAACTCTAGTTCTGGTGCCACAATAGCTTGTAAGTCTCTAGAATCTAATTGTTCAATAACATTCATTAAAACTTGTCTAGGTGCAATCTCAGATGGTTCACCAGTGCCATAATTCAAATCACAAATAATTTGAGCTGTGGGCTCCTTGTTCCAAGGAATTTTTCTAATAGTGGTTAAATCAGGAGTCATAAATAAATCTTCTTCTACATAATCAATTACTTCACTTTCATAAATCCACTTACCAGATACTGTTTGGCCAAATACTGAGTCAGCAAGTTTCAGACTCTGATCTTCTACAGACTTAATGAATCTCTGAACTGGCAATATTTTTCCTTTCGAGGAACCTGCCATATCAGGAAAGATACATTCAACTTCTGATATTTTATTTGACTCAAGCCAGTGCTTGAGCTCACTTATTGAACTGACCGTCATATCTATTGATTAGAATTTTGTTAACCTGCCTGTAGCTAATTTTTATATTTAACTACGAATAAATTTTCGCTTATTGATATATTTTTTTTTATTTTTGTAAACTCTAAAACAGTTTTATTGCTAAATTCATCAATAATTTCCCATTTTTTTAGGTCTAGACTTATTTTATCAAAGTATATTATTCCTGAGTTGTTATTGGAGTAGTCATCTAAATAGAGTTCTAATTTGTATAAGTTATCATTTTCTGTCAAAACTGTATTTTTGAAATTATTTTCAATTATCAAATTATTTGAAAGTAAACTTTTTAAGATATTATTTTTAATATTATAACTTTCAATTTGGTATCCCTCATCATCCACAATTCTCAATAGACTTTCATTAGTAACTATATTTTCAGATCTATCATCATATTGAAATTTAGATTTATATGGCTTTAAAAAATAAAATTTTCCATTGGAGACTTCACCATCTGGATCTATTTGCAAAAAATTACCAGACATTGATACGATCTCATTCCAGCTTCTTTCAATTTTTATAATTGACTCATTACTGTAAGAAAAATTTATAAAAATTATTACAATGAAAAAAGAGAGTACATAGGTTCTCATTAATTGAATTTTTCAAAATTAATTTCTCGCTTACCAACATGATTAGCTTGGCTTATATAGCCTTGCTCTTCTAATTGATCCATAATACGTGCAGCTCTGTTATATCCAATTTGTAACTTTCTTTGTAACAGACTAGTTGATGCTTTCCCTTCTTTTTTTATTATAGCAATGCATTCATTAAAAAGACTATCATTTTCACTTTCTGAAACAAAATCAATACCTGCTTCTTCATTTTCTTCTTTAAGTATATCGTCGTCATATTCTGGATACCCTTGCCTCTGGAGCGATTTTACAATATTTTCTATTTCCTTATCTGAAATAAATGGTCCATGTATCCTAGTTGTAATACCTCCTGCCGACATCATCAACATATCACCTTGCCCCAATAACCTTTCGGCACCTTCTTCACCTAATATAGTTCGGCTATCAAATTTTGAACTTACTTGAAAACTTATTCTGCTAGGAAAGTTTGCCTTTATTGTTCCTGTAATTACATCAACACTCGGTCTTTGTGTAGCCATTATAAGATGTATTCCTGCCGCTCTTGCCATTTGAGATAATCTTTGAATTGTATGCTCTATCTCTTTGCCAGCTACCATCATTAGGTCAGCCATTTCATCCACGACAACAATAATAAAAGGCATTTTTTTGTTTTCTACTTCAATTTTATTAGTTTGGGGTTGACCGGTTTCTGGGTTTATACCAGATGGAACATTTCTTATGATCTTTTCTGATTTACTGATAGCCTCAGATATGCGTAGATTATAATTTTCAATATTTCTAACTCCTAGTAGAGACATTTTTTTGTATCTTGACTCCATTTCACGGACTACCCATTTTAATGCAACTATTGCTTTTTTTGGATCAGTGACAACAGGTGTGATAAGATGGGGTATACCCTCATAAACTGAGAGCTCTAGCATTTTTGGATCAATTAAAATGAATTTACAGTCTGCTGGTGAATGCTTATAAAGTATTGACGTAATCATAACATTGATTCCGACAGACTTTCCAGAGCCAGTTGTTCCTGCAATTAGTAAATGAGGCATATTTTCCAAATTTGAAAATACCACATTACCACTAATATCTTTTCCCAAAGCCAAAATAAGATTTTTATTATTACTCATAAATTGTTGATTTTTCAGCAGCTCACTCAAATAAACAGGATTTTTAATATTATTAGGAATTTCTATACCGATAACATTTTTACCAGGTATAATTGAAACACGTGCTGACATTGCGCTCATATTCCTTGCAATATCATCAGAAAGAGAAATTATTTTGGAAGCTTTAATTCCAGGTGCAGGTTGAAGTTCATACATTGTAACGATCGGCCCAGGTGATACCCTAATTATTTCTCCTTCAATTTTAAAATCTGTTAAGACACTTTTTAACTTTTCAGCATTTAAATTAAGTTCTGTCTGATTTAACGAACTTTCTTTATTTGTGTCAGGTTTTGATAAAAAGTTGATATCAGGCACTTGGTATGCATCGTTCTCAAAATTAATTTCTTTTTGTTGAGCTATATTTGCATTATTTTGACCTTCAAATTTATATGACGATACATTTTGATTTCTTAACTCGTCAAAATCAATCTTTGGTTCAACTGAATTATATTTAGTATAATTTTCATTGCCTCTTAAGGAAATATTCTGATTATTTGAATAGAGATTATTTTTTAAATTAATTATTTTTGACATTAAAAGTATTAATTTTTTAAGTATTCTAAATATAAACAAAAATATTCCTCTCCATTCTTCATTGTTGAGACCCATTGCAATATAGAAAAAAAATGAAAAAGTGATTAATAATGATGCTAAAGCTAAATAAAAAAAATAATCATCACTTACAATATTTAAATTTTCAAAATTTAAAAAAATTTGTTCAGTAATAAAGCCATTTGAGATTGTAAGACCAGTTAACTCGAAAAAAAATGACAGAACTAAAACACTTAAAGGTAAAAATAGTAAATTTAGTGCAAATAAATTTAAGCTTTTTGTAAAGAAGAGTTTATATGACCAGCTAAAAAGTATTACGCAGATTAAAAAGCTACTATAACCAAAAAGCTGAAGTAGAATTTCGGAGATATTCGCTCCAATGTATCCCCCTAAGTTCACTAAACTATAATTACTAATATTATATAAATTTGGATCAAAACTTGAATAACTTGATATTGATATAAGAATATATAAGCTCAATATAATTGATGAAATTCCAATTACCTCAAGAAGTCTATTAATAAGAAATTGTTTGATAGAGTCAGGTAAAAGTTTCATTATTTAAAAATTAACGACTATTTTTAGATTTTAGTAGTATTTGATTCATCTTATTATTATATAACTTCTTGAAAAAGAATCTGACAAAAATTGTTTATTTAAAAAGATGATTTATGATTTTACAATACTAGGATCTGGCATTTCAGCCAAAATATGCTCAATAGCACTAGCCAAAAAAAATTTTGAGGTTTGTTTGGTTATTGATAAAGTAAATAAATCACCATCAAATCTTGTAACTTTCCTATCAGATGGATCACTAAATTACTTACATTCAATTTTTAATGACATAAGTATTTTTCGACATTTTCAAGATATAACTAATATTAAATGCTTATTAGAAGGAATTGAATCTAACAAAGATCAATCAATATCATTCAGAGATGAAAGAGGAAATTCTATGGGAAAAATAGTTAATAATACATTTCTGGATGAATATTTAGAGAAAGAAATAAAAGCCCTCAAAAATATTAATAAAATTTTTACCGACCAAAAAATTCAGTTTATAGAAAATGAATTTCATAATGAATTAAAGTTTGGTAATGGTGATAAGATTGATACAAAAATTTTTATTCTATCGTCAACTAAACACAAAAATTTGTTAGATAATTCAAGAATTGATATAATAGAGCAAGATTTTCATCAATGTGCTCTTTCAATTTCAGCTGATGTTGACTTGAAATATAACAATTTTGCTTCTCAAGTATTTACCACGGACGGATCAATAGCGTTATTGCCTTATTATGTAAATGAAGCATCAGTTGTGTGGTCATTAAATAAAAATTCAAAATATTTGAAAATGAGTCAGGCAGACCTTAATTTAGAACTTAAAATGCGTCTTAAAGACTTTATTATTGACTGTAAAATAAATAATATTGAAAAACATAGTTTACAATTTAATTATGCAAAAAAATTATTTAATAAAAAAGTGGTTTTAATTGGTAATGTCGCTCACAATATTCATCCAATCGCCGGGCAAGGTCTAAACTTAAGTATAAAAGATATAACTTTATTTACAGAACTTATGTTTCAATATAGCTCAATCGGTTATGATATTGATAATGAATTGATACTTGAGAAATTTGACCAGCAAAGAAAGCTGGATAATTTCCTTTTTTCATTTGGTATATTTGGCCTTGAAGAAATATTAAAACAAAAAAATCGTTATATTAATTTTTTTACTGGAAAAATTGTTTCAAAACTGCAGAGTAGTAGTAACTTAAAAAATGTACTTATTGCGAGTGCAACTGGTAGAAAAATTTTTTAGAATTATTTAATGTAGTTGATCGCTTTTTTCTCCTGACAGATCAAATATATATGATTGATAAAGTGCTTCTAAGGCGTGACCTCTAGTAATTAGTGTTCTGGCCTCAAGCAGTAATTGTTTCTCTTCTGGCGTGAATGGAACAAGAATGCCAGAATAATTAATTAGTTGTTCTGTAGGCGTTTGCTTTATTATTTCCCAGTCTGCTAAAATTTTTCTATGTTCTAAATATCTTTTCACAAGAGCTAACAGCTTAGACCTATCAATTCCATCTAAATTTTGAGTGTCTAAATCGCCGCTGTATTTATCGTAGTCAGCTACAATTTGTCTATAGGGGGTGGTCACTTGAAGCTCCTCTTCGACCTCGAATCTGACAACCCCAGAAAGAGTAATTAAATATCTATTATCTTCAGCTTCGTTAAATGACGATATTCTTCCTAAACATCCAACTTTTTTTAGAGATTTATTTGATGACTCTTGATTTGGCTTATAAGGCTGTATCATACCAAGCAATCTACCTGGTGAGGCTAATGCATCATCTATCATTTGTACGTATCTTGGTTCAAAAATATTTAAAGGCAACTGTGTTCCAGGAAATAGTACCGCGCCAGTAAGTGGAAAAATGGGTATTTTTCTTGATAGATCTACAATGTTAGTTTTTTTCATTTTATGTCTTTATATTACAACAATTAACTATTTAATTAAATAATCCACAAATCTTGAAAAACAAGGGTTTTTCTATTAGAAGCAAATATTGCGCGAGTGTAGCTCAGTGGTAGAGCGAAACGTTGCCAACGTTTAGGTCGAGGGTTCGACTCCCTTCACTCGCTCCACTAAAAAAATGCAAGATAATTATCAAGAAAAAATTAATAAAGCTGTAGAACTGCATAAAAGCAAAAAATTTGCTGAGGCTAAGGTAATTTATCTAGATTTAATAAATATAAATCCCATTGACTATCTACCTTTTTTTTTAATTGGTTCTTTAGAAATAGATTTAGAGGATTATGAGTCTGCGATTCATTATTTAAACACATCACTAGAAAATAATTCAGAATATATAGATACTTATTTTAATCTTGGATTTTGTTTTACAATGACTAACAGATATGAAGAAGCAATTCAATCTTACGAAAAAGCAATAAAATTAAAAAATTTTAATATTAAAAATGATGAACATCTTAGGGTAATTAGAAAACTGGCAAGGACGTTTGTTGAAGTAGGCGACACTGAAAAAGGTATAAAATTATACAAAGAAATTTTAGAGTCTTACCCAGATAATTTATATATTTATTATTTACTTCACGACTTAAAAGCAATTCGTCTGGATAAACCTCTGAAGAGTAGAATTAAGAAAATAATAAAACAAAAGAAAATATTTTATACTCAAGTAGTATACTCAAACTTCTTACTTGCTAAGTACGAACGAGAAGAAAAAAATTACAGAAATGAATTTGTATATTTAAAAAAAGCACATGATGTTATTTTTGAAAACAATAGAAAACAGTATTCAAAAATAACTAATTTTTATGTAAATCAATTAAGTGATCTAAAAGAGAGTTATTTAAAAGATTACGAATTTAAAGATAAAATTCAGCAAAGAAATTTAATTAAACCAATCTTCATTGTTGGCTTACCAAGATCAGGTTCGACATTGTTGGAAAAGATCTTAGTTGAGGGAGATGAAAATCTAATTGCAGGGGAAGAAACAGCTATAATGCATACACTTTTTAATCAGGTTATGCTGGGTGAAACTTATAAATCAAACATTGATAACATCTTACAATCTATCATAATTCACTACGAAAGAAGAGGATTACTAAACTTTGAAGATAAAAAATGTTTTACAGATAAAAGTTTAGAAAACTTTTTCTGTCTTGGGTGGATTAAAAAACTTTTTCCTAATTCGGTAATTATTAATATTAAAAGAGATCCCCTCGCATCCATGGTATCGATTTTTAGATCTAATCTATTTAATTCTACATGGACCCATAGAGTTGATGATATCTGCAAATACATTGAAAAGTATTATCAAATCTTGGAATTATGGGAACATGAATACAAAATTCCCATTTATCATATTTATTATGAAAATCTAATTGAGAACTTTGATCAAGAAACAAAAAAACTATTTAAGTACGCGGGTCTCAAATGGCATAAAAATCTGAAGCAATTAAATATAAATAAAAAAATTGTTAGTAAGACCCAAAGTATGATCCAAGTAAGGGAGCCTATTTACGACAAAGTGAATACAGAATATATGGAATTAGCTAAATTTTTTGAAAAAGATGCTGAAAATTACGAATGGTTCCAAAAGATGGTGAAAAAAGTTAATTAATATTATTTTTTAAATTTTAACATACATAATTTGCTTCTTTGTATAATGTATTAGTTATGAGAGCATCATGGCTTGGTCGTTATTCTTGGACAATGTTTGATTGGGCAAACCAGCCCTTCTATACACTAATCATGACATTTGTTTTCTCTGTGTACTTTACTGATGTTTTTATCGTTGGTGCAGATGGCGCACAAAAATTAACTCTCACACAAACAATCTCAGGATTAGCCATTGCTCTTTTAAGTCCAGTTCTTGGTTCCATAACTGACATTAGAGGAAACCGAAAACTATTAATGGGAATTACATCTTCATTGTTTGTGCTTGGTATGGCGTTGCTTTGGTATTCACCTCCAGGGGCTCCTGATGGAATTTGGCTCGTTATGTTCGGTTTAATACTTGCGTCTGCAATGGTTGGATTTTCTGAGGTCTTTAATAATTCAGTTTTAGCAACCATCGAAACTCCCGAGAACTCTGGTTGGTTAAGTGGTATGGGTTACGGGGTTGGCTATATCGCAGGTCTCATCGCATTAATTTTATTTTTAATAATATTCGTTTGGCCGGGTGGAGAAACTGAAAATCTCTATGGTTTGGACACAAGCGAATTTGAACATATAAGAATAGTCGGACCGCTTAGCGCTATTTGGTATGCAGTTTTTATTATACCTTTATTTTTATTTACACCTGATCTTAAAAAAAATGATGTTACTGTAATTAATTCAATAAAAATTGGACTTACAAATTTTATTAACACTTTTAAAGAAGTCAGAAAATACAAAAATATATTTACTTTCTTGATTACGAGAATGTTTTATCAAGATGCCCTTAATGCTTTATTTGTAGTTGGTGGAGTTTACGCAAGTCTCGTTGTTGGAATGTCTCTCACGCAGGTTTTAATACTTGGTATAATTTTAAATGTATTATCTGGACCTAGTTCAATTTATGGAGGTTATTTAAACGATCTCATCGGCTCTAAAAATGTAATAAATTTGTCTTTGTGGGGATTATTTTTTTCTGGAGTTTTAGGAATATCAATTGACAAGGATACAATATTTTATTTTTTCACAGTTAACGAATATTCATCAAGTGTAGAGGATTTAACATTTGGCATATTTAATTCCCTAAGTCAGGTTACTTATATTTGCGTCGTTATAGGTATTTCAATTTTTTATGGTCCTGCACAAACAGCCTCTCGCGCATTAATGGTGAAAGTAGCTCCACAAGACAAAATGACAGAATTTTTTGGACTTTATGCTTTTGCTGGTAAGTCGACCGCTTGGCTAGTACCTGGAATTATGTCACTGATACTTACTTTCACAGATAGCCTTCAATATGCGATGATCACAATTATAGTTTTTAATTTGATAGGCATTGTTGGCATGTATTTCGTTTCAGAAAAATGATTGTTGATTATTTAAATTTTATTTCGAAAAAAAAATCTCAAATTACAATATTCATTTTATTAAACATATGTGGTCTCATATTTTTTTTATTACCCCATAATATTTTTTTAAACATGCTAGATTTAAAGTTTTCTTATACTGAAGAAGTTATTAGACAAAACTTTGTCTCGATTGGTGAAGATGGAAGACAAATATATTTTTTTTCTGCACTTATTATTGATACGATATATCCCTTATTATATGTGTCTTTATTTCTTGGCGCTTACTATAAATTATTTAGAGAAAATGTCTTTTTATTTACATTTCCTTTAGCGTCTGGGTTTTTTGATATATTAGAAAATATTCAAGTTAGTTTACTTCTCGCGAATTTTCCAACGCTTTCAAGTCAAAGTATTTTTTATTCCAGTATATCTACATCTATCAAGTGGATAGCAATTGGAATTTCTCTTACTGTTCTTATTTATGGTATTATAAAAAAACTAATGCAAAGATAATTTAATTTGAATAATACTTTATCACGAATTATTTTTTTGGTTCCTGTACTCACTGTAGTTGTTTCTTATTTTTTTTCTTCACTTGGGGGTTATGTTGATTTGTGTTTTCCTCTTTTAAATGGGTGCACTTCAATTAGCAAGGTAGGTAGATACGGTGTTTCCTTTTACCTATATAAAATATTCATAATTCCGTCCGTCATATTGATGATAATTTTTTGGTACCAGGTAAATAAACATATTCACAAAAGTAATTTACTTTTCCTATTAAGTATCACTTCTTGTATCTTTTTAATTGTTTACCTAATTGCTCTTGGTTTTGAAGGAAAAATTTATAGATTCATGAGAGAGATTGGAATATTTTTATTTTTTATACTCACACCATTGTGTCAAACATGGCTAGCGTTCTCAATTTCTAATAAAAAAATAAGATCAAAATTTTTTATTAATACACTTTTATCAATATATCTCGTGTGTGTTGGGAGCTATTTACTTATTTTACCTCTTGATAACTCTAATTACGAAAATATGATTGAATGGAACTTCGCACTTTTAATATTTTTATTTTTCCCTTTATTTACAAGCTTGCTAAGGAAAACTAATGTCTGAAATGACGAGTTCCAGTAAATACCATTGAAATACCAGCATCATTTGCGGCCATTATAACTTCATCATCTTTCATCGAGCCGCCAGGCTGTATGACAGCCTTAGCTCCAGATGAAATCGTAACTAGCAAGCCATCTGCAAATGGAAAGAATGCGTCTGAAGCAACCACTGAATTTTTGAGCGAGTTTTCATCAGATTTTTCCATTTCGTTATTCTTTTGTGAGGCAATTTTAGCACTATCAATACGACTCATTTGTCCTGCACCAATACCAATTGTTTTTTTATTTTTTACATAAATAATTGCATTTGATTTTACATGTTTGCAAACTTTAAATGCAAACAACATATCTTCAATTTCATCGTCACTTGGTTTTTTTTCTGTAACCACTTTAAGATCAGATTTAGTCGTATTTGCTCCATCATTTGATTGAACTAGAATTCCTCCCTCAATACTTTTGTAGTTTTGAGAATTATTATTTTTGTGCACTGACGATAAAGTTAGAACACGTAAATTGTTTTTTGACTTAAAAATTTCTTTAGCTTCATCACTAACATCTGGGGCTATAATAACCTCAGTAAATATTTTTATAATTTCAGAGGCTGTCTCTTTATCGATTGTTTGATTAAGTGCAATGATGCCTCCAAATGCACTGGTTGTATCACACGAAAATGCTTTCTTATACGCTTCACAAAGTGAGCTACCACTAGCAACACCGCAAGGGTTTGCATGTTTAATAATTGCAACACTGGGAGTGTCTTCGTCAAACTCTTTAATTAATTGTAATGCTGCGTCAGCGTCATTAATATTATTATAACTCAATTCTTTTCCTTGAAGTAATTTTGCATGTGGTACTCCTGATTGCTGTATGGAGGACTTATAGAGACTTGCTGACTGATGAGGGTTTTCACCGTAGCGAAGTGTAGAAGATAATTCTGCTGACGTTGAAAACTTTTCAATTGGTTTGTTTGTATTTCTATAAAACCAATTACTGATAAAAGAATCGTAGTAAGCGGTAGTCGAAAATGTTTTTGCAGCAAGTGCCTTTCTAAACTCCAAAGTTGTTGAACCATTTTTTTTGTTAATTTCATTAATCAGCTCATCGTAATCACTAATATCGGTAACTACTGTGACGAATCGATAATTTTTAGCTGCTGATCTCAACATTGCCGGGCCGCCAATATCTATATTTTCAATGCAAATTTCTTCATTTTCCTCCGATTTTATCGTTTCTTCAAAGGGGTAAAGATTTACAATTATCAAGTCAATATCTTCTATTCCATGATCCTCTTGAGCCTTTACGTGATTTTTGTCATCTCTCTTTGAGAGTAAACCCCCGTGAATATTTGGATGTAATGTTTTTACACGTCCATCCATCATTTCTGGGAAATTGGTTAAAGAAGATACATCGGTCACATCAACACCCATGCCCGAAATTGATTTTGCCGTACCGCCCGTTGAAATTATTTTAATGTTATGTTCTTTAAGTGCTTGAACAACCTTTTCTAAACCTGATTTATCTGAAACAGAAATCAGTGCAGTTTTAATTTTAATATCCAATTTTATGGCCCCTTAGTTTTTCAATATTATTTGCATACTCACTTGGGCCACCTTTAAAGGTTGTGGTGCCTGCAACAATCATATCAGCTCCAGCATCGATTACCGATTGAACGTTTTCAAAATTAATTCCTCCATCAACTTCTAATTGAATTTCTCTACCAGACTTATTAATTTCTTCTCTAAGATTTGATAATTTATCAAGAGCGGTTGGAATAAATTTCTGACCACCAAAACCTGGGTGGACACTCATAACTAATATTAGATCAAGTTTATCCATAAAGGGTTTTACCACTTCCCATTCAGTATCCGGATTGATTGCAAGTCCAGCTTTTACATTTAAAGATATAATTTTATTCAAACAGGTCTCTGTATCATCACTTGCTTCGGGATGAACTGAAACAATATCTGCTCCAGCCTCAACAAACTTTTCAATGTAGGGCTGTACAGGATCGATCATCAAATGAACATCAAACGGCAATGATGATTTTTTTCTTATAGATTTAACAACATCTGGACCTATTGTGAGGTTTGGAACAAAGTGTCCGTCCATTACGTCAACGTGTATATAGTCTGCCCCGGCTTGAGTGATGTTAACGACTTCATCTCCTAATGATGAAAAGTCTGATGCTAGTATAGAAGGTGATATTTTAACCGACATTATTGTGAAGCATTATTTCCCTGTATAACAGAAAGGTTTGTTGTTTCCCACTATTTTCATACTTTGATTAGTGATAAATAGAGATTACATTATATATATGAAAGATAAAAAAACAGAAGTTGTCGAAGACAAAGAAGACAAGAAAACTGACGCCAAATTGCCTAAAAAGAAAAAAGAAATAGGCGGTGCAGATGGTCCAGAACCAACCCGTTTCGGAGACTGGGAAAAAAAAGGAATTACCTCAGATTTTTAGCTTTAATTGACTTATATTATAGCAGGATCTCTTATTTTTAATATTGCAAAATAAGTTAATTATTTTATGGATTAATTATGGAAAATTCTGAAGTTATAAAAATAATTGAAAATCTTAAAGGACGAAGGTCTTACGAAGAAAAGAGAGCGGCAAAATTAGGATTTGCTTCTCTTCATGAATATATCGAAGATAAGATTGAAAAAAAACAATTAGCTGAAAAAAATCTTGAAGAAACCAAATGTGAAACTTCAAAAGTTGATAGTCAATCTAAGAACAAAAGTTGTGGCTGCTGCTAAATTGATACCAATTGATTTGTAAATAGAGTGGGTTGATTTCTCAACCCACTCATAAATTAATCAGTCAAGTTCGACTGCAACTGTACCCATCATTCCACCTGTTGTGGTCATGCCTACAGCTTTACCAGCCGCTGCTCTAATTTCATCGATGTTAGCTTTCACTTGTTCTTCACTGCTCCAGATAGTCATCGTTCTGAGTGTTTTTTCGCCCGTGACTGTCGCACGCATATTTGTTGCTCCGTGCTTTTTCATCTCAGGCCAGAAACCTTTCATATTTTCAACGGCATTTTCAATATTGCCGTCAAATTCCCAATCGGTAAAAGATACAAACATTTATTACTCCATTTTTTTATTAATAGTTAGTTAGAAAGCATAACAACTAATCAATTTGT
Organism: uncultured Pelagibacteraceae bacterium; assembly: GCA_902547315.1. Classification (GTDB taxonomy): domain Bacteria; phylum Pseudomonadota; class Alphaproteobacteria; order Pelagibacterales; family AG-422-B15; genus CACNXQ01. The sequence continues at coordinate 115,963 of CACCND010000002.1, read as the reverse complement.
AATCAAAGTTTTTGATTAAATTTAGATGGCTTCCAATCCTTTGGAGCAAGTTCTAGATCTTCAAATTCAAAAGCGGGTGCGACCGTGCATCCAATTAAGCTATATGAACCAGTAGATTTCAAAGCAAACCAAGTTCCTTTTTCTACAGTGTAAATAAAATTATTATTAGATCCTATCTCATCAATTTTAAATTCTACACCGTCCTTAGAAGTATATATATTCAAAGGACTACCTGAGTAAAAATGTAAAGTTTCAGTTTTTGTTATTCTGTGCCAGTGTGAGTTTTCATGCGCTTCAAGTAAAAAATATATATGAGTGACATCATCATTTCTAAAAATCTCAATGTAATGACCTCCCTCAGGATGTGGAATCATTTTGTGTTCTTTAATTAAATCTTTAACAATATTTTTATTACTCACAAGAAGTTACTTGTTCATTCGATTTTCAACCAGATCATTGACTACAGCTGGCTCTGCTAGTGTAGATGTATCTCCTAAATTACTGTAATCGTTTTCAGCAATCTTTCTTAAAATTCTTCTCATAATTTTCCCTGATCGAGTTTTTGGAAGACCTGGAGCCCATTGAATAAGATCAGGTGATGCGATTGGGCCAATTTCTTTTCGAACCCATGCAACAAGTTCTTTATACAATTCATCTGAAGTTTCTTCTCCTACATTGAGCGTAACGTATGCATAGATGCCTTGACCTTTTATGTCATGGGGGTAACCAACAACTGCTGCTTCACTAACTTTAGGGTGTGCAACGAGAGCAGACTCAACTTCTGCTGTTCCCATTCTGTGACCAGATACATTTATAACATCATCCACTCTTCCAGTGATCCAGTAATAACCATCTTCATCTCTTCTACAGCCATCACCCGTAAAATATTTTCCATCAAATTGTGAAAAATACGTTTCAATGAATCTTTTATGATCTCCGTAAACTGTTCTCATTTGTCCAGGCCATGAGTCCGCTAAACAAAGCGAACCCTCGCATGCATCTTCAAGAATTTTTCCCTCTGCATCTAAAATTTCTGGCTTTACTCCAAAGAAAGGTTTTGTTGCTGACCCTGGTTTTTGCGCAATGGCTCCTGGAAGAGGTGTTATTAAAATACCTCCAGTTTCAGTTTGCCACCACGTGTCAACAATCGGACATTTTTTGTCACCAACGACATTATAATACCACATCCACGCTTCTGGATTGATCGGCTCGCCGACTGTCCCAAGTAATTTTAGAGAGGACCTGCTTGTTTTTTTAACAGGATCTTCGCCTTCTCGCATTAATGCCCTTATTGCAGTTGGCGCAGTATAGAAAATATTAATTTTGTGTTTATCGACCACTTCCCAAAATCTAGAAGCGCTTGGATAGTTTGGAACACCCTCAAACATGACTGTGACGGCGCCATTAGCTAACGGGCCATATACTATGTAACTATGTCCTGTGACCCAGCCCACATCTGCGGTACACCAATAAACATCACTCTCTTTATAATCAAAGACATATTGATGTGTCATCGAGGCATAAACCATATAACCACCAGTAGTGTGCAAGACCCCTTTTGGTTTTCCAGTTGATCCAGATGTATACAATATAAAGAGAGGATCTTCTGCTGACATTTCCTCAGGTGGACAATCATCAGATTCTTTTTCAGTCAGTTCATGATACCAAACATCTCTATCATCAACCCAACCAATATCCCCACCAGTTCTTTTAACTACAATACAATGCCGCACTCCACCCGAAATCGAAATTGCTTCATCTGTATTTTTCTTTAATGGAATTGCTTTACCCCCTCTTACGCCTTCATCCGCAGTGATCACAATATCTGATTTACAATCACTTATTCTTCCAGCTAACGAGTCTGGAGAGAAACCTCCAAATACAACTGAGTGAATTGCACCAATCCTTGTGCACGCCAGCATTGCGTAAGCCGCTTCAGGAATCATTGGCATATAAATAGTTACACGATCACCTTTTTTAACTCCAAGAGATTTCATGCCGTTAGCAAGTTTTGATACCTCACTGTGTAATTCTTTATATGTAATATGTTTTGAATCTGCTGGATCATCGCCCTCCCAAATGATTGCGGTTTGATCTGCTTTATCTTTTAAATGCCTATCAATACAGTTGCTTGATGCGTTAAGGGTACCATCGTAATACCACTTGATTGCAAAATTATCTTTATTGTAAGAAACGTCTTTTACTTTTGTATAAGGTTTAATCCAATCAATTCTTTTGCCGTGTTCACGCCAAAATTCTTCATTATTATTGAGCGAGTTTTTGTACCATTCATTATACTTATCGGAATTAATCTGTGCTTCTACAGACCATTTATTGGTTACTTCAAACTTTTCATTTTCACTCATAAGGAAATTATCTTATTTGATACCGCCGAGATTGCAAATAATTGTCCATGACTTTTTATCAATCGGCATGACTGAGAGGCGCGACTGTTTAACTAAAGCTAGGTGATTAAGTTTTGGATGATCCTTTATCTGAGCAAGGTTAACTTTATTTTTAAGGGCTTTTACAGCCGCTACAGATACCATTCCAAAGCGTTTTGTTTTATCTGTAGGATCCGGATGATATTTCTTAACGACTTTTACTATGCCAATAATATCTCTTTCTTTGACCGAGTGATAAAAAAAACAAAGATCTCCTTTTTCCATCTTTTTCATATTGTTAGATGCTTGGTAGTTTCTGACACCATCCCAGCCCTCACCTTTAACGCCCGCTTCTACTTGTTGCTTCCAAGACCATGTTTCCGGTTCTGATTTCATTAGCCAATAATTCATTTTACTTTCACCTAATTAGATTTTGCGATATTCTTCATTTTATTAATATTCTTTTGTAATTGGCCGATTTAAAAGTTCTTGAATTGTTACATCAATATTTTTCTTACGGTACAAAACTTTGTAAATAGCTTCATTAATTGGTAAATCTAATTTTTTTTCAATTGATAGTTTCTTTAGTGCCCTGACGGTAAATACACCTTCTGCGACTGAAAACTTTTTTTCCATGATTTGATTAAGAGTTTTACCTTTTGCGAGATCAATCCCTAAAGAAAAATTTCTAGACTCTTTTGACGAACACGTAAGAAATAAATCCCCCATGCCAGACAATCCAGAAAGAGTGCTTTTCTTGGCATTCATAGATTGAGCCACAATTTTTATTTCAGCAAAACTTCTTGATATAATTGAAGCAACCGCATTTTCTCCATATTTTTTTCCAAAAACAATACCACTTGCTATAGCGTAAATATTTTTAAGGGCTCCTGCAATTTGTGATCCAATAATGTCATCAGATAAATAAGGTCTTAATGTTGGTGATTTAATTAGCTGAGCGATATTGTTCGCGACGAGATCGCTTTTGGAAGCAACAACCGTAGCCGCTGGTAGACCTTTTGCAATTTCTGATGCAAAATTTGGACCAGAAATAACTGCAATTTTATTTTTAGGAAAAATAGAGGTTACTATTTCACTAGGCAATCTTAGAGTATTCATTTCTATGCCTTTTGAACAACAAATAAACACTGTTTTAGAATCTATATTCTCTCTTAGTTTATTTAAATTAGTTGATAAATATTGAACAGGCGAAACTAAAAACAAAAACTCACAATCTATGACGTCAAAAATTGATGTAGTACATTTTATTTTTTTACTTAGTTTAATTTTAGGTAAATATCTTTTATTTTCTGATAATTTATTAATGTTTTCACAAACACTTTTTTCTTTTGCCCACAAAGTCACCTTAACCTTCTTTGCCAAAATGTTTGCTAATGCAGTTCCCCATGCGCCAGCACCAATAATTCCAACTTTATAACTAACCCGATCCTTCAACTGCTCTTTTACCTTTCATAAATACTGCACTTTTATCTAAGGGCCATCTTGGACGTGGCTTAAAATCTAACTTATTGATTTTATTCTTTTCATATCTTTCTATGCCTGCGAGCGCAATCATTGCACCATTATCAGTACAATATTTAATTGAGGGAAAAAAAAATTTACACTTCTCGCTTTCTTCAATTGCCATTAGAGAATGCCTGATACTTTTGTTAGCTGCAACTCCCCCGGCAACTACAACCTTTACTTCACCCTTAATTAATTCTCTGCACTTTTCGATAGCATTAGTTGTCTTAACTCTGATTATGTCATTTATTGTTTTTTGAAAAGAAGCAGACATATCGCGTTTAAATTTCTCATTGCATTTGCTTTCTGCAACAATATTGGCAATTTTTGATTTAAGGCCCGAAAATGAAAAATGGCAGTTCATTTCTTGAATCAGTGGCTTTGGCAACTTAAAACGGTCTTGATTTCCATTTTTTGCATATCTCTCTATTTCTGGGCCACCAGGATAACCAAGCTTTAACATACGCGCAGTTTTATCAAAGGCTTCTCCTAAAGCATCATCTATTGTAGTTCCTATTCTTCTGTATTTATTAAATCTTTCAATCAGGGTAAATTCAGTATGCCCGCCAGAAACCAAAAGCAGTAAATAGGGATAAACTAAATTGTTTTCTAATTTAATTGACATAGCGTGACCTTCAAGATGGTTAACAGCGATAAAAGGCTTTTTCAAATGATGCGCAAGAGATTTGCCGGCTACAACACCTACTAAGAGACCGCCTAATAAGCCAGGACCAGCAGTTGAGGCAATGGCATCAATTTTATCAAATTTCATTTTCGCTTTTCTAAATGCTAAAAAAATTAGTTTATCTATAATATCAGAGTGAGCTCTTGCAGCTAACTCTGGAACAACTCCACCATAAAGTTTGTGAATATCTGTTTGAGATTTGACTATGTTTGATAATACCTTGTACTTGTTGTTGGATTTTTCAACTATTGATACTGATGTTTCATCACAGCTAGACTCGATACCTAAAACTCTAATAATTTTTTTTGCCATAAAGTCTAATAACGTATCATATATAATGTTAAAGTATAATTACCTATGTCAAATTTTGAGAAAATATCAATTGGAATAAGAGATAGCAACTTATCTATTGCTCAAACCAAGTCTTTTCTCAAAGAACTTAAAATTCACAACAATATAAACGGTAAATATAATTTCGAGCTGAAAACGATAAAAACCCTCGGTGACAAAAATAAAACACAGCGTCTTGATCTCCTTGGAGGAAAAGGTTTGTTTATAAAGGAAATAGAGAATAGCATTTTAAACGACGAAATTGATGTTGGAATACATTCTATGAAAGATGTACCAGCAACAGGTATGTGCGATGATCTCGAAATTATATGCTGGTCTAAAAGAGCCCCACAAAACGATGTTCTTATATCCAATTCAGGAAAGAGTTTTTTTGATCTTCCTAAAGGATCAATAATCGGAACAAGCTCTATAAGACGACGAGCTCAAGTTTTATCTTTGAGAAAAGATTTAAAAATTAAATTATTGAGAGGTAATGTTGATACTAGAATTAAATTTTTAAAAGAAAGAAAATATGATGCAATAATTTTAAGTCTTGCAGGCATACAAAGGCTTGGAGTTGAAAAATCCGCAACCGAAGTGTTAGATAAAAATCTATTTCTTCCTCCTGCATGCCAGGGAGTCATAGGTGTCCAAGCAAAAAAAGAAAGCCCTTTAAAAAATTTATTTTCGAAAATAAATTGTAAACAATCACAGATAACATCGCATGCTGAAAGACGCGTATTAAAGAAAATAAATGCAAATTGTAATAGTCCTATTTCTGTCTTAGCTGAGATTCTAGATGGATATATAAGAATCGATGTTGAATTATTTGCACACACAGGTGAGAGGATTTATAAAAATTTTGTTAAAGGCAGCGTAGGTGAATACATTGAACTTAGTGACCGTCTCGGAGAGGATATAGTAAACAATCTTGGACAAAACATAATTGATGAACTTGAAATACTTAAAGATGATTTTGATTACTCGCCCAAAAACTGAATCTTTAAAATTAAAAAATAAGCTTCAGCAAAAAGGTTATTTGGTGCATATAAATACTTTAAGTAATATTATAATAAAAAAAAATATAGAGCCTGTTTCATCAAAATTTCTTTGTCTTATCTCAAGTCCAAGAGCTGCTGAAGCTTTGATAAATGCAAGACATATTAAACTTGGTCTGCCACTCTGTGTAATCGGCAATTCTTCAAAAAAAAAATTAATTACATACGGCTATAATAATATTCTTCATACATCTTCTAACAGTCAGCAAATGTATAGTTATTTGTCCTCAAAAAGAAATAAGTTTGCTAAAATGTTTAGGGGTATTGAATATTTAACTGGTTCAATAACTAATAAGCACTTTATTTATAAACTTGAGAATTTAAATTATGCGGTGAATGTAAGAACGGTTTATAGAACTCATTACAAGAAAAAATTTGATGTCCAAACTAAAAACTTGTTGAGATCCAAAAAAATTGACACGATATTAATTTATTCAAAAAAAAATGCAGAATTTTTCATTAAACTGCTTCTGAATTCTGGGTTAAATAAAAACAATAATCTTACATTTGTTTGTATGAGTAAAAATATAGGCGATTACATTTTAGATAATGGGTACGGAAATGTGTTTATAGCAAAAAAACCAGACGAGAAATCAATGATAGATAAGTTAATTAAATTGTAAGTTGTGGTAAAAGTGCAACATTCTTAGAGGTTTTTTAGTTATAAATATTCCTCATACATTATTAATGTAATGATTAAAACAAACTATTAATGAAAAAAGTACGAAAAAAAGGCTTTTTTTCCATATCTAGCTTAATATAAAAGAATATTAATTAAAGATTAATCAGACTTATTAGCTATTTAAAGCCTTGACTAAAATCCATAAATTAAGTCAAATATGATTAATTCGTTCATGAAGAGCGAGTAACATGTGTCATATTAGATACATGAACTTTATAATTAATGAATAATATTTTTTCGAGGGGGAAAATATGCCATCAAAATTAAAAACTATAATTGCTTCCTTAGTATTTGCATTGGGCGGAACCTATTTTGCAAATGCAGCTGAATTCAGCATGCCTGGATTCAATGGAACGGTGAATACAACTGTAACAACAGGTCTTTCAATTCGACTAGATAGAAACTGTTTATCTGAACCTGGTTCGGTTGATTTAGACGATACAACTATCGCATTAAATAATTCAAAGTACGGAGATCTTGCTGGACCATATAACGATGATGGATTCGGATGTGCTAAACAATACACTGACGGTTATGGAAATACTCCTGACACTACTTCTGGTCCAATGAGAAAATTAATCTCTTCAAATGCGAATGATGGAAATATGAACTTTGATGGCGGTGATATTTTCGATTCAACAACAAGAGTTTATTCAGAAATCATGGGCACAACAGGTGCTGGTGTTGATGTTAAATTATCTTTTGTTGGAGCATACAATCCTATAACAAGTTTTACTAATCCTCTTTGGGCACCCTTCACCAATGATGCATTAGATAACATTGAAACAAATATCGATTTACTCGACGCTTACATTGTTGCGGATATTGATGAAATAGACGCAACGGTCACACTTGGTCGTCATGTAACTAACTGGGGTGAGTCTACTTTTATTCCGATTGGTATGAATGGACTTACTACAAATGCAATTGATTTAACCAAGCTAAGAGTACCTGGTGCTTCAATTAAAGAAGCTCTTGTACCAGCAAACCAACTAACAATAGCTGGTTTCTTAGATGGTGGATGGTCATACGAAGCATACATCCAATCGGGTGAGACACATGTTGAAGTAGACGAAGCTGGAACTTACTTCGGTAACGAAGTAGTAAAAGGTGATCGTTTAGTATTCACTTCTGCTTATTCTGGAAATAGTCAATCACGAGCAACTGCATGTAGCTATCTAAATGCTGTTTCTGCAGGATTAGGCTGTACTCAGAGTGCAATTGAATATGCACAAACTACAGCTGGAAAACAAAATACAGACATGTATTTGTTTGAGCAAGCTTTCAAAACAATTGGTGCTAGTACAAACAAGAATGCATTTATAATTAAATCAGCTGCACTTGGTGGTGCTGCTGCAGGTGCCGGTAGTATTGGTGGTAGCTCTGGTGATGTTCAAACAATTGGTTTACTTGGTTATGGTTCAACCAATGCTGGTATTACGGGAGTTTTAGCTGGTTACGCTTCTTGGGATGAATATACGCGAAAACAAGGTCGTAAAACTGGTGCTCTTGATGCCGAGGGCGGTGTACATAAGTATGCTGATGGTGAGGGCCAATTTGGTTTAGCGCTAAGAACTTATTTAGACAATGTTGGAACTGGTGTTGATCTTGGTTTTTACTTTGCTCAATACGATAGTAAAACACCTTACTTAAGGCTCAAAGGTCAAGGCGGGATTCATGCTGGTGACTTATTAGGATACTTAACTCTTGCAGCTGGTTGTACAGCAGCTGGTGGTTGCGGTATCGGTGCTGAAAACGCTGCAGGATCGTTTGCTGCTGGTCAATACAGACTTGACTCAGGTCTAGGTGAGAACGGTACAGGTGATAATAATACTGAACTTACTTTTACAGCATCTGAGACAGTTGCTTTATTAAGAACAGCCTCAGCTCTTGCAAACATTGCATACAGTGAAGCAGGTTGTGGAGCTTATCAGAACCCGGCTGCTGTAAACAAGTTGTATGGTGGAACTGCTGCTACTAAATCTAACTTTGCGTGGAGCTCTGCAAAGAAAAATAGTGCACTTAACTACTACAATTATACAAACATAAATGGCAAGCTGTATCATGATGCATCTAAATGTGCTGGCAACGCTGGTGCAACAGAAGCAACAGGTGAACAGTTTGATACTGCTGCAACTCAAGCAGCTGCAGCAGCCTTACTTGGTGCTGCGGTTACTCCATTGAATATGGCAGAGTATGATTTTGTTTACCCTGAAAACCTTCAAGTTCTTGGTGTAAGTGCTAATACGAACTTTGGATCAACTACGGTGCAAGCTGAACTTACTTATAGACCAGATTTTCCTCTTGCAACTGATGGAACTGATCAAGGTCAGCAATTAAGTGATGCGGCTGGTACAACTAACCTACTTTCAATTGGAGTAGCTCAGTCAATCAGAGGAGCGTGCGTTGCTGCTGAAAAATTAAGAAGTGGCGGAACGAAAGCTCAAGCTCAGGCCGCAACTAAACTTGTAGCTGACATTACAACTTTATCTGCATTAGACACTGCTGTTGCTGTAGGATGTGCTGCACAAAATCTCTCTGTAAGTAAATACAGAACTGCTACTGGAGATAGTTCTAAAGAATGGTCTGATGTCGTGGGTGCAATTAAAACATTTAAGAGATCGTCCCTACCTGCTATTTCATTAGCAACTGTTGCTGCAGGTGATTATTACACAACTCCTTACTGGGAATATGATGTCTGGACTGCAACGGTTGGAACAACTACTTCATTCTCAGCTTCACACCCAGTCACTGCTTCATTGGGTGCAGATACTTCTGTTTTATTGACGGAAGTTGGCTTAGTTTACGTTCCAGATCTAACCGACACGATGGCTGTTGCTAGAGGTGGATACCGTGATGGTGTTGGTGGCGTTAAATGTGGTGGTGTAACAGAAGGTGGAACTTCCTTCAATGCAACTAGAGCATTAGATGCCGCAAGTCACCTTGGATCTAGTCAAACTGACCCATTGTTTGGTAACGGAAGTTATTGTGAAAGTAAAAATAATGCGGATAACAATGCATGGACTTATCGTATTATTGGATCTGCAACATACAATAACGTTGCAAATACAACTTGGACATTCACACCGTCGTTTGTATGGTCTCATGACATCAAAGGTTATGGACCAAGTTCAATGGGTGGATTTGTCCCAGGAAAACAAACACTATCTCTCAGCGGAAACTTGAGCAAAGGCGATGTCTCTGTTGGAGTTAATTATATAAATCAAATGGGTGATGAAATGGACAACCTGGCGTTTGACAGGGATTATATTTCAGCCAATGTTTCATACGCATTTTAATTTAGGGAAGGAAAAATAAAATGAATATAAGAAGTCTTTTAATCACTGTCATAGCTGTCTTTGGTTTTACAACATTAAGCTATGCTGATGGGCACATTAAATATTCTGTTACAAGCGCAAATGTAAACGAGTACACTGATATGCTGTCCGCAGGTCAAATTAATATGTTTGCCGCTTATCCAGACACCTATCGTATGGATGTCTATGAAAGCAGCCCTGCTTGCGAATTAGATCCGGCTATTGCCGCAATATCTCAGGCTAACGGAACCATGGTTAATGACAACGAGGGGTTTGAAGTTCCTAATGCTGGACAGGTCCCTTTTCCTAATCCTTCCCATCCACAACATTTTGTTTGGAATTTTAGGATGACAGCTAGTCATGTGTCCGCTGTTTACAGGGTTCAAACATCAACTAATGTTCAGGCTGATGGAACAATAATACTTGGTCAACAAGAAACTAATATTTCTCTTCCAAGAAATCCTAACACAAAGCAAATGTATGCAGATAACAATTTATATGCATTATTTATGCAGAAAAACTTAGGGCCTCCAAGAACGGCAGGAACGGTCACACTAGTTCATGACTTTATTGATAGTTACCTGCAACCTCGTAAGGCATGGCAATATAACCCTGCTACAAGAAGAGTAAGAAGAGCACCTGATATTACATATGATACTTTGACTACTGCTGGTGGCGGTATTGTAACTGTAGACCAATTTGCAGGCTTTAATGGCGCTCAAGATAGATATGATTGGAAGTATGAAGGTGTTAAAAAAATGTTAGTGCCATTCAACAATACAGCTCTTGCAGAAAATGCGGTAGATGTAACTCATACAAGAAGTCATTTAAATCCTGATTATGTTAGATATGAGGAAAGAGATGTTCATATTGTTCACGCAACATTGAGACCTGGTGCAAGACATTTATATGCTTCGAGAACTTTCTATTTTATGGATGATGATTATTATCAGCTTGCCTTGCATGACATGTTTGATGGTAATAATGAGCTTATGAGACATTCTCATACTTCAACCATAACTGGCCTTGGTGGAGTAGGTGACACAGTATGTAATCTTCAAGGTTCATTTACATACGACTTCGCTACAAGAACTTACTCAGGAACAGAACTTCTAGGTGAAGCAATTGCTCCTACACAGACTATTTATAATGGTGAGGAAAAGCCAGCTAACTTCTATACTCCAGACGGATTAAGACGTTACGCAAGATAGTCTTCAAGATTAGACTAATTTATTAAAAACCCGACTTGATTTTTTTAAGTCGGGTTTTAATTTTTAAATTCATATGAAATCTTTTCTCTCATCATTAGTTGCAATTTTGCTTCTATCAATCCTGCCTAATTATGCTGTAAACTTTAATTACGGTACAGGTTTAGCTATGAAATCTGAACTTGCGAGTAAAGCACTTATAAATGCAATGGAAAAAGTTGATAATCGTGTCTATGCAGTCGGTGTTCATGGCTTAGCTATCTTTTCTGACGATAGCGGTGAAACTTGGATTCAGTCTGATGTGATGCCTTATGATAACACACTGACAGACATAAGCTGTCCGACTAAGAATATGTGTTGGGCAAGTGGGCATGATGCAACAATTCTTCATTCAAACGATGGGGGTCTTAATTGGGTCGTACAATTTCAAGATGAAGGTTTTGATGCACCTCTTTTGTCAATTCACATGTATGACGAAAATGTAGGAATCGCATTAGGGGCTTTTTCTCTCTCACTTAGAACTCAAGATGGAGGAAAAAACTGGGGTTATTTATTCGTGACGGATGACGAATACCAACCGCATCTAAATTATGTTTTTAGTGATCCGCAACTCTGGAGAAAATCTACAGCAAATGAAGGATTTGCTGTTGGCGAGCTTGGTAAGTTTTATCTATCCCCTGATAAGGGTCTTACATGGATGACTATCGACTCTGGCTATTTTGGTTCTCTGTGGTCAGGTATAAAAGCAGATGTTGGTTTATATTTATTATTGGGCATGTCTGGAAATATAATCATTGCTAATGAGCTTGATCCCAACCTTGAAGAACCACCATTAGATAAACATACAGGTTTAGAGTGCTTTGAGAGCGGTTACTATGTTGGGGACTGCAAGGTATTTACATTTGAATATACTAATATCGGTGTAAAAAATAGTCTTACTAATGCGGTTTTGATGGAAGATGGCCGCATAGCCATAAGTGGAAATGGTGGTACTGTCACGGTTATAGATTTATTTAAAAAAAGGGTGATCGAAACTTGTGTTAGATCTGATAGATTAAGCAATACTTCTATAGTTTATTTAGGGAACGAAGAATTTTTGATTGCTGGTGAAAATGGTTTTAGAAAGCACAGTATGATCGAGTGTTTTGACAATTTCACCTCTGAGAATTCTACATCACAAGATAGTTATTATAAAGTAGACTTAAGTTAATGGGACGCGTAGAAGGTAAAGTTGCATTAATCACTGGAGCTGCTTCAGGGCTTGGTTATGCTGCAGCCGTTAAAATGATGCATGAAGGTGCTAAAGTTATACTTACGGACATAAATAGAGATGTTATTGAGTCTATGCCTGAGAGATTAAGCGATTTTAGTAATTCACAATTTAGTACTTTAGTGCAAGATGTTTCAGATGAAGAGTCTTGGAATAATATATTAGATGAAGTGGAGAATAGTTATGGGCAACTTGATATTCTTGTGAATAGTGCAGGTATTTCATTAGGTGCAGATATTGTATCAACTGATTTTGAAATATGGAAAAAAGTTCACCAAGTAAATTTAGATAGTGTATTTCTTGGTTGCAAATATTCAATTCCTCTTATGAGTAAAAAAGGTAAAGGATCTATAATCAATATTTCATCAATTTCTGGCATTGTAGCTGGCTGGAATACCGCTGCTTATAATTCTTCAAAAGCTGGTGTTCGACTTTTAAGTAAATCGGTAGCTCTTTATTGTGCTAAAAAAGGCTACGATGTTAGGTGTAATTCAGTTCATCCAGCGTTTATTGATACGCCAATACTTGATCCTTTGAAACAAGCATTTGGAGAGGAAAAAGCTGTTGCTAAGCTTTCTAGACAAATCCCTATGAATAAAATTGGTGACACAGATGATGTATCATATGCAATTTTATATCTTGCATCTGATGAAAGCAAATTTATGACAGGAACAGAAATTTTACTTGATGGCGGATTAAGCGCAATGTAGTTTCATTCTTGAGACTATGAAAATAAAAAAAGCATTAATGATAGTTCACCAACCTCGATCGAGCACAGGTGATGTAGGATTAAAGTTGATCGAAAGAGGATATGAACTTGATGTACGACGGCCTGTTATGGGTGAAAAGTTGCCTCAATCTATGAACGACCATGATGTTGCAGTAATTTATGGTGGACCTCCGAGTGCTAATGATAATTTAGATTATATTAAGTACGAAATTAATTGGATTTCAAACGTATTGTCTTCAAATAAACCTTTTCTTGGTATTTGCTTAGGTGCACAAATGCTAGCAAAAAATTTAGGAGGAACTGTGCAACGTGCGAAAGATCGTCAATATGAAATAGGTTTTTATGACATTAAGCCAACTGGCAATGGACACAAAATTTTTCAAAATCAAAAAACATTTTTCCAGTGGCATAAGGAAGGGTTCACTGTTCCAACATCCTGTGAGATTTTAGCTTTAGGTGAGACATTTCCACAGCAAGCTTTTAATTACAAAAACGCCGTTGGTATACAATTTCATCCTGAGGTGAACCTCAAAATGCACTTAAGATGGCTGTATTTTGCTGGGTACATGCTTAGAGAAAAAGGAGCACAAAAACGTCATTATCAAATGCAGCAACGACTTAGTCATGGAAAAAAAATCAATATGTGGTTAGACTCTTTTCTAGATAATTATTTTCTTACAGATAAATCATGAACTCAGTCATAATCCTTTTTGATCAAATTATTAATCTTTATACCTGGGTTTTGATTATTAATGTCATATTCAGTTGGCTTCTTGCTATGAGTATTTTTAATACTCAAAATAGAATTATTATTGCTATCTATTTTGGAACAAAAAGATTGACGGACCCACTCCTTAACCCAATAAGAAACTTTCTTCCTAATTTAGGAGGAATTGATATATCACCAGTTGTCCTAATTCTGATACTTTACTTTATAAGAAACTTACTTTACGAGTACTTTTATGCAGGATTTCCAATCTAAGAATGTCTGATACAAAAATTATTGATGGTAAAGTAATTGCAGCTGATCTTAGAGCTGAAACTGCTATTAAAGTTAAAGAATTTAAAAATAAATTTAATAAAACGCCAACCCTTGCTGTTGTACTTGTTGGTGAAGACGCAGCAAGTCAAGTTTACGTAAATACAAAGTCAAAAATAGCTAAAGAGATAGGAATGGATGTTGAGGATTATTTTCTTGACATCTCAGTATCTGAAGAAAAGCTTTTGGAACTAATTGATAAACTTAACAATGATCAAAAAGTAAATGGAATTCTTGTACAATTGCCACTTCCATCACACATTGACTCAAGAGCTATTATCGATGCAATTGATCCAGTAAAGGATTCTGATGGATTTCATGCGATAAATGTTGGAAGAAACTCAATAGGAGGTGATTTGTTGAGTAAAACCTTTACACCTTGCACACCCCTTGGGTGTTACTTAATGCTAAAAAAAAGTATTGCTGATTTGAAAGGGATGCACGCTGTAATCATTGGAAGATCTAATATTGTAGGCAAACCAATGGCACAACTATTACTTGAAGAGTCATGTACTGTTACAATTGTTCATTCGAAAACCAAAAATATTGAAAAAATCACAAAACAAGCTGATATTGTTGTTGCTGCTGTTGGGCGTCCTTTAATGGTCAAAAAAGATTGGATTAAAGAAGGAGCTGTAGTAATTGATGTTGGAATTAATCGAGTAGACCACCCAGATAAGCCCGGAAAAACAAAACTAGTTGGCGATGTAGATTATGATGATGTATTTAGTGTAGCTTCGGCGATTACACCAGTACCAGGTGGCGTGGGCCCTATGACAATTGCATGTTTATTAAAAAATACAGTAGACGCTGCATTTAGACAGCAGTAGCTTATTTTCTTTCTCTTAATCTTAGAGCGTTCAATTTTATAAAACCTTCAGCATCTTTTTGAGAATAAATTTGATCTGACTCAAATGTTGCAAGATTTGGATTGTACAAGCTTAAAGACGACTCCCTACCTGTAATCATTGTATTACCTTTAAAGAGTTTAAGTCTTACTTTACCTTCGACTTTTTCTTGAGATTTATCTATCATTGACTGCATCATTTCTCTTTCAGGAGAGAACCAATAGCCGTTATAGACAAGCTTGGCATATTTGGACGCCAATTCATCCTTCATGTGCGCAGCTTCCTTATCGAGTGTGATGCTCTCAATGGCTCTGTGTGCGTGATAAAGAATGGTTCCACCAGGAGTTTCGTAAATTCCTCTAGATTTCATGCCAATGTATCTGTTTTCAACAAGATCAACACGTCCAATTCCGTGTTTTCCACCCAGTTCATTGAGAGCTTTTAATATTTCAAATGGTGTTAGAGCCTTTCCGTTGAGCGCACAGGCATCCCCTTTCTTAAAATCAATTATTATTTCTTCTGCCTTATCAGGTGCTTGTTCAGGTGAAACACTTCTAGTGTAAACATAATCAGGGGCTGTAACCCAAGGATCTTCAAGAACTTTTCCCTCAGCCGAAGAATGTAAAATATTTTCATCAATACTGAATGGTTGTTCCCCTCTTTTATCTTTTGCTATTTCAATTCTGTGTTTATCGGCATATTCAACAAGTGATGTTCTTGATGATAAATCCCATTCTCTCCAAGGACTGATTATTTTTATATCAGGTTTATGATAATAGTATCCAAGCTCGAATCTAATTTGATCATTTCCTTTTCCAGTTGCACCATGTGATACTGCATCAGCATTAATATTATTTGCAATTTCTATTTGCTTTTTTGCTATTAGAGGTCTTGCAATAGAAGTCCCGAGCAAGTAGTAGCCCTCATAAAGTGGATTAGCTCTAAACATTGGGAACACATAATCATTGACAAACTCATCTTTTAAATCCTCAATAAATATTTCTTTAGTTCCTTGCTTTTCTGCTTTTGCCTTAACGAGTTCATAGTCTTCATCTTGCCCTAAATCTGCAGTGAATGTTGCTACTTCACATTGATAAGTTTCCTTAAGCCACCTTAAAATAACTGATGTGTCCAAACCACCTGAGTATGCAAGTACTACTTTATTTATTTTATCCATTTGCCCTGAGTTCACTTTTTCTAATTTTAACGCTTGAGGACTTGAGTTGGCCACATGCTGCCATAATGTCTTGTCCTCTTGTTTTTCTAACTGGGCTTGCATAACCTGCATTTTTGATTATGTCACTAAATTTTTTGATTTCTTCTTTAGTAGAACATTCGTAAGGTGAATTTGGCCAAGGATTAAAGGGGATAAGATTTATTTTTGCAGGAATACCTGAGATAAGTTTAACGAGTTTTTGAGCATCTTCTGTTGAGTCATTTACTCCCTTCAGCATCACATATTCAAAGGTTATGCGTTTAGAATTTTTTGAACGAGGGTATTCTTTACACGCCTTTATAAGCTCTTTAAGAGGAAACTTTTTATTTATAGGAACAATATCATTTCTCAACTCATCATTTGTTGCGTGTAAAGAAATTGCCAATCGTGAGTCGACTTCATTACCCCATTTAATAATTTCAGGAACAATGCCCGAAGTGCTTAAGGTAATTCTTTTAGTAGACAACTGTATGCCCTCTTTGTCTCCCATAATTTCAGCAGCATTTTTAACATTTTCATAATTATAGAGAGGCTCCCCCATTCCCATAAAAACAATATTTGAAATCTTACGGTTTTTTCCATTTGGCCAATCTGAAATACTGTCTTTTGCTAAAAGAAGTTGTGAAATAATTTCACCTGATGTTAAATTCCGAACGAGTTTTTGAGTTCCAGTAAAGCAAAACTTACAATTCAGTGTGCAGCCTACTTGAGATGAAACACATAATGTTCCTCGATTCTCTTCAGGAATAAAAACCGTTTCAATAAGGTTACTATCATTTAATTCCAAAAGCCATTTCTGCGTTCCGTCATTTGATATTTGATGTGATTTAATTTTCGGTCTTCGAATAATAAAATGATCATTTAAATTTTTTCTGAGCTCCTTTGAAATTGTAGTCATTTTTTCAAAATCAATTTCTCCTCGAGAATAAAGCCAATGCCAAAGTTGTTTTGACCTAAATGTTTCTTCTGTCTTTATTAAGTTTTTGTTTACTAGATTTTTAGATATTTCGTTAAGACTTAAACCAATTAAGTCGATTTTATCATCTGTCATTTTACTCAAGAACAGGCTTTATCTATTGCTGCTAGTGCTTTTGTAAATCCGATTAAAGAATATGTATCTGTAATTTTTGTTCCGCGACTTGAGGTGCTTTTAACTTTTACGCGCGCTCCATTTTTCATATCTTTAATGAGTTGTTTGCCACTCTCTCCATCTGCTAACCAAGCTCTTGATTCTACTGTGAAAAATTTGTACTTATTACTACCAATGCTCACTTCAACCATACTTTTAGGTTTAAATGTGAAGCCGGTATCCACACTCGGCTCATGAAAAGTCTTATCATCTTTGAAATTTGTGATCATCAGAGCATGCTCGCCACGATTGAGATCTGATGGATTTGTTGCTATCGGCTCAGATATGATATAACAAATCTTAGCTGAACCATCTTTAAACTCTTTAGCTTGCCATGCGCCACTTTTGCCAAATGAGCCCAGATGCACGACATCAATTACTGCAAAAGCACTTATTGAACTCAACAGCAAAATTGATAGAATAAGTTTGAAATTAAATAATTTCATAACCGCTAATTTATATCGAGATTCACAATTATGAAAGCAATTGTTTGTAAAGAATTTGGCCCTCCTAGCTCTCTTGTTTATGAGGATGTTGAGTTGCCTGAACTTAAAAAGAGTCAAATATTGATAGATGTTCACTCCGCGGGTGTCAATTTTCCAGATACTTTGATCATTCAAGACAAGTATCAAGTTAAGCCTCCGCTTCCTTTTTCACCAGGTGGTGAAATATCAGGAGTCATTAGTGCAGTAGGTGAAAGTATTACAGAGTGGAAAGTTGGTGACGAGGTTGTTGCTATGATTGGTTACGGAGGTTATAGGGAACAAGTAATTACAAGTCCATCCAATATATTTCGTAAACCAAGTAGTATGGATTTTACCACTGCTTCTTGTTTTACATTAACTTACGGTACATCACACTATGCTTTGAAAAATCGTGGTCAATTAAAAGAGGGAGAGAATTTACTCGTCCTAGGGGCTGCTGGTGGCGTTGGTATATCTGCTGTTGAAATTGGAAAAGCAATGGGAGCAAGAGTTATCGCTGGCGCATCTTCAGATGAAAAGTTAGAAGTATGCAAAGAGTATGGAGCTGATGAAGTTATAAATTATGGTAAGTATGATTTGACCGATCGAGATCAAGTGAAACAATTCAGAGCAGAAATTTCCAAAGCAACTGGTGGTAAAGGACCAGATGTGATTTATGACCCAGTTGGAGCAGATTTCACTGAGCCGGCTTTACGAAGTATAGCATGGAATGGACGATTCTTAGTGATAGGTTGGGCGGCAGGTTATATCCCAAAAATACCAATGAACCTGTATTTAATAAAAGGTTGTTCTGCTGTCGGTGTGTTTTGGGGTCAGTTTACAGCTTTAGAGCCACAAGAGCATCTTGCCAACATGAAACAACTTACTGGTTGGTATGAAGAAGGTAAATTAAAGGCGCCTGTCACAGAAGTTCTTCCACTCGAACGGGGACAAGAGGCACTTGAGACAATTCTTGCAAGAAAAGCTACTGGAAAGATTGCGCTAACAACTTCTTTTTATAAATCTTAATAATTTACTTACTTTTCTGGTTCATTTCTCTGGCCATATCTAAGTCCAGGTTTGTTACTCCGCCAGCATCGTGAGTTGATAAAGTAACTTCCACAGTATTATAAACATTAAACCATTCTGGATGATGGTCTTTTTTTTCTGCATAGATTGCCATCGATGTCATCCACCCAAATGCTTCTTGAAAGTTATTAAATTTAAATGTTTTTGTTATAGCACCTCGCCTTTTGACCATCTTCCAACCAGACAATCTTTTTAATTTATTAGTAAGTTCAGTTTTAGAGATTTTTTTCATTATGGTGCAGGATTTGGAATTTCTTTATGAATACTTCTTATCTCATTGATAATTTCTTTAGTAATATCAAGATCAACACTGTCTATACAAGTTTTCAATTGTTCCATTGTAGTCGCTCCAATAATTGTAGACGTAACAAAGGGTTGAATATTACAAAATTGAATAGCTAGTTGAGCGGGATCAATTTCGTATTTTTTTGCAAGATTTACATACATTTCAATTGCTTGTTGTGTTTTATCTCCTTTATATCTCATCATTAAAGGGCCATCGCCAAATAGCGCGAGTCTCGAACCTTGAGGTATCTGTCCACCTAAATATTTTCCAGTTAATGTTCCTTGTGCTAATGGTGAGTAAGCAAGCAAGCCTACTTGTTCATGCATCGCCACTTCTGATAAACCAATTTCAAAACCTCTATTGACTAAATTATAGGCATTTTGAATTGAAGCCACGCGCGGTAGTGATTTAGTTTCAGCAAGTTCTAAATATTTCATTGTTCCCCAGGGCGTTTCATTAGATAGGCCGATCTGCCTGACTTTACCTTGCTTGACTAATTCACCAAGGGCTTCAAGAGTTTCCTCTAATGGAATTGAGTCAGATGTATCCATATGTTTGTATTCAAGTCTTCCTGAAAATGCACCAAATGGTCTGTCGGGCCAATGCACTTGGTAGAGATCAATGTATTCTGTTTGAAGTCTTTTGAGACTCTGTTCAACTGCATAGAAAACATGTTCTTTTGATAGTCGTGGTATTTCCTCATTTTCTCTTAACCATGACATCCCGGAACGACCAGCAACTTTAGTAGCAAGAACAACTTTATCTCTGTTGCCTCTGGCTTTAAACCAAGTACCGATATATTTTTCAGTTAAACCCTGAGTTTCAGCTTTTGTAGGAACAGCATATATTTCAGCAGTATCAATAAAATTTACATCATGATCTAGAGCGTAATCCAATTGATTGTGAGCATCGGCCTCGGTATTCTGCTCTCCCCAGGTCATGGTACCCAAGCATATCAAGCTAACATCAATATCTGATCTACCTAATTTTCTGTACTCCATTATTTTGTAATAAGCCCAAGTTCTTCAAATTGTTTCACAGTTTGGATGATCGCCTCATCCGCACTTTCGAAATTAAATTTTAAAATATTTTTAGCATTTTCGGAAATAGTAAATTTTGTTTTACCAACAAAGCTCGATATTGCGCCAGCTTCTTTGTTAAATAAACCAAGAAGTTTCATTAAGATATTTGGAGCTTCTATTGAAGGGGCTTTTTTATAACAATGCTGAGCGATGTAACCTGATCCTCCCGTAACTAAAACTTTTTCCATATATTATTCTACTTTCCAAGTATCTTACCCATGGATAGCGCCATGTCACTTATTGTTTTTTCAACTGGTGTGGGTTTCCAGTTAAAAATAGAAACCGTCGAGCCGTTATCGGTTTCATAACTCCCCCTTTTGATATTTTTTAAAACACCTTTCATTTGTAAATTGAACAATGCAAAAAATCTAAATAAAAAGGTTGGCATAACTTTAGTTGAAACCTTATTAAAGCCACTATCTTTTACAATTTTTGCAATTTTTGTAATATGATAATCATTTGTTGAAGTTGTGAGTATTCTTTTACCATTGCTGGCTTCTGATTTAAGCGCCTTCACATGCAACATCGCTGTATCTCTAACATCAGATATATGCATATATACATCTGGTAATGCAGGAATTTTTCCAAGTATCAGTCGAGCCATAAAACTAGCAGACGCACCCATGGTATCATTACTTAATAGTGGACCCATTACAAAACCTGGATGAATAGTTGTCATTTTTAGATCTTTGTTTTCTGGTAAATTTATAAATTCCCATGCAGCTTTTTCAGCTAAAGTTTTACTTTTATTATATGCACCGACATCCTTATCTGTGTTGGTCCAATCATGACTGCTACAAATTTTTTGATTATGTCCGTAGGCAATAGCAACAATTGATGATGTAAGAACAACTTTTTTTATACCAGCTTTTTTTGCAGCTTTAAGAGCTCTCATTGTTCCTTCTTTGGCTGGCTTTATGAGCTCATTTTCATTTTTTGGTTCCCCAACTATGAACGGCGAAGCTAAATGTATCATATAATTACAATCAGACGCACAACTGTCCCAACCTTCATCAGACATTAGGTCAAGTTTACAAAATTCTAAATTGTTGTCTGTTATTTCCTTTTTTACTGCTTCTCGTACTTCATTTTCTCTATTCATACTTCGTAGAGAACCTTTAACAGCATATCCATTTTTCAATAATTCAGTAATACAGTGTAGTGCTATGTAACCTGATGCTCCTGTGACTAAAACCTTCTCCACTTAAACTCCTAAGTATCTGTATTAATTAAATAAAATCTTGATAAATAATTACTTGTATTGATTACCTTTATAATTATGTATTAAAATACATAAAACAATTTTTACAAGAGGTTTTTAAATATGGATTATCAAACTAGAGCTCAATCAACGCCAGCAATCGACGAAGGTCTAAGGCAATACATGATGAGCGTTTATAATTACATGGCATCAGGTTTGGCCCTAACAGGTTTGGTTGCATATATGTTATTTCAAGCAACTGCAGTAATGGGTCCAACAGGAGAAATTGTTGGCCTTACGAATTTGGGTGTGACCCTATATACTGGTCCAATGATGTGGGTTGTTGCGTTAGCACCTCTTGGAATTGTGATGTATATGAGTTTTGGAATAAGAGGTATGTCTGCTTCTAGAGCACAGACAATGTTTTGGATATTTGCATTTTTAATGGGTTTGTCACTCTCTACAATTTTTCTAACTTACACTGGTGCAAGTATAGCTAGAGTATTCTTCATTACAGCAAGTACCTTTGGTGCAATGAGTATATATGGTTATACAACAAAAAGAGATTTAACTAATTTTGGATCATTTCTATTTATGGGGCTGATTGGAATTATAATTGCATCAATTGTAAATATCTTCATGCAATCACCAGCGTTATATTACGGAATTTCCATTCTTGGAGTTTTAATTTTTGTTGGCTTAACAGCATATGACACTCAAAAGATAAAAAATATGTACATGGCGTATGACAGTGGTGAAGTCGCTGCAAAAAAAGCTATTATGGGCGCATTAACACTTTATTTAGATTTTATAAATCTATTTATAATGCTGTTAAGACTTTTTGGTCAAAGAAGATAAGTTCAGGCTATACGTTTTACAGAAACTTTAAGATAGTGAGTAATATCTGAGAGGTTCTCGCTTTCCTTAATTTTTTTGTTATTAAAATCGATTAATGTATATATTTTATGCTTTCGCTTATTTTTATTTTTAATTATTCTTAAAAAAGCACTCTCGAAAGTACTTCGATAAATTGAAAAGACCGCACTGTACTTACCGTGATCTATAGCATAGTCTTTCCAATGCCCTTGACTGACTTTTTGGGCGTACACTGAAAGTATTAGATTAAGCTCAGTTTTATGGAAACTCGTAAATTTATTTTTTAATCGATTAGAGCTCTTGAGGGTTTGATCAGGATTGATGTAATATACTGTCATTATTACTTTATGTTAACTTGAAAAATATGTAAAAAACACAGAAATTAGGGAAAATTTTTAAGATGACACTAGCTAAATTACCTTGAATTTCCATAGATAATTCCAATATAGTTTTTGAGAATAAATATTATGCCTAAACCAGAAAAACTAGAGTTTCAAACAGAAGTCAGCCAGTTGCTGAAATTAATGATCAATTCTGTTTATTCAGAAAAAGAAGTATTTGTAAGAGAGCTTGTATCTAATGCTTCAGATGCATGTGATAAACTTAGATATTTGTCTAATACCAAAGAAAAGTTAATCAAAGATGATCCAAATTTTAAAATACAGATTGCGATCGATAAAAAAAATAGTTTGATATCAATTTCTGATAACGGCGTTGGGATGAATAAAAAAGATCTCGTATCTAATCTAGGAACTATTGCGCGTTCTGGTACTGCTCATTTTTTAAAGGAATTGTCTGAGTCAAAAACAAAAGATCTATCTCTCATTGGACAATTTGGAGTGGGTTTCTATTCAGCTTTCATGGTTGCTTCACAAACTAAAGTTATTACACGTAAAGCAGGAGAAAATAAACTATGGATATGGACTTCTGATGGAGAAAGTAGTTTCACAATTGAGGAAACTGAAGACTCAAGTATTCTCGCTTCAAATAGAGGTACGACTATAGAATTAACTTTAACTAAGGAGTCAAAAGAGTATTTAGATAAAGATAGAATTCAAAATATTATTAGACGGTACTCCGATCATATAAGTATTCCAATTTATATTAGTGATGTTACTGAAAAAAAAGATGAAACCTTGGAGCCAATTAATTCCGCGTCTGCAATTTGGACAAGATCAAAAAATAAAATTTCGGAGGAGCAATATAAGGAGTTTTATAATCATATAGGCCAAATGTTTGATGACCCTTGGATGACGTCACATTACAAAGCTGAAGGTAAAATTGAGTATACAGTCTTAAATTTTATTCCATCAACAAAGCCCTTTGACTTATATGACCCTGCTAGAGAAAATAGACTAAAACTTTATGTCAAAAGAGTTTTCATAACCGATAATTGTCCTGAACTTATTCCTCCTTATCTTAGGTTTCTTCGTGGTATAATTGACTCCGAAGATCTACCATTAAATATAAGTCGTGAAATGCTTCAAAATAATCCTGTAGTTACAAAAATTAGATCATCTTTGGTAAAACGAACAATATCTGATCTAAAAAAGAAATTAGCCAAAGACAGAGTGTCATACGAAAAATTTTGGAAAAATTTTGGCCCAGTTCTTAAAGAGGGTATTTATGAGGATTTTGAAAGAAAAGACTCAATCTTAGAAATTTCATTATTTAAAAATTCCAAGTCCAGCAAACTGATAACATTGAACGAGTACATAGAGTCAATGGGAAGAAAACAAAAAGATATCTATTTTATGACAGGAGACAATTATGAAAACATAATTAATAATCCAAGCTTAGAGGGCTACAAGTCAAGAGATATTAATGTCTTGATATTAGATGATCCTGTAGATAGTTTTTGGACATCATCAACCCCTGTTTATCTTGAAAAAAGTTTCAAATCAGTGACAAGAGGTGCTGACGGTCTAGAAAAAATTGATGGTGATAAAAAAGACATTAAAGAAAATAAGTCTGCAGAACCCCTCATAAATTTATTAAAAGAAAAATTAAAAGATAAAGTAAAAGATGTCAGAATTTCATCAAGACTTACAGATAGTGCAGTATGCTTAGTCAGTGACGAAGGAGCAATGGATCCTCAACTTGAAAAAATTCTTCAACAGCATAATCAACTCAATCAGGGGTTATCACAAAAGGTTATGGAAATAAATCCAAATCACAAACTTATAAAAAAGCTATCTAAAATGAGCAAAGATAAGAATAAGATTACAGAAGTAGAAAATATTTCTATTTTGTTATACGAACAATCAAAAATCCTCGATGGTGAAAAACCGTCGGATCCAATTGAGTTTTCAAAAAAATTAATAGATACAATTTATAGTACAGTAGAAAATTAGACCTGAAATTAGTACTATTCTAATTATTTTTTTAAAGTATAATTTATTGTTAACTAAAAAGGAAAAAGTATGATTAAAAAATTTTTTATCTCAGTTCTTTTTCTGTTCATGTCATTTACATATGGTAATGCAACAGAACTTAATGAACAATTATTATATAATGGCTCAATTGAAAATGCCTATAATCAAAATGATTTACCAGTCTTACCTGGTAACTGGAAAGTTTTTGATTTAGAAAAATCTGGCAGCGTTCCCTCTGGCAATTTTTACGTTTATGCAACATTAGTGCCCGAAGAGGTTGGTCCAACAGATAATTCATTTAATTTTGATGGAATTAATTTCGCTATTCTTGGATCAAAGTCAGAAGAAACAGCATATAGAAAGTCATTCTATGCTTGTGATGCTGGATGGATTACAGATGCAAATATTACAACTTCAAATATTAATTCAAGAGGATCAGGAAATTTTGAAGAGACATGTTCTGTTATTGGTGAAATAAATTCTTTTTATACTTTTTTCTTTACAGATTGTAATGAGATATGCGTGGAAGTGAATTTTGCGTTGCATAATCAAAACTACAATATCAGTGAAAATGATTTTGCGACATTATCTGATCAAATATTTGCAGCAATCAGGAATACAGTGAATGGTAAAGGGTCAGATGATTTTACGAAGATCTTATCAAATTATAAATCTTAGTTAATCTCTATGAATTAACTAATTCTTTTAGAACAAATTGCAGAATACCTCCACTTTTGAGGTATTCTACTTCTGTCGATGTATTTACAAGGAGCTTTATCTTGGTAGATATATTTTTGCCGCTTTTATAAACTATCATCGCATTATAAAAAGATTGTGGTTTCAAATTATCATTGACCCCACTTATTGTTATTTTTTCTGGGCCTTCTAACTTTAGAGATTTTCTATTCTCGCCATCTTTGAATACAAAAGGTAGTACTCCCATTCCGATTAGGTTAGATCTATGTATCCTTTCATAAGACTCAGCAATTACAGCTTTAACACCAAGTAAATTTGTTCCTTTTGCTGCCCAGTCTCTTGACGAGCCCATTCCATAATCTTTTCCTGCAATGACTACTAATGGTGTTTGTGATTTAGTGTATTTTATTGCAGCGTCATAAATTGACATTTGTTTTTTCGATGGATAATGAATCGTATATCCTCCTTCAACATTATCTAACATTTCATTTTTTATTCTGATATTTGCAAAAGTACCCCTCATCATTATTTCATGATTTCCTCTTCGGGCACCAAACGAATTAAAATCAATTTTTTTTATTTTTTTTGACTTAAGGTAATCACCAGCAGGACTGTCTTCTTTAATGGAACCAGCAGGGCTGATATGGTCTGTCGTTACAGAGTCGCCAAATATTCCAAGAATATTTGCACCTTTAATATCAGAAACACTATTTAACTCTGAATTTTTAAAAAATGGCGGATGTTGTACATAAGTAGATTTTTTATTCCATTCGTATGTTAATCCACTTGGAGATCTTACTGTATTCCATTTCTTATCACCTTTAAAAACATTCTTGTAACGTCGCTTATATAAATTTGAATTAATAATTTTACCCATTACTGCTTTTATTTCTTTTGATTTTGGCCAGATGTCTTTTAGATAAATACGTTGTTTATTTTTTCCATATCCTATTGGATCTTTTGTTAAGTTAATCTTGGTTGAACCTGCTAATGCGTATGCAACCACAAGAGGAGGTGATGCGAGGTAGTTAGCCCTTACGAAAGGATTAATTCTACCTTCGAAATTTCTATTACCCGATAAAACACCACTTACAATTAAGTCATTTTTTGTAATAGCGTCAGAAATATTCTTATCCAGTGGGCCTGAATTTCCAATGCATGTTGTGCAACCAAAACCAACCAAATTAAAACCTAGTTTATCTAGGTATTCTTGTAGCCCTGATTTCATTAAGTAATCAGTCACTACTTTTGAGCCTGGAGCTAAAGATGTCTTAACCCAAGGCTTACTTTTAAGTCCCAACTTAATTGCTTTTTGTGCAAGAATTCCAGCTCCAATCATAACACTTGGATTAGAGGTATTGGTACAACTTGTGATAGCAGCAATAGCGACATGCCCATTATCAATTTGAAATTTTTCATCTTTAACACTTATTGGGTTATCAACACACTTTTGACCAAATTCTTTTTCAAAAGATTTTGTAAATGTATCAGATACGTTTGATAATAATATTTTATCTTGTGGTCGTTTTGGCCCAGCTAAACTTGGTTCGATGCTAGATAAATCTAATTGCATAGTTTCAGTGTAAACTCTTTCGCTTTTTTTGTAGTTTTCCCATAAATCTTGAACTTTCGCGTATTTCTCGACAAGTTTTATTTCCTCAGAGGATCTACCGCTGACTTTTAAAAATTTAATTGTTTCCTTATCGATCGGAAAAAAACCGCAAGTTGCACCATATTCAGGAGCCATATTTGAAATAGTAGCTCTGTCTGGAACCGATAACTCTTTAAGCCCAATACCATAAAATTCTACAAACTTTCCAACGACCCCTTTTTGTCTTAGTTGTTCAGTGATTGTCAAAACAAGATCTGTGGCAGTAACGCCTTCTTTTATTTTTCCTTTTATTTCAAATCCCATGACTTCTGGAACGACCATTGAAATAGGCTGGCCTAACATCGCAGCCTCAGCCTCTATTCCACCCACTCCCCATCCAAGCACGGATAAACCGTTTATCATAGTTGTGTGACTGTCTGTTCCAACCACAGTGTCTGGATAAGCCAAATTCAAATATTTATTTTTAATTTTTTTCTTCTCAGACCAAACAGTCTTGGCAAGATATTCTAGATTTACCTGGTGGCAAATACCTGTACCAGGTGGTACAACACGAAAGTTGTTAAAAGATTTTTGTCCCCATCTCAAGAATTCATATCTTTCAATGTTTCTTTTATATTCTAAATCTACATTTGCCTTGTAGGAAGTAGCTGAGCCGTACTTATCAACCATCACAGAGTGATCTATTACTAAATCAACTGGCGATAAAGGATTTACTTTTTTAGGGTCTCCCTTCTCACTGACAATTGCAGACCTCATAGATGCAAGGTCAACAACTGCTGGTACACCTGTAAAATCTTGCATTAAAACTCTCGCAGGTCTAAAATTGATTTCTCTATTTATTTTTTTATTAGTTTTCCAGTTATCAAAATCTTTGATGTCATCCACACTAACAGTTGCGCCGTCCTCGTTTCTTATGAGATTCTCTAAGAGTACTTTTATTGAAAATGGCAATGAAGTGATATTTTTAAGACCATTCTTTTCAGCTTCTTTGAAGCTGAAGTAGGTATAGGTTTTTTTTCCTATTTTTAGTGTTTTTTTTGTCTTAAAGCTGTCGTACATAGAGGTTTACTGCTGCTATATTTAGACTAATTTAACAAGCTATCAACATAAAGTTTATAATGAGCGAACTAAAAACTGAGAATTTGAGCTGTAAAAGAGGGGAAAATATAGTTCTCAATAATATTAATTTTTCAATTAAGTCCGGTGAAACATTGGTAGTAAAAGGGCGTAATGGTTCTGGAAAAACTACTCTCTTAAGAATTTTATCCAATTTTATCACATCCTATGAAGGTAAGGTAATGTTAAATGATCTAAATATACTTGAAGACAATTTATATAATAACAAATTTAATCTAATTGGCCAAAAAAACTCTCTTAAAGATAATCTTTCAATAAAAAGAAATTTAGAGCTATGGGATATTCTTTATAATGAAACTCTTGATCATCCAAATCTACTAGAACATAATAATTTACATCAATTAATCAATAGAGATGCTAGCTCTTTAAGTGATGGTCAAAAAAAATGTATTTCTCTTCACAGACTTAACTACAATAATTATGAATTGTGGTTATTAGATGAGCCATTTGTTTATCTTGATGAAATTAACACAAACTCACTAATAGAGAAAATCAATCTATTTAATGAAAATATGGGAATGGTTATACTTACTTCTAATATAAATTTACCAAAAAAATTTCATAAGGAATTTATTATTTAATATGTCAAATTTAATTAAAAGAGATTTATTGTTATCATTTTATTCAAGTGCTAATTTCTTTTTCACAGTATCTTTTTTTATACTTATTTTAATATTAATCCCCTTCGCCTTTAGCACTCAAACTGACCAACTCAAAATTTTATTCAAAGGTATAGTTTGGATTGCGCTTGCTTTATCAATCATTGTTACAGTTGATAGAATTTTTAATGCTGATTATGAGGATGGCAACTTAGATATCATAATGCAGAAAAATAAGACTATAGAGCATTTAATAATCAGCAAATATCTAACATATTGGTTTATATATTGCCTTCCACTTTTAGTAATTCTACCAATATTAAGTTTCCTATTTTATTTGGATTATCTCGAAACAATTCAAATATTCATAAATTTATTTATAGGCTCTTTTGGTATGGTTTTCATAGCAAACTTCGTGAGCGCTCTGACGCTTGGAGCTAAAAGAACAATTTTTTTAAAGGCAATTATAATGATACCGTTGTTTGTGCCTTTTGTTATTTTTGGCTCTGACGCTGATTCATGGCCAATTCTATTAGCATTATCAATGCTTTCTTTTGTAATATCGATATATGTAACCGCGTATGGACTGCGTCTTTATGGAGAGTAGGCAATAATTCAGATCGTTATATATAGATATTTGAAGATGTATATTAAAATTAGAAATAATCATATTGAACTTATCAAGTCTGCTAATCCATACTTAATTTTTGCAACAATTTTTGTATTTGTTATAGGCTTATATTTTTCACTTTTTCAGTCACCTCCAGATTATATTCAAGGAGACTCTATGCGGATCATGTACATTCATGTTCCCTCTGCATGGTTTGCACTTATGACTTATTCAATCTTAGCTGGTTCATGTGTGCTTTGGTTTATAACCCGAAATCCTCTTTTTAATGTTATTGCAAGATCAATTGCTCAAGTAGGAATGGTCTTTACTTTAATGTCATTGATAACCGGAAGTATATGGGGAAAACCTACATGGGGTGTATGGTGGGTGTGGGATGCAAGATTAACTTCGATGTTAATATTATTTTTTCTTTACATTGCTTATATCTTTCTTTGGCAGGCAATATCAAACAAGGAACTTGCATCAAAAATTTCAGCTGCACTAGCAATAATAGGTTTTATAAATATACCGGTAATAAAATTCTCGGTTGATTGGTGGAATACTTTGCATCAACCTGCTTCAATTTCAAAACTTTCTGCACCAAGCATTGATGTAAGTATGCTTATTCCATTATTTATTATGACAGCTGCTTGTTTTTTATTTCTAGTAACAGTATCACTGATTAGATTCAGACTTGTTCTGATTGAAAATAAAATAATAAGGACCGGCAATTAATGAATGAGTTATTAGATATGGGGGGATATGCAATTTTTGTTTGGTCTTCATATGGTATTTTTTTCTTTTCTTTATTCATATTTTTTTTAATCAATATACTAAATTTAAGAAAATACGAAAAAATGTTTAATAAAACAAAAAACAAAATTGACTAGTCTAGTAAAAAGCAGATTAATTAAATTTCTCTTAAGTTTAATTATTGTTTCAATAGCAGTATTGATAATTATTTTTAACTTAAGGGAAAATATAATTTATTTTTATGGCCCGACTGAACTTTTAAAAAATTCAGATAAACAAGGTCAAATAATGAGGTTAGGAGGTCTTGTATCAGTGGACTCTTTTCAAAACGAAACTGATAGTATTTTTTATTTCAGTATTACTGATGGTGATAACAAAATTGATGTGAAATATGAAGGAATTTTGCCAAACTTATTTGCTGAGGATAAGGGAGTTGTAGTAGAGGGGATTTATATGAATGATGGTAGATTTATTGCAAACAAAGTCTTAGCTAAGCATGACGAAAATTATATGCCTCCTGAAGTCATAGAAACACTTAAAAAATCTGGCAAATGGCAAGGTGAATGAGTTTATATATTTTTTATATTTCAAATTTTTTACTACTTCTTTGTTTAACTGCATCACTAATGCAGTCTAGTAAAATTATAAATAATAAAATATTAACTAGACCTCGTGTTATTGTGCTGGCCTACGTACAGTTAATTTCAATACTATTACCATTTTTAATTCTAATTTACCTTTTTCTCATTTCAGATTTTAATTTTGATTTAGTTTATTTCAATTCTCATTCAGAAAAACCACTTATATATAAATTCTCTGGTGTTTGGGGAAATCATGAAGGAAGTATGCTTTTATGGATTCTAATTTTGGTCTTATTTAATTTTTTATTTGCCCTTTCGAGAAGAATTTCAGAACGGTTTAAAGAGATAACAGTTGCGATACAGAGTATTATGATCTTTGGATTTGTCGCATTTTTATTTTTTTTGTCAAACCCATTTGAATTAAATCAAAATAATTTTTTTGACGGGATTGGTCTGAATCCTATTTTACAAGATCCACTCCTAGCAATTCATCCACCTGTTTTGTATGTAGGCTATGTTGGTTTTTCCCTAGTATTTAGTCTAGCAATTGCAGGGTTAATTACAAAAAAAGTTGATCAACAATGGGCTTCAATTGTTAAACCATGGGTCTTTTCTGCCTGGGCATTTCTTACAGCTGGGATAGCTCTAGGTTCATTTTGGGCTTATTATGAACTTGGCTGGGGAGGTTATTGGTTTTGGGATCCAGTTGAGAATGCGTCGTTGATGCCGTGGATAGCCGCTACTGCATTGATTCACTGTGTGTTGATACTTCAGAAAAGAAATGTAATGCAATCCTGGACTATTATTTTAGCTATACTTACATTTTCATTGAGTTTAGTTGGAACATTTCTTGTCCGGTCTGGAATTCTAAACTCTGTTCATACTTTCGCAAGCGATCCTGGAAGAGGTTTATTTATTTTATTATTTATTTTTCTTATACTTGTCTTTTCTTTTAGTTTATTTGCCTACAACTCTGAAAAAATTAATAAGATAAGTAGTATGGGTTTGATCAGCAGGGGTACAGGTATACAAGTAAATAATTGGCTTTTGATAACTATTTTAACAATAGTTTTTTTGGGAACTATGTATCCTCTTGCAACGGATTTATTACTCAATAAGAGCTTAACTGTTGGGCCAAAATATTACTCAACGACTATTGCCCCCATAATAATACTTTTTCTTTTTTTTATGTTTATTTCTCCACGTTTAGGATGGACTGACACAAAACTTTATAAATTAATTATTCAATTGCGATATCTCATTATTACGTCATTAACTATAACATTGATAATCAGTCTCTATTTTGAACTATTTAATTTGACTGAAATCTTAATAATCTTTTTTAGTTTACTTTTAATAATTTCATCTATGACAGCTAGTATTAATTTTAATAAGCAAAATATTTTAGTAAGAACCAACTTAGGCCAAAATCTAGCACATGCTGGATTTGGCATCTTGATGATGGCAGTTGTAAGTAATGCAGTGTATTCTGAGGAGAGAATTTATAACGCTAAAGTTGGAGATAATTTACAATTGCAAAAATATATTTTTAGTTTTGAAAAAATAGAGCAAGTTGACGAAAGTAATTATAATTCATTAAAAGCATATTTTCATATGAAAAAAGATGGTAAGTTAATAGATATATTCACTCCTGAAATCAGATTTTATTCAAATCCGCCTACAATTACTTCAGAAGCAAGTATTTTGCATAAGTTTTTTTCAGATATTTACCTTGTTATGAATGTTCCTCAAGATCAGCAGTCAATCAGTATCAGAATGCATATCAAGCCTTTCATGACAATACTTTGGTTAGGTACGTTAATGATAATCATTGGGGGGATTATATCTGCTTCAATGAGAATTGGGCAATTCAATGAAAAGTAATCATTTAAAATTTTTACCTTTAGTATTAATAATATTGTTAAGTATATTTTTATTTTTTTCTTTAAATAATGATACATCAAAACTTTCAAGCCCTCTTGTTGGAAAAAAAGTTCCAGAATTTTCGTTACCAAACTTATTTGGATATGAAGAGCTTACAAATTTAGACTTAAGTAGTGAAAATCCAATTTTACTAAACGTGTGGTCTTCTTGGTGTATACCATGTCGTGCAGAACACGACATATTAATGGTTTTGTCAGAACTTTATGAAGTAGAAATATTTGGTTTGAATTACAAAGATAATAGTGAAGAGGCAAAAAATTTCATAAATGATCTTGGAAATCCATTTGTTAAAATTGGTTCAGACAAATCAGGAAGAACAGCTATTGATCTGGGAGTTTACGGAGTTCCTGAGACTTATATTATTGCCAATGGTATAATTATTTATAAACATATTGGTCCAATTCATATGAATGAGATGGGAGAGAAAATTCTTCCAATGATCAGGGATAATTGAAATATGACCAATATAATAAAGATATTTTTACTCTTTTTTTTGCTGCAAAATAATACCATAGCTGAAGATCTTAGGGCAATTGAGCTTTTTAAAGAGGTGAGGTGTCTTGTGTGTCAGGGCCAAACAATACACGAGTCTAATGCAGAATTAGCAGAAGATTTAAAAAAACTTATTCGTGAAAAAATTAGTCAGGGTGAGACCGATCTGCAAATTAAAGAATATTTAGTAGAAAGGTATGGTGATTGGATTTTGATGACACCGCCATTTAACAGCTTAACTTATATATTATGGTCTCTTCCATTCCTCATAATGATCATTGGAGCTATTGTAATTTATAGACAAAAAAGAAGCCATGCCTAATTTTTGACAATTTGTAGATATCTTTTAAACAATTTGAAATTCTATATTATAGTTCAATTAAAAGAGGTGTTTATGAATTTAAAAATTTATGTGTTTTTATTATTTTTTTTTCTAGGTTTGAATTTGACTTTTGCAGGTGGAATTGAAGATGAAACAAAAGACTATGAAGATGTTGAGCTTACAACAAGAGAAGATATTTCTGAGTTTCAAGAGTTACAAGAGCCATTATATGATAAGCTTGAAGAGATAGTTGCTGATGGATGTGATGGTGAAGGCAACGTAATTAAATGGTCAGGTGGATGCGTAACTTGGTCAGGTGGTTATATTCAAGACGGTGAAGAGGTTGACAATTTTGTAAGATACGGATCATAAAAATTTTCTTTATGATAAAATTATTTTTTACTACTCTAATTTTAATATCTTATGGATTTAGTGCTCAATCCAATGAAGAAAACATGTGGTCTTTTTCATTAGGTCAATTTGATGTAAATGACACAGTAGACTCATCAGAATTAAGATTTGAATATTTGTACGGGAATAACTTTTTAAAAAATAATTATGACCTTAAACCTTTCTTGGGTGTTATGAGAAACGGAGATAACGGAAAATATATTTATTCAGGTTTAAGAAAAGATATTGGAATTTCAGAAAAATGGTTTTTTACTCCAAGCTTTGCGTTGGGATATTATGATCGAGGAGATAGTAAAGATTTAGGATATAATCTTGAATTTAGAAGTCAAATTGAGTTTTCATATAGATTTAAATCAAGTCGAATAGGATTTAATTTAAATCACATATCTAATGCAAGTATTGGTGATACGAATCCTGGTACAGAAAGCGCAACGATCTCCCTCATAAGACCTTTTTAATTTTTAATAAAATTATTAGAAAATTGCTCAGGATCGAAATCAGTAAGATCACTGATTTGCTCACCACTACCAATTGCTAAAATTGGTATATTTGTTTTATTTGAAATTGATACAAGTGTTCCTCCTGCTGCATTGGAATCAAATTTTGTCATAATAATCCCAGTTATTTTCGTAAATTTATTAAATTCTTCCACTTGTTTTATTGCATTTTGCCCTGTTGTGGCGTCAATCGATATTATTGAATCATGAGGAAGTGTTTCATCGTGTTTTTTAAGCACTCGGTCAATTTTTCCTAATTGATCCATTAAATCAGTTTTGTTCTGAAGTCTTCCAGCTGTATCAATTATAACTACGTCAATATTATTATTATTTGCATATTCAATTGACTTGAATACTACACTTGCTGGGTCAGATTTATCAGCATCCCTCATAAAGTCCGTTCCTATTTTATCAGCCCATTCATTCAATTGTTCCGCAGCCGCTGCTCTAAAGGTATCAGCAGCAACCAACAGAACATTTTTTTTTTCTTGTTGAAATTGATTTGCCAATTTTGCAATTGTTGTAGTTTTACCTGAACCATTTACTCCTACCATTAACACAACGTAGGGTTTTGTATTATTTTTATAGTCAATTTTCTTTGTATTTGTGGATACAATTTCATTTATAATTTTACTAAGAGATGATTGGATTTCTTCCAGCGAAGGAGCATTAGAAAATTTTTCATTTCCTAATTTTATTGTAATGAGTTCTGATGTTTCAACATCAACGTCAGAAGTAATAAGAAGATCCTCAAAATCCTGTATTGTATTTTGATCAATTTTTCGATTTGCAAATACTTTTGCTAGACCAGATTTTAAACTCTTAAACAATTATATTTCCAATTAAGCCTTCTTGACGCTTTCCAGTGACAAGCATTTTTATTATTTTACCCACCTCGAAATTATCATCGAGGCAAACCTTGGCAAATGTATCTGACCTACCCTGATTTTGACTTTCAACAATAAGGTTAATCTTTTTATTCTTTAGCTTATCGTAGTGCTCGGTAATCTTTCTCTCGCCAATATTTCTGAGAATTTTTGCTCTTTTTTTTATAATTTCTCGATCTATTTGAGGCATTCTAGCAGCGGGCGTTCCATTTCTTGGTGAAAATGGAAATACGTGCAAAAAAGTAATATTACATTTGTCTATAAGTCGCACTGAATTTAGAAACATTTCCTCCGTCTCTGTTGGAAATCCAGCAATTAAATCTGCACCAAATACAATATCAGGTCTAACAGTTCTGATGCGCTCTATTGCATTAATTGCATCTTCTCTTGAATGTCTTCTTTTCATTCTTTTTAAAATCATATTATCCCCAGCCTGCAGAGATAAATGAATATGAGGAAGTAAACGTTTCTCACTTCCGTAAAGATTTATTAATTCATCATCTATTTCTGCGATATCAAGTGATGATAGTCTAAGTCTGTTAAGTTGAGGCAACTTATTAAGAATAATTTTTACTAATTTTGACAATGAAATTTTTTTCTCTAAATCACTACCGTAGCTTGTGAGATCAACGCCAGTTAGCACTATCTCCTTGTAGTTCTTCTCTAGAAGTAACTTTATTTGTTTTACAATATTTTTTGGATCCACACTTCTTGAATTACCCCGCCCATATGGAATAATACAAAATGTACACCTATGATCACATCCATTTTGTATTTGCACAAATCCTCTTATTCTGTTTTTAACTTTACTTATAATTGGTGAAATTGCCTGTTCATTTTCGAATATATCTCCTACTAAATTTACTGGCTTATTACTCTCTCTTATAGTTTTATAGGTTAAGGATTCTAATTTTTCTTTATTTCCAATGATGGAGTCAACTTCGCTCATTGTTTCAAAATCTTTTTTATGTATCTGTGCAGCACAACCAGTAAGAACGACTTGACTTTGTTGATTTTCTTTTTTTACTTTCCTAATTTCATTTTTCAGATCAGCGATAGTTTTATTTGTAACAGCGCAACTATTAATAAAAATGTGGTTCTGAAGATTGTTATCTTTTGCGTATTTTCTTATAACTTCAGACTCATAAAAATTCAGTCTACATCCGTAAGTTTTAATTTCTGGATCTTTCATTACTTATCTGATTTCGATTTTTTAAATATAAAGCAAATGCAAGAACTTCATACAATATATGACTCATATGATAGATAAGAGGCAATTTGATAAAATTATAAAGCCATTTATACCTTGGAAGTTGAGACCATATCAGTAAAAAAGCATCAATTCCCTCTAATATCTTTCCATCATGTTTTGCATGAAGACGTCTTATCAATTGACTTGGTTCTTTTGAGGTTTCCTTTTCAGCAACTTTATTTTGAGTAACATCGACCCAATCAATAACATCATTAAGTTTCTTATAGTGGTTTATTTCAAACCTACAGATACTGCATGAGTTATTAAAGTATATTTTAGTATTTTTTTTAGAATTTTTGTTTCTCACAGCTTATATTTGTCAGTAAAATTTATCTCAGTTGGACCAGTCATAATAATATTATCACCACTATTGTAATATATTTCTAAATCGCCCCCTGGCAATGTTACTGTCACCTTATTTTTTATCAATCCCATTTCAACCCCTGCTACAGCTGTTGCACAAGCAGCTGTACCACAAGCATTTGTTTTTCCTGTACCCCTTTCCCATACGTTTAGTAAAATGTGATTATCACTTTTTAACTTTGCAAAACTCACATTTATTTTTTCAGGAAATAAATTATCATTTTCAATTAAAGATCCAAAACTTTCAACATCATATTTTTGTATTTCATCATCAAAAAAAATAATATGTGGATTACCAATATTAACTAAAAATGGTTTTTTTAGAGTAAGGTCTTTGATTGAAAAATTAATATCCTCTAGATCGATATCTTCAGTCAAAGGGATTTCATTCCATTCAAATTTTGGCTTGCCCATATTTACACTAACTGTGTCATCATCAATCTTTTTACATGCAATTGTTCTCTCACGTGTTGTTAAGTTTATTTTATCGTTCTTTGTTTCTTTCATTAAAAAATTTGCAACACAACGCGAACCATTTCCACAAGCATCTATTTCACTTCCATCTGAATTAAAAAATTTAACCAGTGGATTGCTGTTATCTTGTGACTTCCTAATCATGATTAGTTGATCGCAGCCAATCCCGTCTGTTCTGCTACAAATTAATTTTATTTGTTCTTTTGATAAATCAAATTCAGATACTCTTTGGTCAATAACAATAAAATCATTTCCCAGGCCATTCATCTTTACGAACTGAAACTCGTGCATAAACACTTTATATTGAGCCAATTTTGATTTTTCCAGTAAATAAGAAATTAAATGAATCTTGACATTAACTTACTGAAGTAATAAAAAACTCAGGTTTTCCGTCAGAAATATTATTTCTGCGGTGCCATAAATAAAGGTATCGACACCAGTCAGCGAGTTTCGCCCATTGGTGCACTACCTGCTGAAGGAGAGTTTATTTTGTTTGAAAACCTTAGTAATCGGTTTGAGGAAATATTTAAGAGTTTAAAAAAGACAGGTTCTATTGATGAGGCCTCACTCGATAGTGCAATGAGAGATATTCGAAGAGCTCTTCTTGAAGCTGATGTTGCATTGCCAATTGCAAAAAAATTCATAGCGGATGTCAAAAAAGAGGCGATCGGAAAGGAAATCATTCGATCAATAACGCCTGCGCAAATGATAACAAAAATTGTGAATGATCAATTGATTCAAATTTTAGGGTCAGCTTCACCCGAATTCCAAATAAACGACAATCAAATTTCATCTTATTTATTTGCAGGACTTCAAGGTTCTGGCAAGACAACGACTGTTGGTAAAATCGGTAATTATCTCAAAAGTAATTACGATAAGAAGATTTTATTCGTTTCACTAGATACCTCAAGACCAGCTGCTTTTGATCAGCTAAAAAAACTTTCTGAGTTAATTGATGTAACAATTTTACCCAAACTCGAAAATCAAATGCCTATTGATATTGTATCAAGAGCAAAACAATTTGCTGAATTACAGGAAATTAATTGTGTTTTATACGATACAGCGGGGAGAATGAATGTTGAAGAAGGGCTAATGAGCGAATTGAGTTTGCTCGAAAAAGAAATTAACCCTTTAGAAACGATACTTGTTTTAGACAGCTTAACAGGCCAGGAAGCAGTGAATGTTGCAAGCGATTTTTCAAAAGCAATCAACATAACTGGCTCTATCCTTACTAGAATTGATGGCGACGCTCGAGGTGGGGCCGCACTAAGTATGAAGTACATTACTGATTGCCCAATTAAATTTATGGGAGTTGGGGAGCAAGTCGATGACCTTGAAAAATTTCACCCAGAGCGAATTGCCAATCGTATTCTTGGAATGGGCGATATTGTGACCTTGGTCGAAAAAGCTGCTGAAACTGTTGATCAAGAAGATGCTGAAGAAATGGCTAAAAAATTACAAAAAGGAGAATTTGATCTCGATGATTTACTTAGTCAAATCAGACAGATGAAAAAAATGGGTGGCATTTCGGGCATGATGAAATTTATTCCTGGACTAAGTAATCTGAGAGACAAGATTCCGCAAAATAACAATCCTGAAAATTCAATCGCCCAACAAGAAGCAATTATTCTTTCAATGACAAAATACGAGCGAAGTAAGCCAAAGATAATTAATGGATCAAGAAAAAAAAGAATAGCGGCAGGATCTGGAACTTCAGTATCTGAAATAAATAAAATTCTAAAACAACATAGAAAGATGTCAGACATGATGAAGAAGTTATCTAGAAAAGGGGGAGGATCAATTGATCCAAATATTTTAGCAGGTCAACTTGGAAGTAGTATGCCGAGTGATTTTTTTAAAAACAAATTTTAATTATTAACAAATAAAAGGAGAATAAAATGGCGTTAAAAATAAGACTATCGAGAGCAGGTTCAAAGAAAAGGCCTGTATACAGAGTTGTAGTTGCAGACTCAAGAAGTCCACGGGATGGTAGATATATTGAAAAAGTAGGATTGTACAATCCTCTTTTACAAAAAGATAATAAGGATAGGGTCCAGCTAAACTTAGAGTTAATAAAAGAGTGGATTTCTAAAGGGGCAAAACCAACAGATAAGGTTGCAAGATTTTTGGGAGAAGCCGGCGTAATACCAATGCCAGCACAAGGCAACAATCCAAAAAAAGCTAAGCCAAAGAAGAAAGCACAAGAAAGATTGGCCGCAGCTGAGGAAGCAAAGAATCAGTCTGCTTCAGAGTCTCCAGCAGAAGAGTCTCCAATAGAAGAGACTCCAGCAGAGGAAGCTCCAGCAGCAGAAGCAAAAACTGATGAAGCTCCAACAGAAGAGTCTCCAACAGAAGAGACTCCAGCAGAGGAAGCTCCAGCAGCAGAAGCAAAAACTGATGAAGCTCCAACAGAAGAGGCTCCAGCAGAGGAAGCTCCAGCAGAAGAGGAGAAAAAAGACTAAGCTTATTAATTATGTCCCAATTGATAGTTATCGGAGAAGTAAGAGCAGTTCACGGTTTAAAGGGTCATTTCAAGATTACATCATATACAGAAACGCCAGACGATGTATTTAGATATGGCCCCTGTAGACTTGGGAAAAAATATTCAAATATCACTCTTAAAAAATTGAAAGAGCTAAAATCTGGTTATATTGCTAGTTGTGAACAAATTAAAACAAGGGAGTTGGCTGAAAAAATTGTAGGGTTTACAATAGAAATCGATCAATCGCATTTGCCAGCTATAAAAAAATTAAACCAATACTATTACCATCAATTAATTAATTTAATTGTAAAAACTAATGATGGAAAAAATATGGGAAAAGTAATATCTGTTCAGAATTACGGTTCATCGGATTTACTAGAAATAAGAAAAAAAAATGCTAAAGACTACTTTATTCCAATAAGTGAAAACACAATAAAAAAAATTGATCTTATTAAAAAAATTATTATTACAAAAAATATCAATGACTATATAGGCTAGTAATGTATCGAGTAAAAATTATCACACTTTTCCCAAATAGTTTTCCTGGATTTTTAAATACAGGAGTTGTGGGTAAGGCATTAAAGAAAAAAATATGGTCATTAAAAACAATTGATCCGAGAAAATATTCAAAAGGTAATTACAAAAAAGTAGATGATACCACAGCTGGTGGTGGTCCTGGTATGATTTTAAAAGCAGATATAATCGGAAAGTCTATTGATGCTTGTTACAAGAATATAAAATCTAAAGATAGTTATCCAATGATATATTTAAGTCCTCGCGGCACTCCTTTAACTCAAAGTAAAGTTATTAATTTTTCAAAGATGAAAGGAATTAATATTCTCTGTGGTAGATATGAAGGCATTGATCAACGCATACTCGATTTCTATCCTATCGAGGAAATAAGTATTGGAGACTATATACTGGCGGGCGGTGAAATAGCTTCCCAGGTTTTAGTGGAATCAATAGTGAGACTGTTGCCAGGAACACTTGGTGACATGAAGTCTGCTAGTTCAGAGACCTTCTCAAAAGACCTTCTTGAATACCCTCAGTATACAAGGCCAAAAAAATGGAAAAATTTGTCAATTCCAGACATATTGCTCTCAGGAAATCACAGAAATATTAGTGAATGGCGCTTAAAACAATCTGAAAAACTGACACAGAATGTTAGGCCAGATTTATGGAAAAACTACAAAAAAAGCAAGACAAGGAAGAAATAAAGTATTAAAACACGGAGCGAGGCTACCATGAACATCATAGAACAATTCGAAAAAGACCAGATAAAGTCACTAGTCAAAGGTAAGAAAATACCACAATTTCATCCAGGAGATACGGTAAGAGTGAATGTTAAGGTACGTGAGGGTACACGTGAGAGAATACAGGCATTCGAGGGCGTTTGTATTAGAAAAAAAAATAGAGGTCTAAGTTCTTCATTTACAGTTAGAAAAATTTCTTTCGGTGAGGGCGTAGAAAGAGTATTTCCAATCTTTAGTCCGTCTATTGACTCCATCTCGATTGTAAGAAGTGGACAAGTCAGAAGAGCTAAGCTTTACTATCTTAGAGATCTAACCGGTAAGAAAGCAAGAATCGTTGAGAGAATTCGAAAGAAGCAACCAGATCTTGCTAGTTTATATATTGATGAGAGTGAAGAAGTTGTAGAAGAAGAAATTGTTGCTTCTGATGAGCCTGCTCAAGATGAGAGTGTTGAAGTTGCAGCTGATGCTTCTCAAGCTGAGGAAAAAACAGAATCTGAAGTTGATCAATCTGCTCAAGAACAAGTTCCTGAAGATAATGCTGAAAGTTCAGAAGAATCAGAAACAACAAAAGAATAATTACTTCTTTCTCGTTTTTTTTGTTAATCAAAGTTATTTATGAGTACTCCAAAGACATTATACGATAAAATATGGAATGATCATTTAGTTTCAGAAAATGTAGATGGAACATCAATCATTTATATTGACAGACATCTTGTTCATGAAGTTACAAGTCCCCAAGCATTTGAAGGGCTAAAAATTGCAAACAGATCAGTAAGAAAACCTAATTTTACATTAGCCACTGCTGATCACAATATTCCTACAACAAATAGAGATGAGGGAATATCAGATCCAGAGTCTAAGTTACAGGTAGATACTCTTGAGGAGAATTGTAAGGAGCATGGAATTACTTTTCTTTCCATGTCTGATAAAAGACAGGGCATAGTTCATATTATCGGACCGGAGCAAGGTTTCACACAACCAGGAATGACTATCGTTTGTGGTGATAGTCATACGTCAACACACGGTGCCTTCGGTGCTCTTGCATGGGGAATTGGAACTTCTGAAGTAGAACATGTTCTTGCAACTCAAACATTAGTACAAACTAAAGCCAAGAATATGCAAATTAATATACAAGGTGAACTGCCACTGGGTGTCACAGCAAAAGATATTGTTTTAAAGATTATTCAAACAATTGGAACTGCTGGAGGTACTGGGTATGTTATTGAATACACAGGTGACGCAATCAAATCCCTAACAATGGAGGGAAGAATGACTGTCTGTAATATGTCAATTGAAGCAGGAGCAAGAGCTGGTTTAATCAGTCCTGATGAAAAAACAATTGAATACTTAAAGGGAAGACCATTTTCTCCAGCAGAAAATGAATATCAGTCAGCATCAGATTATTGGTTGTCG
Organism: uncultured Pelagibacteraceae bacterium; assembly: GCA_902547315.1. Taxonomy (GTDB): domain Bacteria; phylum Pseudomonadota; class Alphaproteobacteria; order Pelagibacterales; family AG-422-B15; genus CACNXQ01. The sequence continues at coordinate 73,392 of CACCND010000002.1, read as the reverse complement.
CTAGCTTCTGATGAAGGTGCAGCATACGATAAAACAGTAAATATTGATGCAAGCGACATCATTCCACAAGTCACATGGGGCACAAGTCCTGAGGATGTAGTTTCGATTGATGGATTGGTTCCAAACCCTGAGGATGAAAGTGATGATACAAAGAAAAAATCAATGATTAGAGCTTTGGAATACATGGGTCTTGTTCCGAATACACCACTTAAAGAGGTGAAAGTAGATAAGGTATTCATTGGTTCATGTACTAATGGACGGATTGAAGACCTTAGAGCTGCATCAAAAATTGCAAAAAATAGAAAAGTCGCGGACCATGTAAATGCAATAATCGTTCCAGGGTCTGGTTTAGTTAAACAGCAGGCAGAAGAGGAAGGTTTGGACAAAATATTTATTGAGTCAGGCTTTGAATGGAGAGAGCCTGGATGTTCAATGTGTCTTGCAATGAATGCCGATAAACTTAAACCTCAAGAAAGATGTGCTTCCACTTCAAATAGGAACTTTGAAGGTAGGCAAGGAAGAGGGGGTCGTACTCATTTAATGAGTCCAGCTATGGCTGCTGCTGCGGCTATCAATGGAAAACTATCAGACAGTAGAGAGATATAATGGAAAAATTTAAAAAAATAGAAAGTAATGCAATTCCTTTACCAATGGTGAATGTTGATACTGATATGATTATTCCAAAACAATTTCTCAAAACAATTAAGCGAACAGGTTTAGGTAAAAATTTATTTTATGAATTAAGATATGATGAAAAAGATGCACCTATAGATTCGTTTGTCCTTAATCAAGATAAATTTAAAGATTCTCAAATTTTGATTACTGGTAAAAATTTTGGCTGCGGGTCATCTCGTGAACATGCACCCTGGTCAATCTTAGATTATGGTATTAAATGCATCATCGCTTCGAGCTTTGCGGATATCTTTTATAATAATTGTTTCAAGAATGGTATTCTTCCAATCAAATTAGATGAGTCTGAAGTAACTAAATTGCAAAAAGCAGCGGAAAACAGTCTTAGTTTTATAATTGATTTAGAAAATCAGAAGATTTCTTATTTTGATAAAAATATAAATCATGAGGTAAGTTTTGAACTTGATAAAGCCAAAAAAACTAGCCTATTAGAGGGTTTAGACGATATTGGATTGACACTAGCTAAAGTTAATCATATTTCTGATTTTGAAAATAAGCAAAAGTCAAGAACACCCTGGTTGTATAGCCAGCAAATAAAATGAGCAATTCTTATAAATTATTAGTCTTACCTGGCGACGGTATAGGGCCTGAAGTAATGAATGAGGTCATAAAGGTTGCTAAGAGTATTGGTGAACTTAGTAAAGTTAAATTTGAGATAGAGGAGGACGATATTGGTGGATCTGCCTATGATCGCTATGGCACCCCTCTCTCTGATGAGACTCTTGAAAAAGCTAAAAACTCTCACGCAGTTTTACTTGGTGCTGTGGGTGGAGAAAAATGGGATAATTTAGATTTTTCTCTTAAACCTGAACAAGGCCTTTTGAGAATTAGAAAAGAATTAGACTTGTTTGCAAACTTAAGGCCTGCTCTATGTTTTGAGTCAATGGTTGACGCCTCTTCTCTTAAACCAGACTTAGTATCAGGTCTCGATATATTAATTGTTAGAGAGCTTACTGGTGGTATTTATTTTGGTGAACCAAGAGGTATTGAAGATAAAGGTAACGGAAATCGTGTTGGAATTAACACTCAATCTTATAGCACTGAAGAAGTTAGAAGAGTTGCACGTATAGCATTTGAACTTGCAAGCAAAAGAGGTAACAGGGTTACTTCTTGTGAAAAATCAAATGTAATGGAGTCTGGAATATTGTGGAGAGAAGAAGTCTCTCATGTGCATGAAAATGAATATTCAAATGTCGAGTTATCTCATATGTATGCAGATAATTGTGCGATGCAATTAGTTAGAAACCCTAAACAATTTGATGTTATTGTTACTGATAATTTATTTGGAGACATTCTTTCAGATGAGGCGGCCATGCTCACAGGGTCGCTTGGAATGTTGCCCTCTGCTTCTTTGGGTGCAGTCGATAGTAATAATTTTAGAAAGTCTTTATACGAGCCAGTTCATGGGTCTGCGCCAGACATAGCAGGTAAAGGAATAGCAAACCCAATTGCATCTATTCTTAGTTTTGCGATGTGTTTAAAGTACTCATTTAATATGGACAAGGAATCAGATCTCATAAATAAGGCTGTAAATAATGTACTTGCCAGTGGCTTTAAAACTGCGGATTTAATAGGCGATGATAACAAAAACCTATCAACAGTTGAAATGGGTGATCAAATATTAAATCAATTAAAAGAAAACTTTTAAATTATGAATTTTAATATTGCTATAGTGGGTGCCACAGGAAATGTTGGAAGAGAAATGTTAAATATTCTCTCTGAAAAAAAATATGATGCGTCAAAAATATTTCCTGTAGCTTCTAGTAGAAGTGAAGGCATGGAAATTGAATTTGGGGAGGATAAACTAATTGTAGAATCTATTGAAAAGTTTGATCCTTCAAAAGTAGAATTGGCACTCTTCTCCGCAGGAGCTAGTACCTCAGAGGAATGGGCACCAAAGTTTGCAGAAAAAAATTGTATTGTTATAGATAACTCTAGTCATTTTAGAATGGAAGAAGATATTCCTTTGGTCGTGCCTGAGGTTAACCCAAGTGATCTAAATAATTATAAAAAAAGAAATATAATTGCTAATCCAAACTGCTCAACAATTCAATTGGTGGTTGCCTTAAAACCATTGCACGAAATTTCAAAAATAAAAAAAGTTATTGTATCAACTTATCAATCTGTTTCGGGTGCAGGTAAGGCTGGTATGGACGAGTTGTTTGAGCAAACAAAAAATATGTTCTCTGATGAGATTAAAGATAATGTTAAGTTTACTAAACCAATTGCCTTTAATGTCATACCTCATATTGATAAATTCATGGATGATGGATACACAAAAGAAGAATTAAAAATGAGACAAGAAACTCATAAAATTTTAAGTAATGAGATCAGCTTTAGCGCTACATGTGTTCGCGTTCCTGTATTTATTGGTCACTCTGAAGCTGTAAATATTGAGTTTGAAAACAAAATTTCAGTAGAAGAAGCACGTGAAGCTATTAAAAATGCTCCTGGGTGTACACTTCTTGATGAAAGAGCTGATGGGGGTTATGTAACTCCAAAAGAGTGTGCTGGAAATGATGACACATATGTTTCACGAATTCGAGAGGATACGTCTACAAAAAATGGATTATCTATTTGGGTAGTTTCTGATAATTTAAGGAAAGGAGCTGCTTTAAATACAATCCAAATCGCTGAAATGCTAATTGAGGAACATTTATCTAAATGAGACAAGATGTAAGAAAACCAAGAAGAAGTATACTTTATGTTCCTGGATCTAATCCAAAAGCATTAAAAAAAAGTAGTACGCTTGATGTAGATGCAATTATTTACGACTTAGAAGACTCGGTAGCCGCAAACGCCAGAAATGATGCACGTACAGCAATTATTGAAATTATAAATTCTGGTGTAAACAAAAATAAGGAACAGGTGATAAGAGTAAATGCCTTGGATACCGATGATGGTAAAATAGATATTAAGGTCTTAGACAAATGTAATCCTGACGCAATATTAATTCCTAAAGTAAATGAAGCTAAGGATGTTAAAGCTTTTGAAAAATATCTTAAAAATAAAGAAACTAAGATTTGGGTTATGATGGAAACGGCTTTATCCATTGTAAACGCATATGATATTGCAAAGTCATCAAAATACTTAAAATGTTTTGTGATGGGGACAAATGACTTGTCTGCAGAGTTGGGTATAGAGGAAGAACTAAAAAGAACTGCATTAGTCACAAGTTTTGAGAAATGTATGATGGCAACAAAAGCCTACAAATTATCACTACTTGACGGAGTTTTTAATGACATCAGAGATGCAAATGGATTTGAAGAAGAGTGCATCTATAGTCATGGCCTCGGATTTGATGGTAAAACCTTAATACACCCGGGACAAATACAAATATGTAATAAAATATTCACCCCTACGGCTGAACAACTAGACAAAGCAAAACGAATTGTTGCAGCCTTTGAGGATGCAAGAAAAAAGGATCCAAATGTTGGAGTAATTACGTTTGAAGGCAGTCAGATAGAGGAATTGCACGTAAATCATGCAAAACGAATTATAGAAGCAGAATTGCTTGTTTCAAAAGTTACAGAACTAGATCAATCAGAAGTTTTACAAACTTCTTCGAGTAAATATAAAATTGGTAACTTTTTTGAAAATTTTAAGCTAGGACAAAAAATAATACATGCAACTCCACGAACAATAACATATGGAGATTGTGCACTTTATACGGCTTTATACGGTTCAAGGTACGCCCTGCACTGCTCAGATGAGTTTGCAAAAAAACTCTCATTAGAAAAATCACCAATTGACGATTTTCTTTTATTTAATATAGCTTTTGGTAAAACTGTCCCCGATATCTCTTTAAATGCAATTGCCAATTTAGGCTACGCAGAGTGCAAGTTTTTAAAGCCAGTTTATTCAGGTGATACAATTAGCTCAACTTCAGAAGTGATTGGCATTAAAGAGAATTCAAGTGGAGAAAATGGAGTAGTTTATGTTCACTCTGTAGGCACTAACCAGCATGACGAACCAGTTATTGATTATAAAAGATGGGTTATGGTAAGAAAAAAAAATAGAAATCTAAATAAAGCAGAACCGTCAATACCTGAATTAAAAAAAGAGCTTACAAGTGAGGAGGTTGTAGAAATTGCAAAAAAATATGATTTTGATTGTACAGGATATGATTATAAAGCTTCAGGCTCTGATCTTTGTTATGAGGATTATTCTATTAATGAAAAAATAAATCATATTGACGGTATGACAGTTGAAGAAGCTGAACATATGATGGCAACAAAATTATATCAGAATAATGCTAAAGTTCACTTTAACCATTTTGTTGAAAAAGGTGGCAGGTTTGGAAAAAGAATTGTTTACGGTGGTCACGTTATAAGTTTAACAAGAGCTTTATCATTTAATGGACTTTCAAATGCTTTCAAAATTATCGCGATCAACGGTGGAACCCACGCATCACCGTGTTTTGCAGGAACAACTGTTTTTGCCTGGAGTCTGATTTTAGACAAAGTCGAAGTATCAGAATCATTAGGTGCTATTCGAATCAGAACAAATGGAATTGGTGATGCGCAGGCTTATCAGTTTCAACACCAAGATAGTAACAAGCGTTTTGATCCGTCCGTTTTGTTAAGTCTTGATTATTGGGCTTTAATTCCAAGAAAAAAATAATTTACTGTCGTTTAATCACCGGCAATTTGGTATATATAAATATTACTAATGAGCAGTCCCTTATCACCACATTTGCAAGTTTATAGATGGCAAATTACATCGATACTATCAATTCTTCATAGAATAACGGGTATTGTTTCATCATTAGGTGTAATCATATTAATAATATTTTTATATTCAATTAGCGCTGGCGAAGAAACTTTCCAATTTATAATTTCCTTATCAGAAAATATTTTTATAAGAGCAATATTAATAGGTCTTACGTTTTCATATTTATTTTATTTTTTAAACTGCTTAAGACACTTATTCTGGGACGTTGGTATTGGGCTCGAATTAAATACTGCCAAATTGACAGGTTGGATTACTATTTTGTTTACTGTTTTGCTCACTGTTCTATTTTGGTTTTTAATTATGATTGGATATTAATTTATGTCTGCCAAAAATACTTGGAAACTTCATCGATGGAGCACGATTTTACTGCTACCACTCATTGTTTATTTATTTATAAAAATAATACACCTTTCCACTCTGCCATATCATTTAATTTTGAGTGAATTAAGCAACTTATGGGGTGTAGGGTATATATTGATTTTCACGGTCTTAGGATTAGTTCATATGAATACAGGTGTGCATGAAATCCTTGATGATTACGTTCACTCTGATGTGGTTAAAAGGATATTAAATGTAATAATTTCAATATTTTTTTTACTAATACTAATTTTTGTTTGTTTGTCTCTACTACTAATTTTTATGGGTTAACTTAATGAATTACGAAATTGAATATCATGATTACGATGTAGTTGTTGTTGGTGCTGGTGGATCTGGTTTGAGAGCGACAGTAGGTGCTGTTGAGAATGGTTACAAGACTGCTTGTATTTCAAAAGTATTCCCAACCAGAAGTCATACGGTTGCAGCACAGGGAGGCATCTCTGCTGCACTTGGAAATATGGGTGATGATGATTGGAGATGGCACATGTATGATACCGTGAAAGGCTCTGATTGGCTCGGGGACCAGGATGCAATTGAGTATTTGTGCAAAAATGCACCAAAAGCTGTTTTAGAATTAGAGAACTATGGAGTTCCATTTAGTCGAACAGAGGATGGAAAAATTTATCAAAGAGCCTTTGGAGGGATGACCAAAAATTATGGTGAAGGTACTGCACAAAGAACATGTGCTGCTGCTGATCGAACTGGCCATGCAATAATTCATACTTTATACGGGCAATCATTAAAACATGACGTTGACTATTATATTGAATATTTTGTTTTGGACTTATTAATGGTTGAGGGTGAATGCAGGGGTGTTGTTGCATGGTGTTTAGAGGACGGTAAATTACATGTATTTAATTCTAAACAAACAATACTAGCGTCTGGTGGATATGGTCGTGTTTATTTTTCTGCAACTTCAGCTCACACCTGCACAGGTGATGGTAACGCAATGGTTTTAAGAGCTGGATTACCTCTACAAGATATGGAATTTGTTCAATTTCACCCAACAGGTATTTATGGCGTTGGTTGTCTTATAACAGAGGGCGCAAGAGGAGAAGGTGGTTATTTAGTAAACAGTGAAGGCGAACGTTTCATGGAGAGATATGCACCATCAGCGAAAGACTTAGCTTCAAGAGATGTTGTGTCTCGTTCTATAACAAAAGAAATTTTAGAGGGTAGAGGCGTTGGCAAAGATAAGGATCATGCTTATCTACATCTTGATCACATAGACTCAGATATATTGGAAGAAAGATTGCCAGGAATTTCAGAGTCCGCAAAAGTTTTTGCAGGAGTTGATGTAACTAAAGAGCCAATTCCAATTATACCTACAGTTCATTATAATATGGGTGGAATTCCGACAAATTTTCATGGAGAAGTAATGAACCTTGAAAAAGGAAATGAAACAGTCGTACAGGGTTTGATGGCAGTTGGTGAAGCTGCTTGTGTGAGTGTTCATGGTGCAAATAGACTCGGATCAAATTCCCTAATTGATTTAGTGGTTTTTGGCAAAGCAGCAGCAGATAGAATAAATGACACGGTAAATAAAGATGAACCCAATAAGGAAATTCCAAGCCATGTAATCGATGAAGTCATTGCAAGGTTTGATAGTACACGATCTTCTGATGGGGATATTTCAACTTCAGAATTAAGGTCTCAAATGCAGAGAGTTATGCAGAAACACTGCGCTGTATTTAGAGATGATGAGATTATGTCTGAAGGAAAAAAACTCATCGAAGAAACTTGGTTAAACTCAGAAAATATTAAAATTAAAGACAAATCACTTATATGGAATACTGATTTGTTAGAAACACTTGAATATAAAAACCTAATTGCACAAGCTGTTGTTACAATGAACTCCGCACTAAATAGAAAAGAAAGTAGAGGGGCTCATGCTCGAGAAGACTATAAGGAAAGAGATGATAAAAATTGGATGAAGCATACAATGTCATGGCTGAACGATAAGAGTTGTGAACTGGATTATAGATCAGTTCACGAATACACATTATCAAATGAAGTTAAATATATTGCGCCAAAGGCCAGAGTTTATTAATGGTTCAGTTTAATCTTCCCGACAATTCTAAATTAACAGACGGTGATTATTACAAGTCTGAAAAAAGCAATGGGAATACTAAAAAATTCAAAATCTACCGTTGGTCTCCCGACGATGAAAAAAACCCAAGGATGGACACTTATGAAGTTGATCTAGACGATTGTGGTCCGATGGTATTGGACGCAGTTATGAAAATCAAAAGTGAAATTGATACTTCATTAACCTTTAGACGATCATGTCGCGAGGGTATATGTGGTTCTTGTGCAATGAATATTGATGGGACAAATACACTCGCTTGTACTAAAGCAATTAGTGATGTGAAAGGTGACATAAAAATTTATCCTCTGCCTCACATGCCAGTTATAAAAGACTTGGTTACAAATTTAAAAACACTCTATAAGCAATTAAAGTCCATCAAGCCATGGCTTATGAATAAGAAACAAAACGCAAACGATACTGAAAATATTCAATCAAGAAATGACCGTGAAAAATTAGATGGCTTGTATGAATGCATCTTGTGTGCATGTTGTTCAACTTCATGCCCAAGTTATTGGTGGAACAGTGACAAATATTTGGGCCCTGCAGTCTTGCTTCAGTCATATCGCTGGTTACAAGATAGCCGTGATGAGGAAAGAAAAGAGAGATTAAAAGAATTAGATGATACGTTTAAAGTTTATAGATGCCACACAATAATGAACTGCACTCAAGCTTGTCCAAAAGGTCTCAACCCCGCAAAGGCTATTGCTGGTATCAAACAAATGATAGCACAGCAGTAATTAAATTATTGTAAAATCAAAAAGTATACTTACCAACAGAACTGAAATAATAATTGTAACTACGATAAAATAATTAACCACTATAAATCTCAATGGCGGGTAGTTGATTAGGGGATTTAATGAAAATATTACGTACCCACCATTGAGTTATACATATAAGTGTAAAACTTTCTAATTAAACTCTAATAAGTTTGCCAAAATGACAGAGCTTGATTTCAATATTTCCTCTGGATTTTGACAACAAAACTGCCTTCATGCCAACTCTGTTCAATGTACTGTATTTGGTGACTGCTTTCTGCCCAATGAGGAAACTCTTTTCTGATTTGTCCACTTTTACCTGTTATGACCTCTACTTTGGGTATACTTCTTTGGTAAGCTTCGTAAATAAAGTCAGTGAATTCTTGATAAGCATCCTCAAGTGTGAATCCATGAAGGTCAAGTTTTCTCATAATTTTCAAACATTGCCATTAGTTGTATTTAAACTAGAATATTTCATTATATGAAAAATTCTTATACTAAACCTAATCTCGATACTAAGTATTTTGATGATTTATTCAACTCACTACCTTCAATGGAGAATAAAACAGTCGCTATAACAGGTACAACTTCTGGGCTTGGATTTTATGCTGCTGAGTCAGTAGCTAAGCTTGGTGCTAAAGTCCTACTATTGAATCGTCCTTCAACTAGAGCCGAGTCATCTTTAAATTTACTTAGACAAAATTGTGCAAATGGAAATTTTCACAGAGTGGATTGTGATCTACAAAGTTTTGATTCGGTAAAAACTGCATTTCCAAAAATTAATGAAATATGTAGCGATGGCCTTGATGTATTATGCAATAATGCGGGCGTAATGGCACTTAAAGATAAAGCCACAATCGACGGCTTTGATGTACAAATGCAAACTAATCACTTGTCCCATTTTCTTCTAACTAAATTATGTATGCCCTTACTAGAAAAAGCATCACAATTAAGAAATGAAGCAAGAATAGTTAATCATTCTAGTATTGCACGCTTTCAAACAAAAAGACTTAAAGAAAAGTTTCTTGAAAAAAAAGGTGGCAACTTAGGTGGAGATGGAGGTAATTTGATGTTTGGTGGCGGCCGATGGGAGCGTTATGCCCAGACAAAGCTTGCTAATGCTGCATTCACTGCATGTTTGCATGAAAAGTTGCAAAAAAATAATTCAAAAATTAGAGCGATGGTTGCTCATCCAGGTCTTGCAGAAAGTGATTTACAATCTACAACAGTAGAGGATGGCGGAATGGGCAGTTTTTTTACAAAATATTTAATGAAGTTTGGGCAGTCTGAAAAAGATGGAACGTTGGGTCTCCTAAGATGTATTGCAGATCCTAAAATTAATTCAGGCTCAATGGTAGGGCCTGGTTTAAAAGGAATGAAAGGTAAAGCAAAATCTTTTTCACTTGAGTCTTTTTATGATAATCCTGAAGTCAAGAGCATGCTGTGGGTCAAAAGTTGTGAGGCTATAGGCGAAAGTTTTGAAATCTAGGTAATTTAGATGAATATAGTTAATCATTTTATTAATGGTAAAGAGTACGTGAGTAAGTCAGATAGATTTGGTGACGTATACAACCCTGCAAATGGAGAAAAAATAAGAGAAGTTAACTTTGCTAACAAAGAAGATGTATCCGTGGCAATAAGTTGTGCAGTCAAAGCAGGTAAAGAATGGGCTGCTACTCCATCACTGACTAGATCTCGAGTTTTATTTAAATTCAAAGATTTAATTCTCAGAGATATGGACAAATTGGCTCTGGAATTAACAACAGAGCATGGAAAAATTTTATCAGACTCAGTTGGCTCAATAACAAGAGGCATGGAAGTAGTTGAGTTTGCTTGTGGTATTCCTCATTTGCTTAAAGGAGAATATTCTGAAAACGTTGGATCAAATATCGACAGCTGGAGTATGCGACAGCCTCTAGGGGTTTGTGTGGGAATTTCACCTTTCAATTTTCCCGCTATGGTTCCAATGTGGATGTTTGTTATGTCTATTGCATGCGGTAATTCATTTATTTTAAAACCGAGTGAAAAAGATCCAACGGTTCCATACATGATGGGAGATTTACTTAAAGAAGCAGGGTTGCCAGATGGTGTTTTCAATGTGGTTAACGGCGATAAAGAAGCAGTAGATCTTCTGATCACCGATCCTGAAGTTGCATCAGTTAGTTTTGTTGGCTCGACTCCAGTTGCTGAGTACATTTATCATACATCTTCTAAACACAACAAGCGCGTCCAGTCATTAGGCGGTGCAAAAAATCATATGGTTGTAATGCCTGATGCAGATTTAGACCAAGTTGTTGATGGTCTGATCGGCGCAGGGTATGGATCTGCAGGAGAGCGATGCATGGCTCTCTCTGTTGCTGTAGCTGTTGGTGATGTGGGTGATAAATTAATTGAAAAGCTTACCCCTCGCGTTCAGGGACTTAAAGTTGGCCCCGGAACAGATCCAGAAGTTGAAATGGGTCCACTCATCAGTGATGTACATTTATCAAAAGTAAAAAGCTATGTTGACTCTGGAGTTGCTGAAGGAGCTGATCTTATAGTGGATGGAAGATCAATATCTCTTCAAGGTTATGAAAATGGATACTTCATCGGAGGCTGTTTATTTGACCATGTTAAGGAAGATATGAAGATATATAGAGAAGAAATATTTGGACCTGTATTATCTGTTGTACGTCAACCTACTTTTGACGATGCTTTAAAAATGGTTAACAATCATGAATTCGGAAACGGCACCACTATTTATACTCGTGATGGTGACACAGCTAGAGCTTTTGCTAATCAATGCAAAATTGGAATGGTTGGAGTGAATGTTCCCATACCAGTACCCATGGCTTTTCATAGCTTTGGTGGTTGGAAAAGATCCTTATTTGGGGATCATGCAATGCATGGCATGGATGGAGTAAGGTTCTTTACGCGTCTCAAAACTGTTACTTCGAGATGGCCAACTGGTATTAGAAAAGGTGCTGAATTTACCATTCCAACAATGAAGTAAATATTTAATTTATCTTGATTTTAATCGCTATCTAGTTAGTTTACCGAGCTATAAACTCATCATGACAAATAAAAAAATATCACTTATAGGAGCTGGACAAATTGGAGGTACACTTGCTCATTTAGCTGCCATGAAAGAGCTTGGAGATGTAGTTCTTTTTGATCTGATGTCTGGACTGGCAAAAGGTAAAGCTCTTGATATAGCGCAGTCCTCAGCCATAGATGGTTTTAATGTTTCCTTGTCTGGTACTGATAATTATGAGGATACAAGTGACTCTGATGTTATAATTATAACAGCCGGAGTTCCTCGAAAACCAGGAATGACCAGAGACGACCTTTTGGGAACAAACTTAAAAATTATCAAGCAAGTAGCTGAAGGTATAAAATCAACTTCTCCTAATGCCTTCGTTATTTGTATTACAAATCCATTGGATGTAATCGTTATGGCTCTTCAAAAATATTCAGGACTTCCAAAAAATAAAGTTATTGGTATGGCTGGAGTTTTAGATACTTCACGTTTTAAATATTTCTTATCACAAGAATTGAATGTTCCAATTAGCGAAGTAGACTCATTTGTTCTTGGTGGCCATGGTGATACAATGGTACCAGTCCCAAATAGAACTATGGTTAGCGGTGAAAGCCTGACTGATTTAGTGAATAAAGGAAAAATTTCAAAGGCTAGGCTTGACGAGATTATTGATAGGACGAGAAAAGGTGGAGCCGAAGTTGTAAAATTATTGGAAACCGGATCCGCTTTTTATGGGCCAGCAGCCTCAGGAATTGAAATGGCCGATTCATATCTAAATGATAAGAAAAAAACGTTACCATGCGCAGCATATTTAAATGGTGAATACGGTGTTTCAGATTTATATGTTGGAGTTCCTGTTGTTATTGGCTCAGCTGGAATTGAAAAAGTTGTTGAACTTGATTTAGACGAAGAAGAAAAAAAATATTTTAAAACTTCAATCGAAGCAGTCAGTGAGCTATTTGAGGCTGCAAAAAATATTGATCCTTCACTTAAATAAATGAATATACACGAACATCAAGCAAAGGAATTATTTGACGGTTATGATATACCTGTGTCCACAGGAAGCGTTGCATATGAAAAAAGTCAGATAAATGAAGCAGTAGGAAAAGTTAAGGGTCCAATTTGGGTTGTTAAAGCGCAAATTCATGCGGGTGGCAGAGGTAAAGGTGGAGGCGTTAAAGTAGTTTCTTCAAAAGAAGAAGCTGTACATGAGGCTGAAAAAATGTTTGGTATGAATTTAATAACGCCTCAAACAGGCCCAGCAGGAAAAGAAGTAAAACGTATCTACATTGAAAATGGGTCGGATATTAAAAAAGAATTATACCTTTCTTGTTTATTAGACAGAGCGACAAGCAAAGTTGCCTTTATTGTATCTAAGATGGGAGGTATGGACATTGAAGCAGTTGCAAAAGATACCCCAGAAAATATAACAACAGTTCAAATAGAGCCTTCAATAGGTGTTACTGAAAATGATATAAATACAATTAGTAAAGCTTTTGAACTCAAAAAAGATCTTGAGGGCCAACTTTCTGATCTTATAAAAAATATGTATAAATTTTTTCTAGAAAAAGATGCTAGTCTTGTTGAAGTTAATCCTTTGATTATAACTGAGACTGACAAACTATTGTGTCTCGATGCTAAAGTTAATTTTGATGATAATGCATTATACCGCCATCCAGAAATTGAGGACTTAAGGGATGAGAATGAAGAGGATGAATATGAAAGAGAGGCATCAAAATATGATCTCGCATATATAAAATTGGATGGGAATATAGGCTGTATGGTCAATGGCGCAGGCTTGGCAATGGCTAGCTTAGATATAATTAAAATGTATGGTGGTGAGCCCGCCAACTTTCTTGATGTTGGCGGTGGAGCTTCTAAAGAAAAGGTTTCGAGTGCATTTAAAATTATTCTTTCTGATAAAGGTGTAAAAGGCATTTTAGTTAATATCTTTGGTGGAATCATGAGATGTGACATCATTGCCGAAGGAATTGTTGCTGCTGCAAAGGAATTAGAAATCTCTGTACCGCTTGTAGTTAGACTCGAAGGCACAAATGTTGATGAAGGTAAAAAAATTCTTGATAATTCAAGTATCGAAATTATTTCTGCCAATGATTTAGATGATGCAGCAAAAAAAATAGTCAAGCTAGTTTAATGTCAGTAATAGTTAACAAAGATACAAAAGTTATTTGTCAGGGTTTCACCGGATCACAAGGTACCTTTCATTCAGAACAGGCAATTAAATATGGCACTAACATGGTTGGTGGAGTTACTCCAAAAAAAGGAGGAACTGAGCACTTAGGGTTACCAGTATTTGATACAGTAAAAGAAGCTAAAGATAAAACGGATGCAAATGCCACGGTAATTTATGTTCCGCCCCCATTTGCCGCAAAAGCAATTTTAGAGGCAATAGATAGTGAGATGGATCTAATAGTTTGTATAACAGAGGGAATTCCTGTTATGGACATGCTGGAGGTCAAAGATAAATTAAGATCTTCCAAATCACGTCTCATTGGCCCCAATTGTCCGGGAATCATAACTCCTGATGAGTGCAAGATTGGTATAATGCCAGCACATATTCATCAAAAGGGGAATGTTGGAATTGTATCTAGGTCTGGAACACTAACTTATGAGGCAGTTTATCAAACAACTGTGGAAGGTCTTGGACAATCCACCTGTATTGGAATAGGGGGCGATCCAGTCAATGGAACCAACTTTATTGATTGTTTGGAACTTTTCCTATCCGATCCAGAAACTGAGTCAATAATCATGATTGGTGAAATTGGTGGTTCAGCTGAGGAAGAAGCAGCTGAATTTTTGAGTAAAGAAAAGGTAAAAAAGCCAACCGTTGGATTTATTGCAGGAACGTCAGCCCCTCCAGGAAGAAGAATGGGACACGCTGGAGCAATTGTATCTGGAGGGAAAGGTGGAGCAGAAGATAAAATTGAAGCCATGAAGAGTGCTGGGATTCAAATTTCAAATTCTCCAGCAGCTTTAGGATCAACTTTACTTGAGGTATTAAAGAATCAAAACTAAAATTAAGCTGATTAATGACAAAGTCATCCATAAACGACATTTTTGATAAAACATCTTTTCTGCATGGTGCAAACGCAGTTTATATCGAACAAATGTTCGAAAGATTTCAAAATAATCCCACTGACATTCCAGACGATTGGAGAACTTTTTTTTCTGGCATTACAGATAACTTAAATCAACAAAACATTCTTCGTGCTAGTTGGGCATCTCAAAATGTTGAAACTAATAATGAACAAGATATTTTAGAAAATATTAATGAGAGTGAAACCAAAATAGAGTCCCAAACATTAAATAAAGATAACATTGTTACGAGTGAAGTATTTAAAGAACAGGTTTTTGACTCAATAAGGGCAATAAGACTTATCAGAGCTTATAGAGTTAATGGTCATCTCGCATCAAATCTGGATCCACTAAATTTAAAAGAAATTAGAACATATTCTGAACTTGATTATAGAAATTATGGTTTCAAAGAAAATGACCTTGATAAAGAAATTTTTATTGACGGAAGTCTTGGACTAAACTTTGCTAAACTCAGAAATATTATTGAAATACTTAAAGAAACTTATTGCGGATCTATAGGTGTTGAATTTGTTCATATTCAAGATGCTGATCAAAAGCAATGGGTTCAAGAAAGAATAGAGGATGTTAGAAATAAAACACAGTTTACCTCAAATGGTAAGAAAGCAATATTCAAACGTTTACTTGAAGCTGAAATGTTTGAGCAATTCCTTGATAAAAAATTTATAGGCACCAAAAGGTTCGGGCTCGTTGGCAGTGAGTCGACTGTCCCAGGCATTGAACAAATAATTAAACAAAGCTGCTTAGCCGGAGTCGAGGACATATATATAGGAACCGCACACCGTGGCAGATTAACACTTCTTTCATCTGTTATGGAAGTTCCCCTGCGATCAATTATGGCAAAATTTGAGGGTGGAGGTGAGGATCCCAATGAAGTTTTAGGATCCGGGGATGTGAAGTACCATTTAGGGATTTCAAGTGATAGAGAGTTTGATGATAAAAAAATTCATCTTTCTTTGACGCCAAACCCGTCGCATTTGGAGGCAGTGGATCCCGTAGTGATAGGAAAAGTTAGAGCTGAGCAAACATTGCTTCAAGATAAAACAAACGACAGAGTAATAGGACTATTAATTCATGGTGATGCTGCAATGGCTGGGCAAGGTGTTGTCGCAGAAACTTTTGCGATGTCACAATTAAGGGGTTTTCGCACAGGAGGTACAATTCATTTTGTTATTAACAATCAAATAGGTTTCACCACAATGCCTCATTATGGTCGTTCAGCTCCATACTGTACCGAAATAGCAAAAATCATACAGGCGCCGATATTTCATGTTAATGGAGATGATGTTGAAGCAGTCGTTCATGTATGTAGACTAGCAGTTGAATTTAGAAATAAATTTAAAACTGACGTTGTAGTAGATATGTTTTGTTATCGTCGATCTGGCCATAATGAAATGGATTTACCAGAATTTACACAGCCGCTAATGTATCAAAAAATTAAATCTCACCCGTCTACTCTTAAAATTTATGAAAAAAAACTTATTGAAGAAGGTGTTTTAACTAATGACGATGTTGAAAATGAAAGATCAATTTACGCCAGTAAATTGAACGAAGAGTTAAAATTTGCAAAGTCGTATAAGCCAAATAAAGCTGACTGGCTTGAAGGTTCATGGAAAGGTATAACGGTAGCGTCAATCGATGCAAGAAGAGGTAAAACAGCTATTACTGAAAATGAGCTTTTAAAAATTGGGGAAGAAATACATACCATTCCAGAAAACTTTAACCCGCATAGAAGAATAAAAAAAATTTATGATGATAGATTATCAAGTATACAAACAGGTAATGGAATTGACTGGGCAACTGCTGAGTCTCTTGCATTTGCTTCATTGTTATCAGAAGGTTATGGAGTAAGGCTTTCAGGTCAAGACTCGGGCAGAGGCACTTTTAGTCAAAGACATGCAGTTCTTTATGATCAAGTAAGTGAGAAAAGATTTGTACCATTGAGACATTTTAGAGAAAAACAAGGATTTTTTGAAATCATTGATAGTTTTTTATCTGAGTATGGTGTTTTGGGTTTCGAATATGGTTATTCACAAGTTGATCCAAGAACTCTAGTGCTTTGGGAGGGTCAATTTGGTGACTTTGCGAACAATGCTCAGACAATAATTGACCAATTTATAACCACTGGTGAGAGAAAATGGTTAAGAATGTCAGGTCTGACACTACTTTTGCCACACGGCCATGAAGGTCAGGGGCCTGAACATACAAGTGGAAGATTAGAGAGATTTTTACAAATGTGTGCCGAGGACAATATTCAAGTTGTTAATTGTACTTCACCCGCAAATTATTTTCATGCTCTTAGAAGACAGCTTCATAGAGATTTCAGGAAACCACTAGTTATCATGACACCTAAATCTACATTAAGGCACAAAAAAAATACATCTAGCATTGAAGAATTTACAAATGGATCAACCTTTCATCGAATTTTAAGAAAAGAACTGACTTCAGAACAAAAATCAAAAGTAAATAGATTGCTTTTATGTTCTGGAAAAATATATTTTGAGCTTGATGACCATCTTGAAAAATTAAAAAAAGATAATGTGCACATTTTAAGATTTGATCAATTGTATCCATTTCCTTATGAAGTTTTAAAAGAAGAAGTGTTACAGTTTCCAAATGCTGAAATAATTTGGGTTCAAGAAGAGCCATCAAATATGGGAGCATTCAGATTTGTTAAACATCGTATTGAGTCAGTATTACAGGGAATAACAGGAAAATATAAAGAACTACTATTTATTGGTAGAAAGGCATCCGCATCTCCTGCTACTGGTATAGCTAATCGTCATGCAGAAAACCAAGCCAATATTATAAAGCTAGCTGTAGAGAACGATATAAATGAAATTAAAAAACACAAGGATGGCGTAACATTAGTTAAATTTAAACTGCCGATTGAATAATAATCTTAAAGTGTTAAATATTAAATATGTCTGTTGAAATCAAAGTTCCTTCTCTCGGAGAAAGCGTTGTAGAAGCAACGGTAGCAAAATGGTATAAGAATGAAGGTGACTCTGTATCCGTCGATGAACCATTGCTTGAGCTTGAAACAGATAAAGTAACTCTTGAAGTTCCTTCTCCATCAAATGGCTGTATACAAAAAATCAACGCAGAAGAAGGTTCAACTGTTGAAGTTGGTGCAATCTTAGGGTCTATTGATGAAAATGCTTCTATAGAACAAAAAGTTAAACAGTCAGATCCAGTAAATGAAAAATCAGTCACGACTCCAGAAAAAATTATTCCTGAGGAAGTAAAGTCTCCACCAAAAGAAGAGATGCCCATTCAAATTGATAATTTAAATAATCAAAAATTATCTCCTGCTGTAAGAAAAATTGCTGCTGAAAAGAATATAAATATTAATACTGTCACCTCTTCAAGAGAGGATGGTAGAATTACTAAATCTGACGTTATAAATTATCAAAACATAGAAAAACAAGAAAATATTCCTCAAACAATTAGACAAACCGATAAAAGAGAAGAACGAGTGCCCATGTCGCGTTTAAGGCAAACCATAGCGAAACGTCTAAAGGATGCTCAGAATAATGCTGCTATGCTCACAACATTTAATGAGGTTGATATGAGTGAGCTTATCAAGACACGTAATGATCATAAATCAGAATTTGAAAAAAAGTATGGCGTGAAATTAGGCTTCATGTCTTTTTTCGTGAAAGCATGTATAACTGCGCTGAGAGATATTCCTGAAGTAAACGCAGAAATTGAAAACAACGACGTCATTTATAAAAATTTTTACAATATTGGTGTTGCTGTTGGAACTGATCAAGGCCTTGTCGTACCCGTTGTTAAAGACGCCGATAAAAAATCTCTTGTTGAAGTAGAAAAAGAAATCTATCAACTGGGACAGAAAGCTCGTTCTGGCCAATTAAGTATTGAAGATATGCAGGGTGGTACATTTACAATATCCAATGGTGGTGTTTATGGATCTTTAATGTCAACTCCAATATTAAATCCACCTCAATCAGGAATATTGGGAATGCATAAAATAGAAGAAAGACCGATAGCTATTGATGGTGAAATAAAAATTAGACCCATGATGTATCTTGCCCTTTCTTACGATCATAGAATAGTAGACGGTAAAGGAGCCGTAACTTTTTTAGTCAGAGTTAAAGAGGGTCTAGAGGATCCAAGTAGACTATTGTTAGGAGTTTAATTTGGAACAATTTGATATCACAGTGATTGGTAGCGGGCCTGCTGGTTACGTTTGTGCAATTAGGGCATCACAACTTGGATACAAAGTTTGTTGTATCGAAAAGGGACAAACTCTTGGCGGTACCTGCTTAAATATTGGATGTATTCCCTCAAAATCTCTATTGCATTCTTCTCATTTATTTCATCAAGCTTCAGAACTTAGTCAATTAGGCATTAATTTTGATAACGTATCGTTTGATCTAAATAAAATAATGAAATCTAAAAATGAAAGCGTCGAGTCACTTACAAGTGGCATCGATTTTCTTTTTAAAAAAAATAAAATTACAAGAAAATTGGGATTTGCGAAGTTCAATGACAATGAGCAAATTGAGATTTTAACTGGCGATAGTTCTGAGGTTATTAAATCATCTAAAACAATTATTGCTACAGGTTCAGAAGTTGTTTCACCTGAGGGAGTGATCATTGATGAAATTGATATCTTATCATCCACTGGAGCTTTAAGTTTATCGTCTGTTCCAAAGCACTTAATGGTTATTGGTGCAGGTTACATTGGCCTAGAAATGGGATCTGTTTGGTCAAGACTAGGGTCAAAGATAACGGTTATTGAATATGCTGACCGAATACTACCTGGAATGGACCAAGAAATTTCTGATGCTTTTCAAAAAATACTCATTAAACAAGGATTTGATTTTAAGCTTTCCACTGCTCTAAGAAAGGTAAATAAAAGCGACGGCTCGCTCTCTGTTTCGGTTGAAAACAACGGTCAAACTCTTGATATGGATTGTGACAAAGTTTTAATATCGACTGGTCGAAAACCTTACACTTTTGGTCTGAACTTAGAGAAGATAGGAGTAAAAACGAATGATAAAGGCTTTATTGAAACTAATCAGCATTTTAATACCTCGATTGAAAATATTTATGCAATCGGTGATTGTAAAGTAGGGCCAATGCTTGCCCATAAAGCTTCTGAAGAAGGTACTGCTGTAGCTGAGATTATTGACGGTCAGGCTGGACACGTTAACTATAATACAATTCCATCGGTTATTTATACTGCCCCTGAAGTTGCATCAGTTGGAAAAACAGAGGAAGAATTAAAGAAAAACAACATCACATACAAAATAGGTAAATTTCCGTTTTCAGCAAATGGTAAAGCTAAAGTGATGAATGAAACAAGCGGGTTTGTGAAGATTTTATCTGATAAAAATACAGATGAAGTATTAGGTGTTCATATCATTGGAGCAGACGCTGGCAACCTTATTGGCGAACTCACAATTGCAATGGAATTTGGAGCATCAGCTGAAGATATCGCAAGAACGTGTCACGCACATCCAACTCTAACAGAATCAATAAAAGAAGCTGCGTTAAACGTGGATAATCAAGCTATTCATATTTAGCTTCCTTTTTTGTTATTAATAAAGTCATCAAGTACAGCCAGACTGCTACAACTACATGATAAAAATGCCAGCTGAGATTTGGTTCAAACAGCTGAACCTGTCTAATAATAAAATTAACCAGTATTATTGAAAAAATGAAGCTTGATACGAAACGAGAAGAAATTTTTTCTCTTGGTATCAAAAAAGAAAAAATTATTCCAAGAACAAGCCACATAACAGCATACATAATGATTAAACTCTTTGCTTGAAAGAAAATATATATACTTATCAATGCCATTATCAGTGCAAAAATTGAAATTATCTTTTCATTAATGAACTGACTTTTTTTAATGACGTCTATCGTGATGAGGGGTACTCCGAATAGGAGTGATAGAGCTGTGAACAATTGATGTGAAGACTTCAGCTCGGTATGCATGTTCAAGCCAAACCTAAGGGTTGCTAAAAAAGCTGCGATTGCCAGTACTAAAACTCCAGCAGCAGCAAAGTTTAGCTTATGTTGCAAAAAGACTCTTATTGAGTATGCACCAGCTATTACAATCAGTATTTCGGAAAGAGCAAAATGAGCTGGAGGTGTCATTAATGACTTTTAATGGCCCTGTTATAGTCTTCTTTAATTTGAGTTGAAGTTTTTCGGGTTCCGTCATGCGACCATCCAGGAGGGCCGAAAAGATACATAAATCTATCTTTAAGCGAAATACCGCGCATTGAAATGTCTTTAAATATATTTGCATATTCTTCAAATAATATCCTAAGAGGATTCAAAGATGTCATCGGAACCACCAATCCATAGTCACAAGGTTCTTTTGGATCTTCAGCAACAAATGTTCCAAACATTCTATCCCAAACCATTAGTGTTCCAGCATAATTTGCATCAAGGTATTTCGGATTTCTTGCATGATGAACTCTATGGTGTGAAGGTGTGTTAAATAAATACTCATACCAGCGTGGTAACTTATATATAGTTTGAGTGTGGCATAAATATTGGTAGTAACCGTTTATAAACACACAGAATAAAACCATTACTGGATCAAAGCCAATGATTACAAGTGGTATTTTGAGCATTCGTGTTCCAGTGAAGTGTTTTGTAAATGGTTGTCTTGCACCCACATCGATGCCCATTCTTTCTGAAGAGTGGTGAGTTCGATGCAGCCCCCAGCCCCATCGCCATCGATGACAAATTCTGTGATGTAAATAAAAAGTTAAATCATCAAGTATGAAGCATAAAACTAAAGCGCTTAAAGTAAATGGGAATGTATAAATCTGAAATTCCTTAGCCCAAAATAGAGCTCCTAGTGTTATAAACGCAAATATTCCATTAACAGGGTAACTTAAAACTCCCATGGACATATTTAATATCCATTCTTTAAAATCATTTTTACCTTTCAATTTAAAGAAATATATAGCTAATGTTTCTACAACTGCTATTCCAATTAAAATTGGTACCAATAACCAAAAAAGCTCTAGTGCGGAATATTGGAACAAAAAATCAACTGACATTTTTAAAACTCTCTAACATGTTACCCATCATCTTGTGTATTATATTAACACCCTGGAGTGGTCTGATAAATACTTTAAATTCAGTAATAAGTCCAGCTTCATTCCATGTAATAAGGTCGATTCCATTAATATCAGTATCTTCAATAGTCAAAGTAAATTCAAGGCTGGCATTTGTTTCTCCAATTATTTCTTTGTGATATTTAAAATTCGAAGCATTAAATACTTCTGATGCAGCCATTAAATATTTTAATGTAATATCTTTTCCTCGCTGAGGTGTATACACAACTGGAGAATAAAATATTACATGTTCATCTAGTATCTCAGTGAGAGCATTATAATCACGTAGATTTACAACATCATGCCATTTTGAAATGGGGTTTTGCATATTAAATAATATATAATTTTTTTACTTCTTAGCAAGCGGATGGGTTTTTGAATATGCTTCATATAGCCGCTCAGTTTCAACTTTGGTATATCTTTGAGTTGTGGAAAGACTGCTATGTCCTAATAATTCCTGAATTGTTCTCAGGTCTCCACCTGAATCCAGCAAATGTGTAGCAAAACTATGTCTCAACGCATGCGGGGTTGCAGTTTCAGGTAAAGACAAATTATGTCTGATTTTTTCCAAAGTATATTGAATAATTCTCGGACTAAGACGATTCATTCTTTTACCTAAAAAAAGTGGATCACCGTTTTCAAAACCTTTTGGACACTCTTTTATATATTCTTTTATTTCGTGCTTGATAAATTTCATTAAAGGCACGAGTCTTTCTTTATTGCCTTTTCCTCTAATGACCAAATATTCATTATCATTAATATCTTCATAATTTAAATTTAATGCCTCAGATATTCTTAATCCGCATCCATATAAAAGCATAAGGATTGACTTATTTCGTAATCCTACCCATTTCTCTTTTTCAATTTCTTGTGAGTATTTAATAGCTTCAATTGCAAGATCAGCTGAAATTGGTCTGGGCAAAGACTTTTTTGTTTTTGGAGATTTTAAAGATTGTATCGTACTATTTTTTATTTTTTCATTCTTTACTAAGAAATTAAAAAAAGATTTTAATGATGATATCATTCGTGCAATGGATGTATTTCCAATGCCTCGATTTCTTAAAAAAGATAAAAAACTTCTGAAGTCAGAAATTTGCATACTATCAAGATCACGTATTGATAAGTTCCCCCCAAAATGATCCTTTGAAAAAATTAAAAATTTTTCAATGTCATTTTTGTAGCTTGTAAGCGTATTGTCACTTAAGTTTCTTACTTTCTGTAAATTCTCAATCCAATCATGAAAGCATTCTTTAACTTGATTACTCACGTACTAAAGAATTTTTTGTTTTGTTTTTTTCCAATCATCGAGAAAAGCTTTTAAACCCTTATCTGTTAAGGGATGCTTATATAGCTTTGCAAGCGTTGCAGGTGGCAAGGTAACTACATCAGCACCAATCATTCCAGATTCAATTACATGATCAACAGTTCTAACTGAAGCAACTAATATTTTTGTTTTAATATTTTTATAATTTGAATATATCGCTTTGATTTCTCTAATTAGGTTCATTCCATTTTCACCTATATCATCTAACCGTCCAACAAATGGAGATATATATGTTGCTCCACATTTAGCAGCAATTAATGCCTGTGCAGCTGAAAAACATAGGGTTACATTGGTCTTGATCTTTTTGCTGCTTAGTATCTTACAAGCTTTAAGTCCTTCTTCTGTTAAAGGTAACTTAATAACAATATTTTTAGATATTTTTGATAGTATTTTTGCTTCCGCAATCATTCCCTTGCATTCAATGGCCGTAACTTCAGCACTGATCGGCCCTTTTATCATTTTAGAAATTTCTTTAAGTATTTTTTTAAAATCTTTTCCTGATTTGGCCACTAATGACGGATTGGTTGTAATTCCATTAATCAAGCCGGTTTCTTTAAATTCTCTAATTACATCTACATCTGCTGTATCTAAAAAGAATTCCATAACAAATAATATTTTGACTGATATATTTATATCATAGTTGGAGATTCAAACAAAATTTATGAATAAAAATATTTACTATATAGATGTCTTATTAGCTCACAATGTAAGTGAAGAATTTACCTATAAGCATGAAACGATTGAAAAACCTAGAGTTGGAATGATTGTTTTAGCTCCTTTACGCTCAGGAGAAAAAATTGGAGTTATCACCAAAGTAAACAGTGTTTTAAATGATTCAAAAATAAAGTTGAAATTTATAAAAGAAATTTCACCCGAATATAGACTGAATTCAAAAATGATTAAGTTTTTAAATTGGGTTAGTAATTACAATTTAATTGATAGAGGATTAGTTCTCAAAATGATTTTGTCGCATAGTAAATTTTATTTTAAGAAGAAAAAAACAAAAGAACTCACTACGAATATTAAAAAAAATATTAAGGCAATAAAGCTAAGTTTGGAGCAAAAAAGAGCTTCTCAAGATATACTAAAAATTTTCCAACAACGAAATTTTAAGCCCGTCCTACTTGATGGTGTCCCTGGATCAGGAAAAACAGAAGTTTATTTTGATGTTATAAAAAAATTTATTAAAGACGGTGAACAAGTTTTAATTATGTTCCCAGAAGTTTCATTGACAGGAGATTTTGTAAATAGAATTGAAGAAAGATTTGGGTTTTCACCAGTAGTTTGGCACTCAAAGATAAGTACTGCTTATAAAACAAAAGTATTAAAGAGCATTATTGATGGCACTTCTCAAATTATTATTGGTGCTCGCTCCTCTTTATTTCTACCGTACAAAAACCTATCAATGATTGTCTTAGATGAAGAACATGACAGCTCATATAAACAAGAAGAACAAGGTATATACCACGCACGGGATATGTCAGTTGTTAAGAGTTCAATAGAAGATATTCCAATTATTTTAACAAGCGCCACCCCATCACTCGAGACAATTTTTAATGTGATGAATAAAAAATATAATAAAGTTTCGATTAAAAATAAGTATTTTAATCAAGAAGAGAATGAAATTTTCATAGTTAATATGAAAAAGGAAAAATTAAAAAAAGATCAATGGTTATCTGAAAAACTCATTAAAGAAATCAGTCAGACATTGAAAAAAAAACAGCAGACATTGCTTTATATCAATAAAAGAGGATATGCTCCCGTAATTATTTGTAAGTCATGTGGGCATAAAATAACATGTAAAAACTGTTCAAGTTACTTAGTAGAACATTTAAAAAATAAAAAATTACTATGTCATCACTGCGGTCATAGTATTTTAACAAAGGGCTTAGAATGTCCTTCATGTCAAAATAATGATAGCCACTTTATTGATTATGGGGCCGGCATTGAAAAAATATTTACAGAAATTTCAAAAACTTTTCCCTTGGCAAAGATATGCCTATTCTCTAGTGATCATATAAAATCACAAGATGAATTAGAAATTAAAGTAAAACAAATTAAAGATCATGAATATGATATTATTATTGGAACTCAACTTATAACTAAAGGTTATCACTTTCCTAACCTTGCATGTGTTGGAATAATTGATGCGGATATGACACTGAAAGGTGGTGATCTGAGAGCTTCTGAAAAAACTTATCAGGCCTTATACCAAGTATCCGGAAGAGCAGGACGGGCTCAAACAAAAGGAAGAGTGATTATTCAAACATATTATCCTGAAAACGAAACTATTCAGTCTCTTGCACAATTAGATCGAGATGCATTTTATGAAAATGAAATATATTATCGCAAGCTTAATAACCTTCCACCCTCAGGAAAAATGGCAGCAATTATTGTTAGTGGAAATAATATTGCTAAGGTGAGGGAGCAATGCAGTATCATGTTTGGTTCTATTCCAAATATTTCAGAACTTGAAATATATGGTCCAGCGCCAGCCCCATTGTCCAAGTTAAAAGGACGCCACAGGCAGAGATTTTTGATACATGACAAAAAAGCCAGAAATATGCAAAAAATAGTCAATGCTTGGCTCAATAATTCCAAATCATTATCTAGCGTAAACATATCTGTGGATATCGACCCATTTAGCTTTGTATAAAATTCGAATTGCGACATTCCAATACTTGAAAAATATGAGAGTTAATGGTACGGAAAGAGTGAATTTTTAAGGAATTTCCACATAATGGCCAACGCAAGTACAAGACAAATCGCATCAGTTGATAGATATGCTAATGCATTATTTCAGCTGGCAAAAGAGGCTAAAGTACTCGAAACTGTTTCTAGTGAACTTTTAAATTTAAAAAAAATACTGAATGAAGATGATAGTTTACTATCCATGGTTAAGAATCCTTCAATCAGCAAATCTAATAAATTTAATTTTTTTAATTCACTTTCTGAGAAAATTGAAATGTCTAAGCTGGCAAAAAATTTTATTGGAGTAATAATTAATAAAAATCGAATAAACTACTTAATGGATATAATTAATTCATTTGAGAAATTAATGTCAGGACTTAAGGGTGAGATGTCAGCAACAATTACTTCAGCTAAAGTTCTGAAAGAAGAAGAATTAAAACAAATTAAGGACAAACTCAAAGATAAGTTTAGTTCAGAATTTAATATTAACACTATAGTTGATGAGACTTTAATAGGAGGTCTTAAAATACAAGTTGGTAGTCAAATGATTGATAGCAGTATTAAAAATCAACTCCAAACATTAAAAGAAAAAATGAAAGAGGTCGCTTAATGGACATACAACCATCAGAAATATCAAAAATACTCAAAGAAGAAATTAAAAATTTTGGATCTGACTCTGAAATTACGGAAGTTGGTCAAGTTCTTTCAATTGGAGATGGTATCGCAAGAATTTATGGACTTGATAATGTTCAGGCCGGTGAAATGGTAATGTTTGATGATGGTACAAGAGGAATGGCCCTTAACCTGGAGGATGATAATGTAGGTGTTGTTCTATTTGGAAGTGATGCAAATATTAAAGAAGGTGATACAGTTAAAAGGACAAATTCTATTGTTGATGTTCCGGTAGGTAAAGAGCTGCTAGGAAGAGTTGTAGATGCTCTTGGAAATCCTATAGATGGAAAAGGAAACATAGAGTCACAGAATAGAAGTCGTATTGAAGTTAAAGCGCCAGGTATAATACCAAGAAAATCAGTGTCCGAACCAATGCAAACAGGTCTTAAAGCGATCGACAGCTTGATTCCCATTGGCAGAGGGCAACGTGAATTAATTATTGGTGACAGACAAACTGGAAAAACAGCAATCGCTATCGATACTATCATAAATCAAAAATCTATTAATGAATCTGGCGATGAAACTAAGAAACTTTATTGTATTTATGTCGGTATAGGTCAAAAAAGATCTTCGATTGCTCAAACAGTGAAAGCCTTAGAAGACGCTGGTGCCATGGAATATACTACAGTTGTTGCAGCAACAGCAAGTGACGCTGCTCCACTACAATTTCTTGCTCCTTATACTGGTTGTTCAATGGGTGAATATTTCCGTGATAATGGAATGCATGCTTTAATAATTTATGATGATTTATCAAAACAAGCAGTAGCTTATAGACAAATGTCATTACTTCTTAGAAGACCGCCAGGACGTGAAGCATTTCCAGGAGATGTATTTTATCTTCACAGCAGATTACTTGAGAGAGCAGCCAAGATGAATGATGAAAATGGAGGTGGTTCATTAACAGCTTTGCCTGTGATTGAAACTCAAGCAAATGATGTTAGTGCATTTATACCAACAAACGTGATCTCAATCACTGATGGTCAAATTTTTCTAGAAACTGAATTGTTTAACCAAGGTATCAGACCTGCAGTTAATGTAGGTTTAAGTGTGTCCCGAGTTGGTTCTGCAGCGCAAACCAAGGCGATGAAGAAGGTTGCAGGCTCGATAAAACTTGAACTGGCCCAGTACCGTGAAATGGCGGCATTTGCCCAATTTGGTTCAGACCTAGATGCCTCGACACAGAAACTATTAAATAGAGGCTCAAAACTTACCGAACTATTAAAGCAAAACCAGTATTCACCGATGACAATTGCAGAGCAAGTTGTTTCAATTTTTACTGGTGTGAACGGTTACTTAGATGATCTGGAGTTGAATCAGATAAGGGATTTCGAAAAAGATCTATTTGAACTTATAAAATCATCTCATTCAGATATTATTGAGTCTATCAATTCGTCTGGAGACTTGAACGATGATACTTCCAGTAAATTAACATCAATAATTGAAGAGTTTAAAAAAAATAGGTAAATGCCAAGTTTAGACGATCTAAAAAAACGAATTGGTAGCGTTAAGTCTACTCAAAAAATAACTAAAGCCATGAAAATGGTTGCGGCTGCAAAATTACGGCGTGCCCAAGAATCTGCTGAGTCAAGTCGTCCTTATTCTGAGACCATGGAAGATCTTATATCATCTATATCGTCTGGGTACTCTCCAACTTCAAATGAAAGAAATTTATTAACCGGAGATAATAAGGACTCAATTCATATGTTGATCCTCTTTACATCTGAGAGAGGACTATGTGGTGGATTTAATTCAATTGTCACTAAATCACTCCGAGATAAAGTAGCAAGTCTCGAGGAATCAGGCAAACAAGTAAAAATTATTTGTGTCGGAAAAAAGGGTTATGACATTATTAAAAGACAGCATGAAGAAAAAATAGTCGAAGTTGTTGATATGAGATCTGTTAAGTCTGCTTCTTATCAGGATGCAAAAAATATAGCTGACAAAATAATAAAAATGTATTTTGACGAAGAATTTGATAAATGTTCTATCTTTTATAATAAGTTTAAATCAGTAATATCACAGATTCCAACTGAACAACAAATTGTTCCAATTGATATTCCTGAAAACGAGTCAGATACAACGAAAAATGACAATACTTTTTTTGAATTTGAGCCTGGTGAGAGTGAAATACTCGATG
The DNA here is from genome assembly GCA_902547315.1 of uncultured Pelagibacteraceae bacterium. GTDB lineage: Bacteria > Pseudomonadota > Alphaproteobacteria > Pelagibacterales > AG-422-B15 > CACNXQ01. Next base: position 44,680 of record CACCND010000002.1, on the reverse strand, counting down.
AACTACTCCCACTGAACTTTACAATACAAATATTTAAAGCTTTACTAGAAAGTGCAGCCAGCGAACAAGGTGCTAGAATGAGCGCTATGGATAATGCATCAAGAAACGCGTCTGATATGATTGATAATTTAACACTATTTTATAACCGTTCTAGACAAGCTGTTATTACTAAAGAGCTTATTGAGATAATTTCTGGAGCAGAAGCAGTTTAATTAAGGAGTAAATATGACAACAAATAATAAAGGTACCATATCACAAGTTATCGGAGCTGTAGTTGATGTACGCTTTGAAGAAAACTTGCCGCCAATTCTTGCGGCATTAGAATGTAAAGTTGGTGATAAAACTGTGATCCTTGAGGTCGCACAGCATTTAGGTGAGTCCACAGTTAGAACTATCGCTATGGAGTCGACTGATGGAATGACTAGAGGTGACGATGTTGTTGACACCGGTAATCAGATTCAGGTTCCAGTAGGCCCTGAGACTTTGGGTAGAATTATGAATGTTGTTGGCGAGCCTGTTGATGAAAGGGGTGAAATTAAATCTACAGATAAATGGTCAATTCATAGAGATGCCCCTGAATTTGTTGATCAAGCTACAGAAACAGAAATTCTTGTTACGGGTATTAAAGTTGTAGATTTACTGGCGCCTTATTCTAGGGGAGGAAAAATTGGCCTCTTTGGAGGAGCAGGGGTTGGTAAAACAGTTATTATCATGGAACTAATAAATAACATTGCAAAAGCTCATGGTGGTTATTCAGTATTTTCTGGTGTTGGAGAAAGAACTAGAGAAGGTAATGACCTTTATCATGAAATGATTGAGTCTGGTGTTATTGATTTAGAAGGTAAAGAGTCTAAATGTGCATTAGTTTATGGACAAATGAACGAACCTCCAGGAGCACGAGCTCGTGTAGCTTTAACAGGTTTGACAGTTGCTGAGTATTTTAGAGATATGGAAGGCCAAGATGTATTATTTTTTGTAGATAATATTTTTAGATTTACTCAAGCTGGTTCAGAAGTATCAGCCCTGCTTGGTAGAATTCCATCTGCCGTAGGTTATCAACCTACTCTTGCAACTGATATGGGATCACTTCAGGAAAGAATTACATCTACAAATAAAGGTTCAATCACATCTGTGCAGGCAATATATGTTCCTGCTGATGATTTAACCGATCCTGCTCCTGCAACCTCGTTTGCACACCTTGATGCAACAACCGTGCTTTCAAGACAGATTGCAGAGCTTGGCATCTATCCGGCTGTTGATCCGTTGGATAGTACTTCAAGGATATTAGACCCTCGTGTTGTCGGAGATGAACATTATCGAGTTGCAAGAAATGTACAAGCTGTATTGCAGACTTATAAATCTCTACAAGACATCATTGCAATTTTAGGTATGGATGAGTTATCTGAAGAAGATAAATTAACAGTGGCCAGAGCACGTAAGATTCAAAGATTTATGTCTCAACCATTCTTTGTTGCCGAAGTCTTTACTGGAACTCCCGGAAAATATGTTGAATTGGAGGATACGATCAAAGGATTTGATGCGATCTGTAAGGGTGAATATGATCATCTACCTGAGGCAGCTTTTTATATGGTTGGTACAATAGAAGAAGCTATTCAAAAAGCAGAAAAAATGGCTGAAGAAGCCGCTGCGTAACTTGAATGTCTGATCAATTTAACTATAAATTAGTAACCCCTGAAAAAATATACCTTGAGGGTGATGCTCAAATGGTTGTCTTGCCTGGTGCGGAAGGTGATCTTGGAGTACTTCCAAATCACTCAAATATTATTACCTCTCTTAGGCCAGGAATCATAAAAGTAATTAATTCAGATCAAACACAATCATTATTTGTTGAAGAGGGCTTTACTAAATTCTCTAACAACGAGCTACTTGTTATAGCCGTAGGTTTGGATGAAGAAGCTGCCCTGAATAATGATTTTATTAATGATAAAATTAAGAATTATTCTTCAGCTCTTGATGCCGCTGATGAAGCTCAAAAAATGAAAATTCAGAAAAAAATTGATAGTTTAAAACTTCTTTTAAATTAACCATCAATATTATTAATCTCTTTAAATATGCTTGTATAAAGTCTTCTTTTAAAGGGAACAATTTTTTTAAGTATATTATTTTGTGTAGACCATTCCCATTTCTTAAATTCCGGTTTTTTTGTTTTAATATTTATATCTTCATCGTTTCCAGTAAAACTTATTATAAACCATTTTTGTTTTTGACCAATAAATCTACCTTTCCAAAGTTTTTTTCTTAAATAAGAAGGAAGTTTATAAAAATACCAAGTTTTACATTCATATATAATTTTATAATTTTTTTTAATTCCAGTTTCCTCCTTCATTTCTCGTATAACAGCTTTTGCAGGGCTTTCCCCTTTATCAATTCCACCTTGTGGCATCTGCCAAGCTGATTTATCTTTATCAAATCTCTGTCCAATAAAAATTTGCTTCTTAGAGTTGAGAATAATCATTCCAACTCCTCTTCTATATCTTGGTTTTTGATCCATTCTGTTCTGTTGCTGAAAATATTAATTTTATTCAACCATCTTTTCTTTATCAAAAAGATCTAGAGCATAATTTAATTGATTATCGGTTTCTTCGTCCTCATCATAAATATATTCAACTTCAATATCTGGAGTTATTCCAACTCTATGGATAGAGTCACCAGAGGGTGTATAATAAAGCGCTGTTGTCATTCTGATGGCACTATAGTCTTTTAATGGAAAAATCGTTTGAACTGACCCCTTTCCATATGATTGTTCTCCAAGAATAATTGCACGTTTATGATCTTGAAGCGCACCCGCAACAATTTCAGAGGCTGATGCGGATCCCTGATTTATAAGAACAATAATTGGCTTATCGTTAGCAATGTCCCCACCTGACGCTGTAAATTTTGATATATCATTTTTATCTCTTCCCTTTATTGATACAATTTCACCAGATTTAAGGAAGTTATTTGTAACTTTTGCCGATTGATCCAATAAACCACCAGGATTATTCCTTAAATCAATTATGTAGCCTTCAACATTATTTTTTCCGATACTGTTTGATAATTCTTTTACAGCATTTCTAATGCCTTTATCGGCTTGTTCGCTGAATGATATTAATCTTATGTATCCAATGTTACCCTCAGCCTTAAATTTAACTGCTTGTACAGTTATAACCGCCCTTTTTAAAGTCACACTTATGGGGTCTTCCTCTCCGATTCTAACCACTTTTATTGTTAATGATTTACCTACAGGCCCTCGTAAAAGTTCAACAGCTTCACTTAACGTTAATCCAAGCACGTCAATATCATCAATATGTGTAATATAATCACCAGGGCGCATCCCTGCTCTCGCAGCCGGAGTGTCATCAATTGGGGAAATTACTTTTACATACCCGTTTTCCATTGTTACCTCAATTCCAAGTCCCCCAAATTCGCCTTTAGTTTCTTCTTGCATATCAGTATAAATTTCTGAATCCATATAGCTTGAAAATGGATCCAATGATTGAAGCATACCGTTAATTGCGTATTCAATTACCTTCTCGTCATCTATATCCTCGACATAATTATTTTTTATAATGTCAAAGACATCCCCAAAGACATCCAATTTTTTGTAAAGATCTTGGTTATTTGCAGAAATATAATTAAAGCTAAAAAGTGATATAACAAACGATAGTGTAATAAAAAAAATTTTCATTTTTAAACTCTATGATATGGATGATTAGATACAATAGTAGCAGATCTATATATTTGTTCTAATAAAATTATTAGTGCAAATGAGTGCGTTAATGTCATTTTACTCAAGGAAATAACCTTATTACTTTTTTCTAGTATACCTTTCTGAATACCATCAGTACTGCCAACAATAAATTTCAAGTTTTTGAAATTATTATTAAATAAGAATACTTTTAAATCTTCAGTTGAAAAATGTTCACCTTTCTCATCAAGGCTTACAAAACACTCATTGACCTTCTTTTTAACAATTCTATTTTCAATTCCTTTATTATTAATTTTTACTGTTTTTATATCAGTTATAATATTTCTAAACTGTGAAATACGTTTTATATAAATATCATGAAGTTGTTCTTCATGATCAAATTTAAATTTATCAAAATGTAGAATTTCAATTTTCATTTAAGGATCAATTATTCAATTTCTGCGGACCACATATTTTCTAAGTTATAAAATTTTCTAATTTCATCTTTGAATAAATGTATAATAACGTCACCACTATCAATTACTATCCAGCCACTGTCTTGATTTCCTTCAATTGATGGCAGTGCAATATTTAGACTTTTAAGCATTTTATGAACTGATTGGGAAATCGCGTTTATATGTCTATTTGATGTTCCGGTTGCAAATACTAGGTGGTCAGCTAGTGAAGTTTTTTTAGATATATCAATTGAGACTATATCCAGAGCCTTATTATCCTCTAAATCACTTAATATTTTTTTTAGTATTTGCGTCATTTATTATTTCTAATGGCAGTTGATGACTCACTTACATCGAAGTCACGAATAAATATCCAAGCAGGTGATTTGGTAAATATCAACTTTGCATCAGATAATTTTACTTGGTTGTTTTTAAATTTTTCCGCAACTATGGAAGTTAGTGGATTATATAATTTTTCATTACGATTAAACACAGCAATAGGCATTTGATTAAAAATATCTAAATAATTTTTCCATTTATCCATTTCTTCAAAAGAGTCACTACCCATTAAAAATATGAACTCATCCTCGGTAAAGCTAGATTTGATATGTTTCAAATTATCAATTAAATAATTTGAGTTAGTAATATCTTCAAAAAATTTCAGTTTAATATTGTTATTGCCTATTAGTTTTTTTGCTTGATTATTTCTGTCTTCAAATGACATATAATCATCTTTTTCCTTCAATGGATTTTGCTTTGTGATCATCCACCAGACTTCATCAAGATCAAAAATTTGAATTGCTTTATCTGATAATTTTAAATGTCCTAAATGTGCTGGATTAAATGAACTTCCTAAAATGCCAATTTTCATTTACGGTCTAACCTGTCCATTTCCTCTCACTATATATTTATAAGTTGTCAGCCCCTCTAATCCAACTGGCCCTCTGGCGTGCAATTTGCCAGTAGCAATTCCTATTTCAGCACCTAAACCAAATTCGCCTCCATCTGCAAATTGGGTTGAGGTGTTATGCATAACAATTGCACTACCTACGGTATTTAAAAACTTTTCAACTTTCTTTTTATCTTCAGAAATAATACTCTCTGTATGACCTGATCCATATGTAGCAATATGTTCTATTGCTTCATCTACCCCTTTAACAGTCTTTATAGATATTATTGCATCTAAATATTCTGTACCCCAATCTTCTTCGGATGCTTTTTGAACTTTGTCTGAGATTTTCATACATACATTATCTCCTCTTACTTCACAGCCCCCATTAATTAAATCAGTAATAATTCTTGGTAAATGAGTATCGACACAGTTTTCATCAATTAATATAGTTTCAGCTGCACCACAAATTCCAGTTCTTCTCAGTTTTGCATTTTCTATGATTTTGCTTGCTATTTCTGTATCTGATGTTTCATCAACGTATAAATGACATATTCCATCAAGATGTCCAATAACAGGTATTTTTGCGGTGTCTTGAACTTTTTTTACTAAACCTTTCCCGCCTCTAGGTACTACAACATCAATATATTTTCCCATTTTAGCAAGCATGTAATCTACTGCCGCTCTATCTGTGGTGCTCACATATTGAACAATATGTTCGCTAACAGAATTTTCCTTTAAAGCCCCTTGTATAGATTTTACCATTTCTGAGTTAGTATTAAAACACTCAGATCCTCCTCTTAGTATTACGCTATTGCCAGCTTTTAGACATAAAACTGTCGCATCAACTGTAACGTTTGGTCTACTTTCATAAATAATTCCAATAACACCAAGAGGAACAGACACTCTTTCAACTAACATTCCATTTGGCCGTTTATTAGAATAAAGTTTGTTTCCAACTGGGTCTTCTAAAGAAATTACATTTTCAATTGACGACAATATTCCATCAAATCGTTCGTCATCTAGCATAAGTCGATCAACCATTGCTTTTGAAAGACTATTTTCAGAGTTACTAATATCTAATGAATTAGCATCTAGAATATTTTTTTTATTTTTTTCTAAACTTACTATTATTGATTTTAAAATATTATTTTTATCTCTTTCGTTCAAAGATCTAATGTCTTTTGAGGCCCTAACACTGTTTTCGCCCATCTTTTCTAATTCTAATTCAATGCTCATATCAAAACTAAATCGTCCTTATGTATCATTTCTTCTCTGTAAGAGTAACTTAGAATGTTAGCTATTTCATCACTTTTGTGTCCCATAATTTTAATACTTTCTTCTGCAGCGTAACCTGCTAATCCTATACCTATTTTATTTTGGTCCGACGACAATACTTCAATTACATCTCCTCTCTCAAAGTTTCCCTCTACTGACTTTACACCAGCTGGTAAGAGACTGCTTCCTTTTTTAAGTGCATCAACAGCTCCATCATCAATTATTATTTTACCTACGGGCTTCATTGTTCCCGCGATCCATTGCTTGCGTGCTGCCAAAGGGGTCTTAGTTGGTTCAAACCATGTACATGGACGTCCCTCAAATAAGGACTTCACAGGTCTCATTATTGAACCATTAGTAATTGCTAAGTGACAGCCTGATAGCATGGCTGTCTTTGCGGCTTGAATTTTTGTCTTCATTCCACCTTTTCCGTAATCCGAAATTGATTGCCCAATCATTTTTTCAATATCTTTATCAATTTCACTTACCTTGTTTATCAATTTTACATCCTCATCAGTACCAGGATCAGCAGAATAAAGGCCATTAATATTAGATAATAAGATAAGACAATCTGCACTTGTTATTTGAGCCACTCTTGATGCAAGTCTATCATTGTCCCCATATCTTATTTCACTTGTCGCAATCGTATCATTTTCATTAACGACTGGAACAATACCCAATTTTAATAATGTATCTATTGTTCTTCTAGCATTTATTGATCTTCTTCTCTGCTCGGTATCATCTAAGGTAAGAAGAATTTGGGAAATTTTAATTTCACTTTTTTCAAAGGCACTCTTAAATGAGCCCATCAAATGTATTTGGCCTACAGCAGATACAGCTTGATTCATATCCATCTTCATATTTTTCATATCAAGATCTAAATCTTTTGCACCCATCGCAATTGCTCCAGAAGAAACAATTATAACCTCTTTGTCATTTTCTATTAAATATTTAACATCTTCAGCAAGACTATTAAGCCATTCTTTATTAAGACTTCCCGAAGTTTCATTGAATAGAAGCGCAGATCCAATTTTGATAATAATTCTATTTGTTTGTTCTAATTTCATTTAATTTTTAATAATTAAAATATGATTTATTAAATTATTTATTCCTTCACCCGTAATAGTTGAAACTGTGTATATTTGTAACTGTGTTTCCTTTTCAAGGATATTCTTTTTAATTTTTATTTCTTCTTTATCAATCAGATCACATTTATTTAATACAACTATTTTATTTTTCTTTGTTATACTACCATCATAATTATTTAACTCACTGGTAATTGTATTATAAGATTTTTTAACATCTTCGTCAGTTATATCAATTACATGAATAATTGAATGGCATCTCTCAATATGTTTTAAAAACTTAAATCCCAAACCATCGCCTTTGTGAGCATCTTCAATTAAGCCAGGTATATCTGCCACTACGAGTTCTTGGTCGTCTTTTCTTACAACTCCTAGCTTTGGATCGAGAGTTGTAAAAGGATAGTCAGCCACTTTGGGTTTAGCAGCAGATATCTTTCTCAAAAGACTTGATTTTCCTGCATTCGGAAATCCCACAAGCCCGGCATCAGCAAGAATTTTTAACCTTAATATAATTTCAGCTTCATGGCCTTTTTCCCCATGTGTTATCTTGCGCGGCGCTCGATTAGTTGATGATTTAAAATTAATATTTCCTAACCCTCCTTTTCCTCCAGGGAAAAGAGTTACTTTTTCATCATTAATTATATCAGCAATTATTTCTTCATTTAATAATACTTCAGTTCCAACAGGAATCTTTAAAATTAAATCTTTACCTGATGCGCCTGTTCTATTCCTGCCAGCTCCACCTCTACCTTTTTGTGCTTTAAAGTGTTTTTGAAATCGAAAGTCTACAAGTGTGTTTAAAGATTTTGTTCCTTCTAGAATAATATCTCCACCTTTTCCACCGTTACCACCATCGGGTCCACCAAATTCAATATATTTTTCTCTTCTGAAGCTCAAGCAGCCATCACCACCATCACCACTTTTTACAAAGATTTTAGCTTCATCAATAAACTTCATTTTAAGGGAATATTTTTAGAAAAAAGATTTAGATTTACTGTTTCGGAACAACAGAAATAAATGTTTTTCCATTTTTTTTCTTACCAAACTTTACAAAGCCATCAACAAGTGAAAAAATTGTATGATCTTTTCCAAGGCCTACATTATCACCTGGGTGCCATTTAGTACCCCTTTGTCTGGCTATAATGTTACCAGGTATTACAGTTTGACCACTGTATTTTTTTATACCTAACCTTCTTCCAGCTGAATCTCTTCCGTTTCTCGATGAGCCGCCGGCTTTTTTAGTTGCCATTATTAGCTATCCTTTTTTTTCACAGTTTTCTTTTTAACTGTAGTTTTCTTTTTTGTAACTGTTTTCTTTTCAGTTTCTAACTTGGTATCACTTGCTTTCTTTACAGCTTTTTTTGAAGTTAATCCAGGTATATCAAGTGAATTAATTTTTAAAAAAGTTATATCCTGTCTGTGACCATTAAGCCTTCGATAGTTTTTTCTTCTTTTCTTCTTAAACACTAAGATTTTTCTATCTCTGTCTTGTTTAACAATTTCAGCATTAACTTTCGCGCCACTGATTTGTGGAGACCCCACAGCAAATTGTTCTTTATCACAAGCGAAAAGGACATCATCGATAGTGATCTTATCACCATCTTTGCCATCAATTTTGCTCACACTCAACATAGTGTTTTCGCTAACTTTATACTGCTTTCCGCCAGTTGAAATAATCGCAAACATAATAGAAATTACTATTTGATATTAAAAGTGGCCTGAATATAAACGTCACTTTTCTTATGTCAATAGCCATAATTTCAGATAAAAAAACTTAAAATCTGGGAGATTTATGCATAAAATATACTTGTAAATACCTTACTTAATCAACGTTTTATCAAATAAACAAATATGACCTTATCAATAAAACCATTCAAAGCCTTTAGGCCTTTACAGAAAAGAGTAGAGGAAGTGGTATTGCCAACTTTTGATAATTTAACGAACAAACAGCTAAATAAAATTTTAAAAGAGTCAGAATATAATTTCTTAAATGTAGTAAGCCCAAAAGCATTTTACCCTAACATTACCAAAAAAAATTCTAAAAAGCACGCATACGAGCACTTAGAGTCTATGATAAAGAATAATATTATTTTTCAGGAGAAGGAAGAATGTTTTTATGTATATTGTTTAGATAAATATAATAAGAAGCAGTTTGGTATAGTTGCATCAATAGAGTTCGAGGAAGGGAATAACAAAATCCTGAAACATGAAGCAATATTCAAAGCACGATCGAATTCTATTATGGAAACAATTGAACATACAAAAATGCAAATAGGTCCAGTTTATTTATCCTATAAAAATCAAAATAGTAGACCCATTGATTTTAAAAAATACGAAAGAAAAAAACCTCTTTATAAATTTAAGTCGCCAGGCGGTACAACTAGATCTCTTTGGAAAGTAAGTGAAAAAAATGAAATTCAATCTTTGAGAAAGAAATTATCAAAAATTCAAAAATTTTATATTGCTGATGGGCATCACAGGTACTCCGCCATTGAAAATTTAAATAAAAAGAAAAATCTTAATAAAAATAAAAAAGAAAAAATAAACCTTCTTGCGGCAATATTTGATGAGCATTCTGTCAATATATTGAGCTTTCATCGACTAGCTAAATTTAAAAATTTTAACCAACAAAAAATAATTCAGGCCTTACAGAAAAAGTTTAAGCTAGAAAAAAAATTAAAATTTAAAAATCCGTGTGACCCAGGCAGCGTGATGGTATATTTAAATAAAACTTGGTACAACGTTTCACTCACATCAAACAAAAAACTCTATACTAAATATGAAACTGACACTGACATAGTTGAGAAAATAATGATAAATAGTATCATTAAAAAACAATGTAATTGTTCTTTAGTAAATTTGTCGAATATTCCTGGCAAATTTGATCATAAAAAGTTAGCGAATGAAGTGGATAAAGGTGTGGCAGATATAGGATTTTTTATTTGCCCTTTACCGATGAAAAAGATAATGTCCATCGCAGACAAAGGTAAGATTGTCCCTAAAAAGTCAACTTACTTTGATCCGAAGCCAGCTGATGGCTTGGTTAATTTGCTTATGGATATTTAATTTAATGGAAAAGCCTGCTCAGAAGCCTCATTATCCTTATTTTTCATCTGGTCCCTGCGCCAAACCTCCAGGATGGTCGTTTGATAATTTAAAAAATGCAGCTCTTTCAAGGTCTCACAGATCTGGAGCAGCTGTTAAAAAACTTCAAGAGGTAATTGATAAATCAAGACAACTGTTGGAAATCCCTGATGACTACTTAATTGGTATTGTTCCTGCATCTGATACTGGCGCTGTTGAAATGGCTATGTGGTGTATGCTTGGTCAAAGAGGAGTTGAAGTTTATTCATGGGAAAATTTTGGTCATGACTGGAATATAGACGCAGGAGAACAGCTGCCTCTAAAAGATAAAAAGTTAATTAAAGCCGAATATGGGGAACTTCCTGATTTTTCTGATAGCAATCCTGACAACGACATTGTTTTTACATGGAATGGTACTACCGCAGGAGTAAGAATAAAAAATACTGATTGGATAAGTGATCAAAGAAAAGGATTAACAATATGTGATGCCACATCTGCAGTATTTTCAATGCACATGGATTGGCATAAATTAGATGTGGTTACTTACTCATGGCAAAAAGTTTTAGGAAGCGAAGCTGCCCATGGTATGTTGATTTTATCGCCTCGAGCAGTTGAAAGGCTTGAAACTTTCACCCCACCATGGCCCATCCCAAAAATTTTTCGCCTAGCAAATAACCAAAAATTAATTTCAGGAATATTTTCTGGAGTAACAATAAATACCCCATCTATGATCAGTGTGGAAGATGTATTAAATTCTCTTAACTGGGGCATAGAGTCAGGTGGTTTAAATAAATTAATTGATATATCTGAAACAAATTTAAAATTAGTTAATAATTGGATTGATAAGCATGATAATTTCGAATTTCTTGCTAAAGATCCAGAGACCAGATCTTGTACTTCAATTTGTATACTTCCAAAGGATGAGTGGTTTAAATCTCTTAATGACGAAGACAAAGTAAATTTTATGAAGGAAGTTTGTTCATTGCTTGAAAGCAATGAAGCAGGATATGATCTAAACTCCTATAAAACGGCACCACCGGGAATTAGAATATGGGGTGGCTCAACAGTTGAAAATAAAAATGTTGAGCTTGTTCTACCTTGGATTGATTGGGCTTACTTAACAACTAAAGAAGCCTTTAAAAAGTGAATAAAGTACTAATTGCTGATAATGTTTCTGAAGCTGTTTTTAAAGTATTTGACGATAATAACATTGAATATGTTCAGAAAACTGGACTTAGTGAAGACGAGCTTTCTAGAGAAATCGTAGAGTATGCCGGGTTAGTAATTAGATCAGCAGTCACCGTAACTGATAAAATAATAAGCAGTGCTAAAAATCTGAAGGTTATTGGCAGGCCTGGCGTAGGGGTTGACAATGTTGACCTCGACTCAGCTACCAAAAATAACATCGTAGTCATGAACACTCCTCTTGGAAATGTTCAAGCAACTGCTGAACTTACGTTTTCTATTATACATGCATTAATGAGAAAAATTACAGAGGCAAATGAGTCAATGCACAGTAAAAAATGGGAGAAAAAGAATTTTATTGGATCAGAAATGTTAGGCAAAACTATTGGCATCGTAGGATATGGGAATATAGGAAAAAAAATTTCTGAAATATCACACGCATATGGAATGAATGTCCTTGTTCATAGTGCTTCATTAAGTGATACAGAAGAAAAAAAATATAAAGTTGAAAAAGTATCTTTTGAAGAAATTTTGTTACACTCAGATATTATAACTTTTCATAATAAACTATCAGACAAATCAAAATATATGATTAATAAAGACACTCTAAAAAAAATTAAAAAAACAGCAATTATTGTTAATTGTGCGAGAGGTGGAATTGTAAATGAAAATGATGTTAAGAATGCAATTGATAAAAATAGTTTAGGAGGATACGGCTGTGATGTTTACGAGGAAGAGCCACAAACTGATAGTATATTCTCTGGTATGAAAAAAGTTGTAATGACGCCTCACATCGGCGCTAGTACTGCAGAGGCGCAAGAAAAAGTTGCTGTACAAATCGCAGAGCAAATGGTCGATTATCTTTTAAATAATAATACAGTTAATCAAGTAAACAAATAAATGTCTAATACACTGATATTAATCAGACACGGTAAAAGTGTTTGGAACGTAAAAAATATTTTTACTGGATGGGTTGATGTAGAATTAGACGATTTAGGAAAAAAGGAGGCATTAAAGTCAGCATTGTTACTCAAAGAAGCTGAAATAGTTCCTACATTTGCATTTACATCATTTCTAAAAAGGGCACAAAATACGCTTCAAATAATTCTTGAGGAATTAAATGTATATAATCTTCATACAGAAACTGCTTGGGAATTAAATGAAAGACACTATGGAGCACTGCAAGGATTAAACAAAGATGAAGTTAAAAAAAAATATGGTGAAGATCAGTTTTTAAAATGGAGGAGAGGCTATAGTACGCCACCACCTGCGCTACCAATTGATAGTGAAATGAATCCTAACAAAGACGATTTATATAAAGGAATAAATAATTTACCCCTAACGGAATGTTTAGAAGATACGTATGCAAGAGTAATTCCTTACTGGGAAAATTCTATAGAACCTTTAGTACTAAAAAATACCACTATTATTTCAGCACATGGAAACAGCTTAAGAGCTCTATGTAAGTACTTGTTTGATGTGTCTGATGAAGACATAACAAGTTTAGAAATACCAACTGCAAATCCTCTCGTTATCAGCCTAAATAATAGTTGCAAAATTCACTCCGCAAGTTATCTTGATGCCTCCAGAGCGCAAAAATTGCCAATAATTGGGGAATAAAAAGGAAAAGTTATGAATGAAGTATTTATTACATCTGCCGTTAGAACAGCCGTTGGTTCTTTTAATGGATCTTTATCGGGTATGCCAGCACACGATTTAGGCACAATAGTTATAAAAGAAACGCTTAATAGATCAGACATTGAAGTTGGTGATGTAGATGAGGTGATACTTGGACAAGTACTTACTGCAGCCACCGGTCAGAACCCTGCTAGACAAGCATCAATAAATGCTGGTTTAAATAAAGAAACCCCAGCATGGCTAGTGAATCAAGTTTGTGGATCTGGCTTACGAAGTGTTGCTTTGGCCTACCAATCTATAATGAATGGCGATGCAAATATTATTATTGCTGGTGGACAAGAAAGTATGAGTCAATCCCCGCACTGTATGCACCTAAGAAATGGTACCAAAATGGGTGATGATAAGATGATTGACTCAATGATCAAAGATGGTTTGTGGGATGCTTTTAATGGATATCACATGGGAACAACTGCTGAAAATGTTGCACAACAATGGCAAATTACTAGAGATCAACAAGATGAATTTGCTTTTAACTCACAACAGAAAGCAAGTAAGGCTAAAGCAGATGGAGTATTTAAGGACGAAATTGTTCCAGTTGAAGTCCCTTCAAGAAAAGAGACAGTAGTTTTTGATAGTGATGAATATATTAAAGACAATGTTCAATTAGAAAAAATCTCATCTTTAAGACCTGCATTTGCTAAAGAGGGAACAGTTACAGCAGCAAATGCAAGTGGTATAAACGATGGCGCAGCTGCTTTAGCAGTAATGTCCTTGGATGGAATGAAAAAAAGAAACTTAGAGCCTATGGCAAGAATTGTATCCTGGTCAAGTGCTGGGGTTGATCCATCTGTGATGGGTACAGGACCTATACCTGCAAGCAGAAAAGCTCTCGATAAAGCAGGGTGGGATGTTTCTGATTTAGATTTAATTGAATCAAATGAAGCATTTGCCGCTCAATCTTGTGCAGTAAATAAAGAAATGGGATGGGATGTTTCAAAAGTTAATGTTAACGGGGGAGCGATTGCTATTGGGCATCCAATTGGCGCGTCGGGAGCTAGAATTCTTGTAACATTGTTAAATCAAATGAAAAGACAGGACGCTAAAAAAGGACTTGCCACATTATGCATTGGTGGAGGCATGGGTGTCGCTTTGTGCGTCGAACGATAGGAGAAAATTATGTCTAAAGTAGCGTTAGTAACTGGTGGAACAAGAGGAATAGGTTCTGCAATATCTCTTGCTTTGAAAAAAGAGGGGTGCAATGTTGCTGCAACTTATAGTTCTAATTCAGATGCGGCTAATAAGTTTTCATCCGAAAATGGTATTGAGGTATTTCAATGGAATGTTGCTGATGCAACTGCATGTGAAGCGGGCGTAAAGCAAGTTGCTGACAAGCTGGGTACTGTTGACATCTTAGTGAATAATGCCGGTATTTCCAAAGCTTCAATGGCTCATAAAATGTCAGTTGAACAATGGGATGATGTAATAAGAACTGACCTAGACTCAGTTTTTTATATGACAAGATGTGTACTTGAAGGCATGCGAGAAAAATCTTTTGGAAGAATAATTAGCATTTCTTCTATTAACGGTCAAAAAGGTGAGATGGGTCTAATAAATTACAGTGCGGCAAAAGCTGGTTTACTAGGTTTTACCAAAGCCTTAGCGCAAGAAACTGCTAGAAAGAATATTACAGTTAACGCTATTGCACCTGGTTATATCGATACTGAAATTCTAGCGGATGCCTCCGAGGATTTTATGAAAAGTTTAATTGGAAAAATTCCTGTAGGAAGGCTTGGAACAGTTGATGAGGTTTCACGAATAGTTACATTCCTTGCTAGTGATGAAGCCGGCTTTATAACAGGTTCTACGATATCTGCAAACGGTGGACAATATTTTACTTAAAAGGAATCTTTGAGATTTCTTATATGACCGAATACTTCTTCTGGACTTTTACCCGTAAGCCCCAGTGAGTTGATCAAATTTTCATCGTCTGCTTTCAAGAAAATATTTAATCTCTTTTCATCCCCAATTGTTGATGGAATAGATGGTATGTTTTGTTTATCTAGTCTTTTCAGACGGTCTATTTTTGACTCTATTTCATCCGACGGGTAAATAGAGCTTATAAAATTTCCATTACTTAAAGTGTATTCATGGCCACAGTAAATTTTTGTTTCATCAGGTAGTTCCCTTAATTTTGTAAGAGATTTCCACATCATTTCTGGCGAACCTTCAAAAAGTCTACCGCATCCAAGTGAAAATAGTGTGTCACCTGTAAAAACAAGTTTTAGGGATTCAAAATAAAAAGCGATGTGGCCCGTAGTATGCCCAGGTATTTCAATTATCTGAGCATCGTGTTCATCAAAATTCCAAATATCACCCTCTGAAACTTGTATATCAATTCCTGGTATTCTCTCAAAATCTTTTTTGCTCCCAACTATTTTGCATCCATACTTTTCTTTAAGCTCAAAATTTCCTCCTACATGATCAAAATGATGATGAGTATTTAGTATGAATTTTAAATTTAGTTTGTGTTTATTTAGAACATCAATTACAGGATCTGCTTCAGAAGGATCAACAACAAATGCATCCCCAATTTTATTTGAGTATATATAAGCATAATTATCGCTTAAGCATTTAACAATTAGTATTTCAGTCATATTTGATCCTTTGAAACTAAAAAAAGTCCGACTTCATTAAAGTAGCTATCAAGAAAATTTTTTCCACTAAAATTGGAAAGTTTTTTATTAGAAAGATCCCCTTTCTTCTCAATTTTAATTTCTAACTCCTCACATAAATCAATAAAATCATTGATCGTACAAAAATGTAGATTTGGAGTTTCATGCCATGAATAACTTAGTTTCTTGCTTACTGGCATTTTTTTATTCAACAATAAACTAGTGCCAATTTTCCAGTGGCCAAAATTTGGAAAGGATATAATTGCTTTTTTAGAAATTCTCACCAATTGCTGCATTACTGTTTTAGGACTTTTTGTAGCTTGTAAAGTATAAGTAAGTATTGAATAATCAAATAACTTATCTGGATAATCATACAAATCAGTATCTGCATCTCCTTCAATTACTGAAATGCCTTTGGCTAAACAAAGCTGAACCTTTTTTTGATCGATTTCCATCCCGCGACCATCAATATTTTTATACTCTCTCAAATACTCCAACAAAGACCCATCATTGCACCCGACATCAATAACAGAAGCATTGTTAGGAATTAGCTCAGCAATTACCCCAAAATCTTTGTTCTCATTTATTAAGCTCATAAATTTTCAAATGTTGAATTAATGAATCCTTTTATTGCCTCAAAAAACTTTGGTTCATCCAATAGGAATGAATCATGACCGTTTTCAGTTTCAATTTCAATAAAAC
The DNA here is from genome assembly GCA_902547315.1 of uncultured Pelagibacteraceae bacterium. Lineage (GTDB taxonomy): Bacteria > Pseudomonadota > Alphaproteobacteria > Pelagibacterales > AG-422-B15 > CACNXQ01. The sequence goes on along the minus strand of CACCND010000002.1, from coordinate 28,004 downwards.
TGACATTAAGCCCGAGAGAATTGAAAACTTTTACAATTTTTTTGTTTTCAGATGTTGGGTATAGCCAATCACTGGTGAATGACACACAAAGAATTTTAGATTGCGTTTCTTTAAAGGCCTCTATTAAGGAGCCATTATTTGCTGAGGAAACATCAAAATAATCCATTGCCCTAGTGATATATAGATAGCTATTCGCATCAAAGCGATCAACAAAAGTAAATCCTTGATGTCTTAAGTAACTTTCAATTTGAAAATCGGCATCAAAAGAATAATCCAAGCTATTTTTATCTTGGAGATTTCTTCCAAACTTACTTTGTAGAGCTTCTTTAGATAGATATGAAATATGTGCTGCCATTCTAGCTACTGAAAGCCCTTTCAAGGGTTTTTTATCAGAATGATAGTAATTCCCCGATTGCCAATTTGGATCAGCCATTATGGACTGTCTTGCAAGTTCATTTAATGCAATATTTTGAGCCGAATGGTTTGTTGCAGTTGCAATAGGAACCGCTGAATGTACCATTTCAGGAAACTTTGAAAGCCATTCGAGTACCAACATGCCCCCCATCGATCCACCAGTAACACAGAATATTTTTTCAATTCCCAAATAATCAATTAATAATTTTTGGGCTCTGACCATATCTGCAATTGTAATTACAGGAAAATCAGTCGCGAATTCTTTACCGTTTTCAGGATTTATTTCTTTTGGACCCGTTGATCCCATGCACCCACCAATAACATTCGGGCAAATGACGAAGAACTTGTTCGTATCAATTGGTTTATTGGGCCCTACAACCATGGACCACCAGCCATTTTTTTTTGTAATGGGATGATCACTTGCAACATATTGATCACCAGTCAATGCATGACAAACTAAGATTGAATTATTTTTTTTATCGTTAAGTTTGCCATATGTGGTATATGCAGTTTTAAATTTAGATAAACTACCACCACCATCTAAATTTAATGGTTCATCTTCTGCTAAAGTAACAATTTTATTTTCACTCATAATTTTTCCAAAAAAAAACCGCCTAACAACTAAGTTTGGCGGTTTCAACTACCTCTTTAGCTGCATTTTTATTGCGCCCGCAAGCTGTGCTCAAATCGGCGCAATTCATGTATTATATATTCAATAGGATATTGTCAAATTAGAAGATTAATTTATTTCAAAGATTTTCTTTCAAATTTAGCGATATTCACCTATTTATAGCCAATTGAAATATGAAAAAACTCAAAAATATAAAGCTTTACGAAGGAGGCATTTCATCAATTCCTGGCAAAAAGCAAGTTATTAAGGTGTCCTCTAATGAATCGCCATTTGGTCCAAGCTTGCGAGTACAAAAGGCGATATCAATGGCCAAGTCAAAAACTCACAAATATCCTGACGGAAATAGTCTGGAATTAAAAAATGCCTTATCAAAAAAAACCAAATTAAATATCAACAACCTCTTCGTTGGAAATGGATCAGACGAGATACTAGGCCTGGCTTGTCAACTTTTTCTAAATAAAGGAGACGAAGTTATTATTCCTAAACACAGTTTTTTAATGTTTGAAATTTACTCTAAAATCAGTGGGGGCGTTGTTAAACGTTCGTCAACAAAGAATTTACGTTTTGATATAAAAAGTATTTTAAATAAAATCACAAAAAAAACTAAAATTATATTTATTGCGCAGCCCAATAATCCAACAGGATTTTATCTATCCAAAGAAGAATTAAGATTGCTTATTTCACGCGTCCCAAAGAAGATATTTATAATTATTGATTCTGCCTATGCAGAATATGTAACTGATAAAAATTATTCTAATGGCATTAATTTTGCAAAAAAATATAAAAATATCATTGTCACTAGAACTTTCTCAAAAATTTATGGTCTGGCGTCCTTAAGATTGGGTTGGTGCTACGCTCATACAGATATAATAAAATTAATGAATAAAGTGAGAGGGCCATTTAATGTAAATCAAATTGCCCAAATTGCTGGCATTGAGGCATTAAAAGATAAAAAATATGAAAAAAATGCAATAAACCATAACAAATTTTGGCTGAAAAAAATGAATAGTGAACTAAGTAGATTGCCAGTACATGTTTATGATAGCAGAGCAAATTTTCTACTCATTAATGTAGGCAAATCTATAAAAAAACTTAATCAATATTTATTGTCAAAATCAATTATTGTAAGGTTAATGGATAAGTATAATCTTCCAGATTGCATTAGGTTATCTATTGGTAAATCTACAGAAAATAGAAAAGTCCTTAAAGCTATGAAAGAGTTTTATAATGCCAAATAAGAAGAGACCATTTAAAAAAATTAGTATAATTGGCTTGGGTTTAATAGGTTCATCTATTGCCTTGGCTATAAAAAAGAAAAAACTTGCAGAAATTACCTCTGGTTACTCTAGGTCTTTAAAAACAAGAGCTATCGCGAAAAAACTTAAATTAACAAGTGAAATAAAAAATAATATATCTGACTGTGTAAAGAATTCAGATTTGATTATTATTTGTACTCACTTAAGTAGTTACAAAAGTATTTTTAAAAAGATATCACCACATCTTACAAAAGATGCCATTGTAACAGATGTCGGATCTGCGAAAGAGACCTCTATTTCAGAAGTCGAGAATTTAATTAAAAAAAAGATAAATTTTGTACCTGCTCATCCTATTGCAGGTACTGAAAAAAGCGGGCCAAAAGCTGGCTTTGCTGAACTATTCGAAGAAAGATGGTGCATAATTACACCTTTAAAAGGCAATAAAAACAGAGACATAAATAAAGTAAAAACTTTTTGGAAAAAATTGGGAAGCAAAGTAGAAATTATGACTCCTTCTAGACATGACAAAGTAATGGCAGTGACTTCTCATTTACCCCATCTAATTGCTTATAATATGGTCCATACAGCAGCTGATTTAGAAAACTTTACAAAATCAGATATTGTGAAGTATAGCGCGAGTGGATTTAGAGATTTCACAAGAATTGCTTCCTCAGATCCTACTATGTGGAGAGATGTAATTTTGGCAAACAGAGAAGCTGTATTAGAAATGATTGGTAGATTTTCTGAAGACCTGAGTGCTATACAAAAATCAATACGGTGGGAAGACGGAGATAGTTTGCATAAGTTATTTTCAAAAACAAGAATTGTGCGTGAGAAAATAATTAAAGCAGGTCAAGACACTTCTGATGCCGATTTTGGTAGATCAAAAAGAAAATAATTCCTTTAAATCGATCAAAGGGATGAAAAGCACAGAAATAATTCCATTTTTAATTACCAAAGGCGTACTAAATAAATTGTCATTGTTTTCAACATTTGATATGTCTAGTTGAATATTGCCATTTAAATTTGTACTTAAATCAGAAATTTTTCCCTCTAGCAAAATTCTTGTTTCATTTTTAAATGAGTCTAAAACATTTGATGCAACGGCCGTAAAAAAAACGCGATAGCTATTCTCATTAACTTTATTCATTTTAAAAATAATTTTTCTTATATTCTCTATATTGTAATCACCTATGTTCAGACTCATATCATTTGAAATTGAATAAATCTCATTAATTTGTCCTTTATCCATCGATACTCTAAGCTGAATATCATTAAAAAAAAAATTTAAAGAGTCGTTTTCACTAAAAGAACTATTTATTTTATCTGTTCTCATCATTAGTTTACTTATATCGAAAGGATTCATATCAATTTTTATATTTCCTATTTCTATATTAGATAGGCTATCTGATCTGCTGAGATTAGGATTTACAATCAAACCTGATATTCTGTAAGGATACCCCGTCACCCGCAAGTCGTCATACTTAATATTGTATCTTTCAAGGTTACTTGATAATTGGGATTTCAACTGAAAAGAAATAAACATCCAATAAATTGAATAAAAGACCAAAATAGCCAATACCAAAACGATTATTCTATTAAATGAAAATATCTTCATTTTGGGAATTTAATCTTGGCCTCTTCAAGCAGTCTATCAGACTGATTTTCAATAGAATTATATAATTTTTCTGTAAATTCAGTTTTATCTAGTCCTGGCTCAATTGGTTTTAAAAATTCAATTACCATTTTACCAGGATAACGAAGAAATCGTCTCCTTGACCAAAAGTAACCACAATTAATTGCAACTGGTAGACAAGGAATTTTGAGACCATCGTACAAAGCTGTAACACCAAACTTATATGGGCGACGTTCACCAACTGGCGTTCTGGTCCCTTCAGGAAAAATTAATAAAGGACGGGGATCATTGTCCATACTTCTTTTTGCAGAATTCACCATTGCCTGAATATTTGTTTCCCCTTTTCTTCTATCGACATATATGAAATTGGCTTTCTTAAAACAAAGTCCAACAATTGGTATGAATAATAATTGTTTTTTTGCAATTATTGACGGTGTTTCAATCGCTTCATTAAGAAAAATAGCTTCTGCAAGAGATTGATGTTTAGCAGCTATGAGATATTTTCGAGTGCTTGGAATGTTTTCTAACCCACGGTACTCAACTTCTAGATTTGCAAATAGCTTAAGGCTTAATTTTGTATGTGTTGATTGAAAACGTATGATGCCTAGCATATGTATTTTAGGTAAGAAAAAAAGTATAGGTGCAAATAAAATACAAATTAATAATACAATATAAAATGCTAAATTTGCTAAAAGAGATCTTACATAAATCATAATTTAAAGTCCTATACTCAAACTTATTTTTGTCCTTAAATATTTTATATACTCTACAATTAATTTCTTCATACGAATATTTATTTTTTGATTGTCATATTTTACACCATAATAGAAAGTCTCTTTATCTAATAAAATTCGATTTACTTCGAGTTGAACTCTTGGTAGATGGTAATCAGATGTTATTAATAGAATATTTTTAATATTATTGTTCTTTTTCCAAAAAAAAATTTCTCTAACATTTTCGAAGGTATTTGTTGAAATGTTCTCTAATTCGATACAACAATCAAAAAGAGTTTTATATTCAAGAAACTCTTTTTTAATTTCCTCTAAAGTTATTTCTTTATTAGCACCTGATATTAAAAGTTTGTTTCCTATTTGACTGTCTAGTATTTTAAGCCCTTCTGAGATCCTAAATTTGTCACCAGTAAGTACTACAACCCCATCAATTATCTGCTCATCTATCGCTTTATTTTTGTAGCTCTTTATATTGAAAAGAAAGACAATAAAATGCAGCATCAATATAATTATTATCATCAAAAAAGAAAAATGATAGTAACGTGATTTTAATTCATTAATCATTTCAAATAAGTTACACTAATTTGCCAATTAAAATTACTATTTATAAAATTTAATAAGACCATGATAATCTCTTGTCCATCTTGCTCAGCAAACTATCTTGTAAATATTGATGATATTGGCTTTGGAAGACAGGTAAAATGTACAAGATGTAATTTTTCATGGTTTTACGAAAATAAGAACTACAAAAAGGATAGTGCATTATTAATTAAACAAACAATCGACTCTTCATCTGAACGAGATAATTCAAAAGATAAGAATTTACCCGTAATTTATGAGAGGGGTAAAATCAAAGTTCCATTTCCGTTTTTAATCTTAATTTTTCCTGTTGTCTTAATTATCCTCGATGCTCTGGTTCAAAATTCAAATATTAACTCAGTTGAATTTACAAAGGATGCAAATATTTTTATTGAGAGAATAGTAAATTTAGTATTAGGTTTTTTCTATTATTAAACTTCATTTTTGATATATTCCTGAAATGATTGAGTTTTTCTGATTGTTAAAATCTTTTGTTTATCAATTAGAATTTCTTCTATGAGTGGCCGCGCATTGTAGTTTGAACTCATAGTTGATCCGTATGCTCCAACATTCTTTATTACGACGTATTGACCACTTTTAACTCTACTGAAGCTTTTAACATTAAGAAAAATATCTGAACTTTCACAAATAGGACCGACGATATCAGTATTTATTTCATCGTATTCTTTTACTTTACTATCTGGTAAAATTTCGTGGTGAGCACCATATAACGCAGGCCTCATCATATCGTTCATGCCTGCATCGATAATAATAAATTTTTTTCCAGTGATATTTTTTGTATAAAGTACCTTAGATACTAATATTCCTGCATTTGCAGCTATAAGCCTACCTGGTTCAAAGATAAATTTAAGATTTTCTGTATCAAAATATTTTACGATTAAGTTTCTATAGTCTTCAAAAGTAAAATTTCTTTTTTCAGGACTAATTCCCCCACCAACATCAACAGTATTTATTTTTTTTGTTTCACCATTTATTTTAGCAACCAATTCACCAATAATTTCAAATGTTCTTTGAAATGATGTTAGGTCTTTAATATTGCTACCTATATGAAAAGCTATAGATGAAATCTCTAAATTTGGATAATTTTGTCGACTCTGAAAAATTTCGTAAGTTTGTTCTATACTGATTCCAAATTTATCCTCGAGGCTGCCTGTGCTAATTTTTTTGTGCGTCTCTGATTGGATATCTGGATTAATCCTAATTCCTACTTTCTGAATTTTTCCAGACACAGAAGCTATTCGATTTATATGATCAAGTTCTTCGAGTGATTCTGCATTGATTTGTAAACAATTATTACTGATCGCAAATTGAATATCGCTAGCAGTTTTGCCAACGCCTGAAAAAACTATTTTATTTGGCTTCATCCCTGCTTGTAATGCTTTTCTCATTTCCCACTCAGAAACAACATCGCCTCCCGCTTCGAGTTCGGTTAGAGTTTTTAGTATTGTTAGATTTGAATTTGATTTGAGAGAAAAACACACTGTTGCATCAAGTGAAGTAAGCGAATCTAAAAACTCTCTAAAATTATTCGTGAGAGTTTGCTTGCTATAACAGTAGAATGGTGTAGCTCTACCTTCAGCAATTTCTCTTATTGAGATATCCTCAAATTTAAGGACATCATTTTCATATTTTAGAAAGGACATTTTTAGGCCTTATAGATCTCTATTTTATAATTGCTTTTTGATTCTTTTTGAGGAAATTCAAGAGAGCCTTTTTTCCCACAACCAAGAATACATAAGAAGATAATCAAAATACTAATATTTTTCATAACTTAATTCTTTCCTAGCTTGACTAATCATTTTTCTTATCTCAGATATTGCTGTTCCGCCATAGCTTTTTTTATTGTTAATACTATTTTTCAAATCTAAAAATCTATACAAAGATTTATCTATATTTTTATCAAATTTTTTATAATCCTTCATCGATATCTTATTTAAACTTATTTTCTTTTTTTCCGCAAAGTTGACAATTTTTGCGGTTAAATTGTGTGCACTTCTAAAAGAATACCCAAGATTTATAACTAGCCAATCTGCTAAATCAGTTGCATTGGCAAAAGAAGATTTAAGCTTTTTCTCGATGTTTGATTTCTCAACTTTAATTGTAGAAATTATTTCGATCATACAATCGAGACAAAGATGAATGTTTTTACTTGTTGAGGTTACAAGTGCTTTATCTTCCTGAAGGTCTTTGCTGTAAGTTAGTGGAAGAGATTTAAGCAAATTAAGCATAGATGATAGATTTCCTGAAATTATTGAAGATTTTGCTCTAATTAATTCAGCGCCATCAGGATTTTTCTTCTGAGGCATAATTGAAGAACTCGACATTAATTGGTCTCCGATTTTAAAGAAACCCACTAAATCGGAATTATAAAGAGTAATTTCCTCGGCTAACCTCGATAAGTGAACAGCCATTAAGGATGAACTAGATAAAAAATCTACCACAAAGTCTCGATCAGAAACTGTATCCAATGAATTTTTTGTAGGTTTTTTAAAGCCAAGCATTTTTGTTGTTTTGTTTCTATTAATTTGAAAATTAGTTCCCGCTAAGGCTCCAGCACCAAGCGGATTTTCGTTCATTCTTCTAAATGAGTCGGTGAATCGATTTGTATCCCTGTTAAACATTTCGAAGTAAGCCATAAAAAAATGTCCAACTGAGATTGGCTGGGCAGTTTGTAGGTGAGTAAGGCCTGGAAACGTAATCAAAATATTTTTACTTGCAACCTGTAGTAACGCAGATTTCAGTTTTTTTAATTTTTTCGAAATCAGTATATTATCTTTTTTCATCCACAATTTTAAATCTGTTACAACTTGATCATTTCTAGATCTACCAGTATGTAACCTTTCAGCGGCATCACCAATAAGCTCTTCTAGTCTACTTTCAATATTCATGTGGATATCTTCAAGATTATCATCAAATATAAATTTATTATTTTTAATTTCAGTCTTAATTTTTTTTAATCCGGAAATAATCTTTTTTGCGTCTTTATTAGAAATTATTTTTTGAGACGAGAGCATTGTGGCGTGTGCAATCGATGCTTCAATATCCTCTTCAAATAAAAATTTGTCATTTTCCAAAGACGAATTGATATTTACAAAAGACTCACTCGATTTTTTTTTAAATCTATCTCTTAATTTATTTTTTTTAATGGACATTTTACTAAAACTATTTATTTCTCAAATAATGATAATTTCTTTATGCAGTAGATTTATAATTTTGATGGTATATGCCACAATCCTTATCTTTTGCAACAGTTTATATACTTCAAATTCACACGCGAATGAGTTGATAATAGAAAAAAAACAAGGTTTTTTGAGTAAATTCGAGGATATCAATAGCAATGATGTCACTTTAAATGATTTTAATGGCAAGTTGCTTTTAATTAATCTCTGGGCAACATGGTGTGAACCTTGCAAAGAAGAAATGCCATCACTCGATAGATTGCAACAAAAATATGATAAACAAGCTTTTCAGATACTTGCAATAAGCGTTGATCGTGGGCCGAAGAAAAAGTCAGTAAATTTTTTTAATGAATACGAAATCCAAAATATAGATTTATTCTTTGACGATAAAAATAATATACCACGAGAAGTAAGAGCAGCAGGACTGCCATTTTCTTTTTTTATTGATCAAGAGGGAAATCAAATAGCAAAGTTTATTGGTCCAACTGAATGGGATAGTAACTACTTTCAAGATTATATTGATAGTAATTTATAAATAATTATAAGGCTTGTTCTAACTCAGGAAGAACTTGAAACAAGTCTGCTACCAAACCATAGTCTGCTACATCAAATATAGGCGCTTCTTCATCTTTATTTATGGCTACTATAATTTTTGAGTCTTTCATACCAGCCAAGTGCTGAATTGCTCCAGATATTCCGACCGCTATATACAGTTCGGGTGCTACAACTTTACCAGTTTGTCCAACTTGATAATCATTTGGAACAAAGCCTGCATCAACGGCAGCTCGAGATGCTCCAACAGCAGCTCCAAGTTTTTCAGCTACTTTATCCAAAAGTTCAAAATTTTCTCCATTTTGCATTCCACGTCCGCCTGAAATAATTGTCTTTGCAGAAGTAAGTTCTGGCCTATCAGATTTTGTTAGCTCTTCGCCCACAAATTCTGAAATTGATGGAATATTCTCAGCATTTATCTTTGCAACCTCACATTCAGCAGAGTCAGTTGTTGCAGCTTTGAAAGCAGTAGGTCTAACCGTGAGAACTTTCTTAGCGTCAGATGTTTGTACAGTTGCAATAGCGTTACCAGCATAAATTGTTCTAATAAATGTATCTGCGCTTTCAACAGCTACGATCTCCGATATTTGAGAAACATCAAGTTTGGCAGCAAGTCTAGGCATCACATTTTTACCAGTTGTTGTTGCTGCAGCCAAAAAGTAGTCATAATCTCCAGCAATATTAAAAATGACTTGAGTAAGTTTTTCAGCCAAAACATTATCAAATGCTGCATCATCCAAGTGGAGTAATTTACTCAATCCATTAATTTTTGAAGCCTCCACAACAGCTTCATCAATATTTGAGCCCACAATAAGTCCGTGAACATCGCCTTCAATTTGAGACGCTGCTGTTATAGCTTTTAAACTTTGATCGCTGATCTTTCCGTTTGCATGCTCTATATAAAAAAGTGATGTCATATAACTCCTGCCTCATTTTTTAATTTTTCTACAAGATCTCCAACATTCTCGACTTTGATTCCAGCCTGACGCTTTGGAGGCTCAATAACTTTTAAAATACTTACTCTAGGTGTAACGTCAACTCCATAGTCGTCAGGAGATTTTTGATCAATTGGTTTCTTTTTAGCTTTCATAATATTAGGCAGTGAAGCATATCTAGGTTCATTCAATCTTAAATCGGTGGTAATAATAGCTGGCATATTCAGATTTACAGTTTGTAAACCTCCGTCTATTTCTCTAGTGACTTTAACCTTGTCGCCGTCGATTTCAACTTTTGAAGCAAACGTTCCTTGAGGCATATCTGTTAGTGCAGCAAGCATTTGACCAGTTTGATTGTTGTCTCCATCAATCGCTTGCTTTCCGGATATCACTAGTCCAGGTGACTCGCTTTCACAAATTTTTGCTAGAATTTTTGCAATTGAAATAGGCTCAACTTTTTCTTCTGTGAGCACATGTATTCCTCGATCAGCTCCCATTGCAAGCGCCGTTCGAATAGTCTCTTGACAAGATTGATTGCCGATTGAAACGGCGATGATTTCTTCAGCTTTACCAGCTTCTTTTAATCTAATTGCCTCTTCAACTGCAATTTCACAAAAGGGGTTCATAGACATTTTTACATTTTCAGTTTCAACACCAGTTTGATCAGATTTAACTCTGATGTTAACGTACGGATCAATAACTCTTTTAACTGGGACTAAAATTTTCATTGTTTATTTGTTATAATATCTTTTTTGTTGAGTAAACATAAATTATACATTCTTACCAGGTTTCCACAAAACATCTTTTTTGCCATTGTTGTTCTCAGCTCTTGATAAAACAAAAAATAAATCTGATAACCGATTGATATATTTAATTGCTTCTTCGTTGACTTCTTCTTTTTTTGCGAGTGCGACAATCTGAGTTTCGGCTCGGCGCGTTACAGTTCTTGCATTGTGTAAAAATGCCGCAGACTTAGACCCTCCCGGTAGCACAAAAGAATTAAGGGGTGCTAACTTTGCGTTATATTTGTCAATTGTTTTTTCAATTCTTGTAACCTGATTGCTTGTAACGCGTAGCGGTTTATATTTTGGTTCTTTTTCAACTGGAGTTGCGAGATCAGCACCTAAATCAAATAAGTCATTTTGTATTTCTGAAATTATTTTTTTCAAAGATGATTTGGCACTCGTGTTTAAAATTCCAAGTATAGAATTCAGTTCATCGACAGTTCCGTATGCTTTTATTCTTATATTATCCTTAAATACACGTTTCCCAGATACAAGTCCTGTTTTGCCTTTATCACCGGCCCTTGTATAAATTTTATTGAGTTTTACCATTAAGAATTAGTTGAAAAGTAAAGAGCACTCATAATTATTACAATCGCAATAAACTGTAGAGTAATTCTAAGTCTCATAAGTTTATTTGAGTACTTTTTATTAAATTCTCCACCTTTAAACATGGCATAAATACCTGTACCTAAAACGGCTAAAACAGCAAGAAGCGATATAGGAATTAATAAGTAATATAAAAAACCTGGCATATAAAATTAAGCGGGGTTCGTAGAAACAAGTCGACGTGTTACAATGTCAGCCTGTATTTCTGCAGTTCCCTCAAATATATTTAAAATTCTAGAGTCACATAAAATCCTACTTATTGGATACTCAAGCGCGAACCCATTACCCCCATGGATTTGGACTCCGTTATCTGCGCATGCCCAAGCAACTCTGGCAGCCAACATTTTTGCCATTCCTGCTTCCAAATCACATCTGTGTCCTTTGTCTTTTTCTCTTGCAGCATAATAAGTTAATTGTCTTGCAGCCATAATCTCAGTAGCCATAGAAACAATTTTTGATGCATTTCTAGGCTTGTCATACAGCGAACCGCCATTTGTATCTAGTCTATCTATTGCATATTGCATTGCAGTTTCAAAAGCTGATTGTGCTACACCCAGTGCTCTAGCTGCAGTTTGTATACGAGCTGCTTCAAAAGTTTCCATCATTTGTTTGAAGCCATTTCCTTCCTTTTCACCAAGTAGATTTCCTTTTTTAACTTTAAAGCCATCAAAAGCCATTTCGTACTCTTTCATACCCCTGTAGCCTAAAACTTCGATTTCGCCACCACTTATTCCCTCATCAGGGAACATATTATCGTCATCACCCCTCTGTTTTTCAGCAAGGAACATTGATAGACCTTTGTAGCCTTTTTCATCAGGATTCGTACGTGCTAATAACATCATCACGTCACTTCTAGCTCCATGTGTAACCCATGTCTTGTTTCCTGTGATTGTATAGTGCTCTCCATTAGCAACTGCTCTTGTTTTGAATGAGCCCATATCAGATCCTGAATGAGGTTCGGTTAATACAGCACATGGAAGTATTTCACCAGATGCAATTTTCGGTAAATATTTATTTTTCTGTTCTTCAGTGCCACCTGTAATCAGTAATTCGGCAGCTATATCACCGCGTGTACCAAGTGAGCCAATACCAATATAACCCCTTGCAAGTTCCTCAGTTACCACACAGTCAACAAATCTTGTCATTCCAAGTCCACCGTATTCTTCAGGAATCGTCAGACCAAATACACCAAGTTCAGACATTTTTTCAATTATTGACATCGGAATAAGGTTATCTTTGAGGTGCCATTCATGAGCGTTTGGCGTCACATCATCTTCAACAAATTTTCTAAATTGTTCTTGAATTATTGATGCAGTTTCATCTAGGCCGCTATTACCAAAGTTTTTACTTGAAAATCCATCTTTTAATAATTGAGCAAGTTTCATGCGATCTACATTACTATTGCCATTCAAAATCAGATCATTAAATTCTTCAGTCCCTGTTTCTTGAAAAAGACCATTTTTTAATCCTAAATCTTGGGGACGAACATACTCTAGTTGTGACATTGGTATCCCAGATTTAATTTGCGCGCAGTATTCCGAAAAAGTGATTTGCAAAATTAATTGCTCTGTTTCATTAAACGTCCCGGTCGAGTCAAGGTTTGAGGCCCAATTAACCATTTCTTTCAAAGTAGCTCTATATGCAGCAACCCAAGATAAGCCATGTGCAGCATGTTGTTCTCTATCTAGATTATCACGAGATAATCTTCCATTAACAATTAACTCACCTCTTACGTGTTGCAGGGCAGCATCGTAATACTTATCGACTGTAATAAGAGATTTTTGACATTTAGAAATTAGTTCGTGCATGTTTAACTTTCTAGTTTAGAGATTTTTGTCCTTCTTTTGCAGCACCAACAAGGACAGCCATATTTCCGCCTTTATGTTCATTGTTAAGCATCTTTTCATGAGCATCAGGAATATTGTTCCATGCAAAAAGCTCTGACATACAAGGATCTAATGTGCCGTCAATAACAAGTTCATTTGCTGCATTTGCTTGCTTTGAATTTCCAAAGTGTGAACCCTGAAGTCTTTTACTTTGCATCCATAGGTATCTAGCATCTAATGTGAGATTATATCCTGTCGTACCAGCACAAATAACAACCATTCCTCCTGGTTTTACTACAAAACACGAAACAGGAACGGTAGTTTCGCCCGGATGCTCAAATACCATGTCAACATTATTACCCTTACCTGTAAATTCCCATAAGGCCTTACCAAATTTTCTAACTTCCTTCATGTAGTTTGCATATGTTTCAGCGTCATCAATATCAGGATGTTCACCCCAACAATCAAAATCTTTTCTGTTTAGAACGCCTACAGCTCCAAGATCTTTTACATAATCAATTTTAGAGTTATCAGAGACAATACCAATTGGTTTAGCGCCAACAATTTTTGCAAGTTGCACTGCCATGCTTCCAAGACCACCCGATGCGCCCCATATTAAAACAAACTCACCTGGCTTTAATTCATTGGGAGCGTGGCCAAATAGCATTCTATATGCGGTTGCAAGAGTCAGCATATAACAACCACTTTCTTCCCAAGATAAATTTGGCGGCTTACGTAAAACTTGGTGCGCTTGAACAGCTGTGAACTGAGCAAAGGTTCCATCTGCTGTTTCGTAACCAAAGACCTTATTTGTTTTTGATATCATTGGTTCACCGCCATTAACCTCAGCATCTTCATGATCCCACTGCATACCATGAATAATTACCTCATCACCCACTTTCCATTTTTTTACACCAGAACCAACTTTCCAAACTATCCCAGAACAATCAGAACCGGCAATGTGATAGTCTTTTTTAGTCATATCAAGCGTAGATACAGGTTTTCCAAGGCCAGCCCAAACACCATTATAGTTTACACCCGCGGCCATTACGAATATCAAAACGTCATTGGATCCAACTTCAGGAACATCAAATTCTTCTTCTTTAAATGATTGCATTGGGTTTCCATGACGATCTCTTCTGATTACCCATGCGTGCATTTTCTTAGGGACAAAACCAAGAGGTGGAACCTCACCTATTGCATAAATATCTTTTTCTTCAGTGGTCATAAATCTGCTCCTGTAGTGTAGATAATATAAAACTAATGTTTCTTTTTTCTAGGTTTATAGCCATTTTAGCTAGATTAGTATATACATTTTAAACAAAAGGATTTAATAAAACCAAAAAAAAACGTTGAAAAACAATGGATAAACCTTGGCTCATAAGAACTTACGCAGGACATTCGTCTGCCAAAAAGTCAAATGAACTCTATCTGAAGAACCTATCAAAGGGTCAAACAGGTATTTCAGTAGCTTTCGATTTACCTACTCAAACTGGGTATGACAGCGATCACATTCTCGCTAAAGGAGAGGTTGGTAAAGTTGGTGTTCCAATTTGTCATATTGGCGACATGAGATCGCTCTTTAATCAAATTCCATTAGATAAAATGAATACATCAATGACCATTAATGCTACAGCTGCATGGTTACTGAGTTTATATGTAGCCGTTGCAGATGAACAGGGCATAGACAGAGATAAATTACGGGGGACAACTCAAAATGATGTTTTAAAAGAATATCTCTCAAGAGGAACATATATTCTCCCACCTGATCCGAGTTTAAAAATAATTTCAGACGTGATTACTTTTACTTTTAAAGAAATGCCAAATTGGAATCCAATCAATGTATGTCCTTACCATTTAGTTGAAGTGGGCGCAACTCCAGAGCAGGAATTAGCTTTTGGTCTTTCAATTGCTGTTGCTTATCTTGATAAAGTTAAAACCTCAAATGTGTTATCAGAGGAACAATTTGAAAATGTAGTAGGGCGCATAAGCTTCTTTGTTAATTCTGGAATCAAATTTATAACTGAAATGTGTAAAATGAGAGCATTTGTATCTTTGTGGAATGAAATTACAAAAGAGAGATATGGTGTTAAGGATCCTAAAAACAGGAGATTTAGATACGGCATGCAAGTAAACAGCCTTGGATTAACTGAGCAACAACCTGAGAACAACGTATATAGAATATTAATTGAAATGCTAGGCGTTGTTCTCTCAAAGGATGCAAGAGCAAGAGCAGTTCAGTTACCAGCTTGGAATGAAGCAATGGGATTGCCAAGACCATGGGATCAACAATGGTCCTTAAGATTACAACAAATTGTTGCGTATGAAACAGATCTTCTGCATTTTGACGATATATTCAATGGTTCTGAAGTAATTGATGAAAAGGTTAAAAACCTTAAAGAGATCGCGATGAAAGAATTTAATCATATTCAATCAATTGGTGGTGCAGTAGCTGCAGTTGAAAGCGGTTATTTAAAACAAGAATTGGTCAATTCTCAAAAAGAGAGGCTAAAAAGAATTAACGATAAAGAGCAAATAGTTGTTGGAGTTAATGAGTATGTTGAAACTGAGGAGTCACCACTTGTATCAAATGATGGAGGCATAGAGACAATTGATCCAAAAATTGAAAATGAACAAGTAAAAGCAGTAGTTGATTGGAGACAAAACAGAGATCAAAAACAGGTTGATAGCGCTTTAAATCAATTAAGTGAAGCAGCAAAATCTGGTAAAAATATAATGGAAGCTTCTATTATAGCTGCAAAAGCAGGTGTAACAACAGGTGAATGGTCTCAAGTACTTCGTGATGTTTTTGGTGAATTCAAAGCACCAACTGGAATAACTAATATTCAACCTTCCAATAATGACGATTACAGTCCAATACGTAAAAGAGTTGAATCATTGTCAGATAAGATGGGAAGAAGAATTAAATTTCTTGTAGGCAAACCTGGCCTTGACGGACATTCTAGTGGAGCCGAACAAATTGCTGTAAGTGCGAGTGATTGTGGAATGGATGTTCTATACGAAGGAATTAGATTAACACCAGAACAAATAGTAAAATCATCTGTTGAAGAAGATGTACACATCATCGGACTGTCTATTTTGTCCGGTTCTCATGTTCAGCTTGTCGAAGAAATTATGAATGAAATGAAAAAAAATAAAGTGGATGATATACCGGTAATTGTAGGAGGAATCATTCCAACAGAAGATGAAAAGATCTTAATTAAATATGGAGTACAAGCAGTTTATACTCCAAAGGATTACCAGCTGAAAGATATAATGAGTGATATTGTGAGCATTGTTGAGAGGAAAGTATCTTAATGCCTATATTGAGTGGACCAGTTTTAGAACCTCAAGACTCTTCAAAGCCTTCAAAACTAGTGATATTTTGTCACGGATACGGCGCAGATGGCAATGATCTGATTGGCCTTGCTAATTATATTCAGCCTCAAATGCCCGATGCAGTTTTTTTATCACCTAACGCACCTGAAAAATGTGGATTAAACCCAATGGGATATCAATGGTTTGATTTTCAATCGGGTGATCCTGCAACTATTTGGAAAGGTGTGTTAAATGCAGCTGACACACTTAATAATTTTATTGATGAACAACTTAAGAATTATGAGTTAAGTGATGATAATTTGGCGCTCGTAGGTTTCAGTCAAGGCACAATGATGAGTTTACATGTCGGCCTTAGAAGAGAAAATTCAATGAGAGCAATTGTTGGCTTTTCAGGAAGGTTAATTGCTCCAGAACTTCTTAAAAATGAATTAAAGTCTAAACCTCCAATTTACCTAATTCATGGAGATATGGATCCTATGGTTCCTTATCAAGAAACTATTGAAGCTGAAAAAAAATTGTCACAATTGAGTATAGATGTTAAGTCTCATATTTCTACAAACACTCAGCATTCGATTGCTCAAGACGGCTTAGACATAGCAATTAAATTCTTAGTCGAAAAATTTTCAAATTAAAAAATTTTTTGAAATTTTTATACAATTGCATATATTAATTACTAATGAGTATTGCAGTTCCTTTAGAAAAATGTCCAGCTTTGGTTCTAAATTCGGATTTCAGGCCTCTTAGTCATTATCCGCTGTCTTTGTGGTGCTGGCAAGACAGTGTAAAAGCGGTTGTTCTTGGAAGAGTAAATATTGTATCCAATTATGAAAGAGAAATTAGAAGTCCAAGTTTTCAAATGTATTTACCAAGCGTTATTAGTCTAAAAACGTACATCAAGCCAAACAGAAATCCAATATTCTCAAGATTTAACGTTTTTTTGCGTGATAAGTTTAGTTGTCAATATTGTGGTTCAAAGAAAGATTTAACATTTGATCATCTTATACCTAGATCACATGGTGGAGAAACAACTTGGGAAAATATTGTAACAGCTTGTTCAAGTTGTAACGTAAAAAAGGGTGGAAAACTTTTGAAAAACTCAGGTATGAAGCCTCTCAATGTTCCAAAAGTACCTACAATGGCTGATTTAGATAAATGTGGCCGATCTTTTCCACCTAACTTTTTGCATGAAAGCTGGATGGATTTTTTATATTGGGATATTCAACTAGAAAGATAATTAAATTCTCTCAGCCAAAAAAATAGCAGCTTTTGTTGTTTCATTGATTGTTTTTCTTAAAACAGAATAACCAAAGGCTTCTCGCGACCCTTCATCAATAGCGGTATTTTTATGCTCAACTTCATCATCGCGAAATTTTACTAATTTTTTTCTTAATTCCTCGTCCACCCCCTCGAGTTGATCAATTTGTTTTTGATAATGTTTTTCAATAATTTCCTCAACTGCCTCGGTGCACACATAGGCTGCTTTGGGGCCCATGAGGGCAGTACCTACACCCATTGCGTAAGCACCAATACCAAATAGGCCTTTCAGTTTTGTGGGTCTGATCTTTTTTTCTTTGGCGATATTGTCAAAAAAATCTAAATGTTCCTCTTCATCTTTAGCCATTTTCGATATTTGGTCAAAATCTTTCTTATTTTTTTGAAGTTTGAATATCATTTTCTGGCCCTGATATATTTGCTGAGCACCAAGCTCACCTGCCTGATCAACTCTAATAATCTTTTTTAAAATTTTTTCTTTAACGTTCATTTTTCAAAAATACAAAATACAATGTTATAGATAATAGTAAAAATGTCATAATCAAGTTTGCCTCAGCTACCGAAATAAAATTAAATAAATAAGTCGGTTCGTCACATCTAATCAATGGAGTTTGATTAAGACTTTCTAAAAGTTTAGACTTGTCAGATAAATCAGACAAATTAGAGGTACATCCTGAATTTAAATTAACCAAGCCTCTTTCGACCAATATATGTCTTAAGGTATACAAAAATCCAAATAGTAAAATCAGAATTGAAGCATAGTTTGCGATCCTTTTAATTGTTGCTCTTTTTTCAAATTTAAAAATAATTGATGCCAGACCAATTATAATTAATAAATAGTAAGGATACCTTTCAACGAGACACATGTCACAAGGAGCCATATTAAATACGTATTGCAGTACGAATACTGCAATTATTACTAATGCTGAGATAATAAAGTTGATGTTAATAAGACTCATAATTCTAGTATGTAATATATAAAATGCCTAAAATCACTAAAGTTATAAGAATAAATGAATATAAATTTATTCTTTTTTCAAATGATTCAAGTGCAATGCTTCCAAATCGATAGATTAAATAGCCTATAAGAAAAAATCTCACTGATCTTGAAACCACACTTGCAACTAAGAAAATAAAAAAATTAATACCTAAAAAACCACTTGTCAGTGTAACAATTTTAAAAGGAATAGGAGTAAAACCACCTATGAAAACGTAAAGGAAACCATAATTATCTATGTCATTAACAAATGAGTTAAATGACTCAACCAAATTTAAATTCTGAAGAATAAAATTTCCCACACTATTGAAGAAGTATACACCAATAAAATATGCAATTATCGCTCCAGTGATTGAGCCAAGAACTGAGAGTCCAGCAATTTTAAATATTTTCTTTTTGTCTAATGCCATCATTGGAACCATGAATATTTCTTGAGGGAATGGAAAAATAATTGCTTCAATTAATCCCATCAAAAAGATAAACGGATAAGCGAACTTAGTTTTTATAAAACGCTCACCAAGTGAGACAAAATACGCTTTTAAGTTATGATAAATTGAGATTAACATACCATTGCTAATATATATATTTGCATACATAATTCTACTAAGCCTTTATGACGAATATAAGTAAAGTATAATAAGTCTTTAAGAATGGGGATATGGCGGAATTGGTAGACGCGCCAGACTCAAAATCTGGTGCCTTCGGGCGTTCCGGTTCGACTCCGGATATCCCTACCAGTATTTTATATGAGAAAAAAAAAGATAAAGATAAATAAACTTGATTACATTAATCCGGAAGAAGTATTAATAAGATTTCAAGATAAAAGAAATTTAATTTTTTTTGATAGTGCAAATAAAACGATATCTGAAAATAATCGGTATTCCTATATTGCATTTGATCCTATCTACACCATAAAGTTCAATGCAAGCAAAAATTATTTAAATTCAAAAAAATTTGCAAGAATAAATAAATTAACATCAAGTTTTAAATTAAAAAAAATTAAATCATTACCAAAGTTTCAGTGCGGTTTAGCAGGCTATGTTTCTTATGAAGCAGGCCTTGCAAAAGAAAAAATTGAAAGTGCAAATCCATTAGAAAAAATATTACCAAATTTATTTTTTGGTCTCTTCGATATAGTGATTGCTTTCGATAACAAATTGAAAAGAGCTTATCTTTTTTCAATTAATTTAGATAAAGAATTTAATATTGAGCTATCACATCAAATTCGATTACAAAATGCAAAAAACTTGTACTCGGTGCCGCGGATAAATAATCCAATTAACAAACTACTTGGTTTTCAGTGGAAAAAAGATTTTGATAAAAGAAAATATATTTCAAAAATTAATAAAATACTAAATTACATAAAAAATGGTGACATATTCCAAGCAAACTTCACTCAACGTTTTTTATCTAAGATTCCAAAAGACTATGATGTCGTTCGGTACTATTTGCATTATCGAAAAAATACAGAGACACCTTTTTCATGTTTAATTAGAAGTGAGGATTTTAATATATTTTCTTATTCACCTGAAAGATTTCTAAAATTAGAGAATAACAAAATTATGGTTTCGCCAATAAAAGGTACAATTGAAAGGGGTGAGAGTGAATTCGAAGATGCAAAATTAAAAGAACAATTATCTTCAAGTAAGAAGGATAATGCTGAAAATTTAATGATCGTTGACGTTTTGAGAAATGACATTTCTGAAGTCTGTAAACCTGGAACGGTAAAAGTTTCTCGTTTGGCTGAACTAGAAACCTATAACAATGTTCACCATCTTGTTTCTGATATTGAGGGTACGTTATCTAAAGGTATGAATATATTTGATGTTATAAAACACTGTATGCCTGGAGGATCCGTAACTGGGGCACCAAAAGTAAGAGCAATGCAAATTATTTCAGAATTAGAAACTTTCAAAAGAGGTGTTTACTGTGGAGCTATAGGTTTCGTCTCATTTAGTGGTTATGCAGATTTTAATATCCCAATCAGAACCATTACTGTCAATAATGAAAAAGTATTTCTAAATTCTGGGGGAGGGATCGTAGCAGATTCAAAACCTTTAAATGAATATCATGAATTGAATAAAAAAGTTGAGAATCTATTACAGATTAATAAAAAATCATTGAATAAGTTTATGTCTAAGAACAAACAAATATAATGAAAGTTTATCTCAATAATAAATTTATAGATGAAGAAAAAGCAACTATTAACATAAAAGACCGCGGCTTACTTTTAGGAGACAGTATTTTTGATACTTTATTATATAATAAAAACAAAATAATTTTATTTGATTTTCATTTTGCTCGATTTAATAAATCAATAAGAAATAATTATTTTAATTTCAAGTTATCAAAGAAGAATTTACAAAATATAATTTTAAAATTAATAAAAAAAAATAATCTTTTAAATAGCAAACTTTCAATAAGATATACATTGACCAGAGGGTATGCAAAGAGAAGAGGGTTAGATATTGAAAACAATCAAAAGTCAAATTTTCTTATTACTATTTCCAAATTAACCAGTAATCCTACAACCATAAAGCCAGTGAAACTTAAAGTTTCAAAAATCAAAAGACTCTCAAATTCTTTATTATCTAGAAATAAAACAAACAATTATTTTGAGAATATCCAATCAAAACTCATTGCGCAGAAAAATGGCTATGACGACGCATTAATGCTTAACGAAAGTGACAAAATTTGCTGCTGTTCAAGCTCAAATATTTATTTTGTTAAAAAAAATAAAATTTTTACCCCTCCAATCAATGATGGTGCCTTAGATGGCACTGTAAGGCGTTTATTAATTGAAAAGAAAAAGGTTGAAGTTAGAAGCATATCATTGAATAATCTTTCCAATGTAAGTGAAATATTTCTTACAAATAGCATTGGTTTGCGGCCAGTTAGTAAAATTAATAACCGTTCTTTTAAAAACGGGCCAATAACTGAAAAAATTACGGGATATTTGAATAAATTAGGTATTTAAAATGAGTGTTGTAAGTGCAGTTTCAAGAGAATTTAGTTATTTTAAGTTTTTTTTAAAATTAGTTGGACGATCAAGAAGTTTCGACAAAAAAAAATATACAACTGTGGCTGATATTATGGAGGAACAAGTTGATAAAACTCCTGACAATATTGCTATCGAGTTTGAAGACAAGAAATACACATATCGTGAGATGGATGCTGAAGCGAACCAGATTGCAAACTGGGCAATTAATAAAGGTTATAAGACGGGAGATGTAATATCTCTTTTGATGGAAAATAAACCTGAATATATATTTACATGGTTCGGGCTTGCGAAGATCGGCGTTACAGTTGCTTGTCTCAATAATAACATAAAAAGTAAATCGCTCGCTCACTGCATTAAAAAATCGGAAAGTAAAAGTCTAATCATAAGTTCTGATTTAATGGAAAATCTTGCATCAGCTCAAGAATATATTGAAGGTAATTTAGATGTTTACGTAGCAGGTCAGGACGTTCAAGGTTATGAAACTTTAGATGGCTCACAAATTGAAAACAGTAAAGTAAGACCCAAATCTTCGTTAAGAGAAGAATTATCAAATAGCCAATCATTATTTTATATTTATACAAGTGGAACTACAGGCATGCCGAAAGCCGCAAACTTCAGCCATCAAAAATTTTTAGTTGGATGTGGTCTGCAAATGTTTTCACTTGATATGAAACCAACTGATAAAACTTACATGGTCTTACCACTCTATCATGCAACTGGTGGAGTTGTTGGTGTTGGTTCGACATTTTGTACTGGTGGCACACTAGTATTGAGAAAGAAATTCTCTGCTGCTAGTTTTTGGGAAGATTGCGTTAAGCATGATGTAACAGTAATTACATATATTGGTGAACTGTTTCGTTATTTAGTTGCTACAAAGAAAAGTGAATACGAAACGAAACATAAAATTAGGGGCATATATGGTAACGGTCTCAGACCTGAAGTTTGGAAGATTGTTCAAGAAAGATTTGGTATAGATAGGATTGTTGAGTTTTATGGGGCCTCAGAGGGAAATATCTCACTAACAAATGTTGATAGTAAGTTCGGTTCAATCGGAAGAATACCCCCATATTTAAAAAGTGTATTGCCAACTAAAGTAGTTAAATTCGATGTAGAAAATGAGGTAGTGATCAGAGATGAGAATGGGTTTTGTATAGAATGTGAAGATGGTGAGGCCGGTGAGGCGATTGGATTTATACCTGATGATGATAAGTTCACGGGTAAATTTGAAGGCTATACAGACAAAGAGGCAACAAAGAAAAAAATTCTTGAGAATGTCTTTGAAAAAGGTGATCGATGGTTCTCTTCTGGAGACCTACTTAAAAAAGATAAGCAGGGATATTACTATTTCGTTGACCGTATAGGTGATACTTTTAGATGGAAATCAGAAAATGTTTCAACTAATGAAGTAAGTGAAGCCATCTCTGCGTATAAAGGTATTGATGAAGTCAACGTTTATGGAGTTGAAGTACCCAACCAAGACGGCAGAGCCGGAATGGCTTCCTTAGTTGTAAATGATGAATTTAAATTAGAGCAACTTTATGAATATCTGACAGAGCAATTGCCAGCTTATAGTGTTCCAGTATTTATTAGGATAAGTCCAGAAATAGAAAAAACTGGGACGTTCAAGTATAAGAAAACTGATTTAGTAAAAGATGGTTATGACCCAACAAAAATTCAAGATCCAATTTATTTTGCTTCAGGAGATGAAAAAAAATATTTAAATTTAGATCAAGAGTCTTTTAATAAAATTAATAGCAGAGATATTAGAATTTAAAAATATTTTGCAATTTTTAATGTTAGCTGAGAGTCTTCTTCAAACGCATATGTAAAATCATCAGCATCAATCTCTCCGTTGATACTCATATCTATAAATACTTTGAGATCATCTCTAATGCGTTGTTCAAATTCAGCGAAAAATCTATTTGAACTTCCACTCATATCAGCGACTAAACCAGCTATTAGGCTTGTTGATTTTATATCATTTTTTGTCCATCTTAATGCTAAGACTCCTTCATTATTGAAAGCAAAGTCATTTCTATCATCAAATGTGTATTCAACTATAATTCCTAAATCACTTGTGGTTTCTCTCAAACCATAAATAGTGTACTCTGTCCCTCCTGCTATTCCAAAGTGCCGTTCTTCTCCATTTTTTGCAGTAAGTGTCTCAAGTTTGTATAACCATGCACCTTTTGTTGATTGAATATCTAAACTAGTTTGAGATAAAATAGGATAGTAAGCATCTAATTTTTGAGACAAAGGATTTACGTTTAGCTCCGGAGACCTGTTATTTCCGTAAAAATGAGCTATACCAATATCGTAATCATCGTAAACTGTGGAATAACGAACAGCGGCGTCAATTTTATTTTTCTTTGATGAAGACTCATAGGCAACTGTGCTCTTATCAACTTCGAGAGCTAGCCTGGGTCTTCCATTTCTTCCTGGAAAAATCCTTTCCTTAAAAAATGGCATTATGAACAAATCAAAGTTACCATATGAATGATTATAATTTAATGAAATCATTGGTTGCCCAAATTTTTTTGTTCCAGAAATATCTTCAGCTAAATTTGATTGATTGATTATATCAACAATATTAAAACTTTCGTTTACACCCCAAAAAATTAGTTCATTCCCAATTTTTAGAGTTATGTCATCAAAATATTGCTCATACTTAAATTTTTGAAAGTCAATATAACTGCGTTCACTATCTTTCTCATCTATACGTCCAGTAGTGTTAATTGTAATTTTTTGATCTCCATTATTTAGGTAGGTAATGAATGTTCCTTTTACAAAAATTGATTGATTAGAATTTGATTGATCGTGTCTTCCATCCCCATTAAAAAACGTGGTTATCTCAGGTTGGATAAATCCATAAGCTTTATAATCAATAGCTGCTGCATTTTGTAAAGCGACTAAATATTGTAAAAATACAAAAAGAAACGAAATAATATATTTTTTTAGCACTGCTAATCTGCTAGTCGCAATATGCTAGACTTCTCAAAATCTTTTTTATTGATGCCTACATCTAACTCTCTATTTAGCCATTTGAAAATAGTTATATTTTTGTTTTGGATATTTTCTACTTTCATAGTATTTGCCATCCAAATTTTATCTTTGTACAAAACATAATCCTCTAAATACAGCGTCTTTAAAAGTTCACCCTTTCTGTCATAAAAGTCTACTTTGTATGTTCGATTTAAATTATCAATAAGTGAAATTCTTTTTGAATATCCTGAATTTTCATAATTAGGATAAGACTCTAACTTATAAAAAGTCTCATTATTTTCCATTTCTTCACCAAGAAATTTCCATTCGTACTTTCTATAGTCAGTTCCCGAAAAATCTTCAAAAGCCACCTCACTGCCCATAAATGCTCCTGATTTATTACTAGAAGAAATTCTTTTCACTCGACCCAGAGCAGGCAAATATAGCCATTGGTCATCATCGTCACTTATGTGTGTATGTGACAGCATAACTGTCCCCTCTACGTCTTTGGGAGTTTTAAAGTAAGTCAAGCTTTTATCACCATCGTTTGGATCTAAATTCTCAAGTGTTTTACCTGACACTTCGCGTGTTACTTCATTACCTTTGGGATCAATAAGTATCATCAATTGATCTGACACCATGTCAGTAAAGCCTCTGCCATTTTCATATGATGCTTTAGCTATTCTGAGCCCCTGTTCCTCAGCTGTTTCCGCGCTGAGATAAAATGGAAAAAGGGCAAATATGATAAATATAATTTTTGCAAATTTCATTTTTTTCATTTTAAACTTTTTTTCCAAATATTAAAAGCAAAGCCGGTAAAAGCAATAGGTCAATGAGTAAAGCTATCATAATTATCAAAGCACACATCCCACCAATTATAAAATTATAGTAGAACATTGATTGTGTTAAAAATAAGAACCCAGAAAAAAGACAAATTGATGCAACAATTATAGGATAACCAACAAATCTAAAACAATATTGTATTGCTTCTCTTGGGGGTAAATTTATTGCAAGAGCTTTTTTATATTTTGATAAAAAGTGGATAGTTGCGTCAACTACAAGGCCTATTGAAATTAGAACAGCAAATTGATGAGCGGCCGTTACCATATCAGTGGCAAGAGTAAGAAGACCGAAACCAAGTACAAAAGGAATAATATTTGGAACAATGCTTATTATGCCGTACCTAAAACTTTGCAGAGAAATTCCAACAACCATAATTATAAACGTAAAAGAGATTAAAAGCCCGATTACTAACCCTCTTGTGTTTTCAACAAATAGTTGTGGCATCATAATTGGAATCCCAGCAACACCATTTGTACTAAAAGGTGAAATATTTTCATTAACCCATTCATCCACACGTGCATTGAATGCAACTGACTCCATTGATGCTAAGTTATTTGTTCTAATAAGAATTCTAGAATCTGATTTATCTGCAGTCATTTGATTTTTTAAATCCATCCCATAGGGCACTGAAAACTCATACAATAGCAGGTACTGCGCAATGAGTGCTTTATTGTCAGGAATTGCATAATACTCATCCAAACCGCCATTCATGTTTTTATGTAAAGTTTTAATAACATCTGAAATAGTAGATACATCAGCAACTTCAGGTTGAGTAAGAAGCCAACTTTCGAAATCATCAAGCTTTTTAAGGTATTCAGGATTTGTTATACCATCCGGTTCATTTGATTGCATATCAGAAAATATATAAAAAGAGCTTCCAAATTCAGGGTCAACAGTATTTTTTACTTCTAGCCATTCAGGAACTCTATCAAAATAAGTACTAAAATAATCATCAAAATGTAAATTTGGTAATAAACTAAAAACAGCTATACAAATTGCAGTTATTACAATGACAAACCTCTCTTTAAATTTATAAATTAATTCACCTAGGTTTTTTAGAACTTCTAGTACATAACTTTTTCTTTTTCTTGCATTGATTGGAAGTAAAGAAAACATAGCTGGAAGCATCGTCACACTTAAAATAAAACCAATACCTGCGCCAATTACAACAGTATTAGCCATTTCGCTATATGCAGGAATATCCCCAAAGTTAATACCTGCGATGCCTGCAGCTGTTGTGAAACTTGTAAGAAATATTGGTATAAAATTTATTTTTAAGCTCTCAATAATAGCATCATTCTTAGTCATTCCCTCAGTCATATTGGTCAACCCAATTGACAACATATGTATGGCATGCGTTAGTGATATTGTAAGTATAATTATAGGTGCGGTAATAAGAGGAGGTTGTACTTCAAACCCAAGCCATCCAGCAGCTCCAAGTGATGGCAGAATAGACAAAATAATTACAATTAGTGAAATTATTGAAGCTACAACAGATCTTAATAAAATATAAGTTAAGATGATTATCAGCAATAAAAAACTAGGATACATTTTTGATGCATCAGACTCTGACGTTGATTGAAAATTATGTGAGAATTGAGCTGAGCCCGCTACACCAACAAATATATCTTCATATCTGTCTTCAAAATAATTTTTTTGTTCCCAAGCAAATGAAATTGGTTCCTGGAAAGCGATATCTTCAGGCATTTCAAGATTAATATTAACTAAACCGATTTTTCCACTCTCAGACATCACAAAATTTACAACAGCGTCTTCTAAAACTGCAACATTATATAAATTTGCAATTTCATTTGTACTTAGTGAGTCAACATCATCAACAAAATCACTTATTGATATGTCATCACCGTCTACTGAAGTGTATTGATGGTTTGTAATTGAGCTTACTCTTGACGAATATGGTGTTTGCCAGGAAATTTCAGTGAGTTCATGAATAAGGCTTAATACATCTTTTTGAAATATGTTACCCTTTTCTGGTTTAACAACAAAAGTCAGAACATCTATGTTCCCATACTTTTCCTCTAAATCTAGTACATCTTTGTAGTATTTAAAATCTTCCTCAACAAAGCCCCTATATCCTGAGGGAGTTTCTAGGAATTTCATACCGAATGATATTGTGAAAATGATTAATAAACTGCCCAATATTACTTTAATACGATGGTTTACTAAAATCTTGCCAAATATTTCAATTCTGTCTTCTAAATTCATATGAAAAAATATATATCTTCTTTTATAAATTAAAACAGTATGAAAACTAGTAAGAAAATATATTTAATATCACCTCGCGGATTTTGCGCTGGTGTTACCCGCGCAATTGAAATAGTTGAACTAGCAATCAAAAAATATGGTCCACCAGTTTATGTGAATCACGAAATTGTTCATAATAAATATGTCATAGATG
>CACCND010000001.1 GCA_902547315.1 uncultured Pelagibacteraceae bacterium | reverse complement strand
AATTCTAATATGCCTTATAGAAAATCCCTTTCTTATTTTTAAGTATATCGAGGAATTAGGAAAAATAGGCTTTAATGACCTAAATCTATCATCATTGGTATCAGAAATTTTAGAATTCTCTGCATCAAATGGAGATAAAGAGCTTGAAAACTTTGATTTAAAGTCCTATTTAAATGAAAGGGGATTAGATCGGGAGATTAAATATATATTTCAACCAAAGTTATTAAGCACATATAGCTCAATTATAAAGAATGATAAAATTGAGATAGAAAAAAGTTTTATTGGCTTGTTAGATTTGCATAAAAATCTTCTTGAGGAAAGTGATCTAGATATTGCCCTAAGAGACCTAGAAAAGAAAATGGATGATAAAAGTTTTGAAAATTTTATGCGATTAAAAAAAGAAAGTATAAGCAAAAACTAAAATGAAAAAAAGAGGCAGAAAAAAAAAGCAGGTTAAAGCTGACTCGGAGTCGTTGCAATTACAAGCAAATGAACAAGATGGCCCAGTCTTAGACCTTGAAAAATCAATTATAAAAAAACTTATCAAGCAAGGAAAAAAAGATGGATATCTCACTAATGAACTTATAAAGAAATCTTTCCCAGAAGATAAGTTTACATCCGAACAAATAGAACAATATACCACTAAGTTGTCTCAAGCAGGATTTGATATAATAGACTCTGATGACTCAGATAATGATGATGATAAAGATGATGAAGTACTAAATACTAAATCTGGTACAGAAAAAACTGATGATCCAGTAAAACTATACCTTCGTGAAATGGGTACTGTAGATCTTTTGTCAAGAGAAGGCGAAATTGCGATTGCTAAAAGAATTGAAGCTGGTCAGGAAGCAATGATCTCTGGGTTATGTGAAAGTCCGCTTACATTGCAAGCCATTCTTGACTGGAAAGATGATATTGTTGCCGAAAAAATTACGCTTCGTGAGGTCATTGATCTTGAATCATTATTTGAGGAGTCACCAAATAAAAAAGAATTGAGCAAGAAAATCAAAGAAGCCAAGAAACGAAAAGAACAGGAGGAAAAAGAGGAAATAAGAAAAAGAAAAGAAGCAGAAAAAAAATCAGCAACATACGGTGACGATACTGAGCCAATGATTGAAAGTTCAGCAGATAACACAATAGATGAATATGAAGACTCTGATGATGAATTAAATGTCTCTATTGCTATTATGGAAGAAGAATTAAAGCCTCAAATTTTAGAAATTTTTAAAAAATTAGGTAAAAGTTTTAAGAAGTTACAAAAGCTGCAAAAAGATAAAATTGCACATCAAGAAAAGGGTAAAGATTTCCCATCAAGGTCCGAAAAAAACTATCAAAATTCCAAATCAACAGTTGTAGACTTAATTAAAGGTCTTCAGATCAATACCAACAAAATAGAAGAGTTAATAAATAATTTATATGTGATTAATAAAGGGATTGTATCTCTTGAAGGAAAATTATTGAGGCTAGCTTTGCAATATAAGATTTCTCGTGATGAGTTTTTAGATAAATATATTGGAAATGAAAATAACCCTTACTGGTTAAGAAAGATTACTAGATTGGCCGGATGGGAGAAGTTTGTAAAAAATGAGAAAAATAACATTAAAAGTATTATGAATGAAGTTAGAGCTTCAGCTAGCAATATAGGATTAACGTTGAATGAGTTTAAAAGAATTGTTAGCAATGTCCAAAAAGGAGAGCGCGAGTCAAGTATTGCAAAGAAAGAGATGATCGAAGCTAATTTAAGATTAGTAATATCAATTGCAAAAAAATATACCAATAGAGGCCTTCAATTCCTTGATCTAATTCAAGAGGGAAATATTGGATTGATGAAAGCAGTTGATAAGTTTGAGTATAGAAGAGGTTATAAATTTTCTACTTATGCTACATGGTGGATTAGGCAGGCTATTACGAGATCTATTGCTGATCAGGCTAGAACAATTAGAATACCTGTTCACATGATTGAAACAATTAATAAAATAGTTAGAACACAGAGATTACTGCTACATGAAATTGGAAGAGAGCCTACTCCTGAGGAAATTTCGAAAAAACTCAATATGCCACTTGAAAAAGTAAGAAAAGTTCTAAAAATTGCAAAAGAGCCTGTAAGTTTAGAAACGCCCGTAGGAGACGAGGAAGATAGTCATTTAGGAGATTTTATCCAAGATGACAATGCCGTAATACCTATTGATGCAGCAATTAATTCTAACTTACGGCAAACAACGACGAAAATTTTATCTTCTCTTACTCCAAGAGAGGAAAGGGTCTTGAGGATGAGATTTGGAATAGGTATGAATTCTGATCATACACTAGAGGAAGTTGGTCAACAATTCTCGGTTACAAGGGAGAGAATAAGACAAATTGAAGCTAAAGCTCTTAGGAAACTAAAACACCCTACAAGAGCAAAATTACTAAAAAGCTTCTTGGACAAAAACTAGTTTGAAACTAATAAAATCTCTGTATATAAATGTCCAGAAAGGGCCCATAGCTCAGTTGGTTAGAGCCCTCCGCTCATAACGGAGTTGTCCTAGGTTCGAGTCCTAGTGGGCCCACCAAAAATTATCTAAAATACCGTATTACGTTCATCATTATCTTCTATTATACCTGTTATATTTTCAAAAAAATCTGCTTTAGCAATGTTACTAATAATTATTAGAACAAGAATATAAATTAAAAATTTATTGTTATTTATTATATTACTGTACAACATTAAAACCCTCAAATTGAGGATTGCCTACATAGAGATCTTTATTAGTTCCTGCATCTTTGTGAGCTTTTCTGAATGACTCAGATTTTGTCCAAGATATAAAATCTTCTTCACTTTTCCAAGTACTGTGAGATGCATAAAGAGTATGATCGCTGAGAGATTTACCTTTTATGAGATTAAAACTAAGAAATCCTTCTACTTCATCAAGGTAGGACTCCCTATTTTTCCAAAGGTTCTCAAAAGTATCTTCGTTCCCTTTTATAATTTTAAACCTATTCATTGCGATATACATAATAAACTAACTATGCTCACACATGTCTATTTCAATAGCTATTTAATATTGACAAAGTATACTTAGTTATGAGTTTAAAAGTGGAAAAATTAGGTCAATCTTGTGGCGCTCAGATCTCAGGAATTGATTTAAAAAAAGACCTATCTGAAAGTACAATTAGAGAAATAAGAGAGCATTGGCTGAAACATCATGTACTGAGTTTTCCAGACCAAGCATTATCTGATGATGACTTAGAGCGTTTCACCCTATGTTTTGGATCTTTTGGAGATGATCCATTCATCGCTTCAATACCTGGAAGAGAAAATATAATTGCTGTTAAAAGAACTGCAGATGAAAAAGTTCCAATTTTTGCAGACAATTGGCACACTGATTGGAGTTTTCAAAAAAACCCACCAGCAGGTACGTGTTTACTTGGAAAAATAATTCCATCAAAAGGCGGCGATACATTGTTTTCGAACCAACATTTAGCATTAGAGCGTATGCCTTCAGAATTAAGAAAAAAGTTGGAGGGTAAAAAAGCAATTCACTCAGCTCTCGTACCCTATTCACCAGGGGGCGGTTATGGAGATAAGGACAGAGAAATGGGAAGAAGCATGGATATAAGAGCTTCAAATGATGCTTTCGCTCAACAATTACATCCTATTATCAAGGATCATCCTGAAACAAATAAAGAGGGTATTTATGGTACAGTTGGTTATATCATTGGTATTGATGGTATGGATAATCAGGAAGCTATGAAATTACTCATGGAATTAAGTTCATGGCAGTGCAAAGATGAATTTGTTTACCGTCACAAATGGAAAAAAGATATGTTAATTATGTGGGATAATAGAAGCGTATTACACCGAGCAACTGGAGGTTATGAAGGGCAGGAGCGTCTTTTACATCGAACAACCATTGCAGCTTTCAGATCATAAAAATATAATTATATTTATTTACATCAAAGTTTTATATCTTAGACTTAACTTATGAAAATATTTTTTTATTCAATTGGAATTTTGATTACTTTTTTTATTCTTTGGATTTCAATTGCTATCTATCCAATACTGACTATAAAAAAAATAGACCAAAATTTTCCATTAGTTGATCTGCCATCGGAAAATATAGATAGTTATCTATTTAATAATGAAAATAAAATAGATAATATTTTTCCCAACGCTGAAAAGAAAATTTACTGGCATGAAAATATAAAAAATAGTAAAACAAAATATTCAATAGTATTCATTCACGGTTTTACTACTACTGGCTATCAGTCAAAGATATTCTTAGAAAAAATTGCTTCAGAATTAGAATCTAATCTATTCATTACTAGATTATCTGGACATGGTGTGCCATATGAAGGCACAAATCAAATTTCAGTAGATAAAATGATGTATGACGTTGCGGAAGCAATTAATATCGGCGCCCTAATTGGAGAGAGAGTTTTATTGATGGGACATTCGCTTGGGGGAGCACTTTCAATGCTTGCTGCAAATGATAGTGTCTTAGTAAATAAAATAGATAAATTAATATTATTTGCTCCAGGTAACTCTGGGTTAACTTCTTTTGGAATAGGAAACGCCATGCTTTCAAGTGTTGTTAGTAAAACAGGAGATCTATGTATTGTTATCGATTGTAATATAAGAACACGCCTTAGTCTTCCTGAAAATGAGCAATGGGAAGATTATTTCACAACCAACTTCGATACTAAGAAACTTTATGAAGCTATTACAATAGCTTTTGCGACTGATGACATAGAATATGATAAGGTTACTACCCCTGCTTTAATTTTTTATGATAAAGATGATAAACTTGTAAACTCCGTAAGACTTAAATTTAATTTCAAAAGGTGGGCAACAAAAAATAAAGTAATAGAAATTGAAGCTGACCAATCAGACTGGGGACAACATATGTTTCCATCAGTTTCTAATAGTCACTTAGATAGTTTATTTATTTTTGAAATTAAAGATTGGTTAGGTATAAAAAATGATTGAACAGAAAATTGTTCTACCATGCGGAGCTATAGTAAAAAATAGATTTCTTAAATCCGCAATGACTGAGGGTCTTGCTAATAGCAATGCAATTGCAAATAAAAGACACAATAATCTTTATGAACGATGGGCAAAGGGAGGAATAGGTATATCAGTAACAGGCAACGTTCAAGTTGATCATAGGTATATTGAACGAGCTGGTAACGTTGTAATAGAAGGAAAACAATCTAACGAGAGTTTAGCAGCATTAGCTGATTGGTCTAAGTCTGGAACACAAAATAATACTCACCTATGGATGCAACTTAGTCATGCAGGAAGACAAACTCCTTTCAGTATTAATAAAGAGAGCAGAGCTCCCTCAGTAAAGCCCCTGCCAACTTTGGGGGGCATTCTAAAATTTGGTGTCCCGAAGGAATTAAGTCACTCGGAAATTTTGAATATAATTGATCGATTTGTGAATGCTGCTGAAGTTGCTAAGCAAACAGGTTTTACAGGGGTTCAATTGCATTCAGCACACGGATATCTTCTCTCAGAATTCTTATCTCCAAACGTAAATCAAAGAACAGATGAGTGGGGAGGCAGCATAGAAAATAGATCAAGATTATTGATTACTTTAATTGAGGCAATCCGAGATAAAGTAGGAAGTACATACCCTATTTCGATTAAACTAAATTCAAGTGATTTTCAGAAAGGTGGTTTCACGCATGAGGAAAGTATTGCAGTTGCAAAAATGCTGAATAGCACCTCTCTGGATTTACTTGAAATTTCAGGTGGAACTTATGAAAATTTTACTGCTTTAGAAATTGATTCATTGAACCTTAAAAAATCAAAAACAATAAAGCCTCAGCGTAGCACTAGAGTAAGAGAAGCCTATTTCTTGAAATATGCTGAAGCAATAAAAGAAGTTCTATCGATCCCATTAGCCGTAACAGGGGGATTTCGGTCGTCTGAGGGTATGAATAATGCTCTTCAAAGCGGCGCTTGTGATGTAATTGGTTTGGGAAGACCCCTTTGCTCAGAGCCAGATATTGTAAATGAATTAATAAATGGCGAGAGAAAATCAGCAACTCTCTATGAAAATATTCTAGAATTTGGACCTTGGATACTTGGCTTAAACAGTCCGATATCGCTAATGCGTTCAAATAATAAAGCTGCTCAAGTTTATTGGTGTTATCGACAAATATTAAAAATCGCAAATGGTGATGAAGTTGACACAAAGCTAGGACTTTTTAAAGCATTCTTTGATCACTTTAGGGACGACGCTGCTAATAGTAAAAAATATAAAGCCTTTTGGAAAGATTTAGATTGAAAAAAATTATTCTTGTACTTGCACTTTTTTATTCATCTTTTGCACTGGCAGATCAAAAAGATAGCCGACTGAACGGTTTGTTTGATGAGTTATTTTTATGTAATGACAATATGCAAGCTAGTATAATTTTATCTGATATTTGGGATATATGGTCTATCACAGACAATGTTGAAGCCCAAAAAACTTATGATGAGGGTACTACTATGATGAATCGTGGTAATTTTGATGAGGCAATAAAATTATTTACTCAAGTAATTAGTATTAAACCTGAATTCGCAGAAGCTTGGAATAAAAGAGCTACTGTTCTATTTCTGAAAGGTGAGCTAAAAGCTTCAGTTTCTGATATTGAGAAAACTCTTGAACTAGAGCCAAGACACTTTGGAGCACTCGATGGACTTGCAGAAATCTATTTAATTCAAGAAAATCTTTTGGGAGCTGCAGCAACGTATAAAAGAATTCTAGAAATTATTCCAACAAGTAAAAAATCTCAAGACCGACTCAAATTAATTAATGAACATATTGTTTAATGATGTGTGGGCGTTTCGTTCTCTCCGACAAAAAAGTTATTAAGGATAAATTTAATGTTGAACTATCACCCTCATATAACATAGCTCCGTTACAAGATGTATTGGTTATAAAACCAGATCCCATTTTTATGAAATGGTCATATTCACCAAAATGGAAAGATGATATGAACTTGATTAATTGTCGTCACGAAACATTATTAGAAAAGCCCTCCTTTAAGGGATCACTTAGATGTGTTCTTCTTGCAAATGGGTGGTATGAATGGCAGAGGCAAAATAACGTTAAAACACCTTTTTTCCATTATATTGAAAATGAATTACTTTATTTTGCTGGTATTTATAATTTGAATAGTGGATGTGCAGTTGTAACTTGCCAGTCAAGTGAAACTGTTTCTCATGTGCATCATAGACAACCTCTGCTTTTAGCTGAGTCTCAAATAACTGAATGGATAGAAGGAAAGCATGAAATTGAAAGAAAAAAAGACGATCAAGTTCAAGTTTATGAAGTCTCAAAAAATGTTAATAGTCCTAGTAACAATAACCCTGAGTTGTTAGAAAAATCTTAATCTATATAATTACAGAATGAGTAAATTTTATGCGTTCATAGATAGCACTTTTATTGATTTGGGAAGGCAATTTAAATTAAGTTATCTACCGCCTTTGATGATATATGTTGCTGCAGGTGTTTCAGGTTTAACCGGAATCGTTGGTACCTTTTTTGTAAAAGATTATTTAAATCTTTCAGCTGCTTTTTTAGCAGGGCTTGGTTTTTGGGCAGGAATTCCATGGGCATTAAAAATGCCACTTGGTCATTTAGTTGATCTAATCTGGGAAAGAAAAAATTATCTTGTTTATGTGGGCGCATCACTCATTGCTTTAAGTCTTGCTATCATGTTCGGCCTTATTATTCATACCGACTTCATGGTAAGGTACTTAAGCGTTGAAACTTGGTATGTTATTAGCGTTCTCTTAGCTCCGATAGGTTATGTGGTTCAAGACGTTGTTGCTGATGCAATGACGGTTGAAGCAGTTCCAAACATAGATCCAAAAGGAAATCAATACTCGCTTGATGTAATAAAAAATATGCATACCACCATGCAGACACTAGGCAGATTTGCTATTATTGGCGGTACTGTAATTGTTGCATTAATTAATGTTGTTATTTTCAGTAGCGTTGAGGCTGAAACAGAACAAGAAAAAATAATTTTGTACGGGAATATTTACCTCTTTGCATTGATCATTCCGATCATATCAGTATTAGGGGTATTGCTTTCAATTTATTTAAAAAAGAAAAAAAACGATCAACTTTCAAAGTTGGGTATATATCATCAAATCAAAATTGAAAAAACTAAGGTTGATTGGTGGATACTTGGAGGCTCTCTCGTTTTTGTAATTTTTACACTTAGCGTGGGAGGGTTTAATCTTCCGTATGCACAAGAGATCGTATTCATTGGATCGGTAAGCATTATATTTTTTCTGATGGCTAAACTAATGCGTGAACTTCCTGAGTCGATGCGACTCACAATTTTAGGAACTGCAATTATCATATTTGTTTTCAGAGCAATGCCAGGCCCAGGCCCAGGCCTTACCTGGTTTGAGATTGATAATTTAGGGTTTGATGAGCAGTTCTTTTCTGTGCTTTCCCTTCTTGCCTCATGTTTGACTTTACTTGGTATCATTATTTTAAGGCCTTTTATGGTCAATAACTCAATTGCAAAAATTATAGTGATACTATCAATTGCTGGAGCAATATTATTTTTGCCAAGTGTTGGTATGTATTATGGATTTCATGAATGGACCTCGTCATTAACAAATAATGTTGTTGATGCAAGATTTATTGCAATATTTAATACAGCTTTAGAGTCACCCCTAGGGCAAGTTTCAATGATTCCACTTCTTGCGTGGATTGCAAGAAATGCTCCAGCTCATCTAAAGGCTACATTTTTTGCTGTATTCGCATCGTTTACCAATTTAGCTCTATCCGCAAGTGCATTGTTTACAAAGTATCTCAATCAAATTTACGAAGTAACGAGAGAAGTCAAGGATAAGGTAACAAATGAGATACTTTCAATTGCTGATTATTCTGACCTTGGTATTTTATTGATTGTTGTAACTCTACTCACTCTTTTGGTACCAACAATTTCTGTTATAATCATTCAGAAAACAAGTCTAAAAACGGATGAATAATTAATGAAAAATGTATTACAGATTCTTGGAGTTTTTTTTGTAGGCGCACTAATAGGTTTTATTTTATTAAGCTTTGGTCTATCGGTAGATATTTCAATGATGACAGGTACGGTTGTAATTCTTGTACTGGCTTACCTTGTTACTAAACAAAACAATAAAGAAAGAAAATAATGGTTCAAATTCCAAGCGATCAAATTAAATCAAGAGAGGTACTTAATTGGAAGGGACTACATCTATTTCATTTTAGAACTTCATCATGTTCACAAAAACTTAGGATCTATTTAAACTTAAAAAAAATTTTATGGATACCTCACAGCATTAATCTTGCTACAGGTAAAAACTATTCTGAGTTTTTTTTAGGTATTAATCCTAAAGGCCTGGTTCCTGTTCTCGTGGATGATGGTCATGTAGAAATTGAGAGTAATGATATTCTTATGTATCTCGAGAATAAATTCCCTGAAAATCCACTTGTTCCTGACTCTGATAGAGCAGAAATTGATACTTTACTAAAAGAAGAAGATGATTTGCATGAGGATATAAGAAATATTGCTTATCGATATATGTTTGGTGGACTTGGCAAAAAAGACCCTAACAAATTAGCCGCCTTTGAGAAATATAAATCATCTAATAGTGAGCTGGACTATCTAAAATTAAAAGAAGTAAAGTTTTATAAGTCATTTAGCAAAAATGGAATAACTGATGAAGCGGTTAGAAACTCACTTAATAATTTTTGTAGATGTTATGATAAATACGAATCTCTATTAAATAAGCAAAAATACTTAATGGGCAGCAATCTTTCAATACTTGATCTTGCTTGGTTTATTTATACATATAGGCTTTATGTCTCAGGGTTTCCATTTAAAGATCGTTATCCAAAAATATCTAGATGGTTTTTTGATCTTTATTCTCGAAAAGAATTTTTTAAAGAAGTTAATGATCCGTTACCCCTAAAGCTAATTAGACTTTATGCTAAGACAGCAACATCTTTGAGTGGAAAGTCAATTAAAGCTTTGCTTTCAAAATAATGACTGCCCAAGACAGATCATCCATACTTGAGGGGTACTATAAATCTCATTGGCCTGTTGAATGTGGTGGAAATCGACGTCAAAAGGCAACTGAAGGATCGTTAAACGCTCGCGAAAAAAAAGCTGTTGTGCAAAGCATCCGAAATGAACGTTGGAATGTTATGACAATTTATCGCGATAATAATGAAATTTTTTTGGGCGGCACGATGCCAAGCTTTACTGGTCCAGAACCATTTGGATGGCTTCAAAAAATTGAACCTGAGTCGTTGGAAATATTATCGGAAACACCAAAATTACCATGTGGTGGTCACGTCTGGTGTGGCGCTATCGCAGCGCATCAAAATGGCAATATCATCAAGGTAAATGGAAACTACATGCATAGTATTTCAAAACATTGTGAAGTAATTAAAGAGTCAAAATTACCCATAAATCAGGCACATAATGGTTTACTAGTATTATCAGATGGAACAATTGTCACTAAAGATCTTCGGTTAGAAGGTCAAGGCTGTTCCACTATTACAAGATTAGATCAAAATCTAGATGTTTTACATAAACCCTTGCAATTACCTGAAGGATCTATGGGCAGGATTGCCTCAGATAAAACAGAAGATGGTGAGTTCATTTTTATTCCAGGTATCGAAAAAATATGGAAAATAAAAGTGCTAAATAACGATCTAGAAGTTACTTCAGACTGGTCACCTACTTATAGAAAATTAAATGATGATCAAGGCTTATCATGGGATGGCTGTATATCTGAAGGATCACTCTGGCTCATGAATAACGGAGACATCGATTCATTAAGAGCGATTTATTCAACTCATCCAAATGGTAGATTTAAAACTGCACCAAAAGAATTAAGTTGGAGACGACCTGCTCCATGGTCAT
Organism: uncultured Pelagibacteraceae bacterium; assembly: GCA_902547315.1. Classification (GTDB taxonomy): domain Bacteria; phylum Pseudomonadota; class Alphaproteobacteria; order Pelagibacterales; family AG-422-B15; genus CACNXQ01. The sequence goes on along the minus strand of CACCND010000001.1, from coordinate 224,270 downwards.
GTAAGCAAAGGCTCTATAGATTTGATTTAATGTCAGAACAATTTGAATATATCGAACCATTTGAACATCAAGGAGGGGGTATTATTGCACCACCCGTAAATATTCCAGAATGCAATATCTGTGTATGCTGGGATAGTATAAATGGTGGCATAGCAGGTATTGATACATTAAATAACTCGTTAAAAATATCATGGAAGATTGATAGTCTTAGACCAACAATGCAACCGGTCGTGTTTCCTGAAAGCAAAGAGCTAGTAATTAATAGTTTCGAAAATAATGATGATCACTTGGTGGTAATAGACCTATCAAGTGGAGAAATACTCTCAAAAGTTGAACTCAATTCGCCTCTTGCAAATGGCATGTTTTTAACGCCAGGCTTAAAGAATGATATTTTTTATTGCTCAACAAGAACATTTGCTCGCGTATCATGGAAATAAATTAGACTGAATATTTATCCTTTCAAAAAACAACTATTTTTGTAAAATTTTTGAATGTTTGAGAAAGTTCAAAAATTATTTAATGAAAATTCAGTAAAGAATTGCCATTTTATATATCTGAAAAAAAATGGTAATGAATTTGAGACTAATTCTATTTCTTTAGGTAAATCTCATTGGAACAATAACCAGAATTTAAATGGTGACTACATATTTAGGCTGATGTCGATGAGTAAGCCGATTACAGCTTTGGCTGCAATGCAATTAGTAGAAAAAGGTAAGTTAAATTTAGACTCGCCTGTTGAAGATGTTCTTCCAGAAATTAAAGAAATACCTGTCCTGAATGCTGATAATAAATTGGTTAAGCAATCTAAATCAATAACATTGCGCCATCTAATGTCGCATACGTCAGGTTTCGCTTATAATTCACTAATGATGATTACTTCTAAAAAAATAAAAGATTTATCGATTTCTATGAAAATATTATTATTTTTAAAAGGTATAATTACATACATTTATCCTTTTTCAAAAGGCCCAAGACTTTTCGAAGCAGGAACAGATTTTAAATATGGAACTGGTCTTGGTTTTGTAGGCATGATGATTGAAAAAGTTACAGGTCAGTCATTAGAAGAATATTGTAAAGAAAATATTTTTAATCCATTGGATATGAAAAATACTTTTTTTACAATCCCTAGAGAAAAAAGAGATAAAATTGTACCTTTAGGCATCAGACAGGGAAAAAAATCTAAAGTGATAAGAAAAATGCCTTTCAAAGGTCAGCCTTACCCCAGGTTTTGGAGAAAATCTTACTATGGTGGAACTGAAATATTTAGTTCACCTAATGACTACGCAAATTTTGTGAAATGTTTAATGAACAAAGGCAGCTATAACGATAAGCAAATTATTTCTGAGTCGAGTTTTAATGAAATGATAAAGCCAGGAAAATTTGATCAAATGTTTGAGAGAGATGATAATTATAATTTCATAATGGGTGAAAATGGAAGATTAAAAAATAAAATGAATAGATATGGGTTAGGTTTAACAATTTCTTTCGATCCAAATGACTCAAGGCCCGTTGGATCTATTGCTCATGGAGGCGCTGCATGTACATTCTTTAGTTTTAATATAGAAAAACAGAAGGGAGCCTTGATCTTTTCTAATTTCTATCCCTATAATGACAAAGAATGGCATGAAATGGTTGTTGCTTTTGAAAACGAAATTTATGCATAATTTAACAAATTAAAAATAAAGGAGTAATAATATGGAATTTTGTAATGCTGTGAGATTTAAAGTTAAAGAAGGTTGTGAAGAAGAATACTTAGAAATAAATAAAAGCTTTGAAAATTTACCGGGACAGAAAATGAGTCGTCTTTTCAAAACAGGAGACCGTACATATTGTTTTATTGGTATTTGGGAATCTGAGGAAGCCATAGCCGCACAAAGAGAAAATATGATTGGAAACTTGGATAAAGTGAGACACTTACTTGAGGAATTATCTCCTGAATTAGGTGTAACTGATCCTGTTTCAGGAACAGTTGTTCTTGATTATAGCTGATAAATCAGGTTAAAATCTTTCTATGCATTTAGATCTACCGGAGTTGTTATTTGGCTTACCTTTGCACTTAACGCTTTTATGTATTTCTAAATTTTACGCAAATAGGTCATATGATGAAGCAGCAAGATATTTTAGTAAGGCGAGTAAAGTTTAAAAGTTTACTTCCACCCGTAATTAAGCTAGTCATCAAAAGAAAATGTTATTTAAGTTTAATTGACTTAAACAAAACAATTAGATCATCTAAAACATATCATTAATAATATGAGCTTAACCGATGAAGGACATTACGGCCCCAAACAACTAAATATGCTCAAGACTGTCTGGGGTGAGGGTTTTCTATCACCTGGTGGGACAGAAGAAATTGATCAGATTTTAAAAGGACTAAATCTTAAAAATAAAAAAGTTCTGGATATTGGATGTGGAACTGGCGGTGCAGTTTTTCATATGATTGAAGAACATGGCGCAAAAGAAGTTATTGGAATAGATCCAGAACCGTTAGTAATTGAAACAGCAAATAATTTAGCATTAAAGAAAAATTTATCTGATAAAGCAAAATTTATCTGTACAAAGCCGGGGGAATTTATATTTGAGGATAAAAGTTTTGAGGCAGTATTTAGCAAAGAAGCATTTTTACATATTATTGATAAAAAAAACTTGCTTAAAGAGATAAACAAGATCTTAGCTGATGATGGTATTCTCGCAGTTGGAGATTGGATGAGAAATGATGACAATGAACCTTCGGAGCAGATGAGGGAATATATTGCCGCTGAAGGCCTCGATATGTTTATGTGCTCATTAGAAAAGTACGAGAGTCTTCTAAAAGAAACAGGATTTAAAGTTCTCTCATTAAATGATCGTAATAAATGGTACCTAGAAAAAGTTAAGACAGAGATTTCAGATATAAAAGGGTCACTTTATGAGGAAGTTGTAAATCTAATAGGAAAAGAAGAGGCAGATGGTGCACTGGAAATTTGGGAAAAACTTCTTGGCGTTGTGGAAAAAGGGGAACATCGCCCTGGTAATTTTCAAGCTGTAAAAATTTCAACCTAAAATGGACAATAAACTATCGCAGTCAGATATCGATCGCGTTATAGAAATGGCCTGGGAAGATAGAACAACTTTCGCTGATATTAGGAAACAATTTGGAATACAAGAGAAAGAAGTTATTAAATTAATGAAAGAGAATATGAAAAGGTCCTCTTTTTTAATGTGGAGAAAGCGAGTAAGGGGAAGAAAAACTAAAATTAGTCCAATTTCAGATCGATTTAAATCATCTAATCAGAAATCATAGTAATGAGTAATATAAAAAATATATCTGCAGAAAATTGTTATAGCACAATTAAAGAAAATAAAGATGCATATCTAGTTGATGTACGCACACCTTACGAATGGGAAACTTTTGGAAGAGTGGATGAAGACTCTTTTGATGCTCAATATATTGAATTAACTCTCATTAATGAGGAGGGTGATGAAAACACTAATTTTTTGGATCAATTTAACTCTTATGAGATTTCAAAAAATTCAGAAATTTACTTTATTTGCAAGTCAGGGGCAAGGTCCATGCACGCTGCATTAATATTGGAGTCCAATGGCTACCACAATATTTATAATGTTGAGGATGGATTTGTTATTGGCTGGAAACCAGGTGGCTTACCAACAAAATAATTTAAAAAGATTTAATTTGAAACAGTAATAATCTTATCGATTAATTTCTCTATATCATTATCGTTATTCGCAAGAAATGACTGAAACTCTTCTCTTTGTGCAATTACGAGACTGATACCTTCAATATTAAGATCAATTATTTTTATATCACCGTTTCTGTTAATTAGTCTCCACTTTAAATTTATTTTTAGAGTATCAGTTCCTTCTCGTACTATATTACTCTCAACAATTACATATTTTCCAGCTGCTTCGGACCCAACAACTTGAACTTTTTCACCTGAATATTGATCAAGTTTATTAGCATAGGAATTAATAAAATAGTCTTTAAAAGCATTTAAATACTTCTCTTTTTGTTCATTAGTAGAGTCTTTCCAGGCTTTGGCGAGAACAAATTTTGATACTAAGTTCAGGTCAATTGCATTCATTACTAGATCAGTAAAACGCGATGTTTTTTCATTTTCACCAATAACTTCATCACTTAAGATCTCGATTGCTTCATCTGCAAAGTTTGTAACAAAATTCTCTTCTTGAGCGAACTCAGAACTATGAGCGGAAATTACAAACGTAAATAAAATAATGACAATCGAGCAATGCTGTTTGAATTTAATCATAAATAATCTCTATATCTGGACCTACATAACTTTCATCTATATCAAAGTCATCAAAAATATCATTTTCTTGGTTATGAGTATTAATTTCCATGTTATTTGAGGCCTGACTTTCTCTTCCTTGTGAATAAAAACTTCTAACAGCCGCATAGTAATCTATTGAATTATTTTGAAGATCATCAAGAATTTCTATATTCTGCGATCTAAAATCAACTGCTCCTGTCCCCATTCTATAGACTCTTAGAGAGTTTGATGTACTTCCCCCACCAACCTGGTACATTGGATCGAGTAGAGATGTTGAAAACATTCCAGCGAAGTCTCTTGGTGTTGAAGGTCCTAAAAAAGGTAGAATTAAATAAGGACCAGACTCCACACCCCATACACTTAAAGTTTGTCCGAAGTCTTCATTTTCAGAAGTAAGACCCATGCTAGCCGCAGGATCAAAGAAACCAAGCACACCAACAGTTGAATTAATTATGAACCTAGAAGTAGATACACCTGCTTTTCTCAATTCGCCCTGCAATAAATTATTTACTGCTGTAATTGGCATTCCTAAATTATCCAATGAATAAGTAATTCTATTTCTAATAAAACCTGGCACAATTGTTTTATATGTAACAGCGATTGGTCTTAATATAAGCTTGTCAAAAATAATATTAAATTGAAAGACAACTCGATTTATTTTTTCAAGTGGATCATTAACACTAACTATTTCAGTTTCAGAATTACTATAGTTAACTGATGCCTCTTTTGAAGCACAACCTTGCAATACAAGAATAGAGCTTAGAAATAAAACTATAAATATTCTATATTTCATTAAAATAATGCTATTCTATATAAATTTTCTAATCAAATTAATATTTTAATGTAATCATATTAAATAAAGAAAATGTTACAGAAATGAGCCAGTATTGAGAACAATAGACATACTCATCGTATTATCCATTAATCTGGCATGGGGGCTAGCATTTATTTCTGCTAAAATTGGTGTAAATGAATTTCCACCATTTTTATTTACGACAATGAGATTTCTAATCATTGCAGTTTTACTCATACCCTTTTTAAAATTTCACAGAGGACAAATGACTAATATTTTAATTATTTCTATATTAGGAGGAGGAATTCATTTTGCGTTTTTCTATCTTGCTCTCGATAATTCTCAATTTATCTCCTCTGTTGCTGTGGTTCTCCAATTAGGTGTACCATTTGCAACTATATTATCCGTTATATTTTTAGGTGAGGTAATTAAGTGGAGGCGTATTCTTGGAATAGCACTTGCGTTTGGGGGAGTTATTATTTTGATTTTTGAGCCTACAATATTTTCTGATCTCGGTGGCGTTTATTATGCATTGTTAGCAGCCTTATCTATTGCTATCAGCCTTCTTTTTATGAAGAAGTTAAAAGATGTTAAAGTTTTTGATCTACAAGCTTGGATTGCTTTTATAAGCTTTTTATTTTTGGCAACGATTTCATTTTTAGTTGAGGAAAATCAATTAGACTTGATTTTGAATGGATCTATAATTGGTTGGGGAGCTATATTATTTACTGCGTTTGCTGCAACGGCTATAGGCCATGCAGGTTTTTATTACTTAATAACAAAATATGAATTATCAAAAATTACACCTCTAACGCTCATTGCTCCCGTACTTGCGATAATAAATGCACTGATTATTTCTTATTTTTCTCTTTATGAAGGATTTAATGAAGTGCTTACATTCAAAATTATCTTTGGTGCAATCATGTCATTCACGGGTGTTGCTATTGTAATGATGAGAGAACCAGAAGAGGAGAAGGTATCAAGTTCACCATGAAAATCGAATATTTAAAATCCCCAAATTTTGAACAAGTAAAAAGAAGAAATATAAAATATATAATTATACATTATACAGGAATGAAAACTGCGCAGGAGTCACTTAATAGACTTAGATCAAAAAAACATAAAGTGAGCTCACATTATTTTATTAATGAAGAAGGAAAAATTATCCAGCTTGTAAATGATAAAGATATTGCTTGGCACGCAGGTATATCTAATTGGAAAAATGATAGAAATTTAAACTCAAAGTCTATAGGAATAGAGTTGCAAAATAAAGGCCAAGAATTTGGATACCACAAATTCAAGTTATCTCAGATAAAATCACTTATATCATTAATCAAAAGTCTGCAGACAAAGTACAAAATAAAAAAAAGTAATGTTTTAGGCCACTCAGATATTGCTCCGCTGCGAAAGATTGATCCAGGATATTTATTCCCTTGGCACAAGTTAGCTACAAAAGGCTTAGTAATTTTACCAAAGAAAAATAATTCAAAAACGCCGCTCAGAGCTTCAGAGATTAAATCTTTACAACAGTTACTAAGAGATTTTGGCTATAAAATTAATTTATCGAGTTTAATGGATAAAGAAACACTTCAAGTTATTTACGCTTTTGAAAGTCACTATTGCCCCGAAGAGTTAGAGGATTTTATAGTTAAGCGCAAATTGTTAGGATATCTGAGAGAACTAATATCTCTTCAAAGAGAGGCTTGACCAATATCTTTTTAGAGGATAAACCCTTTTAGCCAGATAATTGGATAACTGCTTGGCTTGATCAAGAGGAAAGTCCGGGCTCCATAAGGCAACAGTGCCGGGTAATACCCGGCGGAGGCAACTCTAGGGAAAGTGCCGCAGAAAATAAACCGCCCTAATTGAAATTTAAAGGGTAAGGGTGAAAAGGTGAGGTAAGAGCTCACCGCTTTTTTGGTAACAAAAAAGGCAGGGTAAACCCCACTGGGAGCAAGATCAAATAGGGTTACATTGGCTTGTCTTGGCTGTAATCGGGTTGATCGCACGACTCAATTGGTAACAATTGAGCTAGATGAATAGTTATCGGTTTTTTGTAAAAAAATTACAGAACCCGGCTTATAAATTATCTGGCAAAATTTTTCATTTATTTTCAATAGTTTATAAATATAGGCTAATGTATAAAATTACTTAAATAATTGATTATAAAAGAAATATCATAAATAGATATAGACAATACCCATATAATCCCATAATATCCCAAGTAATCCCAATTTAACCAAATGAGGTAATTTTGTTGATTATTTTAATAACTAACTTTTTTTTAAAAATGGCATTGTTTCTATCTACATACATCAATCGCATTGACAAAAAAGGTCGTGTATCTGTTCCATCTTCTTTTAGAAGTGTCTTAGAACAAAACGGATTGAAGGGCATGATTTGTTATCCCTCACCGACTCTTAAGTCAATTGAAGGATGTACTGCTAATAGAATGCAAAAGATCAGTGATGCAATAGATGCATCCGGTCCCTTCAGTGAGGAAAGAAATACTTTTTCAACTTCTATTTTTGCTGACAGCCATCAAATTCATTTTGATCAAGAAGGCAGAGTCATCATACCTGATGGACTAATCTCTATCGCAGGTATTATTGACCAAGTTTCTTTTATAGGTATGGGTGAAACATTTCAAATGTGGAATCCTGATACTTATGATTCTTTCAAAAAAGAAAAAAGTGATAACGCAAAAAATAATTTAGCAAATCTCAAATGGAAAAATGAATAACTAATGAAAATAGGAGGATAATTTCATGGTTTTAAATTTAAGTGTTCCAGAACTAAAAGAGCTTAAGCCAAAGATAACAGTATTTGGAGTCGGTGGTGCAGGTGGTAATGCAATTAACAATATGATTCAATCCGGATTATCGGGAGTTGAATTTGTTGCAGCAAATACAGATGCACAAGCTCTGACTAAATCATTAAGTGATTCAAAAATGCAATTGGGCGTTCAGGTTACTAAGGGATTGGGAGCTGGCTCTCATCCTGATATCGGTAAATCCTCAGCTGATGAAACTAAACATGAAATAATGGAAAGACTTGAAGGCACAAACATGCTTTTCATAACTGCTGGCATGGGTGGTGGCACTGGTACAGGCGCTGCTCCAGTGATAGCACGTGTTGCAAGAGAATTGGGCATACTTACCGTAGCAGTTGTTACTAAGCCATTTCAGTTTGAAGGTGCTGGAAGAATGAGAATTGCTGAGCAAGGGCTGAAAGAGTTAGAACATTTAGTAGATACAACAATTGTTATTCCAAACCAAAATTTATTTAGAGTTGCTGATGAGAAAACAACATTTGCCGATGCATTTTCAATGGCGGATGATGTTTTGCATGCAGGGGTAAGAAGTATTACTGATCTGATGGTCGTACCGGGATTAATTAACTTAGACTTTGCTGATGTTAAGACAATCATGAATAATATGGGACGCGCAATGATGGGCACAGGTGAAGCGTCTGGTGACAATAGAGCGATAGAATGTGCTCACAATGCAGTTACAAATCCATTGCTTGATGACTACTCTTTGGACGGAGCCAAAGGATTATTGATCAACATAACTGGTGGAACTGACTTAACATTACATGAGGTTGATAAAATTACAAATGAGATAAGAGAACAAGTCCACCCTGATGCAGATGTAATTGTTGGATCTATCTTTGACGAAAATCTTGAGGGTAAAGCTAGAGTTTCTGTTGTTGCAACTGGGTTAGAACCTCATGACAAGCCATCAAAGAGAATAATTGATTTACAAGTAGATAATAGTTCAACAGTTTCATCAATTCCAGCAGCTCAAGTGAATGGAACAGGATCTATTCATGCTTCAGCTAATCAAGAAGATGAAATCCACAAAAATTCTGATCCATATATGTACATGGATAGCTCAGATGAAAAGGATTTAGGTTCAATGAATGATGAAACAACAATTGTTGAAGAGGAAACTTCTGAACCAGAAATGATTGCTGAGCCTGAAGTTGAACCAGAACCAATCGAAGAACCAGAAATGGAAGTTGCTGAAGAAGAGGTAATTGCTGAGCCAGAACTGGAATCAGAGCCAGTTTCTGTACCAGAAATGATTGCTGAGCCTGAAGTTGAACCAGAACCAATCGAAGAGGCAGTAATGGAGCAGGAAGAGTCTTCTCAAAGTATTATGGATTTAATACACGCAAATAGGGAAAATTCAGATAGCGATTCGCCTGACTTATTTAGTGACCAAAACGTGCATCAACTGGATGAAACACATAATTCTATTGAAGCTGATGAAGAATTAGAAACCGATCAAGATTTACTTGAAATTCCATCTTTCTTGAGAAGACAGAGTAAATGACAAATAAAGAACTTGGCCACAGGCCAGTTCTTATTGAAGAGGTTATTGAACAATTAGGGCCAAAAGACAATGAAACATACATCGATGCAACATTTGGATACGGGGGATATACAGAGAGAATCCTTCAAAGCTGTGAATGTAAAGTCATTGCAATCGACAGAGATCCAACAGTCAAAAAACAAGCTGAAAGATTTAAAAAAAAATTCGGCAGTCGGTTTTCTTTTGTACATTCTAAATTTAGTCAGATCGACAAAATTTTTAAAGAAACAAAAGAAAAAGAAATTAACGGTTTCGTATTTGATATAGGAGTTTCATCGATGCAACTAGATGATGCAAGTCGAGGATTTTCATTCATGCAGGAGGGCCCTCTCGATATGAGAATGAGCCTGGATGGCCAAACGGCTTCAGACTTAATAAATAATAAGGACAAAAAAGAACTTGCTGACATTTTATATCATTATGGGGATGAGAGAAATTCAAGAAAAATTACAAGAAATATAGAAAAGCATCGAACTCAAAAAAAAATTGAAAGCACAATCGAGCTTGCGGAAATAATTAAAAAATCATTTCCTTCAAAATATTATAAAAAACACCCTGCAACAAAAACATTCCAGGCGTTAAGAATTTTTATTAATAATGAAATACAAGAGCTTCATGCTGGTCTAAACCATGCTTTTAATTTACTTAAAGAGAATGGAAAAATATGTGTAGTTACTTTCCATTCAATCGAGGATAAGTTAGTAAAAAATTTTGCGAATAAAGTATGTTTAAGGGGTAAAAAGACTAAATTAATAAAACCATCATCTAAAGAAATATCATGTAACCCAAGATCTCGTTCAGCAAAACTTAGAGTTATAAAACGTAAGCAGTTAGATTTTGATTATATTCCAGTGTCTGAATTAGGATTTGAATTATGATTAGCACTTTTTTTAAAATATTGTCGGTTACTATTTTAATAACTGGATTACTTGCAATTATGGTCATAAAAAACATTTCTGCTGAAAAGCAAAAGTATATTAATGAACTGGAATTGACACTTCGAGAGGAGCAAAAAAAAAATGAACTATATAAAATAGAATGGGATCATTTAGTGTCACCTATAAATATTAAAAAGATTTCAGAAATGATCATTACAAATGATTACCAAAAATACTTTGTTGTATTAGATAATGAAGACATCGAACAAAACAATGAATTATTTAATGACGTCATTGAAATTTATGATACTTCAAAGATTAATCAAAATTCGGCAAGGTAAATTCCGTGAAAAAAAAGCGGAATACTGGCCGAAAGAAAATTGATATATATCAAAAGAGTTTTTCATTTACACACAGATACAATAAAGAAAAGTTTGCTTTTGAAAGATTAAAGTCTTTAAAGAGTAATTTTGCTCTTAAAATAAATAATCGTTTAATATTGTCAGCGATTGTTTTTAGTAGTTTGTTTTTGGCAGTAACAATCAAGATGATAGAAATTAATTTACTTTACACCGAAAAGGGAAATTATTTTGTTGAGAATGTTGAGACAAAAAGGGGAAATATTCTAGATAGGAATAATACCTCTCTTACAGCAAATTTATTAACATCCCATATATCTGTAAATCCAAAAGCTGTGTACGATAAGAAAAAATTTATTAGTAAAGTCTCAGCAATAAATAATAGGTTTTCCGCAACTGATCTTGATAAATTGGTATCTGAAAAAAAATTCTTCTGGCTTGATCGAAATGTTGAACCCTTAGAATTACAAAAGTATATAGATTTAGGTGAAACTGGAATTGAATTCAGAGATGCTTATAAAAGAAAATATCTTCACAGTGAACTTTTTAGTCATTTAGTTGGAAAAGTTGACATTGATAATACAGGCGTATCTGGACTAGAAAAATCTTTTAATAAGTTTCTTCAAAATGAAGAAAATAATGATTTGATATTATCTTTAGATACAAGAATACAACACATTGTTCGCGATGAAATACTAGCTGCTATGAAACTGTATAAAGCAACTGGTGGCTCAGGACTCATAATGAATGTCAATAATGGAGAAATTCTTGCCATGACATCACTTCCAGATTTTGATCCCAATACTAAAAATGCGAATGACAATGATAAGTTCAACAAAAACACATTAGGTGTATATGAGTTTGGTTCAGTGATGAAAATATTTACTGCAGCAATGGGAATTGAGGAAAAAATTTTTCAGCCAAATACAAAGTACGAGATTGAAAATCATATTTATATTGGAAAGCACCGTGTAGAGGATGTTCACAGGCCTTGTGAGATAAAAATGTGTTCTGTTGAAGAAATATTTGTTGAGTCATCAAATATTGGAACGATAAAAATGATTAGAGATATTGGTAAAGAATTACAGCAAGAATATTTGTCTCAACTTGGATTACTTCGTCAAGTAAATATTGGAATACCAGAAAAAGCAATTCCAATTGTTCCTGACCCATGGAGAACAGTTAATACAGAATCAATCTCTTACGGTTATGGCCTTTCAGTATCACCATTGCATTTGGCTGTAGCTACATCAGCTGTAGTAAATGGAGGATATTTAATTAAGCCATCTCTAACAAAATTAGGAGATGATATGCGATATGAAAATCAAATTTTTTCAGAAGAGACCAGTGAAATTATGCGTTACCTTTTAAGCCAAGTTGTTGCAAAAGGGACTGCCAAAGAAGCCTTTAACAAGGATGCTGATAAAGCATACACAGAAGATGGTAAGTTTAAATATTTGGTTGGAGGTAAGACAGGCACATCTCACAAAATAGACAAAAAATCCTACACAAGAGAAAAGTTAACTACTTTTATATCGGTACTACCCATACACAAGCCTAAGTATGTAGTTCTTATCTCATTAGACGACCCGAAAGGGATTAATAGAGAATATGGAGAGCCATATAATACTTGGAACTGGAGTGATGCTGGGTGGAATGCGGCAAGAGTTTCAAGACAAATTATTGATAGAGTAAGTCCTATTTTAGACATAAAGGCAAGATACATACCTAATGAAAACATGCTCATTAATACCTCTCTTTGATAAATGCAAAATCACTCCCTTCTAGAAGAAATTAAATCAAAGAAGATTAAATTTAATGGAGTCTCATCAGACTCGAGATCGATAAAAAAAGGAAATATTTTTTTTGCAATCCCTGGAAATGAAATAGATGGATCTAGGTTCATAAATCAAGCAATTAAAAAGGGTGCAGCAGCTATTGTTGTTCCATCATATAGTAAAGAAAGATATCCCAAGAATACGACAGTGATAAAGGCTAAAGATATTAGAAAATCACTATCGCTATTAGCATTTGAAATAAACAAAAATAATATTGAAACAAAAATTGCAATAACTGGAACTAATGGAAAAACATCTGTTGCATATTTTTTAAGTTATTTACTGAGAATTTCAGGAAAGAGTGTAGCTACTATAGGTACTTTAGGAAACTCTGTATTAAAGAGAAATAAATATAACCTTACTTCACCCGAACCGATTGATCTTTCAAAGCAATTAAAAAAGATAGGTCAAAAAAAAATAAAATATTTAGTTATGGAAGCATCAAGTCATGGCTTACATCAAAGCAGATTTTATGGAATGAATTTTGATGTTTGTGCGTTAACAAATATATCACATGATCACCTTGATTATCATAAAACTATAAATAATTACATAAAAAGTAAAATGATCCTTTTCAAAGATTATATACATAAGGATAGTAAATTAATTATTAATTCAAAAACGAAATACATTAAAAAAATAAGATCAATTTTAAAAAAAAATAAATCCGTTAAGCCATTATATTTTCAAGAAAATAGAAATTATAAAATTATTAAAATCCTAAAAAAAAATGATATTCAACATGTAAAAGCAATAGTGGGCAGTAAGCGAATTCTTTTAAAGTTTAAAAATTTTCCAAATTTTCAGATAGAAAATTTTATATTTGCAATTTCAATTTTGAATTTAATTGGATTTGATCCTAGAAAGCTATCAAAAAGCAGTCTTAATTGCCCTTCAGTATTAGGAAGAATGGAATATGTTGGTAGAACAAAAACAGGTGGAAAAGTTTACGTTGATTTTGCACACACGCCTGATGCTCTTAAAAATTCAATTGTAGAGTCAAAAAAGTTAGAGACATCAAACGTACATGTTTTATTTGGTTGCGGTGGAAATAGAGATAGAAAAAAAAGACCGCTAATGGGTAAAATAGCTTCAAAATACGCTGATAAAGCAACAGTCACAGATGATAATCCAAGATATGAAAATCCAGCAAGGATTAGAGAGGAAGTGATTGGAAATTTAAAAAATATATCTGAAATTGGTAATAGAAAACTAGCCATAAAAAAAGCTATTAGCGAATTAAAAAGAGGCGATTTGCTTCTTATTGCCGGCAAAGGTCACGAAAAATTTCAATCCATCATGGGAAAAAAATTCCCTTTTGATGATGTTAAAATTGCTGAAAAATATTTACAAAAAAAATGAAAAAATTCATTACAACTACTGAAATAAACGAATTATTTGGGACCAATATTGTTTATAAAAGAATAACTGGCGCATCTATCGACACACGGTCATTAAAAAAAGGTAATATTTTTTTTGCAATTAAAGGCTTAAATACAGATGGTCATAAATATTTAGTAGAAGCAGAAAAAAAAGGTGCATCTATTGCTTTTGTTCATAAAAAAGTAAGAGGCATAAAAATACCTCAAATTAATGTTAAAGATACGTCTAAAGCACTCCTTAAGCTCGCAACAAAGTACAGAGCACAGCTAAAAACACAAATTGTGGGTATTACAGGTAGTATTGGGAAGACTGGGACAAAGGATGCAATAAATTATTTGCTTAGAAATGAGAAAGATATTTTCTGTTCGCGTAAATCATTTAACAATCAATATGGCCTGCCTCTCGAATTACTAAATATGCCACGGCATACGAAGTATGGATTTTTTGAAATAGGCATGAACCATTCAGGAGAAATAAAAAGATTAGTAAAGGTATTGCAGCCACAAACAGCTATTATTTTAAATGTTGAAAATGTTCACCTTGGTAATTTTAAATCTTTAAAAGAAATTGCATTAGCAAAATCAGAAATATTCACTTCAACAAAAAGTATTGAAAACTTAATTATTAATAGAAATTCTAATTTTTATAAATTGCTATATATATTATTCAAAAAATCAAAGATCAGTACTTGCTTAGACATTGGAAAAGTTAAATCATCAAAAGTATATCTTAAAAAAGAGACAAATATTTCGAATATTATTAAATACCAAGTAATTCTGCCTGATGCCAGTAAACTTGATTTTAATCTAAGAAAAAATCAAAAAAATCTTATTTTTAATGCATTAGCCATTATTACTTGCTTTTATATGCTAGGTTTAAATTTAAAACTAATCAATCAATTCAAAAATGTTCCTTTTACAGAAGGAAGAGGCGAAATACTAAAATCAAAATATAAGGGAAATAAATTAGAATTACATGACCATTCTTATAATGCTAGTCCTGTTTCTATGAGAGACACAATCGATATTTTTAATAAGTTTAAAAATAAACATTTAGTTTATGTCATAGGTGATATGAATGAGCTTGGAAATAAATCTAAAAAATTTCATATGGATTTAATTAAATATCTAATACTTATTAAGGCTAAAAAAGTAATTTTTGTTGGGTCAAAACTTTATTCGCTTAGAAATAGATACAAAAGACTTCAGTTTGAATATTATGAGAATATAGATAGTGTTATAAGTAATGCAGAAAAAATATTTAATAGGAATAGCAAGGTATTTCTAAAAGGTTCAAATTCAATCAATTTACGAAAGTTGTCAAATCATTTAATAAGTTAACTATGATCTTATATTTAATTGAGTATTTAAATCTTGGTGCCCTAAATAATTTTTTAAATTATTTAACAGTTAGAACAGGTCTGGCGTTGTTTACTTCATTTTTTTTTATTCTCTTTTTTGGCCCATTTTTAATTAAAAGAATTGGGTCATACCAATCAATTGGTCAGCCTATTAGAGAAGACGGCCCTGAGTCTCACTTAGTAGCAAAAAAAGGGACTCCAACAATGGGAGGAATTATAATTTTGATTTCTATAGTTGGATCAATGATTCTATGGGTCAATCCTGAAAGCTATATATCTTGGCCAATTATATTCCTTCTAATATCTTTTGGATTGGTTGGTTTTGCAGATGACTTTAGCAAAGTTAAGAAAAAATCAAGTAATGGAATTTCAGCGAAAATAAGAATCTTTTTTCAAATAATAATATCGTTGATATTTATTTATTGGATAACAACTTATAATAAAATTGATATTCAGTTATTATCCTTACCTTTTCTCAAGGATATATTTCTAAACTTAGGTTTATTTTCAATTCCATTCGTTATATTGGTAATTCTAGGATCAGCAAATGCGGTTAATCTTACAGACGGTCTTGATGGGCTAGCAATTGTTCCCATTATGATTGTCTCTGCGACTTTTGCTGTGATCTGCTACTTGGCAGGGAATATGATTTTTTCGAATTATCTTTACATTAATTATTTACCTGGAGCAGGTGAATTAACCGTTCTTTGCGCAGCCATAATTGGATCCGCTCTTGGCTTTTTATGGTACAACGCGCCTCCTGCAATGGTCTTTATGGGCGATACAGGCTCTTTATCATTAGGTGCTGCATTGGGGGGTATAAGTGTTCTAACCAAGCAAGAAATTGTATTAGCAATAGTTGGAGGAATATTCGTCGCAGAAGCGGTGTCAGTAATTCTTCAGGTTGGATCATATAAGTTAACCGGCAAACGAATATTCAAAATGGCTCCCTTACACCATCATTTTGAGAAGAATGGTATTGCAGAATCAAAAATAGTAATTCGTTTTTGGATAATCGCTTTAATTCTTGCTTTGATTGGACTCGCAACACTTAAGATTAGGTAACTAAATGTTGAAGTCAAAATGTTTTTCAAAGAAAAGCTATGTAGTCATTGGCATGGGAAAAACAGGATGTTCAATTTATAAATCTCTTATAAATAGTGGAGCCGCAGTATATTTTTGGGAAGATAATCCTAAACACTCAAAAAAAATATCAAATAAAGGATATAAAAAGTATTCTTCTAAAATAAGTCAAATAGACTATGTTATACCTAGTCCTGGAATTGCTACAAAAGGAAAGTCAGCACATAAACTGATAAAAAAATTAACTTCAAAAAATACTAAACTGATAAGTGAATTAGATTTATTTCAAATATACCTGGATAATTTAAATATAAGGAACCAGATTAAAATAATTGCGGTTACAGGCACAAATGGAAAATCAACAACAGTATCGCTTATTCATCATATTCTTAAAAAAAATAAATTTAATACAGTGCTTGCGGGGAATATAGGTAACCCGATTTTCGAAACAAAGATGATTAAAAAAGGTTTTTATGTTTTAGAATTATCATCTTATCAATTAGAGAGCTCCAAGATATTTCAACCTGATATTGCCTGTATACTTAATTTAACTCCAGATCATTTGGCGAGACATAATACAATGTCCAATTATGGTAATGCTAAATTAAATATTTTTAAAAATATAAATAGCTCACAAAAAGGTTTTTTTAATAATGATTCAATTATTAAAAAATTAATAAAAATGAATAATCATTTGAATAAAATGAAAAATTTAAAGCAGATTAATAAAAATAAAAAAAACTCCATTAAAAAATTAAATGAAAATCAATATAATTTACTGAGTAACGACCAAAACTACCACTTCTCATATGAAATTTTGAAAGAAGTGGGCCTAAGCAGCAATAAAATCTTCAATGCTTTTAAATCATTTAGAGGGCTTGAGTTTAGACAACAAATAATTTTTTCAGACAAAAGGAAACTTATTATAAATGATTCCAAATCAACAAATTATCATTCTCTAATTGCTGCGCTAAAAAAATATAAAGATATCATCTTGATATGCGGTGGTCAGATAAAAAGCAATAATATCAGTATATTAGATGACAGTCTTGGCAATATTAAAAAAGTAATAATTATTGGAGAGGAATCTAATACTTTTCACAAATACTTTCAGAGTAAAGTTACCACAGTTTATGTTCAAAGCTTAGATAAAGCAGTGGTCGAAATGAGTAAATTTATGAAGACCAATACAGATTTCAATACTTTTTTATTTAGTCCAGGCGCTGCTTCATTTGACCAATATAATAACTTTGAAGAACGTGGAAGACATTTTAATAAACTTATAAGCAAACTTAGCAAATAATGAATAAAAGAACTTATGAACAGTCAATAATTACAAACTGGATTACTGAAATAAATAAGCCAATTTTTTTTTGTATAACAGTATTAATAACTTTTGGTCTATTAATAAGTTTAACTATAAACCCTGGTACAAGCAGGTATCTCAATAACAATCTATTTGCATTTTTTAATATACAGGCTTTGTACCTAGCAATAGGTTTTTTAGTATTTATTTCTATTTCACTGATTGAGACAAAATACATCAAATTATTTAGTGTGATATTATTTACAGTATTTTTTACTTTACTAGCTCTTACTCTATTATTTGGGGATGAAATTAAAGGTTCAAGAAGATGGATAAGTTTTGGATCTTTTACTCTCATGCCAATAGAATTAGTAAAGCCAGTATTTTGCGTTGTACTGGCTATGATATTAAATAATCAATACCAAGGTACAAAAATATCATCTCACTCACTAAGTGCTTTAATCTATATTTCAGTTGCAAGTATACTCGTTTTGCAGCCTGATATTAGTCAATTTTTTTTATTATCAGCTATTTATTTTGGTTCAGTGCTTATGAGTGGTTTCAGTATTATAATACTCACTGTAATTGTGGTTTTTGGAATTCTAAGTTTTGTGATGATATATTTGCTCAATTTTAATGTTCAAAATAGAATAAATTCATTTTTATTTCCAAATGAATATGACGTAAGTCAAACTGAAATTTCTCTTCAAGCAATTAAACAAGGAGGTATTATTGGTGTGGGACCGGGTAATGGTCTTTTAAAAAATAAAATTCCTGAAGCTAATTCAGATTATATTTTTTCTGTGGTTGCAGAAGAGTATGGTCTCATAGGTTGTACACTTATATTATTAATCTTCTTTATAATATCATATCAAGGTTTCAAAAAAATTTACGGAAACAATGATCACTTTATTCAAATCTGTTTATTTACCCTTATTTTATATGTATGCTTACAGGCCTTAATCCACATAGGGGTAAATATAAGGTTGATACCAACAACTGGAATTACCTTACCGTTTATCAGCTATGGAGGTTCATCGGTCCTTGGCATGTCAATTGCAGCGGGATTAATTTTATTATTTTCAAAGAATCGACATATTCGTGAATAGACTAACTTTATGAAAAAACTTTTTTTAGTAGGTGGAGGTACTGGTGGCCACTGTATACCAATAAATGTTGTTTATTCGGAGGCACCTAAAAATTTTAAAATCTTTATTTTAACCGATAACAGAGGCAAGAAATATTTCGATAATATAGATTCAAATAATGTAATTATACTTAGAAATCTTATTTCTTCTCAATCAAGACTAGCAAATATTATAAATTCTCCGTTCTTATTTATTCAATCAATATTATACAATTTTAAAATCAAACCCGATTACACTATAGGTTTTGGTGGATTTTTCACAATACCTGTTCTTTTCGCTAGTTTAATAATGAGAAAAAAAATTTTTCTTCATGAGGGCAATGCATTTATTGGAAAAGCGAATAAATTATTATTTAAATATGTAGGTAATATCTTTACAACTTTTAACGAAACGCATGGTGAAAAACTAATTCAAAATAAAAATTCATTCAGAGTTGGTTTGCCAACTAGGAGTAGTAGAAACTTAAAAAACAAAGAAACTAATAAAAAAAATCAGCTTAAAATATGTATTCTTGGTGGCAGCCAAGGTGCAAAAAACCTTTCAGATAATATCGCTCATTCGATCATAAAATCTAAGAATGAATGTAAGAAAGAATTTATTGTTTACCATCAATGTAGAAAAGAAGATGTAAACTTAGTAGAAAAACTTTATAGAGAAAATAGTATTGAGTGCTATGTAAATGTATACTTCAGCAATGTCACAGATATTTTAGAGAATACAAATTTGATTATTTCACGAGCTGGCTCATCGACTGTAAATGAAATTATTTGCTTTGGAATTCCCTCAATTTTGATTCCTTATCCATATGCTGCCGACAACCATCAATATTATAATGCATCAGTTCTTAAAAGTCTTAATTGTGCTGAAATAATTAAGGACAAAGATATGAATACTCACTTATTATCAAGTCTGATAAATAAAATAATCAACAACCCGCAAAGAAGAGAGTCGATTAAAGAAACTTTAAAAAAAGAGTATATAAACAATCCTGTTGAAAGAATTTTTAAGCATATAGAAGCAAGTCGATGAAATTAAATAAAAATAAATTAATACATATTGTAGGAGTTGGTGGAATTGGGATGAGTGGAATTGCAGAAATTTTATCAGAAATGGGATATCAAGTTCAAGGAAGTGACATAAAAATTAACGCAAACATTGTTCGATTAAATAAAAAGAAAATAAAAACTTTCAATTCACATAAACAGTCAAATTTAAAAAATGTAAGCTTAGTTGTTTATTCATCTGCAATAAGTAAAAACAATATTGAGCTTGAACATTCCAAAAAAATTAAAATTCCTTCAATTTCAAGAGCTGAAATATTATCTCAAATTGTAAAACTAAAAAAAACTATAGCTATATCTGGGTCTCATGGGAAAACTACTACGACATCTCTAATTTCAGCAGTTTTAAATGGGGCAAGAATGAAACCCACTGTAATCAATGGCGGGATAATAAATCAGTTTGGAACAAATACAAAATTAGGATCAGGTGATTGGTTAGTAGTTGAAGCTGATGAATCTGACGGTACTTTTGTGAAACTTCCAGCCTCAATTTGTGTGGTAACTAATATTGATAAAGAACATCTTGATTACTATTCAAATTTTCAAAATCTAAAAAACTATTTCAAAAGGTTTATCACACAAGTTCCTTTTTATGGTTTCGCAGTTATATGTATAGATGATAATGAGCTACGTAAGTTAGCTGCAAATATAAGTACTACAAAAATTATTAGTACTGGTTTTCATAGAGAAAGTGATATCAAATGTATTAAATTAAGACATAAAGCCAATGAAACAATATTTGATGTTTTTGTAAAAGAGAAAAACCAAACTATTAAAAATATTAAATTACCACTTCATGGAGCGTATAATGTAAATAATGCATTAGCTGCTATAGCAGTTGGTCTTCAATTAAATGTAAAACCAGAAATAATTAAGAAGTCTCTAAATTCTTTTAAGGGTGTCCAAAGAAGACTTACTGAATTATGGAGTAATAATAATATAAGAGTTGTTGATGATTATGCCCATCATCCGACCGAAATAAGTAATGTATTAAAAGGATTGGTTGATGCAGACAAAAAAAATAGAATAATAACTATTTTCCAGCCTCATAGATTCTCAAGGGTTTTAGATTTGAAAAGCAAATTCACGACGTGTTTTAAAAATAGTGAATGTGTATTTGTTTCGGATGTTTATGGAGCGGGTGAGAAAAAACCAAAAAATTTCGATTTAAATAAATTTATTAGTAACATTGCAAAAAATTCTAAAGTCAAAGCTGAATATTTTGTTAAAAACGATCAATTATTTGAATTAACAAAGAAGAATAGATCAAAAATAATCTTTTTATTTTTAGGAGCTGGGACAGTTACAGATTGGGCTCAAAATTTTGCTAAAGAGTTAAAAAAAATTTATGAATGAAAATCAAAGGGAATTTTTAGAAAATTGTAAAAAAAACAATGTTATTGGAAAAATTCAAATAAATCATAATTTATCAAAATATACCTGGTTTGGGGTAGCAGGCAACGCTGAGATATTTTATATGCCCCCAAATTTCGAAGAATTAGCAAAAGTTTTAGAAATCAACAGAGATAAATTACCAGTAACGGTGATTGGAGCTGGATCGAATATCATTATAAGAGATGGTGGAATATTTGGTCTTGTAATAAAATTAGGAAAAGAATTTAGTCAAATTAAATTACATAATGATTGTATTGAAGTTGGAGCTGCAACCTACGATAGAGTATTATCGAATTATTGTCAGAAAAATGAAATAGGCGGAATGGAGTTTTATTTTGGAATTCCGGGAACACTTGGTGGTGCAGTTCGTATGAACGCCGGTTGTTATAATTCTGAAACAAAAGATGTTTTTATTAAAGCAAAGTGTGTTGATTATAGGGGGCAAGCCTCAGAAATACGTAATTCGAAGGAATTATTTTCTTATAGGGAAAGTAATATACCTCAAGATATGATTATCTGCGATATATATATGCAAAAAAAAAATGCAAGCAAAAATGCAATTTCCCTAAAAATGAAAGAAGTTGATGAACAAAGAAAAAAAGCTCAACCTCAGCAAATTAAAACAGCAGGAAGTACATTTAAAAATCCAAAAGATCAGACTGATAAAAAAGCATGGGAAATTATTGAAGAAGCTGGTCTTAAAAATTTTGAGCTTCAAGGAATATGTTTCTCTTCTAAGCATTCAAACTTCATAGTTAATAATCAAACTAAATCAGCAAACCTTATCGAAGACTTCGGAGAATATGTTAGGTCTGATGTAAAGAAAAAATTGGGAATAAGCTTAAACTGGGAAATAAAGATATTTGGTGAAAGATGAATAAAGACAAAAAAATTATGCTTTTGTATGGAGGCATTTCTGCAGAAAGAGAAATAAGTATTATCACCTCAAAAGAAATAAGCAAATCTCTTAAAAATATGGGCTATAATATTGTAGAAATTGATGCAAATGAGAATCTGTTAGCTGACCTTGAACTGCATAAACCTGACATAGTATTCAATGGATTACACGGAACATGGGGAGAAGACGGAAGTGTGCAAGAAATACTTGAAAAATATGGAGTGCCTTACACTCATTCTGG
This sequence comes from uncultured Pelagibacteraceae bacterium, assembly GCA_902547315.1. Lineage (GTDB taxonomy): Bacteria > Pseudomonadota > Alphaproteobacteria > Pelagibacterales > AG-422-B15 > CACNXQ01. The sequence goes on along the minus strand of CACCND010000001.1, from coordinate 201,862 downwards.
AATTGAGTCATCCAAATTAGCAATGGATAAATACAAATCTGCTGAATTATTTATTGAAAATGGGTTCAATCATCCTTTAACGAAATTGATGAAGATAGAGGAAGTGAAAGATCAAAATATATTTGATTTTCCCTATGTCTTAAAACCTAGAAATGAAGGATCTAGTGTAGGTGTGGGTATCATTAGAAATCAAGAAGAATTAAATAAATATCTATTAGAGAATAAATTTCGAAATGAATTATTGATTCAGCAATTTATTGAAGGTCCTGAGATCAATGTTGCTGTTATAGGAACAAATAAAACTGGTTCTATTGAAATTGATCCAAAAAATGAATTCTATGATTACGAATCAAAGTACTTTGATGCAGGGAAAACAAAACATATTATTCCGCCAAGACTATCAGAGGAACTTATATTTCAGGTTGAACAGTTAGGGCTAAAAGCTCATAAAATCCTGGGTTGTAAGGGAGTAAGTCGGACTGAATTTATATTAGATAAAGCTACAAAAAAATTTTATATTCTAGAATTGAATACACAGCCAGGCATGACATCAACCTCATTAGTACCTGAAATAGCTAAATTTAAAGGGATAAGTTTTGATGAATTAATTGAATGGATATTATTAAATGCAATTAAAAACTAATAAAATTATTAACTTAATTTCAGGAATGTTGATGGTGATTTTTGTTTTAACAATTTTCAGTGTTTTCTACAACCCTAAAATAGCAGGAGATTTTTTTAAGATTGATAATATTATTATTAATGGGTCACTAAAATCAAATAAATCAGAAATAGAAAGTCATGTGTTAAAACATAATAATAATTTAATTGATACTGAGTCAAAAGAACTCATGGAACTTATCAAGTCTGTAGAATGGGTCAAGCGAGCAAATATTAAAAAAAAATTTCCCTCAACTTTAATTATTAATATTGTTGAAAACGATCCATACGCAATTTACTTCGAAGAAGGCGACTATTTTCTTATTGATATAGATGGTTCCATAATTGCTAATATTAATTTTCAAAACTATAACCAAAACCTTTTATTTGTGACAGGTGAAAATGCAACTAAATCTTTTGAGAGCATCATAAAAGAGATAACTATTAGTTTTCCTGATCTTTTAAAAAATATTGAAGAACTAGAGTTTATAGAAAATAGACGGTGGAACATAAAGTTAAAAAATGAATTGCTTATCAAACTTCCAGACGATGATATCCAAAACTCTCTAGTTAATCTAAAAAAATTATTTAATAACCAAAAAATAATGGAAAGTAATGTTATAGAAATTGACCTAAGAATCGATGGCAGAGCATCACTAAAAGTCCTAGACGGTAAAATAAAATATGGTATTGACGAAATTTAATGAGTCAAAAAATAATAAGTTCAATCGATATAAGAGCAGATAAAATAATTTGTCTTATTGCACAAGAATTGCAAATACTAGATAAAGGTAAAATACTCCAACTTATAGGCATTGGAACCTCTAAAATACCTGTTCATTGTCTTAAGCCGCTTTCAATGGAAAAGGTTAAAATTAAAGAACATATAATTGACGCAATATCAAGAGCAGAGAAGGAAGCAAGAATAAAAATTAATAATATTTATGTAAGTATATCTGAGAATATGTCTTCAAAATATGTCGAACATGAAACCAATATCCAAGGAAGGCAAATTAATGAGGACAATATTAAAGCTTTTTTAGAATCAGAAAAATTCAAAGATTTATATTCTGAAACAGATGAGCCATTACACTCATTTCCAATTAGTTTCAAACTAGATAATAAAAAAAGTGTATCTGATCCAATTGGATATAACGCACATACACTACTTACAAGATGGCATATAATTTCAGCTCCAAAGAATTATTTAGGCAAAATATTAGATTTATTTAATGAGATAGAAATAAATTTAAAACAAATTGTCTCAAGCAATTATTCAAGTAGCCTTGCTGTACTTTCCGAAAATGAGGCTGATAATGGAGCTACTACTATTGAAATTCAGAAAAATAAAACAGTTATATCGTATACATTTGATAATCAACTCATAGGATATGATGTTATTAAAGTTGGAACTTACAACTTTGCAAATGACATATCTAAAATAAAATCAATATCACTGGAAGAGTCAGAAAAAATAAGAAAACAAATAGATAATATGACTAATGAGCGTATTTATAAAAAAAAATTGGAAAAATATTTTGAAATATATTCCTCAAGAGCATTTGAATTATCAAGAATAATAAGACAAATAGTAACAAAATCAAAATATAACGCATTAGTATCAAATAATATTGTTTTGACAGGTTATGGGGCAAAATCAATAATGATGCAGAAGTTAATAAACAAAGCATTCAAACAAAGTAATTTTAGATTAGGGTCGACTAAAAAAATTAACGGCTCAAAAACCTTCTTAGATAATCCATCTTTGGTTTCCGCTTTTGGGCTATTATTATATGCAATTAACCATGATTTAGAAGGAGACCAAGATTCTTCAAAAAGAAAAAAAAATACAATTATTTCATATATTTATAATTTCTTTAGAAATCTCTAAATAGTAACATATAGAAATAATCTTTGTTTTTTCACATTAATGGTAACGATTTATAAAATGCGAGATGCAAAATACTATTCGCAATTCTATCAAGCTTTCTGGTGTTACTCTTCATAGTGGTGAAATATCAAATGTTACTTTACTTCCTGCAGCACCAAATACAGGAATTATTTTTAGGAGATCAGATCTGGGCGTTGCATTTAACGAAACACTAATTACTGCTAAATATGACAAAGTTACTGAATCAAAACTTTGCACAAAAATAATTAACGATTATGGCCATTCAATTTCAACAATAGAGCATATTATGTCTGCTTTTCATGGAATGAATATTAATAATATAGTTATTGAAGTTGATTGCGATGAATTACCAATTCTTGATGGAAGTTCAATTGAATATGTTAATAGTATTGAAAAAGTTGGTATAAAAAAGTTAAATGCAAATAGGAAGCTCTTAAAAATTAAAAGACCAACTTTATTTACAATTAATGACTCTTTTATAAAGGCTCTTCCTTCAAATAATTTTACAATTGATTATACGATTGTATACAACCATAGCTTGATCCAAGAGCAAAGTTATTGTTATCAGTCAGGTGATTACTATAAATATAAAAATTTAATTTCAAATTGTAGAACTTTTGGTTTTAAAGACGAAGTTGAGTTTTTAAAGCAGAGGGGTTTAATAGCTGGCGGTTCTCTAAATAATGCAATCGTTTTAGATGAAAATGGAATATTAAATAAAGAACAACTTCGGCAAGAAAAAGAATTTGTAAAGCATAAAATCCTTGATTTTCTTGGTGATATTTATTTGCTAGGATACCCGATCATTGGATCTTTTGAGATTTATAAAGGCGGTCATCGACTTACTCACGAATTAATGAATTCAATTATGTCTGATGAGTCTAATTACTCCATAGTTGAGGAGGAGTCTATTGATCAAAAAAGATATCTTAACACTTATAATTCAAAAAGAATTTCTGCGATAATTTAATTCTATTATTAGTTCTTTAATCTTATTAAATTTTCATTAAAATTGATAGAATGCGAGAAGTAAAAAAGCATTTACTATTATCTCTAATTTTCATATTACTTTTAGGATGTTCTGATAGTAAAATTGCTAAACCAGAAACAGAAGGTGAAAAATTACAAGTCCTTTATTCAACGGCAATGGATTTGGTAAAAAAAAGAGACTTTGTTGATGCTGCAGTATTATTTGAAGACATTGAAAGACAATATCCTTACTCAAAGTGGTCAAATCAAGCACAACTAATGACAGCATTTTGTTATTTTAAGTCTCAAATGTATGATGATAGTCTGAACGCCCTGGATCGTTTCATAGCCCTTTATCCTGGTAACAACAAAATTTCATACGCTTATTATTTAAGAGCTTTAAATTATTTTGAACAAATTAGTGATGTTGAAAGAGATCAAAGTATGACAGAAAAATCAAAAATGGCATTTATTGAGCTTGTTAATAAATATCCTAATTCAGAATTTGCAGATGACGCATATGATAAAATAGATATTATAAATGATAGATTAGCAGCAAAAGAAATTGAAATTGCCAGATATTACCAATTCAGCTTTCAATGGATATCAGCAATAAATAGATATAATAAAATATTAGAATTGTATGGAACTTCTGTTTATGTTGAAGAATCTTTGCATCGGTTAGTAGAAATATATCATTCACTAGGGTTAGATGAAGAAGCAAAAAGATATGCGTCAACACTAGGATATAATTTTCCAAATAGTGATTGGTACAATTTAAGCTATGTTCTTTTGAACGATAAAAGTAAATCTTAATGGCAGAAAATTTTTTAAAAAAACAATTAAAAGATATAGAAAAAAAAATTAAATATCATAATGACCTCTATTATAATAGAGATAATCCAGAGATTAGTGACTCAGATTATGATAAACTCATAATTAAGTATAAAAAAATATTAAAAAAGATTCCAAATTATAAAGAAAATTTATCAGAAAGTATAGGCGGTAAGCCATCTGAAACTTTCACAAAATATAATCATCCTACTAGAATGCTCTCACTTGACAACGCAATGTCCAAAGAAGATCTAGAGAATTTTCGAAAGAAAATATCAAATTTTTTAAACAATAAAACTGATGATTTTGAGTTTTCTTCAGAACCCAAAATTGATGGCCTATCAGTTAATTTAATTTATAAAAATGGAAAACTTATTACTGCAGCAACTAGAGGGGATGGACAGATTGGGGAAAATATTACAGACAATGTAATTACAATCAAAGATATACCAAAAATCTTAAATACTAAATTTCCCCCTGTTTCTATTGAAATTAGAGGTGAAATATTCATCACTAAAAATGATTTTATTAAGCTGAATACAGAAAACAAATTTGCAAATCCAAGAAACGCTGCGGCAGGGAGTCTAAGACAGTTGGATTCAAAAATTACTGCAAAGCGTCCACTCAAATTTATCGCTCATGGATTTGGTTCATTCACTGAAGAAAAAAGTAATTATTACGATCAATTAATTGAATTCAAATCGTGGGGTATCCCAATCAGCCCATTCATAAAGAAAGCCAAAAACTTAGACGAATTAACAAAGATTTATGATGAAATTAACAAAAAAAGAGCAGAAATACCCTATGATATTGATGGACTTGTATACAAAGTGAATAACTTATCTTTTCAAAATAGATTAGGTATTGTGGGCAAATCTCCTCGATGGGCCATAGCCCATAAATTTGCTTCAGAAACTGCACAAACTGAAATTAAAAAAATAGATATTCAGATTGGAAGAACTGGATCGGTAACACCTGTTGCAAGACTGAAATCAATTAACATTGGCGGTGTACTGGTATCAAACGCTACATTGCATAATTTTGAAGAAATAGAAAAAAAAGATATTCGTGAGGGTGACACAGTGATTGTTGAAAGAGCAGGAGATGTAATTCCTCATATACTTGAAGTTGTATCTAAGAATAAAAAAAATAGACCAAATCTTTTTAAACCACCCAAATCTTGTCCAATATGTAAATCACCAATAGTTATTGACCCTGATGAAGTTGTTGTCAGATGTTCAGGTACTTACGTATGTGATGCTCAAAAAATTGGTAGGCTGAAACATTTTGTATCAAGAAGTGCATTAGATATTGAGGGCTTGGGAGATAAACAAATAAATCTATTTTATAATAAAGGATTTATAAAGGACTACGCTGATATTTTTGACCTTGAAGCAAAAAGAGATGCAATTGTTAATATTGATGGATGGGGCACACTTTCGTTTAACAATTTAATAAATGCAATAGATCAAAAGAAAAAAATTGAGTTATCAAAATTTATTTATTCCTTGGGAGTTCGTTTCGTGGGGCAAATAAACGCAAAATTAATCGCATCAGCTTTTTCAAATATAAAGAGCTTTACAAGTTTTTTTGAAGGAAAGAGCGATATACTTAGCACCCTTGAAAATACAGATGGACTGGGTCCAAAAGTTATTCAATCATTTATAGAATACTCATCAATTAAATCTAATAAGAAACAAATATTAAAACTAACCCAGAGGGTTGATCTATTTATTAAAAAAATAGATATCGTTAAATCAAAAATAACTGGAAAGAAAATAATTTTTACTGGAACACTGTCATCAATGTCTAGGGCTGAGGCAAAAACAAAAGCTGAGAAACTCGGCGCAAAAGTCGTTTCATCAATAAGTAAATCAACAGATATACTCGTTACAGGTGAAAATTCTGGATCAAAGTTAAAAAAAGCAAAAGAATTAGGTGTCAAGGTAATGAATGAGAAAGAATGGTCAAATTTAGCTAATTAATCAGGGGGGAAGTTTGGTTTATCAGCCATTTTTTCTCCTGTTCATTCATAAATCGCAATAGATTTGATTTTACATCTGAGTGATACTTATCAATCCACTCAATTTCCTTTTTATTCAACATTTTTTTATTTATTAAATCTCTCTCGAACGGAGCCATTGTTAATGTTTTAAAATGCAAATAACCTTTACTTATTTTAGACATAATTAGGCTCTCAATCCTTATACCGTAGTCATTTTTTTTATAGAAACCAGGTTCATTTGAAACAACCATACCTTCTTCAAAAGATATTCTAGAAAATTGTGAAATAGAAGGGGGACTTTCGTGTACATTCAAGAAACAGCCGACCCCATGTCCAGTTCCGTGTTCAAAATTACAATTTATTTCTTTGAGATATTTTCTTGCAAGATTATCTAATTTTTTACCTTTTTCTCCGTACTTAAATTTACTACATGCGACCGCGATATGACCTTTTAAGACTCTAGTATACATATCCATTTGATCTTTTCGTGGCTTATTAAAACTTATTGTTCTCGTTACATCAGTCGTTCCATCAAAGTACTGAGCACCAGAATCAACTAGAAATAAATCTGATTTTCTTATTTTTTTGTTTGTTAATTTATTTGCACGATAGTGAACAATTGCACCATTTGAACCTGCACCTGCAATTGTTGGAAAGCTGAGTGAAAAGAAATTTTTATTACCCTTTCTTAAATTATCTAAATATTTAATTGCATCCATCTCTGTTATTTTTTTATTTTGTACTTGGTTTTTAATCCAAAATATAAATTTTGTTAGTGATGCGCCATCTCTTTTATGTGAATTAAGCATACCTTTTTGCTCAGTTTTATTTTTTTTAGACTTTAGTAACTGTATGACATCCTCTTGAAGTTTTAATGTCCCATAATTTTTAATTGCATTAGCTAGATTAAAATTAATCGTATTGATGTCACATATGAATGATTTATTAATTCCACTTTTTGTAATGAATGGATAAATATCTTTTTGCTTTTTAAAAGAGACATCAATTTTTAATTGCGTTTTTAAATTGTTTTTGCAATCAGAAAAAATGTAACATTTTCCTGTTTTATGAATAATTGCTTGAGATAGAAATAGAGGTGTATACTCAATATCATTTGATCTTATATTGAATACCCACGAAATTGAGTCACATGCAGTTAAAACATAGTAATCTGTATTAGATTTTTTTAAAAATTTGATAATTTTATTTATTTTACTTTTAGTGCTTTCACCCGCAAAACATTTATCTAAAACAAATGGCTTTGAAATACTTTTCTTGGGTTTTGTTTTCCAGACTTGATCAATGAGATTTTTCTCTAATGGTATTAAATTTGTTTTTTTACCTAAAGATTTTGAATATGATTTAATTTTAAAATAAGGCAAAATGTTACCATCAAACCCTACATTTCTAGCTTTTTTTAATTTTAGTATATTTAATGGAGTGAGTTTATTGTAATTAAATATCTTATATTGCCCTTTATTTACCTCATTCTGAGCTTGGATGGTATAGCGCCCATCAACAAATAAATAAGCTTCTTTTTTGCCTATAATGACATCTCCAGCTGATCCAGTAAAATTGCTAATCCACTCTAGTCGTTTACTATAATTTGGCAAAAATTCATTCTGATATTCGTCTGAATGTGGAATTAAGTAATAATCAATTTTATGTTTAATTAACAGTTTTCTTATTTCTGCAATTTTTTTTGAGGTATTCAACATGGTTTTAGAAAATCAGATATTAATTTTTTTGTACCATGTTTATCAAAATCCACAACTGCCTTTGTTCCATCAATATCTTTTATTCGACCAATACCAAATTTTTTGTGTTCAACCGTTTGCCCTATTTGAAGCAAAACATCATCGTTTATATCTCTAACATTTTCTATTTCCATATCAACTACTGTTCGATAGCTTGAAGATGGATTATTCTTAAAATCTAATTTTCTGGGTTTAAAATCAAAATCTTGGTTGAATTCATCAAATTGTTGATTTTGGAATCTGTCCATATGGCTTGACGCATGATTAATAGTTTTTATTAATTCTTGATCTAACTCCTCAATAAATCGAGATTGCAAAGAAGGCATCCAATTATTTTGAAATCGACGACTCATTGATGTCGAGATATTTATTATTTTTTTTGCTCGCGTTATGCCGACATATGCAAGTCTTCTTTCTTCTTCAATTCCTTTATTGCCAGTTTCATCAATTGTTTTCTGGTGAGGAAATAGACCTTCTTCCCAACCTGGCAAAAAAACATAATCATATTCAAGGCCTTTTGCAGCATGAAGCGTCATGATACTTACTTTATTGTCTTCGTTATTTTCATCTATGGCTGTAACTAAAGATACATGCTCTAAAAACTCTTCAATGCTGTTATAGTCTTCCATTGCAATTATTAATTCCTTTATATTTTCTATTTTTGTTTGGGCAGAGACATTTTTATCATTTTTAAGCATATTCATATAACCGGACTCATCGAGCAAAATTTTTAAAATGTCATAAAACTGCATATTATCGATGGATGATTTTCCTCTATCAATAACAGAAATGAATGCTTTTAAGCTTTCAGATATTTTTTTGCTAAATTCATCAGTATCAACCATTTCTTTTGATGCTTGATACAACGAAATTCGTTTTTGTTTTGCGTAAAATAAAATATGATTAAATGATTTTTCTCCTATACCTCTTTTAGGGACTGTTAAAGCTCTTTCAAATGCAACATCGTCTTGACTTTCATAGACCAGCCTAAGATATGAAACAGCATCTTTTATTTCTGATCTCTCATAAAACCGAATACCACCTACAATGCGATAAGGAATAGAGTATTTAATCAAAGATTCTTCAATTTCACGCGATTGAAATACTGCCCTTACTAATATTGAGATATTGTTCAGGTCGGGGTTATCGTCACTATACTTCATAATATCCTGAGCAACTAAATCGGCTTCGTCTCTACTTGAATTAACTAAATGTAAATGTATGGGCTCTCCATCACCTTGGTCCGAAACAAGCTCCTTGCCAAGTCTATATTCGTTATAACTAATTAATGATGATGCTGACTTAAGTATATTATTTGTTGATCGATAATTTTGTTTAAGTCGTATTACCTTTGCATTTTCAAATTCTTTTTCAAATCGAAGCATATTATCAACTTCAGCGCCACGCCAACTATAAATTGATTGATCATCGTCTCCAACACAACAAACATTTTGATGATGAGAACCAAGAAGTTTAAGCCATTTATATTGTGCAGCATTAGTGTCTTGGTATTCATCCACATGAATATATTTAAAATTATTGGTATAACGTTTGTGAATATCAGGGACTTTAAAAAGATTGATACATTGTAAAAGCAAGTCACCAAAATCTAGGCAATTAATTTCAAACAACCTTGCTTGGTAAATTTTATAAATAGAGAGACTCTTTTCATCGACTAAATTATCTAGTGATTCAGATTTTATATCATTTGGATTAAGAGCTTTGTTTTTCCAATGATCAATTTTAGATTGTATTAATTTGGGAGAAAACTGAGATTGGTCCAAGTTTTCAGCCTTTATGATTTGCTTGATCAGAGAAAGCTGATCATCCTTATCAAGTATAGTAAAACTTTGTTTAAGACCAATTACCTCTGCGTGGTTTCTAATTATTTTTGCTCCAATTGAATGAAAGGTTCCCATCCAAGGCATCTTTTCCATATTTTGACTCACTAGTTTTTGAACACGCTCGGACATTTCTCTCGCAGCTTTGTTAGTAAAGGTTACGCAAAGAATCTGAGAGGGGAATGCCAAGTTATTATCTATGATATGAGCAACTCGCGTAGTAAGTACTTTAGTTTTTCCAGTTCCAGCTCCTGCAATAATTAGATTTGGACCCTCGGTACTACAAACAGACTCATATTGTAATGGGTTAAGACTTTCTAGGTAATTTACTTCAGTCATAACTGACCCTTTAAGTGATTCAGAACATATAGTCTAATTGCGCTTGATAAATTGGAAGTGTTCTTAGTCTTATCTATTTTTGAGATTATTTTATCTGGAGTAGTATTTTCTTTTTTGCTTAGTTTTAATATTTCTTCCCAAAATTCAGTTTCAAGAAATACACTTGTAATGTGGCCATCTATCTTGACAGTGCGCTTATTAGAATTGGGCATGAACGAACTAAGATGAAGTAATCATTTTTGATGGATTGAGAAGAGACTTCATCTTTCTTACATCAATATATTTTAGGATTTTATTTGCCTCAATTAGCGTAATATTTTTCTTATGTGCAAGCTTTGCAATTTCAGCGGCTTTTTCATATCCAATTTCAGGAGCAAGGGCAGTTACAAGCATTAAGGAATTCTCAACACCTTCTTTTATATTTCTTAAATTCGGTTTAATTCCCTTTAGGCACTTATCGCAAAAGTTTGTAACCCCTGAGGATAATAAATTGATTGAATTAATTATGTTAAAACCAATTACTGGTTTAAATGCATTAAGTTCAAAATGACCTTGAGCTCCTGCCATTGATATTACGTTATGACTGCCCATTACCTGTAAACAAGTCATTGTTAGAGCTTCACTTTGAGTTGGATTTACCTTACCAGGCATTATAGATGACCCTGGCTCATTCTCAGGTAAATTAAGTTCTCCAAGACCTGATCTTGGCCCAGAAGCTAGAAGTCTAATATCATTTGCTATTTTAAAAAGATCTGTTGCAATAACATTCAGTACTCCTGATAGCTCCACAATAGAGTCATGAGAGGCCAAAGCCTGAAATTTATTGCCGGCAGGTTTAAATTTAATTTTATTGATTTTACTTATTTCATTTACAACATGCCTATCAAAACCTTTTTTTGTATTCAGTCCAGTTCCAACCGCTGTTCCTCCTTGAGCCAAATAATTTAAATTTATCAGAGCTGTCTTTAGTCGTTTGATGTTCATATCAATTTGTGCATGATATCCTGAAAATTCTTGTCCAAGTGATAGGGGAGTTGCGTCTTGCAAGTGTGTCCTACCGATTTTGATGATACTTTTCCATTTCTTAGACTGGCTACCTAAAGTTTTTTCCATTTCATTTAAAGCCGGAATAAGTTCATCTGTAACTTTTTTTGAGGCCGCAATATTAATTGCAGATGGAAAACTGTCATTAGTTGATTGACTTTTGTTGACATGATCGTTCGGGTGAACCGGACTATTCGTTCCAAGTTTTCCGGTAAGTTTTTTATTGGCAAGATTAGCGATGACTTCATTTACATTCATGTTAGTTTGAGTTCCAGATCCAGTCTGCCAAACCGAAAGAGGGAATTGATCATTATGCTTCCCGGTAAGAATATTTTTTGATGCACTAATTATTGCATTTGCTATTTTAGGAGCTAAAGACTTTTGTTTTTGATTTACTTTCGCGCAGGCCATTTTTATTGTGACTAGTGCATGTATAATCTCTATAGGCATTAAATTATTGCCAATTTTAAAATTCTTTAATGATCTTTGAGTTTGAGCTCCCCAAAAATTACTATTTGAAACTTTTATTTTGCCGATACTGTCTTGTTCTTGTCTTGTTTTTTGATTCATTTGAATTGTAGTATACTACCTTACATATATATATGGTAACGATTTAAGTTTTTTAAAGGCCGAGTGAATAAAAGTGGGAGACTTCTGTGCCTCGTTTCACTTAATAATATCCTAACCATATCTCAAAAATAAGTCGAAGTGGGAAGAAGTTTGAAGTTTAGCGTGCAAATTGACTGGAAATATCATTTTAGAGGAGAACAAAGGTTGAAGTGATTAATGTATAACTTAAAAATTCATGCATAAAATTGACAATTTTCATAGGTTAGACTGAAATTTTCATTTAATAGTCCATTTTTATATTTTTTTTATAAAAAATGTGAGTAATATAATTTTATGAAAAAATTTCAAATCTTCTTGTTATTTATTACTTTTTTTTCTTTTACCTCTAACTCATATGCTATCGAAATAAGTTCTCCAGCATTTAAAGATGGTGATGATATTCCAAAAAAATATGGGTGCAGTTACAACGGTGGTAAAAATATTTCAATTCCAATAAATTTTTCTGATGTTCCAGATAATGCCAAATCGCTTGCTTTAATAATTGATGATCCTGACGCTAAAAGTGTTGCAGGTAAAATTTGGGTGCATTGGATCTTAACTGATATTCCTCCAAATACTAAATCATTAAAAGAAGTAAAAAATGGTAAAGTAGGAATAGGGAAAACTGGAAGAAATAGCGACGGTAAAAAAAATTATAGTGGGATGTGTCCACCGAATGGAACTCATACATATAATATTAAAGCGTATGCTTTAGATTCTGAAATTGAAAAAACCCTAGGGGAAATGACACAAAAGAAATTTGAAAAAAAATATAAAAATAATATTATTGATTCATTCATGTTCTCAGGCAAATTTAAATAAAATTAAATTTAAACAAGAAACGTCCATTATTTAATTGATAATTAAATTCTACTTAAGTGGGAGAACTTCTGTTGCCCGGTGCCTCCCGAACCGCGCTTACCTAATTAAATTAAGCAGCGAGCGCTAATTCATCGTTAGCATTTATAAAATAGCCCGATAACGGTGGTACAATACCGAGAGAAAAACTTACCTTTAAGCATTCGTCGATCCTATATCACCCCCTAATTTATGGTGGAGGTGCCGGGTACCGCCCCCGGGTCCGTAATGGGTATTACGCAAGCCGTTTATCCCTATAGCTGGGATATCCCCAGCAATCTGAATATAGTTGGATATTGAGACTTTTTAAAGAGAGTAATCTTAATATAGTATGTGTTTATTATTTGATTCAAAAAAAATGCCAGTAAACAAAGAACAACTTGAAGAAATTGAAGCCTTAAGGTCTGAAATATCAGAAACAGCTCGAGTAACAGCCCCTGAATTAGAGGCGGTTTTATACAAGCCGATTGAAGTGCTCGATCATGGCTTTATTCGTGTAATTGATTATATGGGCGATGATAGCTCAATTGTACAGTCTGCAAGAGTGTCGTATGGAAAAGGGACAAAAAAGATTTCAAATGACAAAGGGCTGATTAAATACTTAATGAGGCATCGTCACTCAACTCCTTTTGAAATGTGTGAAATAAAATTTCATATTAAACTTCCAATTTTCATCGCTCGACAATGGATACGACACAGAACTGCAAATGTTAATGAGTACTCGGCTCGCTACTCAATTCTTGATAAAGAGTTTTATATTCCATCAGCAGAAAACCTTGCAGCACAGTCTGCAATCAATAACCAGGGTAGAGGTGATGCGTTATCAGACGATGAAGCTTCTAATGTTATACAAATATTAAAAAAGGATGCCGAGCAAACATATTCTAATTATGAAACACTATTAAACGAAAGTTCTGAGGGCAATATAATTGATGAAAGTAAGTCTGGCATTGCAAGAGAACTGGCTAGAATGAATCTTACTCTAAATACATATACACAATGGTACTGGAAGATTGACCTCAATAATTTATTGCACTTTCTTGCACTAAGAGCTGATGATCATGCGCAATATGAGATACGTGTTTATGCAGATGCGATGTTAGATATTGTAAAAAAATGGGTTCCTCTAACTTATGAAGCATTTGAAGACTATAGAATTGGTGGAACAGAGCTCTCCGCCAAAGAGGTAAATCTAATGAGAAAGCTTCTAAAAGGCGAGAAAGTCTCTTTTAAAGAAGAAGGTTTGTCTAAACGGGAGTGGAGCGAACTGCAAAGAAAATTTGAAATTAGTTAGTATTTGCTAATTGTTCTAATTTTAATCGTTTTAATAAATTCTCGGCCAATTCAATAAACATTTGGCTGACTTTATGATCTGGCACCAAATCAGTGAGAGGGTGACCTTTTTCACACTGCTCAAGAAGTAATGGATCATGAGGAAGGTTTGCGAGTATTTCATATTCATATTTTTCGGCTACTTCACGTGTTTTACTGTCACCATAAAGTTTATATTCTTTACCTGTGTCAGGTGCCAAGAAGTAACTCATGTTCTCTACAATGCCAAGAATGGGAACTGCTGTTTTTTCAAACATTTTTAATCCTCTGATTACATCAATTAACGCGATATCTTGAGGCGTAGTTATTATTACACTTCCTGAAATTTTAAGTTTTTGAATCAACGACAGCTGAACATCTCCTGTCCCTGGGGGTAAATCAATAACCATAATGTCTGCAGCGCCCCAGTTTACTTTATCAATCATTTCGTTAATCGCTTTCATGACCATAAGGCCTCTCCAGATAATTGGGTTTTCATCATTGACCATATAACCCATGGACATTGTTGATAGCCCATATCGATTAACTGTTTCAATTTTTTGTCCATCTGAATGAGGTTTTTCATTAATACCGATCATTTTAGGTATTGAAGGACCGTAAATATCAGCATCAAATAAACAGGTTCTCAAACCAAGTGATTTAAATGCGCACGCAAGATTTGAAGCGACTGTTGATTTACCAACACCTCCCTTTCCCGAAGCAACTGCAAGAATATATTTTATCTGATTAGTTCCAATGCTATTTGTTTTATTGATTAAATTCTCTTCCTCGTAAGCATGTGGTGAATTTTCCTTGTGTAAAGTTGTGATAATATTGACTTTCGTAACGCCAGGAATATCTTTGAGTGCTCTTTGTGCATCCTCAAAAATTTTTTCATTTTTTTTCTGATCATTTTCTTTAAATTCTATAATACACTCTATTATTCCCTCACTCGCTGATACATTTTTAACCATACCGAGCGCCACTATGTTCTCACCCGCTTCTTCGTTAACAACTTGACCTAAGAGATGTAAAGCCTGATTTTCTAGATTTTCTGCCATATTTTTGATCTTGTATTAATGCAATTAACTACAATATATCATAGTATAAGTGTAAATAATTGCTTTTAAGTATTTTTACCATATATAGGTATTAACTTTAAATTATATGTCTTGGTCTGATAATAAAAATAATGATCCTTGGGGTTCTTCGGGAAATGGAAGCGGTAGACGTAGTTCAGGTCCAAATATGGATGATGTGATCCGCAATGCACAAAACCGTTTCAAAGGTATGATGCCGGGCTCTTTTTTTGGAAAGCTAGGGCCAATGGTTATTATTGGTATATTAATATTAATTTGGCTCGCGAGTGGTTTTTATAGGGTTTTGCCAGATGAGCAAGGCGTAGTTTTACAGTTTGGAAAGTACACCAAAACCACACAACCGGGATTAAATTATCACTTGCCATACCCAATCGAGCGTGTGTTTACACCTAAAGTAACTAAAATAAATAGAATAGATGTAGGATACAGACAAAGCCCGGATTCTAGGGTTACTGCTATCAGAGACGTGGAAGAAGAAAGCTTAATGCTAACAGGTGACGAAAACATTGTCGATATTGATTTTTCAGTATTTTGGTTAATCAACGATGCCGGTAAATTTTTATTTAATGTACAGGCCCCCGAACTCACTGTGAAAAGTGCCGCAGAGACTGCTATGAGGGAATCAATAGGACAGGGTGGTCTTCAATCCATTCTAACAGAGGGTAGAACAGAAATTGAGGAGCAAACCAGAATAATAATACAAGAAATTTTAGACGAATATGGTACAGGTATTACAATTACGCAAGTTCAAACTCAAAAGGCTGACCCACCAGCACAGGTAATCGACGCATTCAGAGATGTGCAGGCTGCAAGAGCTGATATGGAAAGACAGAGAAATGAAGCAGAAGCTTATGCTAATGATATAATTCCAAGGGCAAGAGGTGAAGCTGAGCAAATTCTTCAATCTGCAGAAGGTTATAGGCAAAAAGTTATAGCTGATAGTGAGGGTAAAGCTTCCAGGTTCTTGTCAATTCAAACAGAGTACGCAAAAGCACCTCAAGTAACAAAGAAAAGAATATTTTATGAGACAATGGAAGATGTATTTTCTGATATGGACAAAGTCATAATCGATAAAGCTGGAGGCGACTCAGTTGTTCCTTATTTACCTCTTCCAGAATTAAGTAAGAAGTCACAGGATTAATTATGAGCGCTACGAGAATATCATTAATAGTTTTAGGGTTTATAGCAATAGTTGCTTATTTTACTCTGTTCACCGTGCTTGAGGTAAAAAATGCTATTGTATTACAGTTTGGTGACCCAAAAAGAGTAATCACTGAACCAGGTCTTAATTTTAAAATCCCATTCATTCAGAATGTCATATTTATCGATAATCGAATTTTAGATATCGATGCCCCAGCAGCTGAGGTAATCGCATCTGATCAAAAAAGACTTATTGTTGATGCTTATGTAAAATTTAAAATTGTTGATGTTTTAGAATTCTATAAGGCATTTGGTAATGAAAATGTCGCTAGATCAAGAATTTCTGCTGTTGTAAATTCAAGAATAAGGGGCGTTTTAGGTGAAGAACCTCTAGCCGCCGTATTATCAGATGATCGTTCAAAACTTATGAAACAAATTACTTCATTAGCCGAAGCGGAGGTAAAGAACTTTGGTATAGAAATTGTGGATGTAAGAATCAAACGAGCAGATTTACCTGAAGCAAACAGCCAGGCAATTTTTGGTAGAATGCAAACTGAACGTGAACGTGAAGCTAGAGAATTCAGAGCAAGAGGCGCTGAAATGGCACAAAAAATTCGCTCAACTGCTGATAAGGAAGTTACGATTATAAAGTCACAGGCTGAAAAAGAAGCTAATATCATTCGCGGTGAAGGCGACGGAATGGCAAATAAGATTTTTGCTGATGCATTTGGAAAAGATCCTGAATTTTTTGCTTTCTACAGAGCGATGCAGGCCTATGCTGAAGGACTAAAAAGTTCTGATACTACGATGATTTTGTCTCCTGAAAGTGAATTCTTTCAATATTTTGGAACTTACTCTGAGTAAAAGTATTAAGCTAACATAAGATGATACAGTTTATATTAGGTTCTCTTGGATTATTATTAATCTTTGAAGGCCTTCTTTATGCCTTATTTCCAAATAGAATGAAGAACATGGTCAAATCTATTTTAGAGATGAACAATGATATACTAAAATGGGGTGGACTGGCTTCGGCGATAATAGGATTTTTATTGTTATGGACTGCAGTCAGATGAAATTAGATATCAAAATTATACCAGTCATCTTTTTTTTGTTTGTTTGTTCTACGTTTCAATCTTTAAGCTTTAATGGTCCCGAGACTTTCTCTGATTTAGCTGAGAGAGTTTCACCCTCAGTTGTTAATATTTCAACTACAGGCGTGATTGAAAACACGGGTCCTCAAGTACCATCTATTGAGGATTTTTTTAATTTTCCTTTCCAAATGCCTAACCCCGGACCATCAGAAAGAGAATTTAGTTCTCTCGGTTCAGGCTTTGTAATTTCTGCTGATGGTTTTATTGTAACAAATAATCATGTTGTAGAGAACGCTTCAGACATACAAGTCACATTCACAGATGGTTTAAAATTAGAGGCTGAATTAATCGCTTCTGATGCTGAGACTGATTTAGCACTTTTGAAAGTTAAAGCTAATAACCTTCCATTCTTAGAGTTTGGTGACTCGGATACTGCAAAAGTAGGTAATTGGGTTATGGCAATTGGCAACCCGCATGGATTAGGGGGCACTGTCACAGCAGGTATTGTTTCTGCAAGAGGTAGAATGCTTGGTGGAAGATATGATGACTTCATACAAACTGATGCATCAATTAATAGAGGTAATTCAGGAGGACCGTTATTTGATTTAGAGGGAAAGGTGATTGGTGTAAATTCAATGATTATTTCTCCAAGCGGTGGTTCTATTGGAATTGGTTTTGCAATTCCATCAAATCTTGCAAATAATATAATCAATCAGCTAAAAGAAACAGGAGAAATTGAAAGGGCCTGGTTAGGAGTGAGAATACAGGAAGTAACTGATGAGATTGCCGAGAGCTTGGGTCTAAGCAAAACGTACGGTGCACTAGTTCAAGGACTTACCGCAGATAGTCCAGCACTTAAAGGTGGAGTGAATGAGGGTGACATCATTATTGAATTCAACGGTAAAGAAGTAGAGTCTGTTCAAACACTTCCAAAACTTGTTGCTGAAGCTGATATAGGCCAGTCTACAAAAGTTGTTGTATGGAGAGATGAAAATGAAGTTCAGTTATTCGTAAATCTGGGCAAACAACCGTCTCTTGAGGAACTTGCCTCAATTGAAAATAATGGATCATCCGTTTTCATAAAAGAATTAGGAATAAAAGTTAGAACACTGACAGATGAAGATAAATCCAGATTAGATTTAGCAAAGACTTTACAAGGAGTAATTATATCTGAAATCAATAATGACTCTTTTCTAATACGACAAAATATTAAGAAAGACGACATTATAATCGAAATACAAAATAAATCTGTAAAGACATCAGGAGAAATATTAAAAAATATAGATGAAATTGTCTCTCAGGGTAAAGAAAATGTTTTAATCGTTTTTTATTCTGGTCCTAACTCTAAAAAATATATAGGCGCAAGATTGTCTCTCGATTAATTAAAATGAAAAAAAGGGACATACTGGTTATCTTTGGTCCCACTGCAAGTGGAAAATCAAAGCTTGCAACTCAAATTGCGTCTAATCAAAAATCTGTAATAATTAATTTTGATAGTTTACAGGTATACAGAGATCTAAAGATACTAACTGATAGACCAGACGATGAGATATGCAAAAAATACGACCATCGCCTCTATGGAATACTTAACGGAAGTGAAATTTGCTCAGCTGCTTTTTGGCTAGAAAAAGCAGAGCATGAAATTAATAACTGTTTTAATAATAAGTTGCTTCCAATTGTTGTAGGTGGAACAGGTTTATATTTAAAGGCCTTGATGCATGGACTTTCAGAAATTCCCTCTATAGAGAAAAATATCGGAGAACAAGCGCAAATGGATTTAGAAACTAAGGGACTTGATCATTTGTATAAAAAAATCTTAACTAGATATTCAAGCACAAAAATAAATTCAAATGATAAACAAAGAATAATACGCAGCTACTCATTATGGCTTCAGACTGGAAAAGTTTTAGAAGAATGGCAACTTAATCCATACAAAAAAATTGATAACGTAAACTACAGATTGATTGTAACTGGCAATTTACGTGAGGAGCTTTATAAGTCAGCTGAGCAACGAGTAGAAAATATGTTTATAAATGGCGCGGTTGCCGAGGTTCAATCTTTAATTGAGAAAAACTATAGTTCTGAATTGTCAGTTATGAAGGCAATTGGAGTTCGTGAAATAAAAAGCTTTATTGACGGAAAAATCAGTTTAGATGAGGCGAAGAGTATCATGAAAAAAAACACAAGAAACTATATTAAAAGACAGGACACATGGATAAAAGGTAATAATATTACTCAAAATGTTAATTTTAAGAAATATTTATAAACCATATATAAAATATTCTTTTCAAATATTTAAAATATTTGACTTATTAAGTAAATCTCCATAAAACGACATTTCTTATTAGGGGTAAAAGTTATGGTAAATATGCAAATGACTGGCGCGCAAATGGTTCTGAAGGCCTTGGAAGACCAAAAAGTTGATACGATATTTGGCTATCCGGGTGGTGCAGTTTTACCAATATATGACGAATTAGCAAAAGCTAAGGATACTAACCACCAAATTCGTCATTTTTTAGTTAGGCACGAACAAGGTGCATCTCATGCCGCTGAGGGATATGCAAGGTCGAGTGGTAAAGTTGGAGTAATGTTAGTTACTTCTGGCCCTGGAGTTACTAATGCAGTGACTGGATTAACTGATGCCATGATGGACTCAATTCCACTTGTTTGTATTAGTGGACAAGTTCCTACGCACTTAATTGGAACAGATGCTTTTCAGGAATGTGACGCAGTTGGCATTACGCGCCCGTGTACTAAGCATAATTGGCTAGTCAAAGATATAAACGACTTATCTCGAATTATGCACGAAGCTTTTTATGTGGCTTCAAGCGGTAGACCTGGACCTGTTCTTGTAGATATACCAAAAGATATTCAATTCCAAACTGGAACATACATTGGACCAGATACAATAAAACACAAGTCCTATAGACCAAAATTAAAAGCCAATATTGATAGTATTGATGATGCATTAAAGTTAATTTCAGAAGCTGAAAAGCCAATCTTTTATACTGGTGGGGGAGTTATCAATTCAGGAAATGCAGCCGTTCAACTTCTAAGAGAGTTTGTTCGTCTCACCAGTTTTCCAATTACATCTACTCTGCAAGGTCTTGGAGCATTTCCGGGTGATGATACACAGTTTGTTGGGATGTTGGGCATGCACGGTACGTACGAAGCTAACATGGCCATGAATAAATGTGACTTGATGATAAATATTGGTGCACGATTTGATGACAGAATTACTGGAAAAATTGATGAGTTTTCTCCAAATTCAAAAAAAATTCATATAGATATTGATCCATCTTCAATTAATAAAGTTGTAGATGTAGATGTTGCTCTTGTTGGTGATGTAGCTCATGTACTTGAAGATGCTATTAAGCTGTGGAAATCAAAAGTTTATAAAGTTAATAAATCTCAGGTCAAAGATTGGTGGAAACAAATAGATAAATGGAAAGAAGTAGATTCATTAGGGTTTAATAAAGATGAAAAAACGATAAAGCCTCAGTATGCAATACAAAGACTGTATGAACTTACCAAAGAACAAGACGTCTTTGTAACCACTGAGGTAGGTCAGCATCAAATGTGGGCTGCGCAATATTATAAGTTCAATAGACCTAATAGGTGGATTACATCTGGAGGTTTAGGTACTATGGGCTTTGGTTTGCCTGCAGCGATAGGGGCTCAAGTTGCTCATCCTGATAAACTCGTAATTGATATTGCGGGAGAAGCTTCAATATTGATGTGTATACAAGAAATGTCGACTGCCATTCAACACAAACTGCCTGTAAAAATTTTTATTATTAATAATCAATACATGGGAATGGTAAGGCAGTGGCAAGAACTTCTTCACGACAAAAGATACTCTCACAGCTACACAGATGCTTTACCTGATTTTGTAAAGCTCGCTGAAGCTTACGGTGCAAAGGGCGTGAGAGCCCAAAGTCCTGGTGAACTGGATAAGGCAATAAAAGAAATGATTGATCATGAAGGTCCTGTAATTTTTGACTGTGTAGTTGATGAAAACGAAAATGTTTTTCCAATGATACCATCTGGTAAGGCACATAATGAAATGTTACTTGGCGATGAAACAGAAAAAGAAGAGATCTCAGATGAAGGAAAAGTATTAGTATAATGAGTGAATTAATTTCAAAACATACAGTATCAGTTCTTGTTGATAATGAGCCAGGCGTTCTCGCGCGAGTAATAGGTTTAATCTCAGGAAGAGGTTATAACATTGATAGTCTTACGGTTGCTGAAGTAGATGCAGAAAAACATATCTCGAGGATTACAATTGTAGCTCCAGGTACAGAAGAAACTGTAAATAAAATGATTAGCCAATTACAGAGAATTGTACCTGTAAAAAGAGCAGTAAATGTCACATTTGAGAAACAGGGTATTGAGAGAGAAATGGCTTTAGTTAAAATTGTTTCAACTGGAGAAAAAAGAGTGGAATCAATGCGATTATCTGATGTATTCAGAGCCAAAGTTATCGATACAACACATGACTCTTTTGTCTTCGAATTGAACGGTTCCCCAAGAAAAATTGACGCTTTTATTGATTTAATGAAGCCATTAGGTCTCTCCGAAGTGTCCAGAACTGGTGTAGTAGCTATTGCACGTGGAACAGAAAAGATGTAAGGAAAAAGAATGAAAGTATATTACGAAAAAGATGCTGACTTAAATTTAATAAAAAACAAAAAAATTGCTGTATATGGTTATGGCAGTCAGGGTCATGCCCATGCATTAAATTTAAAAGACTCTGGAGTTAGTGATATTGCAGTAGCTCTAAGAGAGAATTCTTCGAGCGCAAAAAAAGCTGAAGCCGAAGGTTTGAAAGTAATGTCTATGTCTGATGCAGCTGAATGGGCCGATATAATGATGATGTTAATACCTGATGAGCTACAGGCAGATGTTTGGAAAAATCATATTGAACAAAGAGCTAAAGAGGGTTCGGCACTTGCGTTTGCACATGGTTTAAATGTACACTTTGACCTTATTAGCGCAAGACCAGATATGGATGTATTTATGGTCGCACCAAAAGGACCGGGTCATACTGTTAGATCAGAATTTAAAAAAGGAGGCGGTGTACCTTGCCTTGTCGCAGTAGACAGTGATAAAACAGGAAAGGCACTTGATATTGCATTATCGTATGCATCAGCTATAGGCGGAGGCAAAGCTGGAATTATTGAAACAACATTTAAAGATGAATGTGAAACAGATTTGTTTGGTGAGCAAACAGTTTTATGTGGCGGTGTGGTAGAATTGATTAGAAATGGATTTGAAACTTTAGTTGAGGCAGGCTACCCACCAGAAATGGCTTACTTTGAATGTTTACATGAAGTTAAGCTTATTGTTGATTTGATTTATGAAGGAGGGATTGCAAATATGAACTACTCAATATCTAATACTGCTGAATATGGTGAGTACGTATCTGGTCCCAAAATAGTTGATGGAGAAACAAAATCAAAAATGAAAAAGGTTTTAGAAAAAATCCAGTCAGGGGAATTTACTAGAGAGTGGATAGATGAATATAAAAGTGGTGCAAAAAATTTTGAAGCCATGAGAAGTAAAATTGACAATCACCAAATCGAAAAGGTTGGCAAAGATTTACGAGCTATGATGCCTTGGATTTCAAAAAATAAACTGGTTGATAAAGAAAAAAACTAGTTTCTTAAAATTTAAGTTAGCAATTTCCTAGATTTGTGGCAAAAAATTAAGTTTTTTTACTAATTCGTTGAAAAATAAAGAATTTTCGTATAATTATCGATTAATCTCTAAAACTTAGTAAGTGCTATAAAACAAAGTGATAAGGTCGAACAAAAATTTTAAAACTAAATCAAATGAGAAAAGCACTTCTCACACTCTATTGCTGCTAAATCTGCTTAGCAGCCCCTGGGTAATATAACATTACTGCAGGGGGTACTTAATTTTAACACAATTTAATTTTATTAAGAGGATAAGAGATGAACGAAGATAGCAATTATATAAAGATTTTTGACACTACATTAAGAGATGGAGAGCAGTCTCCTGGAGCTTCGATGAATATTGAAGAAAAATTAAAAATTGCTGAAGCTCTTGAAGATTTGAAAGTAGATATTATCGAAGCTGGTTTTCCAGCAGCATCAAAAGGAGACTATGAAGCAGTATCTGAAATATCAAAAAAAATTAAAAACTCATCAATATGTGCTTTGAGTAGAGCTTCAAAAAAAGATATTCAAACTGCTGCGGACGCTCTCAAAAATGCAACTGCTCCAAGAATTCATACATTTATATCAACAAGTGAACTTCACATGAAACACAAATTACAATTGAATTCTGATCAAGTTTATCAGAAGGTAATTGATAGTGTAGCTTTTGCCAGAAATCTATGTGACGATGTTGAATGGTCTTGTGAAGATGGCACGAGAACAGATTTGGATTTTATGTGTAGAACTGTAGAAGCTGCAATTAAAAATGGCGCATCTACAATAAATATTCCAGATACAGTGGGATACTCAATTCCTGATGAATTTACAAACATAATTAATTATTTAACGAATAATGTGCCTAATATTGATAAGGTTACAATCTCAACACATTGTCATAATGACCTTGGATTAGCGGTAGCAAATTCCCTTGCAGGCGTGAGAGCTGGAGCAAGGCAAATTGAGTGCACAATTAATGGTTTGGGTGAAAGAGCCGGTAACGCTGCAATGGAAGAAGTTGTCATGGCGATTAGAACAAGAAATGACATGATGCCTTTTCAAACGAATATACAGACTGAAAAATTAACAAAGACCTCAAAGCTTGTTTCGACAGTGACTGGCTTTCCAGTACAATTTAATAAAGCTATTGTCGGAAAGAATGCATTTGCACATGAAGCAGGTATTCATCAGGATGGAATGTTAAAAAATAATAAAACTTACGAGATTATGACCCCGGAAAGTGTAGGTGTTTCTGAGTCAAACTTGGTAATGGGTAAGCATTCTGGTAGGCATGCATTCAAGCAAAAAATAATTGAATTAGGTTACTCAATCAATGACAATATAATTGAAGAGGCTTTTGAAAATTTCAAAAATCTAGCTGATAAAAAGAAAAATGTTTATGATGAGGATATTATTGCGATTATTGATGATCATGTAATTAGAGTTAATGACTCTATTTTACTTCAAGATTTGCAAGTTGTTGCAGGAACAAAAGGTCCTCAAAAAGCTGAAATAAATCTTCTGATTGATGATAATCCTAAGGCAGTAACTTCAACCGGAGATGGGCCTGTTGATGCGATCTTTAATGGTTTAAGTCAACTTGTGCCTCATAAAGGAAAATTATTATTATACCAAGTTCATGCCGTAACTGAAGGAACAGACGCTCAAGCAGAAGTTTCTGTAAGATTGTCTGAAAATGGAAAAACTGTTGTTGGTCTTGGAGCTGATACAGATACTTTAGTAGCTTCAGCAAAAGCGTATATTAATGCATTAAATAAATTATTAGTTAAAAGAGAAAAATCTGCACCAGCCACAATGACTGGTCTCTAACATAGGGAAGGAATAAACATGTTTAATAATTTTATCGGTCTATGGTCTTCTGACATGGCTATAGATTTGGGAACGGCTAATACACTAGTATATGTTAAAAATAGAGGAGTTGTTTTAAATGAGCCGTCAGTTGTAGCAGTCTTAAATCAAGCAGGAAAAAGCAAAGTAATTGCAGTTGGTGAGGAAGCAAAAAGTATGTTAGGAAAAACTCCAGGTCACATTTCTGCAATTCGTCCGATGAAGGACGGTGTAATTGCTGATTTCGTGGTAACCGAAGAAATGATAAAGCATTTTATTAGAAAAGTTCATAACAGAAAAACTTTTGCAAATCCAAGAATAATAATTTGTGTTCCAACTGGTTCTACGCCGGTTGAAAGAAGAGCCATACATGACTCTGCGCTTGCAGCTGGGGCAAGAAAAGTGTCACTCATCGAAGAACCTATGGCAGCAGCTATCGGAGCAGGATTACCAGTGAGTGAACCTAGAGGCTCAATGATAGTAGATATAGGAGGTGGTACATCTGAGATTGCAGTAATATCACTTGGAGGAATTGTTTATTCAAGATCAGTTCGAATAGGAGGAGATGCAATGGATATTGCACTCATCAACTATATGAGAAAAAGATACAACCTCTTAATCGGAGAAGCATCTGCGGAGATGATCAAGAAGGAAGTTGGAATTGCTGTTAACCCTCGAAATGGAGACGGTAAAACGATTGATATTAAAGGAAGAGATCTAGCATCTGGCGTACCTAAAGAAATTGAACTTACTCAGACACAGGTTGCCGAAGCCCTATCTGAGCCAATTCAAACTATTATTGAAGGCGTTAAATCAGCGCTAGAGGATACTCCGCCTGAACTTGCAGCAGACTTAGTTGATATGGGAGTAGTCTTAACTGGAGGTGGAGCTCTTTTAGAGTCAATGGACGAGGCAATTAGGGAAGCAACTGGACTTCCAGTTACTATTGCCGATGAAGCTTTATCTTGTGTAGCGCTTGGAAGTGGAAAGGCATTAGAGTCCGAGAGTTCTTTTGAGCCAATTTTGTCATCTGCATATTAATTAGCGACTTAAGGAATTAATGTGAGGGTTTTAGGAAATTCTCGATTTAAGCGTTTTAAAGGGCAAAAAAATACTCCCATAGCAATATCAATAGTATTAATAATACTAGTAATATTATTTTTTATTTCTAAAAATAAAAATATTGGTCTTAATCAAAATATCAGGGCTAAAAGCGAAGCAGTAATCTACAGTCTATCAACTACTGTATCTTACCCTGTTCAGATAATAAAAAATGGCGTTGATAGTATTAAAGATTTAAAAAATATTTATAGCGAGAATAAACAATTTAAGTCAAAACAATTTTTAGACTCCGTTAGTTTTCAGGAAATGATGACATTAAAACTAAAAATTGCTGAGTATGAAAAGCTATTAAATGTATCAAAAGATATAGATTACAATTTCATCACATCTAGAGTAGTTGCAGATTTTTCAAAAAAATTTAATAGCACATTAATAATAAATGCAGGAAATAAAGATAATGTATATTTAGATATGCCTGTTATTGGATCAAATGGGTTAGTTGGCAGGGTTTCCTCAGTAAGTAATAACATTGCACGAGTACTTTTAATAAATAATATTAATAGTAGGTCACCAGTAAATATATCAGGGAATGATTTTCAAGGAATTCTTATCGGACAGGGTCCAGAAAACCCAATCATTCAGTTTGTTGATGAAATAGAAAGAGTTAGCATTGGCGACCTTGTCTCTTCTTCAGGCAAAGGCGGTATATTTCCGCCAAATATATTAATTGGGCAAATTGTGAATAAGTACTCAAATAGACTAGAAGTTGAACTTTTCGAAGACTTTGAGAAATTGTCTCACGTAAGATTGATCGAGTACGAAATATTAAGTGAAAGCTAAAATATGTTGATAAAAATTGGTAAATATTTAATGCTAAATTTAATTTTTTTATTTATCATTTCATTAAATGTAATATTTACTAGCAGAATAGTTGATTGTACTTTAATTGTTGCATTAATAATTTATGTAATAAACTGGGGTCAAAACGATTTTTTTGTTCCAATTTCTATTTTTTTTTGGGGAATATACCAAGATATATTAATTAGTCTTCCGCTGGGATATTCAGGATTAATTTTTTTATTTTTTTATTTGATAAATTATATCATCTCTATTTATGGAGTATTTAATTATCAATCAATTAAGTTTGCTGTACTAATTATATCGATGAGCGTGTACTGTATTATAAGATCTGTATATGTATTTTTAGCCTTAGAAACCCAAAGTTATATATTTATTGAGTTATTATCTCTTCTTATTATGGCATTACTATTTTTTCCAATTAATAATTTGTACTTAATTTTACAGAAAGAATATGCGAAAGTTAGATAAATTTATATTTCAAAAATATGATATTAATGCCCTTGTAACGAGAAGAACGGCTATTATAACTGCAGCAAAAGCTGGAATATTTACTATTCTTGCAGGAAGACTAATACATTTACAAGTATCCAATAGTGATAATTATAAAATCCTCTCTGATAAAAACCGAATTACTCATCGTCTCTTAGAGCCTGAAAGAGGCGTCATATACGACTTACAAGGAAAGTCTCTAGCTGTAAATAAACAAAAGTATGAAGTAGTAATTATTAGAGAAGAAACAACTGATGTCGTTAAATCACTTAGATTATTACAGAATATAGTACCATCAATTGATATTGATATTCCAAAAATAAGCAGAATAGTGAAGTCTAATAAAAAGTTTGTGCCTATTAAAGTTATTGAGGATATTAGTTGGGAAGATTTTTCAAAGATTAATGCAAATATTCATAAAGTTGATGGCGTTTTCCCACAAATCGGATACAAAAGACACTATCCTATTAGCAAGTCGCTTTCTCATATCATAGGATATATTTCTCCAATTAGTGAAAATGAAAAATACGATAATCCTCTATCTAAATTAAATACGGCAAAATCTGGAAAGCTAGGCATTGAAAAAGCTAAGGATGTTTCACTTCGAGGAAAGCTGGGGAGTAAAAATATTGAAGTTAACGCAAGTGGAAGAGAAATTAGAGAACTTGATAGAAACAGTAGTGTACAAGGTCGTGATATACAATTATCAATTGACTCTGATATTCAAGATTTTTGTTATAAATGTCTAAAAGAACGAAGCGGATGTGTATCTGTGCTTAACGTAAATAGTGGCGAGTATAATGCATTAGTCTCCTCACCTTCATATGATCCAAATATTTTTAATAGCTCGATTTCAGAAAATACATGGAATACACTGCTAAATGATCGATACAAACCGCTTATAAATAAAGCAATTTCTAATACCTACCCGCCTGGCTCAACAATCAAGCCTTTTGTCGCTCTTGCAGCTCTAGAAACAGGAATCTCTCACAAAAAAGAATTTATATGTACTGGAAAACATAAAATATCTGATACAAGCCAAGAAACTGGATACAAAACTTTTCATTGCTGGAAAGAAAAAGGCCATGGAAAAGTTAATTTAAATAAAGCAGTAAAAGAATCATGTGATGTTTATTTTTATGAGATATCACGAAGAGTTGGAATCAATAAAATCGCTGAGGTGTGCAATCGGTTTGGACTTGGGCAAAATGTATTTGATATTTTCACTGAAGAAAAAAATGGTATCGTTCCTAATAAGGACTGGAAAATTGAAAACATAGGCTCACCGTGGATGGTTGGTGAGACGTTATCAGCAGGTATTGGACAGGGATATTTTTTAACTACTTGCGCTCAGTTAGGTTTTGCTTACGCACAATTAATTAATGGTGGAAAAAAATTAGAACCTAAAATTAATTTAGGTCAAAAAAATAATGATATGTTTGCGCAAAGAATAATATCAGACCCGAGACATTTGCAAATTATTAAACAGGCCCTAATCGATGCCACTAATTTACAAGGTGGAACATCCTATAGTTCAAGAATAA
Organism: uncultured Pelagibacteraceae bacterium; assembly: GCA_902547315.1. Lineage (GTDB taxonomy): Bacteria > Pseudomonadota > Alphaproteobacteria > Pelagibacterales > AG-422-B15 > CACNXQ01. The sequence continues at coordinate 172,907 of CACCND010000001.1, read as the reverse complement.
TTGGTGAAAATAAAATGGCAGGTAAAACTGGTACATCTCAAGTAAGGGTTATTACTTTAAGTGAACGTGAAGAGGGGTTATTAAAAAATGAACAACTTCCTTGGGAAAAAAGAGATCATGGTCTTTTTGTTGGCTATGGGCCAATTAAAGATCCTAAATATGTAGTTTCTGTAATCTTAGAGCATGGAGGTAGCGGCTCTAGAGTCGCTGCTCCAATTGCAGCTAAAATATTTGATTTTTTATTTGAAAAAAAACTTAACTTAAAAAGAAACGATATATTTAATGTATAGCAATAAGGCAAACTTTTCATTTACAAAAAAAATATTAAACATCAACTATTTTTTAGTTTTTTCTATTTTAATTTTATTTGGAATAGGTTTAGTTGGAATGTTTAGTATTTCTGGCGGTGAGTTTGATGGGTGGCCATTAAAGCACCTGCAACGATTTATTTTGAGTATAATTCTTTTTCTTTTTATTGCGTTAATTGATATTAGGTACGTATTTAACTTTGCTTATACTATCTTTTTTATAAGTATTTTATCTCTGATCATAGTACCAATATTTGGTATAGAAAGTAATGGTGCGACTAGATGGATCAGTATTGCGGGCATAAGTTTACAGCCTTCAGAATTTGTAAAATATACACTTGTATTAGTATTAGCAAAATATTTCCATTCATTAAATTATGACGAGGAAAATATTATTACTAAATTAATCATCCCTATACTGATTACAATGGTTCCAGTTATGCTTGTTATATCGCAACCAGATCTGGGTACTGCAATTATTATTTTGCTTGGAGGTATTAGTATTTTTTGGTTATCTGGTCTTAACTACAAATTTTTTTTAATTGGTTTATTATCTATTTTTGCATCATTGCCATTAATGTGGCAATATTTAAAAGATTATCAAAAAGATAGAGTACTTACATTTTTTTATCCTGAAAGGGATCCACTGGGAAATGGATATCATATAATGCAGTCAAAAATTGCTCTCGGTTCAGGTGGTTTTACCGGCAAAGGTTTTATGGAGGGAACACAAAGTCACCTTAATTTTTTACCTGAAATGCAAACAGACTTTATTTTCACAATGCTTGGCGAGGAATTTGGTTTAATTGGCACTTTTTTTGTTTTGATTACCTATGCTTTTATTATTTTTATTTCAATCAGAATTTCACTAATGAATAAGAGTTTATTTAGTAAACTGGCATCTCTAGGTGTAAGCACTGTCTTTTTCATATATGTTTTTGTTAATATTGGTATGGTAACAGGATTATTACCAGTTGTAGGCGTTCCATTACCATTCATATCTTATGGCGGGAGTTCCATGATGGCTGTCATGTTTGGTTTTGGATTATTGATTAATTGTAATCTTAATAAAAATATAATTTTGGAAAAAACAAATTTTTAGTTATGGTTGAATATCCAGATAGCTATTATGCAGCATTTCTAAAAGATGGAAAAAAAACTTACCCTGTCTTGATGGATGACCATGAATGTGATGTTTGTATAATTGGAGGTGGATTCTCTGGTATATCAACTGCAATCGAGTGCGCTAAAAAGGGCTTAAAAGTTATCTTAATTGAAGAAAATTTATTTGGTTGGGGTGCCTCTGGACGTAATGGTGGACAAATTTGGAATGATGTATCATGGGGAATTGAGCTTATAGAAAAAAAATATGGAATTGGTCTGGCTCAGAAAATGTGGGGTATATCCCAGGCAGCTGTAAATTTAATTCATGAACGTATAGCTGAATTCAATATTGATTGTGAAATCGCACATGGAGGAATCCATGCTGCAACCAGTTCAAAAAAATTTAGAGAGTATATTACAAATGCTGATTATAAATTAAAAACTTTTAAATATGATAAATTAACTGTTTTGGATAAAAAAGAAGTCGATTATGAAGTAGGATCTCAGCTTTATTACGGGGGAATTTTAGACAAAGGGGCAGCTCATTTGCATCCATTAAAATATGCATTAGGTTTGGTAAATGCAGCCGAATGTTTAAATGTACAACTGTACGAAAATTCATCAGTAAAGGTTGTAAATGAGTATACTAATCATATTGAAGTAATTACAAATAATGGAAAAGTTAAGGCAAAAAAAATTGCTGTTTGTTGTAATGCTTATTTAAAAGGCCTCAATATTGGCATTGAAAATAAAATTATGCCCTGCGCAACTTATATATTGTGTACAGAGCCTTTAAACAATAATTTACAGAAAATGATTTTACCAAATAATTATTGTGTGAGTGATACAAATTTTGATCTTAATTATTATAGATTGTCCTCCAGTAAGAGAATGATATTTGGAGGTGCCGTTGGTTATTCTCTTAAAATTGTTGAGGGCTTAAAGCGCAGAACACAGAAACAGTTAAATAAGGTTTATCCTCAGTTACAAAACTTAAATATTGATTACATTTGGGGAGGCTTAATTGCTCTTACGCTTAATAGAGTGCCTGACATTGGTATGAAAAGTGATAAAATTTTTTATGCTCATGGATTTTCTGGTCATGGAGTTGCTTTTACGGGTATTGCAGGTAAGATTTTAGCAAGTAATATATTTTCAGGTAAAACATTGGAACTAGAGGCATTTGAAAGAATTAAGCATAAATCATTCCCTGGGGGTAGATTATTTAGAATGCCTTTACTTGTTACGATTAGCTCAATGCAAAAAATGATGGATATATTTAATGTATAAAATTTTATTTATTGGTTTAGGTAAGATGGGATTTCCAATGGCAGGATACTTGTCTCATCAACATGATGTTTACGTCTATAATAGAACAAAAAGTAAAAGTGAAACTTGGAGAAAAAAATATTCAGGACAGGTATTGGATAGTTTGTCTAATGATAAAAATAAATTTGATTTTATAATTACTTGTGTAGGTAATGATAATGATTTACGAGAGGTAACCTCACTCGAAAATGGTTGCCTAAATTGTATTGATCAAAATACAATTTTAATCGATCATTCAACTGTTTCACCAAAAGTGGTAAGAGAAATATACAAAAAACTACATGAACTAGGAGCAGGCTTTCTTGATGCGCCGGTATCTGGCGGCCAAGAAGGAGCTGAAAAAGGAAAATTGAGTATCATGGTTGGTGGGTCTGAAGAGACATTTAATAGTAGTAAAGAAATACTCAAATCATATGGAACTAAGATTAAATATATGGGTAAATCAGGATCCGGCCAATTAACAAAGATAACTAATCAAATTTGTATTGCAGGCATACTTCAAGGATTATCTGAGTCAATTTATTTTATGAAACAAACAGAATTGAAACCGAACGATGTGTTTGAAGTAATTTCATCAGGCGGAGCACAATCTTGGCAAATGGATAATAGATTCATGACAATGGTAAAAGGAGAATTTGATTTTGGTTTTACTGTTGATCATATGAGAAAAGATCTATCTATTGCATTTCAGGAAGCAGAGAAAAATGGTGTAACTTTGGAGGTAACAAAAATTGTTGATAATTTTTATGCTGAAATCCAAAAACTTGGTGGCAATAAACTTGACACCTCAAGTTTAGTCAAGAGACTAACTAAGTAATCGTAAAAATTTTGAAATTTCAGGGGCATAATAAGTAATTATTGCGTCAGCGCCAGCTCTCTTAAGTGATGATAATTGTTCAATCACTATACTTTTTTCGTCTATAATACCCTTTTGAGCAGCGATTTTTATAGCAGAATATTCACCAGACACTTGGTAAGAGAATGTCGGAAAATTCAATTCATTTTTTATTCTATAAACTATGTCTAAACAGCTTATACCAGGTTTAACCATAACTATATCTGCACCCTCACTTATATCCATTGAAACCTCTCGTATCGCCTCATCCGAGTTATTTATATCCATCTGATAAGTTTTTTTATTTGACTTAAGACTTATTGATGAACCTACTGCATCTCTAAATGGAGAATACATTCCAGACGCATATTTTGCAGCATAGGACAAAATAAGTTTATCCTTAAAATTATTTTTTTCTAATTCACTCCTAATTAAGCCAATTCTTCCATCCATCATATCTGATGGAGCAATAATATCGGCACCATGCTGAGAAAATAAAATTGATTGTTTTACTAATACCTCGTTTGTTTCGTCGTTTAATATTGTTCCCTCATCATTTATTAGTCCATCATGTCCATGATCAGTATAAGGATCTAATGCTACGTCACACATAAGTCCAAAATTTGGAGAATTATCTCTTAGTTTTTTGAGTGATTTGCAAACTAAATTATTGGGGTTTAGTCCTTCTCTGCCATCATTTGATTTCAAATCCTCAGGAGTATATGGAAAAATTGCTACTAGATTAATTTGTTCTTTGCATGCAATATCAAAAACTTCATTTAAATTATCAACTGAATATCTATAGACATCGGGCATAGTTTTGATTTCACTTTTTATATTTTTTCCCTCACAAACAAATATTGGCCATATGAGATCATTTGGACCTAGTATATTTTCCTGTACAAGATTTCTAATCCATTTGGATTGTCTTGTGCGTCTTAACCTATTATTAGGAAACTCAAGTTTTAGTGACATTTTTTTTCTTAGGGAGTATTATAAATGAACTTGTAGTTCTCATATAATCATCATATCCCTCCTTTTTCTTGGATAATCTATTTTCAAGCATAGTGACACCAGAAACTTTTAATAATAAGTAAGTCATTATTATAGGAGACACAAAAATAATTAAGTTATTAGAAATAGAAAAACAAAATAATGTTAGTCCCCACCAAAACAAAGTATCACCAAAATAATTAGGGTGTCTAGAGTAATGCCAAAGGCCTTCATTCATTACTTTGCCATTATTTGTACTCTTAGATTTAAATTTTGACAGTTGATAGTCCGCAACTGATTCAATAAAAATTCCCGAGATTGCAATAAATAAACCTAAAAATGAGAATAGGTTAAAATTACTTTCTGCTGATATCATGCTAATCATAGGTAATGAAATAATGGGTATAAGCAATATTTGTATCAAGTAAGCCGTAAAGTATAAGCCGACATTACCCCTTAATTCTCTAATTTTTACATATCGTATGTCTTCTGCTTTATTTATATTTCGTTTTAATAAATATATTCCTAGCCTAAAGCCCCAGGCACCAATTAGGCAGATAGTTAAAAGGTTCAAATTAGAAAACTTATTTGTTACATAAAGTAACAGCAAAAACGATATAAAGAAACTAGGACCCCAATAAATATCTATGAAATCTGCTCTTTGTGTTTTCAGTGAAGATAGCCACAAAATTGTGATGACGACGAAATTGAACAATAATATAATTAATAAATTAGTTAACATATGTATGTATATATATGTCTTTTAAATTTTTAGACAATTATAAATTTATTCCTTTTGCTCATAGAGGAGGATCATATGATTTTTTTGAAAATACTCTCGATGCATTCAATAAATCTATAGATCTTGGTTATAGACATATAGAAACTGACATCAGACACACCAAAGATGACAAATTGGTAATTTTTCATGATTCTGATCTTAAGCGCATTTGTGGATTAAATTTGAAAATAGAAAATCTAAATTACAATGAATTGAAAGAGATTAAAATATTTGGATCTCATCAAATTCCCCTTCTTGAAGAGGCATTGTATTCTTGGCCAGATATAAATTTTAATATTGAACCTAAAACTTTAAAGTCTGCATATCTATTGAAAAAAAAGTTAAAATCTACAAAAAATTTGGAACGGTTTTGCATCGGTTCCTTTGGCAGCTTTAAAATGAATTTACTTAGAAAAGAATTCTTTAAACGATTATGTACATCAATGACGCAAATTGAAACAATATTATTTTTTTTAAATCGGTTATTACCGTTCTATAAAAATAATATTCCCTGTTTACAAATACCAATGTACTACAAAGGTTTTAGTATAGTCACTCCATCACTTGTTAAGAATGTTCATAGTTTAGGAAAAAAAATCCATGTATGGACAATTAATGAAGAAAGTCAGATGCAATATTTGATAGATATAAATGTTGACGGTATTATGACTGATAGGCCAAAAATGTTAAAAAATATCTTAAAATCAAAATCATTATGGGATTAAGTTATTTGTTTTTTTATATACAATATTTAGTATAATTAGTTTAAATATACACAAAAAGAGTTTCAAAATGAAAGTATCTATTGCTTCGGATCATGCTGGTTATGAATTAAAAGACAAAATAGTAGAATACCTTAAAATAAAAAAAATTGAAGTTATTGATAGGGGTCCAGAAATAAATGAGCCAGTTGATTATCCTGACTTTGCCTTCAAGGTTGTACAAGACATAATGGCGGCGAACGCAAACAGAGGAGTTTTAATTTGTGGAACTGGGCAAGGAATGGCCATGGCAGCAAATAAAAAACCTGGTATTAGGGCCGCCCTGTGTTACAACGATCAAGTAACAAAGCTGGCTCGAGAACATAATGATGCAAATATTTTGACTTTAGGCGCTAGGGTTATAGATCAAACTACAGCAATAAGCTTAGTGGATACTTTCTTAAATACACATTTTGAAGGCAGTAGACACAAGGATAGAATAAAAAAGATAGGATAAATAGTATGAAATTTTTTTCATCGACACTTAAAGAGATTGATAATGAAATACACGAGGCGATTAATAAAGAGCTTTCAAGACAACAAAATCAAATTGAATTAATAGCCTCAGAAAATATTGTATCCAAGGCAGTATTGGAGGCTCAAGGATCTGTATTAACAAATAAATATGCGGAAGGCTATTCATCTGCACGATATTATGGTGGATGTGAATTTGTTGACATCGCTGAGGATTTGGCTATTCAGAGGCTAAAAAAACTCTATAAATGCAATTACGCAAACGTTCAGCCACATTCTGGGGCACAAGCTAACGGAGCAGTTATGTTGGCACTTATTAAACCCGGGGATACCATATTAGGGATGAGTTTGGATGCTGGTGGACATTTAACTCATGGATCAGCTCCATCAATGTCGGGAAAATGGTTTAATGCGATACAATATGGATTAGATGACGATGGATTGATAAATTATACCGAGATCGAAGATCTTGCTAAAAAACACAAACCAAAAATAATAATTGCTGGAGGAAGTGCTTATTCTAGAATAATTGATTTTAAGAAATTTCGTGACATATGTGATAGTGTGGGTGCTTATTTGCATGTAGATATGGCTCATTTTTCAGGTCTTGTAGCTGCAGAAGAATACCCAAACCCAGTTGATTTTGCAGATGTAGTTACCTCAACCACTCACAAGACAATAAGAGGGGCAAGAGGGGGCATGATACTCACAAATAATATTGATTTAGGTAAAAAATTTAATTCTGCAGTTTTTCCTGGTTATCAGGGAGGGCCTTTAATGCATGTAATTGCAGGTAAAGCAGTCGCATTTGGTGAGGCTTTAAAGCCAGAATTTAAACAATACATAAAGCAGGTAATTGTGAACGCAAAGACACTTAGCCAAGCACTTGTTGATGGTGGACTTCAAATTGTTTCTGGAGGAACGGATACTCACCTGATTTTAGTTGACTTGACCCCAATGAAACTTACAGGTGACGCTGCATCAACTAGTCTTGAAGAAGCTCATATAACATGTAATAAAAATGGAATACCGAAAGACCCATACCCTCCAAAAATAACATCAGGAATTAGGCTCGGTACGCCGGCGGCTACAACTAGGGGATTCAAAGAGGATGAATTTAAACTTGTTGGAGAGCTAATATTGGAAACTTTAATGGGACTTAAGTCTAATCCAGATAATAACAGTGGCGTAGAGGAAGTTGTGAGAAAAAAAGTTATAAATCTTTGTAGTCAATTTCCAATATATAACTAGGAGAAAAAAATGAAGTGCCCTTTTTGTGGAAATAATGATACGCAAGTTAAAGATTCCAGGGCAACAGAAGATAACTCTGCGATACGAAGAAGAAGATTTTGCTCAGCTTGTGGAGCACGTTTCACTACATTTGAGAGAATTCAGCTCAGAGAATTAATTGTTGTAAAGAAGTCTGGTAAAAAAGTTCCATTTGACAGGGACAAACTAGAAAGATCAGTTCAAATTGCGATGCGAAAAAGGCCTGTAGAAAATGAGAGAATAGAAAGACTTGTGAGTGGAATTGTGAGAAGAGTTGAGAGTTTAGGAGAAGCTGAAATTTCATCTAATATTGTGGGAGAGATTGTTATGGAGGGCTTACAAAGTATTGACTCTGTAGCGTATGTGCGGTTTGCATCCGTATATAAAAACTTTCGAGAAGCAAAAGATTTTGAGGAGTTTCTCGGAGTTATTTCTTCTAATCAAGAATAGAAACCTTGAAAGAAGAAACTTACTTTAATCTAGCAGAGAGAATGGCTTTCAGAGCTTTAGGATCAACTTATCCGAATCCTCCTGTCGGCGCAATAATTGTTAAGAATGGAATTATTTTATCTCGAGGATGGACACAGCGTTCTGGAAGTTTTCATGCTGAGGTGCATGCGATTAATCAAATAAGAAATAAAAGGATCCTAAACGGAGCAACATTATATTCGACATTAGAGCCCTGTTATCATAAAGGTAAAAATCCACCTTGCGTAGATAAAATTATAAAATATAAATTTTCTAAAGTCGTAATTTCAGAAACTGATAAAAACCCAAAAGTCAACGGCAAGTCTATACAAAAACTTAGAGACTCAGGTGTCGAAGTTGTTAAAAAAAAATTTAGTAATAAAATAAAAAAATTAAATTACAAATTTTTTAATACTATCTTGAAGAAGAAACCATTTATTACTCTAAAAATTGCTTCAAGTGCTGATGGAAGAATTGCTACAAAAGATTTTAAAAGTAAATGGATTACCAATTATAGTTCTAGAATCAAAGGACACCAATTGAGAGCTCTTAATGATTGCATTTTAGTTGGGAGGGGAACAGTACAAAAGGATAACCCATCACTTGATTGTCGTATAAGAGGCTTAGAAAAATTATCACCAGACATATTTATTTTAGATTCAGAGTTAAATTTAACTAAAAATTTAAATATTTTTTCGAAAAAAGATCGTCAAATATATATTTTTACTAGTCAAATTGATCAAAAAAAACAAATAAAAGCAAAAAATGTGAATTACATAATTTTGGATAAAAAAAATGGCATGTTGAATATGAAGTCAGTGACTCAAAAAATCTCTGAGCTTGGTTATATAAATATCCTTGTAGAAGGAGGTTCTGAATTGACAACTTCTTTATTAAAAGGAAATTTCATTGACAAAATATATTGGTTTAGATCCAGTAAAATTATGGGTAATGATGGATTGGATGCAATAAAGGATTTAGGAATTTCTAAAATAAAACAAATGAAGAGATTTAAATTAATAGCTAATCATTCATATAGTAACGACCACTTAAGTGTTTATAGTAGGGGGCAATAATGTTTTCCGGTATAATTGAAAATTTTGGGATAGTTAAAGAATTTAAAAAATATAAAGATTACAGACTTGTAATTGAAAGTAATCTTAAATTCAAGGATGTCAAAAAGGGCAGTTCAGTAAGCTGTAATGGCGTATGTTTGACGGTCACAAAAAAAATAAGAAAACTCAAAAATATAATACTTTCTTTTGATGTATCATCAGAGACAGTAAAATGCTCAAACTTTGATCAAATTAATGTAGGTGACAAAATAAATATTGAAAAATCTTTAAAATTAGGGGATGAAATTAGTGGCCATTTTGTTTTTGGTCATGTAGACGATACTGCCAAGCTTGTTTCCTTAAAGGAAGTTGGTGATTCATTTCAGCTTACCTTTAAAGTATCTAATAAAATTATAAGATATTTATCAAGAAAAGGCTCAATAAGTCTTAATGGAATATCTCTTACTATTAATAATATAACAAAAAACAATTTCTCTGTGAATATTGTCCCCTATACCTGGAAAAAAACAAATCTAAGTAAAATAAAAATTGGTGACCGAATAAATCTTGAAGTTGATATGCTTGCAAGATATGTTACGCAAAATTTGTAAACATTATGAATAATGAATTTATATCATCTATTGATCAAATAATTAAAGATCAGAAAGATGGCAAAATGGTAATCATGGTTGATGATGAAAATCGTGAAAATGAAGGAGACTTAATTATACCTGCTCAAAAAGCAGATGATAAAGCTATAAACTTCATGGCTAAGCATGGCCGAGGACTTATATGCTTATCTCTAACAGAAGATAGAGTTAAGGAGCTTGAGTTGCCATTAATGTCAAGAAATAATGACGCAAGAGATACAACTGCATTTACTATTTCTATAGAAGCGAAAGAAGGAGTAACTACTGGTATATCGGCTCAAGATAGAGCGGTTACAATACGTACAGCTATAGACAATAAAAAATCAAAAGATGATATAATGAGTCCAGGTCATGTTTTTCCTCTTGTCGCAAGAGACGGCGGAGTTCTTGTAAGAGCTGGACACACAGAAGCCTCGGTAGACCTTGCTAGGTTAAGCGGATGTACACCAGCAGGAGTAATCTGTGAAATAATGAATGATGATGGCACAATGGCCAGAGTACCTGATTTAATTAAATTTTCAAAAAAACATGGGATTAGAATTGGAAGAATCGTAGATCTAATATCCTATAGGAGAGAAAAAGATAAATTTGTAAAAAAAATTCATGACTCAATAATTACAATTAATAATAATGTTGATTTCAATATACAAATCTATGAGTCTTTGTTTGATAATACTGAGCAAATTGTTTTAACAAAAGGAGACGTCTCAGATGGAAAGCCTGTAATCGTGAGAGTTCATGTTACAGATTATTTTGACAATTTATTTGGTGACTATGGAAGTGATGATGCGTCTTTACATAAAGCCATAGAATATGTTTCCACCGAAGGTAAAGGAGTGATCATATTGGTAAGAGATTCAGGAAAATCAATAATCAATAATTTAATATTAAATCAGGTTAAAGGTGAGAAAAGTCACCAACAAAATTCTGATGAATTAAGAATCTACGGCATGGGTGCTCAAATTTTGTCTGAGATTGGTATAAAGAAAATGATATTACTCACAAATACTGAATGGAAATTTATTGGATTAGATGCATACGGCATTGAAATTGTAGAAACAAAACTTTTGAGTGAAATAATATGAAACATAAACTAAAGTTTTTAGTCGTATCTTCAAATTTTTATCCGGATATTACAAAAAGACTTTTGGATGAGGCAATTTTAATATTTAAAACACATAATATTAATTACGTTCACTATACAATAAATGGTTCATTAGAAATACCTACTAAAATAACAATTGAGCTAGAAAAAAAGAAATATGACGCGGCTCTAGCTATCGGATGTATTGTAAAGGGAAAGACTGATCACTATGATTTTATATGTAAATCTGTAACACATGCATTACTAGCATTATCAATTGATAAAAAAATACCGATCACAAACTCAATTTTAATGTGCATGAACAAAGATCAGGCTATAAAAAGATCCTCAAAAAAGGTTAATAGAGCCAGAGAAGCTGTATTAGCTGCTCTATCTGTGATTAATAAATAATATTTAAAATGTCAAATTACAAATCAATTCAAAGATTGATTGCTGTTCAGGCAATTTATGAAACTACTTTAAATAAGAGACGACAAAATGACTCAATAGAGGAAATATTTCATGATATAATTAGTAATTCAGAATTTAAAAAAAAGTTAGAGGGTTCCAACCTCTCTTTATCAAAAGAAATATATAAAGGTGTGTTAATCAACCTAGATAGCATTGATAATATCTTGTCTAAGTCAATGGACAATAATAATAAACTTAAATCCATGAACAAACTCTTAATTTCAATTTTTAGATCTGCAATCTATGAATTGCTCTACATAGCAAATATTTCAAAAAATATTGTAATTTCAGAGTATTTGTTAATAACTAATCGATTTTTTGGTGATAAGGAAAGTTCTCTAGTGAACGGAGTGCTTGATAATCTTCAAAAAATTTAGACTAAAAATAAAAGTTGCATATTTGCACATTTTTTGGCATTTTCAGCCTCAATAATAAATAACAAAGGCATCAATATGAGCATAATCAACTTAATAATCTTTTCCGGAGTATTGTCAATTATTTACGGTTTCTGGGCAGGAAACTCTGTTTTAAAATCAAGCGCTGGAAATGAAAAAATGCAGGAAATATCATCAGCAATTCAAATTGGTGCACAAGCATATTTAAATCGTCAGTATACCACTATTGCAATAGTTGGATTAATTATATGTGTCCTTCTTTATCTTTTTTTTCAAGACTTCTGGGTAGTGGGTGGATATTTAATTGGTGCAATTCTATCTGGGGCAGCAGGTTATATAGGAATGATTATTTCAGTTAGAGCCAATGTAAGAACAGCTCAGGCAGCTAAAGAAAGTTTAGGAAAAGGTTTAAACATAGCATTTAAAGCTGGTGCAGTCACTGGCATGTTGGTCGCTGGTCTCGCTCTATTATCAATATCAGTCTATTACGCAATATTAGACACATACAATGTTTCTGACTCAACTTTGAAACATGCATTAGTTGCTTTAGGATTCGGCGCCTCATTGATATCAATTTTTGCAAGACTTGGTGGCGGTATATTTACAAAGGGAGCAGACGTTGGAGCAGATCTAGTTGGTAAAGTTGAAGCAGGTATTCCAGAAGATGATCCCAGAAATCCAGCAGTAATAGCAGATAACGTAGGTGATAATGTTGGAGATTGTGCAGGAATGGCAGCAGATTTATTTGAAACTTACGCTGTGACTATTGTTGCTACAATGGTACTTGCAACGATCTTCTTTTCAGGAGAAATAGCTCAAATGATGACAATATATCCTATGGCAATTGGTGGAAGTTGTTTGGTTGCTTCAATTATTGGAACATTTTTTGTGAGACTAGGTAGCAGTCAGAGTATTATGGGAGCTTTATATAAAGGTTTTATTGCTTCCGCAATATTATCGTTAATATTTATATATCCTGTAACACAATTTATTTTTGGTGATATGAATAGAGAATTTACTTTTTCTAGCACAACATTCAATGGAGCATCGTTATATATTTGCTCAATCGTAGGAATTGTCATTACCGGCTTACTTATTTGGATTACAGAATATTATACTGGAACAAATTACAGGCCTGTTCAAAGTGTTGCGAAAGCATCAACTACTGGCCATGGAACTAATGTAATACAAGGTTTGGCTGTATCTATGGAAGCTACTGCTTTGCCTGCAATTGTAATCGTAATAGGAATAGTATTAACTTATCAGCTTGCAGGATTATTTGGCATCGCTATCGCAGTTACAGCGATGCTTGCATTAGCAGGAATGGTTGTTGCGCTTGACGCATATGGGCCAGTAACCGACAACGCTGGAGGTATTGCTGAAATGTCTAACCTTGATGAGAACGTAAGAAAGACTACAGACGCTCTAGATGCTGTTGGAAATACAACAAAGGCTGTTACAAAAGGATACGCGATAGGCTCAGCTGGACTAGGTGCATTAGTTTTATTTGCAGCTTATGTTGAAGACCTTAAATTAATATCTTCTTTAACGCCAAACTTTAGTCTTGAAAATCCTTATGTGGTAGTTGGTCTTCTAATAGGTGGGTTATTGCCATATCTTTTCGCTTCAATGGGAATGATGGCAGTAGGGCGTGCTGGGGGCGCTGTAGTAGAGGAAGTAAGAAAACAATTTTCCGAAAATCCAGGTATTATGACAGGTGAAACTAAGCCTGATTATTCTAAATCTGTAGATATGCTAACAAAGTCAGCTATCAAGGAGATGATTTTACCTTCCATGCTTCCTGTCCTTTCCCCTATCGTATTGTTTTTTGTCATTACATTAGTTGCTGATCAAAATGCGGCGGTTTCTGCAGTAGGGGCAATGCTTTTAGGAGTTATAGTTACAGGTATATTTGTAGCAATATCGATGACAGCTGGTGGAGGTGCTTGGGACAATGCAAAAAAATATGTTGAAGATGGTAATTACGGAGGCAAAGGTTCCGAAGCGCATAAGGCTGCGGTAACAGGCGATACCGTGGGAGATCCTTACAAAGACACAGCAGGGCCTGCAGTAAATCCAATGATTAAGATTACAAACATTGTAGCATTACTTTTATTAGCTGCATTATAGAAATACTGAAACTTATTATTTCTGATTATTAATCTTTATCTACCTCTAGTAAAGGCATCATAAAGTTGGTCTCCAATGCCATACGCATCTCGCATAACAGTTGTCTTTTCTTGAGAAAATGAGATTTGTGAATAATCATCACTTGTATTTAGATCTTTACGAATTAAAACTTCTTTTTGGTCAAATTCAAATCGGAATACTGTCTGAAAAGTAATATTATCACTTTCAATTAATTTTTTTTCTTTTAATGAAATAAGGTAAATCCATACATTATTTACATCGGTAATCTCAATAGATGGAGAACCCATAGTTGCATAAATATCACTTTTCGTAGTTTTATTTATCTCAAATAATGCCATGTTATCAGATGAAATTACAATATCATCAACAAGATAACCATGTTGCTTATTTATGGGAGAGCAACTATATATTGTTATAGTAAAAACACATAAAATAAAAATTACTCGAGACATAACAAACATGTTTAATAAATTAAAAAATTCTAATGTAGAAAACATTTACCAGAATATAGTTCAAATTTCGAGATCAAAATTTTTTTATGTTGATTTAGATTTGCCTGATAGCTTTGAGACAAGGTTTGACTTAATTATTTTTCATTCATTCATAGTATTTTATTACTATAAAACCCTAAATGACAATATTTCAATAATATCCCAAAATTTATTTGATCTCATGTTTCAAGATTTCGAAAATAATTTGAGAGAAATGGGGTTTGGTGACATTGCTGTAAATAAAAAGATGAAAGTCTTTATATCAGCTTTTTATGGCAGAATAGCTCAGTATGACAGAGGTATGGATAAGTATAGTAAAGAAAGTGATAAATTATTGCTTAAAGAAACAATCTTAAATAATATTTACAAAGGGAAAATTAAAAATAAAGTTTATCTGGACCTGTTTGTGGAATATATGCTCACTAATATAAATCATTTCAATAAAAACAATGAAAAGACTAATATAGGCAACTCCTATAAATTTTTAGATTTTAAAAGGTAATTAATTTGACTGACTACTTCACTTTATCAGTTGATACGATGGGAAGTGAAACAAAAATCAAAGATATTGTAAAAGGACTTAATCAATCATTACTTAGAAACATAAAATACAAGTTTATACTCTATGGTGATCAAGAAGCTATAGAGCGCGAAATTAAGAAATATAAAAGATTAATGGATCATGTAGAAATATTTCACTGCAATGATTTTATTTCTATGAACGATAAGCCATCGGATATTTTGAAAACAAAAAAATTCTCTAGCATGTATTTAGCAATAAAGTCAGTTAAAGAAAATACCTCAGATGCAATCTTATCATTTGGCAACACTGGTGCACTAATGACTTATTCTATGCTTGAGATAAAAACAATGAATGAAATAAAACGACCTTCGATTGCATCTATTTGGCCTAATATGAAAGGTGAATCAATTGTACTTGATCTTGGAGCTAATACAAAATTAGATTCAAGATATCTTATTGATAATGCGGTACTTGGGTCTAATCTAGCATCTATCTTGTTTAAAATAGAAAACCCTAGTATTGGAATACTTAATGTAGGAACTGAAGATATTAAAGGAAATGATGAAATAAGAAATGCATCAGATAAACTTAAAAAACTGTCAAATAAACTATCACTTAACTACCATGGTTTTGTTGAAGGAAACGATATTTCTCAAGGAAAAACAAATGTAGTCGTTACTGATGGATTTACAGGAAATATAGCTCTTAAAACTGCCGAGGGAACGGCAAAACTATTCCAAAGTCATTTGCGTGATGCCTTTAATAGCTCTTTAAGTTCGAGAATTGGATATTTTTTATCTTCAATAGCAATGAGGGCAGTCAAGGATAGATTGGATCCTAGAGTTCATAATTGTGGTATCTTTATGGGATTAAATTCACTCGTTGTTAAATGTCACGGTGAGTCTGAGTCAAAAGGAGTTTCATACGCTTCAGATATTATTTATTCTCTACTGGAAAACAAAGTAAATGAGAAAATCAAGTCATATCTCAAAGAAATGCATAATAATCTGGAAGAATAATTTTAAAAAATATAATTAATTTATTGTTTTAAGTAGTTATATTTTCTATAATTTTTTATTATGGATAAAACAACCACAAGATCATCTCTAAGCGAGGCAGTATTTAAAAATGTAGGTCTTTCAAGAAATGAGTCAGCATCATTAGTAGACTCAGTTTTTGGTGAAATACTTAAAAGTCTAATTAGTGGAGACGATGTTAAAATTTCTTCTTTTGGAACTTTTGTTGTTCGGCAAAAAAAAGAGAGGATTGGCAGAAATCCTAAAACTGGCGAAGAAGTTCCAATTACTGCTAGAAGTGTTGTTACATTTAGAGCTTCAAATGTTTTGAAGTCTAAAGTAAATAGTAAAAACAAAGCTAATATGGTAGAATAATAAAATGAAATCTCCTGAAGCATTCAGAACAATCAGTGAAGTATCTAAAGATCTATCTCTTCCTCAACATGTGCTAAGATTTTGGGAAACAAAGTTTGCTCAAATAAAACCTATAAAGAGAGGTGGAGGAAGAAGATACTATAGGCCTGAAGATGTTAAATTATTAAAAGGTATCAAAAACCTTTTATATAATGACGGTTATACAATAAGAGGTGTTCAAAAGGTAATTAAAGAAAATGGAACAAAAAAATTGCTTGTTAGTAGGTCTAAGAAAAATAATTTTAAAGAAAATACTGAAAGTAATCCAAATACTTTATTAGAGTCTCCAAAATATAATTTAGGTGAAACAAAAAGAGATAAATTAGTAAAAGTTCTTGATGATTTAGTGAATCTTAGAAAAAAATTGGATGAAAATTAATTAATGGCAAAAAAATCAACAGTTAAAGTTAGATTAGTTCCCGAGGAAAAGACAGACAGCAAATTCTATTATTATGTTAAAAAGCCAACTTCTGGACTAAAAGCAAAAGACAAATTGAGAATGAAAAAGTATAATCCTGCAACAAAGAAACATGAATGGTTTGTAGAAAAAAAGCTACCACCTCATAGTAAATAACTATTTCTTAAAATTTTTTTTCTCAAAATCAATAAAGTTTTTAATCATTGATAACCAAATGTTACTTATAAGTTTTGGATTTGCTCCAAGTTTCTTTGCTTGAATTGAAACTTTTTTTTTAATTTGATTTATTCTCCTAATATCAACAATTTCTGATTTTTTCTTTTTTAAATTAAGTGCCGCGTTTACTAACTCAGATCGTCTAACCATTAAAGGCAGTATTTTGGTATCTACTTTATCTATTTTTTTTCTTATTTCTCTCATTTCAATTGAGCTATTTTTGTTTCTTGTCATTTTTTTTTAAATGGTTTTAATATATACATTGATGGGAAAACCCAGATAATCCCTAGAATAAAATAAACAATAAATTCTACCAACCAATTATTAAAGTTGATTTTAACTAAAAAAGCCATAATTAATAAACAATATAGAAACATCATTAGTATAAATATAATAATACTTAGCATTTTTTTTGTTTTTGACATTTTAAATATTTAATAATTATGACAGTGAAAATCAATATATTTTCAATTTGGCTATTATCTCTAACATTGTCTATTTGCGCAATAATTCTTATAGGAGGATATACAAGAATATCAGACTCGGGTCTATCAATAACCGAATGGTTACCAATTTCTGGTGTAATGTATCCATTTAGTGAAACACAATGGCAAATTGAATTTAGTAAATATCAAAAAATTGATGAATTTATGTTAATCAATAGTGCAATGACACTTAATGAATTCAAAGTTATTTATTTTTGGGAGTGGTTTCACAGATTTTTTGCTCGATTTATTGGTGCACTATATTTAATTCCTCTAATTTATTTGTTAATAATGAAAAAAATTAACAGAGTTTATTTAAAAAGAATAATTTTAGTTGGTTTTTTCCTAGCGATACAGTCTTTTATTGGTTGGTATATGGTTAAGAGCGGCCTTGTAGGACGTGTTGATGTAAGTCAATATAGGTTAGCGATGCATCTAACGATGGCTTTTATTATTTTGGGAATTACTTATCAAACATTACTTGATGCAACCGTTAAATATAACGATAATAAAAATTTTTTTCAGAAGACAAATAATGAGTTTTTATTTTTAATATTATTATTATTCATTTTCTTTCAAATTGCATATGGTGCTTTTGTTTCTGGTACTCACGCAGGATTATCATTCAATACATGGCCAACATATGATGGTTATATATTTCCCCTAATTGAAAATAACAGTCTTGAAGGCATTATTAATTTTTTTGAAACAAGGGAATATATAATATTTATTCACCGATCGTTTGCATTATTTTTATTTTTAATAATTGTATACGTAAATTTTATCTTTTTTATGAATAGCTCTATTAAGAAAAATTACTTATTAATTGTTTTTAATGTTATATTTATACTACAGATTTTCCTTGGTATATTAATGACCTACCAAAATATCCCTTGGCATTTAGCACTGGCACATCAGGGAAATTCTATTATTTTATTTTTAGTTTCTATAACAATGTGGTTGTTTAGCAAAAAAAAAGCCCCTTCAAAATAATTTATCTTGAAGAGGCCCAATATTAAAGGCTATGCTGCATCTAAAGCATTTTTAAGATCTTCGATAATGTCGTCAATATGCTCAATCCCAATAGAAAGTCTGACATAACTTGGATTAACTCCAGCCGACTCCATATCTTCATCAGATAATTGAGAGTGAGTGGTTGATGCAGGGTGTATAGCAAGACTTCTCGCGTCACCTATATTTGCGACATGATAGAACATATTTAAATTATTAATGAATTTTTCACCACTTGCTTTTCCACCTTTTAGTTCTATTCCACAGAGAGCGCCATGCCCACCTTTCAGGTATTTGTTAGCTCTTTCACCAGCTTCACCCTCATCAAGGCCAGCATAAATTACTTTGGATACCTTATTATGATTGGATAGATACTCAGCAACTTTAGCAGCATTAGAACAGTGTTTTTCCATTCTCAAAGATACTGTTTCCAAACCTTGAATTATTTGAAATGCACTCTGAGGCGGCAAAGCAGGACCTAGGTCTCTTAATCCTACAAATCTAGCTCTTACGATGTAAGCAATTGGACCTACTGCTTTTGCAAATTCTGTCCATACCATACCGTGATAGCTTGGATCAGGATTATTAAGCATAGGCTGTCTCTTTGGATCTTTTGCCCAATCAAACTTACCACTATCAACTATTATCCCGCCAATAGTTGTACCATGGCCGCCTATGAATTTTGTAAGGGAATGTACGACAATTGTCGCTCCATGCTCAATTGGTTTACAAATAACTGGCGCGGCAGTATTGTCTACAATCAAGGGAATATTATATTCATCTCCTATATCTGCCACTTCTCTGATTGGAAAGACTTTAAGCTTCGGATTAGGTAATGTTTCTGCATAATAAGCGCGAGTATTATCATCTGTCAGTTTTCTGAAACTTTCAGGATCTGTTGGATCTGCAAATCTTACCTCAATGCCTAAATCTTTCATTGTATTGGCAAATAAGTTCCACGTTCCACCATATAAATCAGTAGAACTAACAATATTATCTCCAGCCTTAACCAAATTTTGAATGCTTAACATTGAAGCTGACTGGCCAGAGCTAACACATAATGCACCTATCCCACCTTCCATTGCTGCAACTCTTTTTTCAAGAACATCTACTGTAGGATTCATAATTCTTGTATAGATATTACCAAAATCTTTTGCTCCAAATAAGTTAGCCGCATGTTCAGTGTTATGAAACTGATATGAAGTAGTTTGATAAATTGGAACAGCTACTGACGTTGTAGAAGGGTCACTTCTGTAATCACCTCCATGCAATGCAATAGTTTCAGGGTTAACAGAATCTGCTGGATTAAATTTATTTTTTGCCATTTTTTTACCTCTATTTATATTTTCTTCGAGTCTCACAGCAAATAAAAAAACCGCATCATAATACTATGTGCGGCTGATGGCTTAGCTGTATAAGTCCGCAAGCTGTATTAAACTCGACAATATATTGAATAACACTCTAAGACTTATGTAAAGCGTAATAATTTAAAAAGTATCATAATACCAGGATTTAAATATATGAATTTATTATATAAATATATGTTGTTGACATACTTTACTGTATTCTCTAATAAACAATAACATGACTACATCTAAGATACTAAAGCAAACTACGTCTCTAAGAAAAGAGGACATAAAAAAAGACTGGTTATTGATCGATGCAAAAGACATAGTCTTGGGCAGACTAGCTACAAATGTCTCAAATATTTTAAGAGGTAAGCATAAACCAACATATACTCCACATGTGGATTGTGGAGATAATGTAGTTATTATTAATGCTGAAAAAATTAAGCTTACGGGCAAAAAACTTGATAACAAAACTTATTATAGACACACTGGATATCCTGGGGGAATTAAAAGTATCAATGCTAGAAAAATATTAGAGGGAAAATTTCCAGATCGATTAGTTAGACTAGCTGTTAAACGAATGATTCCTAAAGGACCGCTTGGAAGAAAGCAGCTGTCAAATATGAAGGTATACATAGGTGACAAGCATCCTCACGAGGCTCAAAATCCTAAAATATATAACATACAGGATGCAGTTTAAATGAACGAAAATATGAATAATAATTCTGAGGAAAATTTAGCAAAACCAGTATTGGATAATCTAGGAAGATCATATGCTACCGGTAAAAGAAAGAATGCTGTTGCGAGAGTCTGGATAAAAGATGGTTCTGGAAAAATAGTAATCAATGGTAAGGACGTTGATAAATACTTTTTAAGACCTGTTCTAAATATGCTAGTTAACCAACCACTTGAATTAACAAATAAAAAAATGAATGTTGACACAACAGTTACTGTTAGTGGCGGTGGAATGTCTGGTCAGGCTGGTGCTGTTAGACATGGAATTTCAAAAGCTCTAACTTTGCTAGATCCAAACTTAAGACCAATCCTTAAAACTGAAGGTTTACTTACGAGAGACTCTCGAATTGTTGAAAGAAAAAAATATGGTAGACGTAAAGCACGTAG
The DNA here is from genome assembly GCA_902547315.1 of uncultured Pelagibacteraceae bacterium. Lineage (GTDB taxonomy): Bacteria > Pseudomonadota > Alphaproteobacteria > Pelagibacterales > AG-422-B15 > CACNXQ01. The sequence continues at coordinate 151,734 of CACCND010000001.1, read as the reverse complement.
ACGTTTCCAATTCTCAAAAAGATAATTTTTTTCAAACTTCTATTATTAAATTAAAAATTAATTATGAAAAACGTAGCTATATTAGGTGCTAGTGGTTTCGTAGGACAAGAAATAATCAAAATTTGCCTCAACCATCCCCATGTTAGGATTGTTGCTTTATCTGCAAACAAGTCAGCAGGTGAGATAGTTCAAATCCATGAATCTTCTGGTATACAAACACCACTCAAATACAAAAGCTATGAAGACATAAATTTTAGTAGCATTGATTATGTATTTAATTGCTTGCCAAATGAAAATCTTCACAAACGAAGCGATCTATTGAAATCAGATGTCAGTATAATTGACCTATCAGTTGATTTTAGACTTGATGATAAAAATGATTATGAGAATTGGTATGGCTTTAAACACGGCAACTTTGAGGTAAATGATGAATTTCAATATGGGTTAACAGAGTTTAACAGAGATAAGATAAAAAAATGTAAGCATATTGCAAACCCTGGCTGCTATGCAACAAGCATCTTAATCCCACTAATTGAATTGATAAAACAAAATGCAATTAAAACCGACGATATTGTTATTGACTCAAAATCAGGTTACTCAGGTGCAGGTAAAACAAAGGGAAAGAAAGAGTTGATTAAAGAAGTAAATGAAAATATCAGAACCTATGGTATTGGTGATCACAAGCACATAGCTGAAATAAACCAAGAACTAAGTAAAATCAAAAATATTCAAACTGAAGTTTTTTTTGCGGCTAATATACTACCAGTTGAAAGAGGTATTTTGAGTAACATTTATATTGATACAAATGAGGTATCTCAAAATGATATTTACGATATATTACAAAAAAGATTTAATGATGAGCATTTTATACAATTGCTACCAATTAATGAAATTCCTTCCTCTAGGGACGTAGTTGGTACCAATAACTTAGTCATAGGATTAAAAAAGGGATATAAAGAAAATAAATTATGTATTGTTAGTGTTTTAGATAATTTGGTAAAAGGAGCTGCTGGACAAGCCCTTCAAAATTTTAATCTTATGAATGATTATGATGAGAGGTTAGGAATAGAATGAGAAGAAAAATAATAATTATTTTTAGTTTATTTTTATTTTTATTTACTCTCAATGCCTGCTCATCAGTAAAAAATTTTTCGTTCTATAAGTTTTTTATCAACCCAAATGCTGCAGAATTAATTTTAGATGATCAAGAAGATGTTCAGAAACCAGATTTAGAAAGTGTGCCAGAAAAGGTTGAAATCGATGAGTAAAACTTATGGTGTAGGAATCGCAGGGCTAGGAACAGTTGGATCGGGATTTCTCAAACAATTAAAAAATTTTAAAGCACCCTCTCAAAAAACTGCAAATATCAGTATAATTAAAATTGCTGTTAGTAACTTACGAAAAAAAAGAAGTTTATCAGTTAAGTCTTTGCCGTTAACAACTGATACAATGTCTTTAGCAACAAATGATAATGTAGATATTTTAATTGAGCTAATTGGTGGCTCAAAGGGAATAGCATATAAAATTGTTAAAAAAGCACTCCAAAATAAAAAGCATGTAATTACCGCTAATAAAGCTTTGCTTGCAGTACATGGAAATGAGTTATCTAAAATTGCTGAGCAAAATAATGTCTGTCTCAATTATGAAGCAGCTATTGCTGGAGGTATACCAATTGTAAAAGCTGTAAGAGAAAACTTGCGTCTTAATAAAATAAACAAAATTTATGGTATTTTGAATGGTACTTGTAACTATATCTTAACAAAAATGGAGAATAATGCGGGCGATTTTAAAAATGTATTGAATGATGCTCAAAAAAAAGGTTTTGCTGAGTTAGATCCTACATTTGATATTCAGGGCATTGATGCAGCTCATAAGATTACGTTGTTATCAAGTATTGCTTTTGACATTCCTATAAATTTTAAAGCTACTTTTATAGAAGGTATTACAAAGATTGATAAATATGATTTTGTTTTTGCAAAAGAATTAGGATACTCAATAAAGTTGTTATCAGTTGCTTCTAAAAAATTAAGTAAGATTGAGCAAAGAGTTCATCCGTGTTTTGTCAAACTAAAATCAGATATTGCAAAAGTGAGTAACGAGATTAATGCTGTTGTCGTAAATGACTCAGTAATTGGAAAAAATATTTTTGAAGGCCCTGGTGCTGGAGCTGGACCAACGGGGGCCTCTGTTATGTCAGACCTTATGGACATTATAAGAGGAACTTATAATTATCCATTAGGCGTATCAATAAAAAAGAAAAAGAAATTAAAAATTCAGAAAATTGATGATCTGTCATTTCCATATTATTTGAGAATTACAGCCAAAGATAAAGCGGGGGTAATGGCAAAAATTTCAAAAGCTCTATCAAAAAGAAAAATTTCGATCGAAAGTATAATTCAAAAGCCATCGAAAAGGTCAAATTTTGCTGAAATTATTTTGATAACGCACACAGTTAAAGAATCTTCGCTTTTATCATCTATAAAACAGATAAAAAGATTACCAGAAGTAAGCTCATCTGTTAAATTTATCAGAATTGAAGATTCGTTATGACAGTAATATCAACTCAATATGCATCAGGAATTGTAGCCGCAACGGAAAAGGCTGCAATTGCATCGTCTAAATTAATAGGACTAGGTGACGAAAAAGCAGCAGATCAAGTTGCTGTAGACGCAATGCGAACAGCTTTGAACGCAATTGATTTTAATGGCAGAATTGTTATTGGTGAAGGTGAGAGAGATGAAGCGCCAATGCTTTATATTGGCGAGGAAGTAGGAACCGGTAAAAATCACGAAGTTGATATTGCTTTAGATCCTTTAGAAGGAACAACTATTACAGCTAAGGGTATGCCAAATTCATTATCTGTAGTAGCTGCAGCTCAAAAAGGAGGGTTACTCTATGCGCCAGACACTTACATGAATAAGATTGCGGTTGGCGGTAGTCTTCCAAAAGATGTAATAGATCTTGATGCAGCTGTTGAGGACAACATAAAAAGTATCGCAGAAGCTAAAAAAGTTAAAATTAGTGAAGTAACTGCCTGTGTATTAGAAAGATCCAGGCATGATGATATAATTGAGTCTTTAAGAACGATCGGCTCAAAAATTGTTCTTATTTCTGACGGCGATGTAGCGGGAGTAATTATGACAACACAAGAACATAATCCAGTTGATATTTACCTTGGCATTGGTGGAGCTCCTGAAGGAGTTTTAGCTGCTGCAGCACTGCAATGCGTTGGTGGTCAAATGCAAACTAGACTTGTAATCAATAATGACGATGAAAAAAACAGAGCTGAAAAGATTGGCATTAAAGATCTAGAAAAAAAATATAATCTTAATGAACTTGCACACGGCGATATTATCTTTTCTGCTACAGGTGTAACAGAAGGTACTATGGTTAGAGGAGTAAGATCTGACAGCAGTCACTACATAACCCATTCACTAGTTCTAAGAACTGGCGAAGCCTCATCTCAGTATATCGAGACTTATCACAAAAAAGATTGAACTATGAGAAAAGACTCTTTCGACGAAGATTTTTTTTCTCTAACAAATAAAAAATGGTCTTTAAGAGAATATAGCGAAAAAGATACAGAACATATTTCACAAAGTTACGAAGTAAGCCCGCTAGTTGCGAAATTACTTAGTATTAGAAAAGTAAATTTAGACGACATTATTTCGTATATAAGTCCCTCATTAAAAGAAAGTTTACCTGATCCATACGTTTTAGCAGACATGGAAAAAGCCTGCGAAAGACTTTATCAAGCAATAATAAATAAAGAACGAATTGCAGTATTTGGTGACTATGATGTTGATGGTTCTACATCAACTTCAACTCTAATTAATTATTTCAAGCAAATTTCAATGAGACTAAAATTCCATATACCTGATAGATTTAGTGAGGGATATGGTCCTAGTATACAAACCTTTTCAAATTTTAAAAAAAGAGATGTGAAAATAATATTTACCGTCGATTGCGGAACAATGGCCTTTTCTGAAATTGAATATGCGAGAGAGCAAGGTATGGATGTTGTTGTCCTAGATCACCACATTCCAGAAATAAAACTACCAAAAGCAACAGCAATTATAAATCCAAACCGAATGGACGATAATTCAGGATTAAACTATCTTTCTGCAGTAGGTGTAACGTTTATGTTCATTATCGGACTTAACCGGAAATTAAGACGTGAAGATTGGTTTAAAAAAAATAATCTTAAAGAACCAAACCTTATTGCTTTGTTAGATCTTGTTGCTTTAGGAACTGTTTGTGACGCTGTTCCACTAAAAGGTTTAAATCGAATTCTAGTTTCAAAGGGAATCGAAGTAATACAAAAAAGATTAAATCCAGGTTTGAATTCATTGATTGAAAAGTCAAATATAAAATCAAAAGTATCTGTTCATGATCTTGGTTTCAAGATTGGTCCAAGAATTAACGCTGGCGGAAGATTAGGCTTTTCAAACTTTGGCACAAACTTATTAACTGAAAGTGAAAAAAGTAAAATCGATAGCATCTCAAACGATTTAGATAAATTTAATTCTGAGAGACGTACAATAGAAAGTTATGTTTTAGATCAAGCTATCGCCCAAGTTGACGATAAAAAACTAAAAAATAAACTACTGATCGTATCTGGTGAAGGATGGCATGAAGGGGTAATTGGTATTATTGCAAGTCGACTGAAAGATAAATTTAATAAGCCTAGCATTGTTTTCTCGATAAACAATGGCGAAGCTAAAGGTTCCGGACGCTCAATAAAAGGCATCGATCTTGGACAGTTAGTTATTTCTGCTGTTCAAATTAATTTGATTAAAAAAGGCGGAGGACACTCTATGGCAGCCGGATTAACAATAGAATCTGAAAAGATTGAAGAATTGGAAAAATTTTTTGAAAAGCAATTGATCAATAAAGTAATAAATACTCAAGATAATAAGATTTTATTTGCTGATGACATTTTAAGTACATCAGCAATCAATTTAGATGTTCATAGGGAAATTGAAAAAATTGGTCCTTTTGGATCAGAGAATCCTGAACCATCTTTTATTTTTAAAAATGTGATACTCGCTACCGTTGATCAAATTGGTGAGGAGCATTTTAAATGCCTTATTAAATCTGATGGAGGAAAATTTATCGAAGCGATGGCTTTTAGAAGTGCAAAAACACAGCTCGGAGAAGAATTAATAAAAAATAAAGGTTCATCAGTTTGCTTATTCGGCAAAATAAAGATCAATGAGTGGGGGGGTAAAAAAATACCTCAAATACATATTATTGATATTTCCGAGCCACAAAATAGTTAATCAATTATTGATTTAGACCGATTATTAGATATATAAATAAGATATAAGGTCCCTTCGTCTAGCGGTTAGGATATCTGGTTTTCATCCAGAAGATCACGGGTTCGAATCCCGTAGGGACCGCCACTTCTATGGCCTTATCTGTGACAAAATGTCAGTAAAACATCTGTTAAATAGTATTTAATTTCTATAAATAAATATTATCTATTTAGTATGACCGAAATGTTTAAACACTATAAACCGGAAAACAATAGTGACCGTATAGCTCTTTTATTCACAAAAGCTCTCCGTCTTTTCGCTGATCTTTTCTTTAAAAAACGTTATGGGCACAGAGCGGTTATATTAGAGACTGTAGCAGCTGTTCCTGGAATGGTCGCCGGCATGCTTAATCACTTGAAAAGCCTTAGAAATATGGAGCAAGATAGAGGCTGGATCAAAACACTTTTAGATGAAGCTGAGAACGAAAGAATGCATTTAATGACTTTTATTAATATTGCAAAGCCATCAGTTTTTGAGAGATTTTTAGTGATAATAGTGCAAGGAATATTTTTTAATCTTTATTTTATCATGTACATGGTATCACCTCGTACCTGCCATAGGATTGTGGGTTATTTTGAGGAGCAAGCAATTATAAGTTATACAGAATATTTAGATGAAATTGAAAACGGAAATATTGAAAACGTTAAAGCACCTCAGATAGCAATCGATTATTGGGGTTTATCACAGTTTGCAAAATTAAAAGATGTTATTATTGCCGTTCGAAACGATGAGATGGGACACCGTGATGTTAACCATGAATTTGTAACACTTATTGATCAAAAAGGCCATAAAGAGACTTATACAGATTCAACAGAAATACTTTCAAAAGATAATACTAAATAAATTTATAATGTTGGAATTTGGAATTTTTCTACATTCTTTAATTATTGGATTTATGATTTTTTTCATGTCTGTTGTAACCCCATCTGTATTTTCAATTTTAAATGAAGATGAGGCAGGCAAGTTATTACGAGTTATTTTTCCCAGAATGTTCATTTATGGGTTAATCATTACTATTTTATCGTGTGCTGTTTTTTTTGTTATTAGTATGGTTGATTTTCTAATTATATCGTTAGTTTCTACTACTTTCTTTTTAATTAATCTCATTTATCTAACTCCTAGAATCAATATTTATAGAGATAAATTTAAAGGTGGTATCGTTGATGCTGAAAAAAAATTCAAAATGCTTCATTTTTTCTCAGTAGCTTTATTTATCTCACAGCTTTTTGGATCTATCTTTATTGTATTTGTATATTTTTATTAGGAGGACAATATGAAAATTTTAAAAACATTTGAAGATGCGAAGCTAATTATAGTTGATCTTGAGGTCAATCTAGGCAATCAGAAAAGAAGTGCTCCAACCTTGTGTGCGCAGTACGGTGGAAAAATTATTCCACTAAGTACAGCTCATGATGGAAGACCTATACTCATGAATATGGATAATGCGATTGAGTAAATAAATTTTCTTAGCTTGTATGTTCTTTGATAAAAATTTCTGCCTTCTGTAGTATTCTTTTCTTTCGATCCTGTTTCATTTTATCAAATACATTTACCATCATATTTAGTCTTGGGTTGCTACTAAAGAATTTTCTATTTTTATTTATAAATCTCCAATATAAGCCATCGACAGTCTCACACCACTCTCCTTTTTTGAAGTCCATCATTTTCAAATAATAGCTTGAACCACAAATATATGGTTTGGTTGCGAAGATGCCTCCATCACTAAATAGTCCCATACCATAGACATTTGGCACCATCACCCATTCGGAAGAGTCAGCAAACATTTCCATAAACCATTTATATACATATTTTGGGTGTATTTCACACAAGTTCATTAAACTAGACAGTATCATTAGCCGTTCAATATGATGCGTCCAACCAAAATTAAGAGCATTTTTAATTGAATGATCTAAAGGGGGTATACCTGTTTCAGCAGTATACCAATCATTTTTGAGTTTTCTTTTATGATTAAAAAAATTAGATGATTCCATTTTAGGCGAGTAGTTATGATAAATACCTCTCATAAATTCTCGCCATCCAATAACTTGTCTAATGTATCCCTCAAGTGAATTTATACTTATCTTTCCTTTGTATTTTTTTAATCTATAAATTATTTCTTGGGGTGTAATCAATCCTATATTAATAAGCGGGCTTAATGCGCTATGAAACAGGATATTATCTCTTTGACTTACTGCGTCTTCGTAGTCTCCAAATAAATTCAGTTTATATTTAATGAAATTGTCCAGCCAATCTGAAGCATCTTTGTGTGTTGTTGGTAGCCAAAAGCTATTTGTACTACCAGGGTGTTTTTTAAATTTTTCTTCTATGAAGTTTTTTAAATGTTTTGTGTGCCTGGTTTCACTTGATTTTGGTTGTTTTGGAAGTTTTAGGTCTTGAGGGAGTTTTTTTCTATTATCTTTATCAAAGCTCCATTTGCCGCCGACAGGTTTTCCGTTTTTAATTAGTAAGTCAAATTTTAATCTACTTTCTTTATAATAAGTTGCCATGAAAGGCTTTTTTTGTTTTGACAGATATTTTTGAAAATCATCACGTGAATTAAGAAACATAGGTGTTTGTATTACGTTATGTTCAAGATTTTTTTGTATAATAAATTTTTTAATACGTTTTTCGAATGGCGTGTCTTCGATCTCAAAGTGGCTTACTTTATTTATTTTATGTTTTTTTATAGATTTTTCTAATTTATCTTCATACTTTTTTTCAAAATTGTTTTGACAGTCATAATAGTCAACTGAAAAACCTTTCTTTATTAAAAAATCTCGGTAACTCCTCATAGAGGAAAGAAACTGTAGAATTTTTAGCTTATGATGTTTTTCATATGAACACAGACCAAGATCCTCACACATGAATATCTTATTCTTTTTATATTTACTTAGATGTTTTGGATCAAAAAGCTGATTTCCTAGAATAATAAAAAGATCACTCATAAGTAATTAAAGGAATTAAAGCTGAAGAGCTTTTTCTATTTCACTTATAAATTTTTTTGAGGATGGACGAGTTAATGCGGTATAGCCCGCAATTGCATTGCCATCTTTACCTATTATAATTTTATGAAAATTCCACCTAGGAACTCCTCCGATAAAACCTAATTCTTTTTTGGACCATTTGAAAAATGGATGAGCATCTTTGCCTTTGACAACATTTTTTTCTGTAAGAGGAAATGTTATACTAAAAGTACTTTCACAAAATTCCTTTACTTCACTATTTGTACCTGATTCTTGATTTCCAAAATCATTTGATGGAACACCCAATACAACCAGACCTTGATCTTTATAGTCATCATAGAGTTTTTGTAGCCCATCGTATTGATAAGTAAAACCACATAAACTTGCAGTGTTTACAATAACCAGCGTTTTACCTTTGTAGTCAGACAGGTTAATCATATCTTCTTCATTAATATCTTTAAAAGAATAACTATATGCATTTTCTGACATTAAGGCTCCTGTGTTTAAGAGAAATATAAGGCAAAAAGTTAAAAATACTCTCATCCTGAGTTAAAAATTTATCAATATATGCACATAGACACTTGCAAAGTATCCAATTGCTATAATCGGTGTCCATTTTAAATGACCAAAGAAAGTATACATGCCTCTTGACTGACCCATTAAAGCTACGCCTGCTGCAGATCCTATAGACAACATGCTGCCGCCCACACCAGCAGTTAAAGTAACAAGCAGCCATTGTGAGTCTGGCATCGCAGGTTCCATTGTTAATACTGCAAACATCACTGGGATATTGTCTACAATAGCTGAGAGTATTCCAACTAAGACATTGGCAGTTGTTGCACCCAAGTCTGTGTACATAAATTCTGATACGTATTCTAGATATCCTATGAAGCCCAGGCCTCCAACAGATAGAATTACACCAAAGAAAAATAATAATGTATCCCACTCAACACGTGCAACATTCTCGAAGAAATCATATTTTTGCTCCTCAATTTCTTTAACACTTATTTTAATATAAAAACTATAGAGCTGTAAGTATGCCAGACCAGTCATCATTCCAAACACTGGAGGAAGATGTAAAAAATTGTGAAAACTTACAGCAGTTACAATTGTTAAAAGACCAAGTAGAATAATTGTCTTTCCACCATATTTGATTGTTACGCTTGTCTCCGCAACATCGGGCTTATGATCTGAAACGAAAAAGTGCATTATGCTTGCAGGAATAATATAATTTACAACAGATGGAATAACCAAAGCAAAGAATTGTAAAAAGTCTAACTGACCAGCTTGCCATACCATCAAAGTTGTAATATCGCCAAAAGGACTAAATGCACCACCTGCATTTGCAGCGACAACAATATTCACGCAGGCTAATCCAACAAACTTAGGACTTGATGAACCTACAGCTACTACAACTGCACATAACACTAAAGCAGTTGTTAGATTATCAGCTAATGGAGACAAGAAAAATGCTAATACGCCTGTAATCCAGAATAATTGTCTGTAACTAAATTGATTTTTAATTAACCATGACTTAAGAGAATTAAACACATTGCGTTCTTCAAGAGCATTTATATATGTCATTGCAACTAAGAGGAAAAAAGCAAGTTCTGTATATTCTAGAAAGCTGTGTCTAATTTCATGTTCAACCATTTCGTAATGAGAAGTGTTGGAATATGCAATTGCAATCATTCCCCATATTAAACCAGCCGCAAGTACAACCGGTTTTGATTTTCTCAAATGAGTGAATTCTTCTGCCATCACAAATGCATAAGCGATTACAAAGACAACTAAAGCTGAGAAACCGGCCCAGTGATAGGTTAAATCTAGTGAGTGTTCCATAACTTACCTTTCATAAATACGTACGAAGTTCCATAGTAACAGATGCAAAACATTAGTAATATTAGACAAACTGAATATGCTTCATCCATCCTATAACTTCCCATAAGTCTATATATTGTTTGAGTTAGAGTTGACAAGCTATTCGTGCCAAAAAAGGAAATGATAACGAGATCACTTGCCGATAGTATTGATGATACTGAGAAAGCGTTAATTATTGGTACTTTTAGTCTAGGAAAATCAATAATTAGAAATCTCCGTATTCCAGACATGTTGATACTTTTTGATATATCTTCATTCTCATGCGTAATTCTAAAGTAAGACGGCGCTAGATAGTTATATGTAAATGGTAGTGAAAAAATTGCGTTTAGAACGATAACAATAAGAATGTTCGGTATATCAAATAAGCTGATTTTAAACAATAATATATAATATCCAACAGCCATGACAACTGGCGAAAATATAATAAGTGAATAAATCAATACTTCTGTAAAATATTTTTTGCGATAGATCAAATTAAGGTAGTTAAGAGCTACAAAAACTGAAATGGTACCTGAAAAAAAACAAATCACAAATGTGTTATTTATTGCATGCCACAAATACGATGATGAAAATATATTTATTAGTTCTTTATTGAATCCATTTAAGATTATGAAGCATATCGGAGAAAAAACGAAAATAGAAATCAGTATTATGAACATAATTTCTATATAGAAAGAAAATCCCCTTTTTTTATTTTCATAAAAATTTCTTTGTTCATTAATTATAAAATTAGAACTCTTAAAATTTTTAAAGAAAACAGCGTATATGAAAAGACATATTGATAATTGTATAAGCAATAAATTTAGGGCTGCATTAAAATCATTATTAAAAATTACAGAATAATAAATCGCTACTTCTAAAGTTGAATATTTTGGGCTTCCACCCAGAATTAAAACTGGGGTAAAGCTTACAAAGCATATAAAAAAGACAATAACAAAGAGACTTGGTATATTTTTTTTTATAATAGGCCATTCCATAGCAAAGAAAATTCCTAACTTGTCCAAAGACATTTGTTTTGCAAGTATATATTCATTTGAACTTATATCATTTAGACTTTGAAATATAATTCTTGTTATTAATGGAGTGTTTAAAATTGTATGACCAAGTAATATGCCAATTATTCCATAAATGGAAAAATATTGTCCGTAAAATGTTAGGATTCCAAATACTGATATTATTGTTGGTAATACAAATAAAATTGACAAAAAATTAACGATAAGTTTTATGGTTTTATAATGCCTGTGCCTTATTAATAAAAGTGCAAATACGGAACCTATTAATATAGAAGCAAAGGCAGAGGCAAATGATTGAAAGATTGTAAAAAAAATAATGGTAAAATAATAATTTGAGAAATTAAGTGTGAAACTAAAATTGTAATAATAAACTAAACCAAATACAGGTAACACAACTGCCATTAAAACGAGACAAAAAACTCCTATTGGAATTAGGTCTTTTATATTAGCCTGCAACAGTCTCAAGCCAAGTTTCAATTAATGGTTCAGACTCTAGAAATATTTTATAATCAATTTCTTTTGGTTTTATTAAATTTTTCATTTTTTCTGGAACTAGTTCAGTTTTATCAACTGATGGATACATAATGTTCATTGAAGATATTATTTTTTGAATATCATCTTCAATAATGAAATCTATAAATTTCTTTGCAAGTTTTTGTTTTATTGACTTCTCTCGAACGTAAACAATCTCCCTCGTGACTAAGTGACCCTCAGTAAAATTAAGTGACTTATATTTATATTCATTTTCATATTCTTGGTGATAAAATGGTGAAGTGCTATAACTCAAAACAAGGTCCGCATTTCCTTCAAGAAAAATTCCATATGCCTCAGACCATCCTGGTGTGTATGTTATTATATTCTGATCTAATTGTTTTAGCTTAACAGAGAAGTCATCCTTAAATATAGATTTCATCCACCTTAACAATCCAATACCAACTGGACTTGTACGAGGATCCTGCACAACGATTTTGAGATCTTCACGATTTACCAACTCTTCAAAAGATTTGGGTGGATTACCTAGTTTACTACTGTCATATATAAACGAAAAGAAACCATGATCATACTCATGCCAATCTTCAATTGAATAATTAAATTCATGCATTTCTATGCCAAGAATCACATCCTTTCCATTCATAAAAATTTCATTATTTAAAGTACCTGCTTGATTGGTTGAGATGAATTGAAGATCGCAATTGCAAATTTCTTCAAACTTTTCTTCTATTATAGGTCCCGGCCCCCAATCAGCTGAGAATGAGTCGTAGGTTCCAACAACCAATTTTTCTTTAGCAAAAGAAAAGGAGCTATTTAAAAAAATTAAAAAGAATAAAATTATTGATATTTTCTGCATATTTCCTCCGCTAGCATTATCTAGATCAGGTTTTGGGTCGTTCCAATGTTTGGAACCTCTCAGCAATAGCTCCCCATATTTATCAATCAATTATATATTTATCTATCATCATTAATCAAATATATTTTTGCAATGCAAACAAACATACTAAAGGATGTGCAAAATTATACTAAGGATACTGATCCTGGACCATTCTCGAAAAATAATGGTTTTCTATATAATTTAGAACTTGACGGAATTTTCTATAAAGGATTTAAAGTTGAGGAGATTAATTGTAATAAAGCTGGTATAGCCCATGGAGGTACTCTCATCGCATTTGCTGATGGAATTATGGGGTATACAGCTTGGAAGAAGGACTCATTCCCATGCCTAACTGCAAAATTAAATGCAAATTATGTTGGCCCCGCTCCAAAAGGATCATGGGTATATGGCTTTGCAGAAATTACTAGAGAGACAAAATCAATTTTATTTATGAAGTGTAATTTGTTTATCGATGATAAAATTATTTTCACATCAGATGGGATTTTTAAAATTTTGAGAAATCATGGAAAACAGGATCCATCTTAACAATGTTTAATAAGACAAATTTTAAAATTATTAAAAATAAGGATGTTGAAATTAATACATACATTGATGGAGAGGGTCCATTAGTAGTAATGGCGCATGGATGGCCAGAGTCTTGGTATTCTTGGAGACATCAGATTATTTTTTTAGTTCAAAACGGCTTCAAAGTAGCGGTACCAGATATGAGGGGTTATGGAAAATCTTCAAAGCCATCTAAAGTCAATGCCTATAATATTATGGAGCTTACTTCCGATATCATTGCTATAGCAGATGAGATGAAAGAAGAGAATTTTTCTTTGATAGGACATGACTGGGGAGCGCCAGTTGCCTGGAATACATCATTGTATCATCCCAAACGAGTTAACAAAGTTTGCGGAATGAGTGTGCCATATTTAGTTTCAAAAATGCCACCTATTGAAACAATGAAATTTATGTTCAAAGATGTATTTTTTTATATGATTTATTTCCAAGAAGAGGGACGTGTAGAAAAAGAACTAGAGAAAGACATGAGAAAATCTTTAATTGCAATATACAGCTCTCTCACAAGTAGTGGAGAGAAGTCACAAACTTTTGAACCAAAACCGTATTCAGACGATATGACGTTTTTAGAGTCGCTTGGAGAACACAATAATATTCCAGAGTTTATGTCCGGGGAAGATTTTGATTTTTATCTCAAAGAATTTACAAATGGAGGAATGCGTGGGCCAATAAACTGGTATCGAAACATAGATAAAAATTGGGAAATAACAAAAGATACGCATGAGAAAAAAATATCACCTCCGTCATGTTTTATTGTGGGTGAGCACGATCCTGTAGCAAAATGGAGTTTGATTAATCCAGCCCTACATGAAAACCTTGTCTCAAATCATATCATTAAAAATGCAGGTCATTGGGTGCAACAGGAGAAGCCTGAAGAAGTAAATAGTATACTCTTAGATTTTCTTAAATAGATTGAAGATTTATCTATTTTTAGATACATTCTCACTCGTTTCGGGGCGTAGCGCAGTCTGGTAGCGCATCTGGTTTGGGACCAGAGGGTCGCAAGTTCGAATCTTGCCGCCCCGACCAATGAGGTTTTTAATGAACGTGCCAATCAAAGATTCTTTCATAATGCCAGCTGAATGGTTTCCTCACGAGTGTTGTTGGATGCAATGGCCAACAGAGACTTTCCCCAGCGATGTAACATCATCTTGGGCAAATTTTGATTATGAAAAGGGCAGAGATGTATGGGCAAAGGTTGCAAATGCTATCTCGCAATTTGAAAAAACCAAAATGATTGTTCATCCAAATGACTTTGCTAGTGCAAAAAATTTACTTAGTGAAGAAATAGATATAATTAAGTTTCCTATTAATGACGCATGGTCAAGGGATTCGGGCGCTATCTTTCTTTTAGATCAAAATCATGAATTAGCAGGTGTAGACTCAGATTTTAATTGTTGGGGTTACAAAGAAAATTATGAGCTTGACGATAAGGTAGCAAAAATGATGATTGAAAAATCTGGGGCTCGATATTTTAAAAATAACATGGTACTTGAAGGCGGCTCAATTGATGTAGACGGCAATGGAACATTAATAACCACAGAACAATGTCTACTTCATAATAATAGAAATCCTAATCTTTCTAAATTAGAGATTGAAGCAAATCTAAAGAATTTTTTTGGTGTTAAGAAAATTATTTGGTTAAAGCATGGAACAGATGAAGGTACAAATGGTCATGTAGATAACGTAGCATGCTTTGTCTCTCTCGGAAGAGTTATGGCTATGACGTGTAATGATAAACAAGATCCTTATTATGATTTACTAAATGAAAATCTGGAAATTTTAAAAACTGCGGAAGATGTAAATGGAAATAATTTAGAAGTAATTGAATTAGAAATGTCTTATAAAAGAATAATTCCCAATGACGAAGAGCCCTGTTCATATATCAACTTTTATATTGCGAATTCAGCAGTAATTCTTCCTATTTTTGGCGATGATAAGGCAGATGAAAATGCCGTTGAAATAGTAAAAAACACATTTCCTGACCGGAAAGTAGTTACTCTTGACGGGTCTCATATACTTTTAGGCGGAGGTGGTATACATTGTATAACGCAACAACAACCAAGGAGCAAAAAGTGAGAGAAGTAACTGTAGCAGCAACGCAGATGGCTTGCTCCAACGATACTGATAAGAATGTTAGGAATGCTGAAAACCTCGTGCGACAAGCAGCATCTAATGGAGCTCAAATAATTTTGATTCAAGAGCTATTTGAAACACAATATTTTTGTATGGACCAAAAAGAGGAGCTTTTTGAATTGTCTAAGCCTTTTGAAAATCATCCAACAATAGAGAAATTCTCAGAATTAGCTAAAGAATTAAAAGTAGTCCTGCCAGTAAGTTTTTTTGAGAAAGCGAATAGAGCTCATTATAATACAGTCGCAATCGTGGATGCCGATGGAAGTATATTAGGAAAATATAGAAAATCGCATATTCCTGACGGACCTGGATATCAAGAAAAGTTTTATTTTAATCCTGGAGATACTGGTTTCAAAGTTTGGAATACAAAGTATGCTAAGATTGGAGTTGGTATTTGTTGGGATCAGTGGTTTCCAGAAGCCGCAAGATCCATGGTTTTAAATGGAGCTGAACTTTTACTTTATCCTACAGCGATTGGCGGTGAACCAGAGGATGATGGGTTTGATAGCTCTGATATGTGGCAAAGAGCAATGATTGGCCATTCAGCCTCAAATCAAATACCAGTCATTGCCTCAAATAGGATTGGAACTGAAAAAGGAATTGATATTGAAAACTATTTTTATGGACGTTCCTTTATAACCAATCATGTCGGCGATAAAATTGCAGAAGGAAGTAGAGATAAAGAAGAAGTACTAATTGGGAAGATTAATTTGTCTGAAGCTGAAACATTGAGAAATGTTTGGGGAGTCTTTAGGGATCGGAGGCCTGAACTTTATAGAGGTTTACTTAATCTCGATGGATCAAAATAAAGAGTATGAAGGCTAAGATATTTAAACCCGCCAAAACTGCCATGCAGTCTGGAAGAGCAAAGTATAAAAAATGGGTTTTAAAATTTATAGATGAAAAAAATCAACTTATAGACTCTATGATGGGTTGGAATGGTGGCAGCAGTACTTTCTCCCAAATTGAATTAAAGTTCTCTTCCAAAGAAGAAGCGGTCAATTATGCAAAAAAAAATAGTATTGATTATGAAGTTCTTGAAACCTCTGAGAGGAAAGTTATAAATAAATCTTACGCAGATAATTTTAAATAAGCGCCCGTAGCTCAGCTGGATAGAGCAACAGCCTTCTAAGCTGTGGGTCAGAGGTTCGAATCCTCTCGGGCGCGCCATATTGGAGCAATGAAAAAAATTTTATTACATTACATAATATTTATTTCAGTGATTTCATCTCAAATTGAAGCTGAGACTATTTATGATATGTTTGTTTCAGGAGAGAGACTCGAAGCAATTTCTATATTAAATAAATTATCTGTAGAGGAAAATAATCCAGACGCACAATATGTTTTAGGAATGCTTTATACCGACGCTTCAAGTATAAATTTATGCAATGTTGAAGATTTTTGCATTACAAAAGAACTCTCAAACTATAAAAAAGCAAAAAAAATATATGAAAATTTATTTAAAGAGCATAAAGATCCTAGAGCGGCTTATGCTCTTGGTGAATTTTATGATAATCACTGGTTCTTTGGTAGAAATTATAAAAAAGCATTTAAATACTATCTTTATGCAGCAGAAATGGGTGTGCCAGAAGCGCAATTCAATGTTGCTAATATGTATGAGTTTGGAGATGGTGTTAAAAGAAATCTAGTTCAATCAGTTAGGTGGTATTTACAATGTAATAAGTCATCACTTTGTGGGGCTGGACAAGAAGGTATTGACGATCTTATCTCTCAACTAGATACAAATGAACTTAAGCTTGCCAAATCAATGATAGATCCAGATCTTGCAGAAATTGATATAAGAATAACAGTAGCACGACAGATAGTATTTGATTAGATG
Source organism: uncultured Pelagibacteraceae bacterium (assembly GCA_902547315.1). GTDB lineage: Bacteria > Pseudomonadota > Alphaproteobacteria > Pelagibacterales > AG-422-B15 > CACNXQ01. The sequence goes on along the minus strand of CACCND010000001.1, from coordinate 134,632 downwards.
TTCAGGTACTACATGTTGTTGGTATAAATTTTATTTTTTGCTTTAACTTTTTGTTTCTCATCGTATTAAAACTATGCTTAAATTTTCTCGTATACTAATAATTTAAAAAAAGGATTAATCGCTTATGAATAAAATAAGAATTGCATTCCTTGGTATGGTTTGTTCAGTTTTAATGATCCCAGCTGCGATTGCTGGAACATTGGACACTGTGAAATCTCAAGGTTTTTTCAACTGTGGTGTTAGTCAGGGTGTTCCTGGTTTTTCAAACCCAGATGAAAATGGAAATTGGAGCGGTATTGATGTAGACGTATGTCGAGCTGTTTCTGCTGCTATTTTTGGAGATCCAGACAATGTTAAATATGTACCTCTTACAGCTAAAGAGAGGTTTACTGCACTACAAGCTGGTGAAATTGATGTTTTATCAAGAAATACTACTTGGACATTGTCTCGTGATGCACAAATTGGTTTAGAATTTGCAGGTGTCAACTTCTATGATGGGCAAGGTTTTATGGTAAGAAAAGACTCAGGAATTACAAGCGCAATGGAACTTGATGGCGCTAGTGTTTGTACTAACTTAGGTACAACTACTGAGTTAAACATGGCTGATTTCTTCAGAGCTAATGGAATGGCATATGAGCCTGTTGTTTTTGAAAAAGCAGACGAAGTTGTTAACGCTTATGACGAGGGTCGTTGTGATACATATACAACTGATAAATCAGGTCTTGCTGCACAGAGAACGAAACTTGCAGATCCAGATGCTCATGTAGTTTTGCCTGAAACAATCTCTAAAGAACCTCTTGGTCCTGTTGTAAGAGAGGGTGATGGTGATTGGGCAGATGTTGTCAGATGGTCATTAAATGCAATGATTGAAGCTGAAGAATTTGGTTTAACTCAATCAAATGCCCAAACAACTTGCGCATTAACTTCGAACCCTGTAGTTGCAAGACTATGTGGTAAAGAAGGTGGTACAGGTGCAGGGTTAAATTTAGGAGAAAGCTGGTCTTACGACATAGTTACTAAAGTAGGTAACTACGGTGATGTTTACGAAAGACACGTCGGAGAAAATACTCCGGTAGGTCTTGCAAGAGCAGGATCACCAAACGCTTCTTACAAAAATGGTGGAGTTCTTTATGCTCCTCCAGCTAGATAATACTAGAATAAATTTCTAGCAAAGATCACTTTAAAGGGGGTCATTTATGGCCCCCTTTTTTATATGTAAATAACTCAAATCAATATATAGTTTTCAGCGGATATGGAGACGGACAAATCAAAAATTGGAAGTTTTATATTTAATAGAAGTGTTCAAGGAATCTTCTATCAGCTTATAACACTAGGTTTAGTAGCACTTGGAATTTATTACATTGTTACTAATACAGCTCGCAACATGCTGGAAAGAGGCTTAGCAAGTGGTTTTCACTTTCTAGGAGTTGAGTCTCAATTTGATATAGGCATGACTCTCATAGATTATTCTCCAACATCTACTTATTTTGACTCATTTATTGTTGGCTTATTGAATACCTTACTGGTTGCAGGTATTGGAATTCTTTTTGCAACTATAATCGGATTTACAGTAGGTATCATGCGGCTGTCATCTAATTGGCTGATTGCAAAAATTGCAGAGGCTTATGTTGAGATTCTTAGAAATATCCCGTTACTTCTTCAAATATTTTTTTGGTACTTTGCTGTTTTAAGAGCGCTTCCAAAACCCAAGCAAAGTTTAGAGCTTTATGATTCATTTTTTCTAAATAACAGAGGTTTATTTATACCTGACACTGTATTCGGTGAGGGATCTTCAATAATATTTTACTTGCTTTGGCTTACAATAATAATCTCAATTGGCATATTCATTTGGGCAAAACGTAGACAAAATAGAACTGGGGAGAGATTCCCTGCCTTCTATGTATCAACTACATTAATTTTAGGTACATTCTTTGTAAGTTTAGCTGCAACTGGATTTCCAGTTTCTTTTGAATACCCGGAATTAAAAGGTTTTAATTTTAAAGGTGGCGTAAAGTTAATACCTGAATTAGTTGCTCTAACTTTTGCGCTAGCCATGTACACAGCATCATTTATTGCAGAGGTAGTCCGAGGTGGCATTATGGCGGTGTCAAAAGGTCAAACAGAAGCTGCAAAATCTGTTGGTCTAAAACAAAATCTAATACTTCGTCTAATTATAATTCCTCAGGCTTTACGAGTTATTGTACCGCCATTAACTAATCAATATTTGAACTTAACTAAAAACTCTTCCTTGGCAGCTGCTATTGCATATCCTGATCTTGTTTTGGTATTTGCTGGAACTGCATTAATGCAAACTGGTCAAGCGATTGAAATTATTGGGATGGTGATGGGTGTTTATCTATTTTTAAGTCTCTTCACATCTTTAATTATGAATCTGTTTAACAGATTTATGAAAGTTGATGGTGAAAGATAAATGAGCGCTGCCAGAAAAGAAATCGGACCTCCGGTTATCGAGTTAGGAACAATAGGATGGCTTAGAAAAAATCTTTTTTCTAATTGGTATAATTCTTTGCTTACAATTTTTGGCTTATACCTTCTTTATATTCTAATTCCTCCTTTAGTGAACTGGATATTTTTAGATGCAAATTTTGTTGGTTCGACTCGAGATGACTGCTCAAACGAAGGAGCATGCTGGATATTTATTCAACAAAATATCAAACTTATATTTTATGGACTATACCCAACTGAAGAATTATGGAGAATAAATCTTGTCTATCTTATTCTATTAATATCAGGAGTATATCTTCTTATTCCTAATCTGAGGCACAAAGGGTGGGTAGGCGCTTTTCTACTTATAATTTTCCCAATCATTTGTGTGGTTATGTTGTCAGGTGGTTTTGGCCTTGAAGCGGTTGAAACTCGTTTGTGGGGTGGTTTATTTTTAACACTAGTGATTGCAGGAGTTGGAATTGTATTATCTCTACCAATTGGCGTAATGCTAGCTCTAGGTAGAAGGTCTAAGCTGCCGGTAGTTTCACTTTTATGTACAATCTTTATTGAAATTTGGAGAGGCGTTCCGCTTATAACAGTTTTATTTATGGCCTCAAATATGTTTCCACTGTTCATGCCTGAGGGGGTCAACTTTGATAAATTAATTCGAGCATTGATTGGAGTTATGTTTTTTTCAGCCGCATATTTAGCCGAAGTTGTCCGAGGCGGTTTGCAGGCAATGCCAAAGGGGCAGTACGAAGCATCGCAAGCAGTTGGGTTAACGTATTGGAGAATGATGGCATTAGTAATTTTACCTCAGTCACTCAAAATGGTGATACCAGCAATTATAGGAAGCTTTATAGCAATTTTTAAGGATACAACCCTGGTTTTAGTTATAGGCTTATTTGATTTTCTTGGTATTATTCAATTTGTTGGAACAAATCCAGATTGGTTAGGCTTTTCTCATGAGGGATATGTTTTTGCTGCTGCAGTATTTTGGGTTTTTTGTTATGCTATGAGTTGGTATAGTCAACGTCTTGAAAAGAAATTAGATACAGGAAGATAAGTATGAGTTCTGAATTAATGATAGAAATGAAAAATGTTCACAAATGGTTCGGTGAACTGCATGTATTAAATGATATTAATCTTGAAATTAACAAAGGGGAAAAGATTGTTATTTGTGGTCCATCTGGATCTGGCAAATCAACACTTATCAGATGCATCAACAGATTAGAGGAACATCAAAGAGGTAACATTATAGTAGAAGGCACAGAGCTAACTAATGACAGTAGAAGTATAGAAAGAATTCGTGGAGAAGTTGGAATGGTATTTCAACAGTTTAATCTTTTTCCTCATTTATCAATTCTAGATAATTGCTCACTCGCTCCGATTTGGGTTCGAAAACTTCCAAAGTCTGAAGCGAAAGATAAAGCTATGGAGTATTTAAAAAGAGTCCAAATTGATGATCAGGCTCATAAATATCCTGCACAACTATCTGGGGGCCAACAACAGAGAGCAGCTATTGCTAGGGCGTTATGCATGGAACCAAGAATAATGCTGTTTGACGAGCCTACTTCTGCACTTGACCCGGAAATGATAAAGGAAGTTTTAGATGTAATGGTAGGACTTGCTCAAGGCGGTATGACAATGATAGTAGTTACACACGAGATGGGTTTTGCTAAAGAAGTTGCTGACACTATTATATTTATGGATGAGGGACAAATTGTAGAGGCGAAGAACCCAAAAGACTTTTTTGACAACCCTGAAAGCGAGCGAACTAAAACATTCTTGAGCCAGATTTTATAATTTGGCTCCCCGGACTGGACTCGAACCAGTGACAAAGCGGTTAACAGCCGCTTGCTCTACCAACTGAGCTACCGGGGAACAATATATTTCTTATAGCAAAAGATTGAGTGTATATCTAGTTTTACTTTATGGAGAAATATATTAAATATATAGCGTGACTATACAAAAAGATAATATATATGAATTTGGATTTGGCAGAAGCGACCAAGTTGCAAAAAATGTTAATTTGCTTGATGAAGCAGTATTTAGTTTTTTGTATGGCGGATTGTTTAAAGTTTTAAAATCATTATCTCTTACAAGCATTTTGGATCTTGAAATAGTATTTAGACTCTATGTTAATTTTTTTAGGGGGCTATCATTTTATGATATTCAGTATTTTACTCAGGCACCCGAGAGGACACTTTGGAGGAGGCTAAAATATTTAGAAGAAAATGGAGTGATAAGAAAATCCAAAAACCAGAAAGATAAAAGAACTATTAGCTTTCTATTGTCAAAAAAATCATACGATATTCTTAGTAGTTCAATTCCAAAAGAAGATTTAGCGATTACAATTTCTAAAATTGCGATGTCTTATGCAGACAAGTTATGGATGTTTAATGTAAGAGATCCAAATAAAGTTAGAAAGACGCTGCTAAACCTAGCTCGAAGTTCTGTATCGTTGAATGAAAATAATTTTCTTTGTCAGTTTGCTTTTGGCTTATCATATTATTATGGAGGTAACTTTGATTTAGCGTTAAATCACTCATATAATTCTATAAAACTTAATAAAAAATTTGCACATGGCAGGCGATTGTTCGGATCATCATTGTATCAGATAGATGAGAAAAAAAGAGCATATGTCGAAATGTCTCGCGCATTAGATTTGTACGAGGATATATATGGTCAATGGCGTACTTATTTTGAACTCTGGAGGTTTAATTTTCTTGATAACAATGTGAAAGAAGCAAAAGAATATGCAGATAAATTAATAAAGATTCAGCCTGAATATCCGCAATCGTATATTGCTTATTTGGCAACAAACAAAAAATCTCAATCTACTCGATCATTGAGATCTAAGTTGTTACAATTAACACCAAATTTTACACCGATAATGATAAAAAACTTTCATTCTTGGATAAGGCCAGATCAGGCAGATAGGATTATTGAAGGATTGAAAGTTCATTCATTTTAATTGGAGGCCACGACCGGAATCGAACCGGTATACAAGGATTTGCAGTCCTCTGCGTAACCATTCCGCCACGTGGCCCAATATCAATCTTATAACACTATTTTTTAATTAAGAATGAATATTTTTGAAATGTAAATAATCATATATTATAAAACATAAAATCAAATGAACAGTAATAACCTTAATAAGAATATGATTGATGGGCAAATAAAGCCTATTAATGGCATGACGCAAAATTTAATTTCAACCTTTAATAAAGTAGATAGAGTAAGCTTTATGCCCAATGAGCTGAAAAATGAGTCATATATAGAAAAAAATATTATTATTAAAGATGGAAGAGTAATTCCAAACCCCGCTTTAATTGCAAAAATAATAATGCATATTGAGTTAGAAGATCATGAAAATGTATTGTTGTTAGGATCCACCACTGGCTATCTTGCCGCATTATTGTCGTTTCATGCGCAGACAGTAATTGTTGTTGAGGAAGATAAAGAATTATTACAGCTTTCGGAAAACTCTATAAAAGAAAATAATATTAATAATGTTGTTTTTTTTAACAATGAAATTACCAAAGGCTGTGTAAATCAAAGTCCTTTTAATGTAATAATAATTGAGGGTGGGATAGAAGAAATACCAAATAATATTCTTGATCAACTTGAAATAGGTGGAAGAATGCTTGTTATAATTTCAAAAAATGACGTCTGTACAGCAGAAATTATCAAAAAAAAGGAAAGCAATATTTACTTTAATAAATTATTCAATTGCTCATTACCGATCTTAAATGGGTTCAAATTGAAAAACACCTTTAGTTTTTAGTATTGTATCGTTATAAAAATTAAAATAATGACAGAAAATAATTCAGACACTAAACAAATATTGGATGCTATTAAAAATATGATGTCAAATAACTTAGTCGAGACCAAAGAAGAACTACCCAAAGATATTATTGAACTGACATCCCCTATCAAAGAGGAAACAATAAATTTAGAAAAAAAGGATAGCGTGCTTGAATTAACGGAATTAGTTTCTATCAATGATGATCCGCCAGTAAATCAACAAGATAATCATTTGTATAACGATAATGAAAGTATAATTAGCGAAGATCATATTCGAGAAATTGTGAAAAAAAACATAGAGTCTTATCCAGTTGATAAATTAGAGTTGATAATTAACGAAGAACTTACAAAGGCTATAAAGAATAAAATAATTAATGCGAAAATTATAATAGCATCAAAAGACGAAAAAAAATAATGTTAAGCAAGTATTACCAACCGGATTTAGTTGAAGGTGAAGTCTACAAGAAATGGGAAAAAGATGGCGCATTTCTAGCAAGTGGAAATAAAAATGTTGAACCATATAGTATTGTAATACCACCACCAAATGTTACAGGAACGTTACATATGGGGCACGCATTAAATAATACACTTCAAGATATCTTAGTAAGGTTTAATCGAATGCAAGGTAAAGATGTTTTATGGCAACCTGGAACAGACCATGCTGGTATTGCAACAGAGATGGTCGTTGAAAGGGAGTTAAAAAGAAAAAATATAAATAAATCTGACCTCTCTAGAAAAGAATTTATTTCTGAAGTATGGGATTGGAAAGAACAATCAGGAAATAAAATTGTTAACCAGTTAAAAAGACTTGGATGCTCATGTGATTGGTCTAGAGAGAGGTTCACTCTTGATGAAGGCCTATCTTTAGCTGTGAAACATGTGTTTGTAAAGCTCTATAATGATGGGCTGATTTATAAAGATAAAAGATTAAGTAATTGGGATCCCAAGCTACAAACCACAATTTCTGATCTAGAAGTTATTCAAAAAGAAGTTATAGGATCATTATGGTACATTGATTACCAAATAGAAAATGAAGATAGAAAAATTACCATCGCAACAACACGCCCAGAAACGATGATTGGTGATACAGCAATAGCAGTACATCCAGATGATGAAAGGTTTAAAGATTTAGTCGGTAAATTTGCAATACTTCCAATTGTAAATAGAAAGTTACCAATTGTTGCGGATGACTATGCTGAGATGGACCAGGGATCTGGAGCTGTAAAAATTACACCAGCTCATGATTTTAATGACTATGAATTAGGAAAAAGACATAATCTCGAAGTCATAAATATATTCGATGAATGTGCACGCTTAAACGGTAATTGCCCTACAAAATATGTTGGATTAGATAGATATGAGGCTCGTAACATCATTATTGATGAATTAAAAGAAATTGGGGCCTTAAATAGAATTGAAGAAAATGTTCACACTGCTCCATACGGCGATCGTTCAGGCGAAGTCATTGAACCATTACTTACAGATCAGTGGTTTGTTGATGCAAAAAAATTATCAATTGACGCAATTGATAAAGTAAGAGAAGGAAAGACAAAATTTATACCAAAAAATTGGGAGAAAACATATTTTGAATGGATGGAAAATATACAACCATGGTGTGTCTCACGTCAATTAATGTGGGGGCATCAAATTCCTGCTTGGTATGGTCCAGATAATAAAATCTTTGTTGCAGAAACTTACGAAGAAGCATCATTAGAAGCTCGCGATTACTATAAAAAAGATGTTGAGCTAACACAGGACGAGGATGTGCTTGATACTTGGTTTTCATCTGCTTTGTGGCCCTTTTCAACATTGGGTTGGCCGGAAAAAACAGTAGAGTTAGAGCAATACTATCCCACTTCTGCTTTGGTAACGGGCTTTGACATTATATTTTTTTGGGTCGCAAGAATGATGATGATGGGTTTGTATTTTACAAAAGAAGTACCTTTTAGAGAAGTCTACGTACATGCATTAGTTAGAGATGAACATGGGCAAAAAATGTCAAAATCGAAAGGCAATGTTATAGATCCATTAGTTTTGATGGATGAATATGGCGCTGATGCTTTAAGAATGACGCTTTGTTCTATGGCAGCCCAAGGACGTGACATAAAACTCTCAAAAAAGAGAATAGAAGGGTACAGAAATTTTATCACAAAAATTTGGAATGCAGCAAAATTATCTGAAAGTAATAAGTGTCAATATGAAGAGATTGATTTTAAAAGTATCAAACACCCTTTTAATAAATGGATTCTTTTTAGCTACGAACAATGCAGAGTAGCGACTGAGGACTCAATAAAGAATTACCGTTTTAACGAAGCAGCTAATGAGCTTTATAAATTTACATGGAATATTTTTTGCGATTGGTATTTAGAATTCACAAAATCTGTATTTAACAAAAATGAAGCGAATGATATAACTGAAACACGAAGTGTCACAAGTTTCATACTAACAAATATTTTAATTATGCTTCATCCGATTATGCCATTTTTTACTGAACATTTATGGAACATTGCCCCTTCCATACTTAAGCATAATTCAAATCCAATAAACAGAGCGACCTGGCCTGAGAAAATTGAATTATCAAAAGATAGTTGCTCTGAGATTGAAGTACTTAAAGAATTAATTACCGCAATAAGATCAACTCGATCAGAAATGAACGTGCCAGCAAATGTTTTTGTTGAATTATATTTTTCTGAAGCAGGTAATCATTTAACTTCAATTATTGAAAATTATGAAGAAACCATATTTTCACTCACAAAAATAAACAAAATTTCTCAAAAAGAGTTTTCAAAAGGCGAGGGCATGGTTCAAGTATTATTTAACGATGGTTTGATATATTTATCTCTAAAAGGTATTATTGATTTTGATATTGAAAAAAAGCGTTTAACTAAAAACTTAAATAAAATAGAGTCAGAATTGGAAAAAATTGAAAATAAACTCAAAAATGATAATTTTGTAAAAAACGCACCTCAAGAAATTATTGAGAAGCAAAAAGAAAGAAAAAAAGAGTACTTGCTATCTTATGACAAAATCTTAAATGCAATTAAAAGTATTGATTAAAAATGAAATTCAATAAAAATAAATTACCAAGTCGCCATGTCTCTGTTGGTCCAGAAAGAGCTCCACATAGATCATATTATTATGCAATGGGATTGGATGAAGATGATATAGCTAAACCATTCGTTGGCGTTGTATCAACATGGAATGAGGCTGCTCCCTGCAATATTGCATTAATGAGACAAGCTCAGTCAGTAAAAAAAGGAGTGACAGAAGCAAAAGGTACACCTAGAGAATTTTGCACAATTACAGTTACAGATGGAATAGCGATGGGTCATCAAGGTATGAAATCTTCATTAGTCTCTCGAGAAGTTATAGCTGACTCTACTGAATTAACGGTCAGAGGACATTGTTATGATGCAATTGTCGGCCTCGCAGGCTGTGATAAGTCGCTTCCTGGACTTATGATGGCAATGTGCCGTTTAAATGTTCCAAGTGTTTTTATGTATGGCGGAAGCATTCTGCCTGGAAAATACAAAGGAAAAGATGTTACCGTAGTCGATGTTTTTGAAGCTGTCGGAAAATTTTCATCTGGAAATGCTACTGAAGAGGAACTACATGAGCTTGAGTGTGTTGCATGTCCAAGTGCCGGTGCTTGTGGCGGCCAATTTACTGCAAATACAATGGCATGTGTGTCAGAGGCAATTGGTTTAGCTTTGCCCTATTCTTCAGGAGCTCCAGCACCTTATGAGGAAAGAGACAAATACGCTTATGAGTCTGGAAAGCAAATTATGAATCTAATTCAGCAGAATATTCGGCCAAGAGATATTGTGACGCGTAGAGCTCTTGAAAATGCTGCAACAATAGTTGCAGCTACAGGAGGATCAACTAATGCAGGACTTCATTTGCCAGCCATTGCTCATGAATGTGGAATAAAGTTTGATTTAGATGATGTTGTACAAATTTTTAAAAAGACACCATATCTTGCAGACTTAAAGCCTGGCGGTCAATACGTGGCAAAAGATGTCTATGAAGCTGGAGGTGTACCGATGATTATTAAAACTTTATTTGAAGGTGGATATATTCATGGAGATTGCCTAACTGTTACCGGTAAAACGATTGAAGAAAACTTAAAAGATGTAACTTTTAATAATGATCAAAAAGTAATTAGACCTTATAACGAGCCCCTCAGCCCAACTGGCGGCGTGGTTGGTTTAAAGGGAAACCTCGCACCAGACGGCGCAATAGTCAAGGTAGCGGGAATGGAAAATTTACATTTTAAAGGGAAAGCGATTTGCTTCGATTGCGAAGAGGATGCATTTGAGTGTGTTAAAAATAATAATTATAGTGAAGGTGACGTATTTGTTATCCGTTATGAAGGACCTAAAGGAGGACCAGGGATGAGAGAAATGCTCTCTACAACCGCCGCTATATATGGACAAGGGATGGGAGATAAAGTCGCGCTAATTACCGACGGACGTTTTAGTGGCGCAACTAGGGGCTTTTGTATTGGACACGTTTCACCCGAAGCCGCAGTCTGTGGACCTATAGCACTCGTTGAGAACGGCGATGAGATCACTCTTGATGCTGAAAATGGTACAATTACTCTTTCTGTAAGTGATGAAGAGATGGAAAAAAGAAAGCTATCTTGGAAAGAAAGAAAAACTGATTTTAATTCTGGAACACTTTGGAAATACAGTAGAACGGTTGGATCCGCCTCGTCAGGAGCAGTTACTCATCCAGGAGCTGAGAAAGAGACACACACTTACGCCGATATTTAAAGTAAAATTATTATAAGATCAATCTAAACTCTTACCCCAAGAAATATAAGACCACAGACGCTCATGGAAATAGTAAATTGTTATTTTTGTAATAATCTCAAATCCAGCAATTAGTCCGGCTGTTTCGAGTGTAGAAAAATCTGATTGCCATATGACAAGATAACTTATGATGAAGGTATCGATTGTCGCAGTAAATCTCCAAGTGAAAGCTTTTACAAGAGACCTTTTTTTGGTACTTTGTGCCATAAAGTATTTATTCTAAATATTAATTTAATTAATTTCTACAAAAAGACGTTCAATCAATATCACTAAACTCTTTAGTTATTAGGGTATTTACAATCTTTTTCACACTTTCCTTATTTGTATCAAAATGGTAGTCAGGTTGAGTAGGTTTTTCGTATTTGCTATCAATTCCTGTAAAGTTTTTAATTTTTCCTTCTCTAGCTTTTTTATAAAGACCTTTTGGGTCTCTTTTTTCTGCAACTGATAAAGGAACATCTATAAACACTTCTTTAAATTCTTTTTCATCAAATATATTTCGGATCATATCTCTCTCAGCAACAAATGGAGAAATAAATGCAGTTATTACTACCAAACCTGCATCAACCATCAATTTAGCTACTTCACCAATACGTCTAATATTTTCAATTCTATCTGCATCTGTAAATCCTAGATCCTTATTCAGTCCATGTCTGATATTATCTCCATCCAAAATAAAAGACCTTATTCCTCGTTCATAAAGTTTTTTTTCTAGCTCATTCGCGATTGTTGATTTGCCTGATCCGCTTAATCCTGTAAACCAAAGTATCTTACTCTTATGATTATTGAGTTTTTGTCTTAATTTTTTATTTATAGTTAAATTTTGCTCAAATATATTTTGAGCACGTCTTAAAGAAAAATTAATTAATCCAGCTGCAACCGTTTTATTGGTAAATCTATCAACTAAAATAAATCCACCAAGTGTTTTATTATTATCGTATGGTTCAAAAAAAATATCTTTATCTAAATTCATGTTTACAATTGAGATATCATTTAATTTAAGTTTTGTTGCTGTGACTTCTGATAGGTTGTTAATATCAATTTTTGCTTTAATTTTAGATATCTGTGCACCAGCTGTTTGACTATTAATTTTTAGTATATAAGACCTACCAATGTGTCCTTCATTTTCGTCCATCCAAATTAATTTACATTGAAATTGGTTGCTGCTTTCACACTGACCCTTTTCTTCTGCTAAAATATTGCCTCTGCTAATATCAATTTCATTTTGTAATGTAACTGTGACTGCACTACCAGACTGTACTTGATCAACTTTTTCCCCAGAGAAGAATATTTCCTTTATCCTGGTGGAATGAGAACCTGGTTGAATAATAACTTTATCTCCTTTTTTTATGGTACCTGAGGCAATAGTTCCCTGGAAGCCACGAAAATCAGAATTTGGCCTCAATACATTTTGAATGGGAAGTCTGAATTTGGAATGGATTTTTTTTTGTTTGATGTTACTTTTTTCAAGTATTTCAATTAATGTGTCACCCTTATACCATTTAGTTTTCTTTGATTTTGTTGAAATATTATCACCTTTTAGGGCCGACACAGGAGCAACGTCAATTTTTTTAAAATTTAATTTTAATTTTTTAAATTGTTCTTCAATATTTAAAAAAATTTTTTTATTATAGCTTACCTTATCTATTTTATTTACTGCAACTATAGCATGATTAATTCCCATCATTGAGCATATATAAGAATGTCTTATTGTTTGAGTTAAAAGGCCCTTTGATGCGTCAATAAGAATTACAGCTACATGAACATTTGATGCACCAGTTACCATGTTTCGAGTATATTGCTCATGACCCGGCGCATCTAAAACAATAAATTTTCTTTTTTTGGTACTAAAATACTTATGCGCAACATCAATTGTAATACCTTGCTCCCTCTCAGCTGATAATCCATCTACCAAAAGAGCTAAGTCTAATTCATCTCCTTGAGTGCCTACTTTTTGAGAGTCATTTTTTAATATTTCAAAATGATCTTCTAAGATTAATTGAGACTCATATAATATTCTTCCAATTAGAGTACTTTTGCCGTCGTCTACACTCCCGCATGTTATAAATTTAAGAATGTTACTTTTTTCTTTCATATGTTAGAAGTAGCCATCAATTTTTTTCTTTTCCATTGATGATTGTTCATCAGTGTCAATCAGTCTTCCTTGTCTTTCGCTGACTCTTGACGATGTTAATTCTAAAATCACGTCGTCAATATTTGATGCCGATGACTCTATCGCTCCTGTCAGTGGGTAACATCCAAGAGTCCTAAATCTTATCTTTTTAATATAAATATTTTCATTTTTATTTATTTTAAGTCTTTCGTCATCGACCATAATTAATGTATTATTTCTTTTTACAACAGGGTAATACTCAGAATAATAAAGAGGCACAATATCAATATTTTCATCCCTGATATAATTCCATACGTCAAATTCTGTCCAATTTGATATTGGAAAAGCGCGAATAGATTCTCCTAAATTAACTTTTGTATTGTAAAGACTCCATAATTCTGGCCTTTGGTTTTTAGGATCCCATTTATGATTTGTGTTTCTGAATGAGAGAACTCTCTCCTTAGATCTACTTTTTTCTTCATCTCGTCTTGCTCCACCAAAGGCAATGTCAAAATTATATTTTTCAAGAGCTTCAAGAAGTGCATCTGTTTTCATAATTTGTGTATGCCTTACAGATCCATGGTCAAAAGGATTGATATCGTTTTTTATTCCCTTCTCATTTGAATGAACAAGAAGTTTAATATCATATTTTTTTTCAATAAATGACCTGAATTGATACATCATATCAAATTTCCATGTAGTATCGACGTGTAAAAGAGGGAAGGGTATTGGAGCAGGAAAAAATGCTTTTGCTGCCAAATGCAACATTACGGCACTATCTTTTCCAATTGAATATAGCATGACAGGGTTTTTAGCTTCAGCAACAACCTCTCTAATTATGTGAATGCTTTCCGACTCTAATTCATTTAGATAGTTGGTATTTTTCTTAGATAGATTTTTAAAAGTTAGATTTTCATTTGTATTATTAAGGTATTTTCGATAACAAGAAAATGGAAAATAACCATTATACTTATTTGACTTTATAAAAACTTCATTAGGACATTCTTTTATTTCTTTAAAATATTTTACAGCATCTTTATGAGGTAAGAAAACTATATTTTTTTTCTTTATTCTTAATATAGATTTACAAAATAAAGTTATTGTCTCATAGGATATATTTTTTTTCTTATGCCAAAACCATTTTCTACCACCTCGCAAATCATTTACAAAAAAAAGCCATACATTATTTTTTATATTAATAATTTGTACTATTAATACTTGATTTCTTTTTCTTTTCGACGAGGCCAGTAAATGCTTTATAAGATTATTTTTGAGTTGATTATTTTTTTCATCAACAAGATGTGTAATATTTATAGTATTTGGTAAAATTTTACTTTTTTCAATTGATCGTTCAGTGGCTCTCAGAGACAACTTTGTTTCGCTCTCTTTATGTACCAATGAAGTGTCCCAAGGAATAAGATTACCTTTTTTATCTCTTTTATTCTTAAATTTTATCATTGTCGTAATATGTTAATTAATTGATAAATTTAACATATAAATATATTATTTAATAAAATTTATCAAATATTAATTAATATTGCATCTCGCGACATATTTTAGTCTGATTTTTTAGTGAAATTAAAGAAATCTCTGTTTTTACTGATAGCTTCATTTTTTGATACTGTCCTCAATTTCAATGTAATGCTTCCTAAGATGGTTCAGCGAACTTATTGATTTTTGTAAAATTTTTACTCCTTTATCTACGCTAGTATTCTTAAAATCCAGCACACCTTCCTTGAAGGAATGCCTTTTTTTAACTCGTATATAGTAATTTTCTATTGCAGGATAATTATTAGAAAATTTCTCGAGAATTTGCAGCTCTTCAAGTCGGTGAAGAAGTACAGCCCAAGTTATATCCGCGACACTAAATTGATTGTTACTTATCCATTTTTTATTTAGAATTTGTGAATTGAATTCTCTCATGTGGTTATTCAAATGTGTAATAACTTTTTGACTAATTTTAAACAACGGAGTTTTTGCCTTGTAGGAGTTAAAACCAAAGATCTTAAAAATGATGAAATTGAATGCTCTAAATTTTACTGGATGACGAATATAATATGAAAAAAACTTAAAAATAGAAATATTCTGTAACATACTAATAAATAGTGGGGGTGTTAATAAAGAAACACAATTTCCAGCATATTTTTCTAAGTCATTTATGGGTTCCCCAATGAGTGACCCTTTTTTAACCCAGTAAGATATTTCATCATTTAAATTTATCTCATTTTTCATAAATTCTTGTAAGTATTTTATTTGTTCATGAGACTCGTAAATAGGAGACCCATTGTGAAGTAGAACAGGGACGGTGACATTTGGGTTTATAAATTTAAAGTCTTTGGTTAAGTTATCGGCACTACCAGTTTCAATAATATTAATATGAATGGGTTTGTAATTAATCTTTAGTTCAGCCAAACAAATTCTGACTTTTCTTGAACAGAGAGAAAAATCGTTGTGGTATAAAATCCAAGGTTCTGTTGTTTCTAAAACTTTATAGGATTGTTTTCCTATTAAATTTTTTGAATTCTTATCCTGAGTTTGTTTCATCTGAGTCCCAGACTTTATTTAACAGCTGGCTCGCTGAAACTGCTGTGGGAAAACCACTATAGTGAGCAACATGCAATATCATTTCTTCAATTTTTTCTTTAGTTATCCCCAAATTTTTAGCCCCTCTTAAATGAGATTTTAATTCATTCTCTCTATTAAGTGCTACCAAAACTGTGAGCGTAATCATGCTTCTTTCTTGAAGCGATAACTGCTCAGTTCGTGACCAGATTGTTCCATACAACATATCAATTATTTGCTTTAGCAAGTCTTTAGAGACAGGAGTCTCATCATTTTTAAGTAAATTCATCTTCTTAAGGATTTCTAATCCCTTTTTTCTATCTTGATCGTCTAATGGCATTTTTATATTTTACTCCTTAAAAACAGTGTTTCAATTAAATTCAATTTTATCTCTAATATTTAATAATACATCATTAATAATAGTTTCAAGACTATCGTTTTTATCAAAGTTAAATAAATCGAAAACATATTTATCAGGTCTTAATATAACTCCAGAACATTCAAACTTTTTGCAGTAAATTTGTAGATCTTTATGAGTTTCTTCACACGCAATGTAGCCCATATAGTTTGAACGGTCGTAATGAGGTGTTATATTTATGATCTTAAAATTATGACTTTTTAATAGTTCAAGATTATCCTCTGAGATATTTTTATTACCTTCAAAATTATTTAAAATAATTCCAAAATTCTTTTCCAGTATATTATCTGTGCCCAAAATCCTACCATCATTAAGACGAACATTTATTTGATTGAAGTAATATCTCTCTATAGAAACATTCTTAATTTTTGGCATTTTATGAGCACCAGGTCCTAGACGGTTGCCATTTAAAACAGGAAATATATTTTCTTTGCCTCTTAAATAACTTTGTGTTCTTAACAATGCATTCCTAATTAATGCTTTAAATTTACTTTTAGCATTAATGATGCCTCCCATTTTAATTGCCCCTCTAGTAATTCGTGCGACGTGCGGTCTTCTCTCTGATTGGTAGGTATCCAATATTTTAGGTGAGTAAAGTCCTTTTAGTACTCCATTAATTTTCCACAATATATTTTCAGCATCCCTACATCCAGAGTTCATTCCTTGACCCATAAAAGGAGGCATTTGGTGCGCAGCGTCACCGAGTAGAAAAATGTTTTCATCACGCCATTTAACAGCATCAGCTGCATGAAATGAGTATACTGCTGTTCTGCTAAATTCAATTTCATTATCTCCGATCCATTGGTCTATGTATTTTCTAAAAACTTTTTCTTTTTGAATTTCATCAACAGTATCACCTGGCATAAAGGCTATTTCAAATCTAAAGCAATTATCAACACCTTGAATAATTGTTGTTGGTCGCGACGGATTACAATATTGAATCGCATCAATATCTGTAAAACAGTCAAATTTACTTTTTGTATACCCGTCCACCACCATCCAGGTCTCATCAGCATCTAAACTTTTAAGTTCAATATTTTTGAGCTTTCGAATTGTACTATTTGCACCATCGCATGCTAAAAGATACTTACTGTTTGTTTTAAACTCTTTCCCAGTTTCAATGTTTTTGTAGGAACAATTTACAACGCCATCAGATTGATTAACGCTTAAAATTTCATTACCTGTTCTAATCGTATTAGTTTGATATTTTTTTGCATTTTCTCTATGCGCTTCATCAAATTGAGGTTGATGAATGAATAGTATTGAATGTTGATAATTATATGTATCAAACCCATCCATCGTAATTTTTAAAATTGATCTTTTTTTTGCGTCTTTATTATCAACACCTCTAATTTTTCTGGTCTTTACTTCAGTTAGAAAGTTGCAATGAGCCATTGCCCGCTGACATTCAGCATCCCATGTTATTGCTCTAGGCAAGGGGAAGGTTTCTTTTTCTTTGTCTAAGATTAACGCTTTAATACCGTAATACCCTAGCAAGTTTGCGCAGGTTTCACCCACTGGCCCATAACCAGCTACAATGACATCATATTCAGTATCACTCACGCGATTTAGTATGCAGGCGTATCTTCTGGCTCTTCAATAACTTTATTGTTAATGTAGCCCAGTTTTTCAATTTCAATTTTAACTTCGTCACCTGCTTTAAGCCAATTTCTTGTCATCACCGCAGAACCAGCAGGTGTACCAGTTGGAATCAAGTCTCCAGGTTCTAGCGTAAATGCAGTCGATAAGTACTCAACTAATGTAAAACAGTCAAAAATTAAATCACTTGTCGAAGCCGATTGCCTTAATTCTCCATTAACATATGTTTCAAGCTTAAGATCATGTGGGTTACCAACTTCATCACTGGTTACAATATATGGACCGAATGGACAATGGGTGTCCCATGACTTACCCATAGTCATTGTCATAGGAGGACCACGCATCTGCCAATCTCTGATTGTAACATCGTTAACGACTGTATAGCCGTAAATAACTCCAGCTGCTTTGTCATAAGGTACATGACGACATTTTTTTCCAATAATGAAACCAAGTTCGCCTTCATAATCTAAAAATTCTGAGGCACGCGGCCGATGAACATCATCGTATGGACCGTTAACAGAGCTATTTTGCTTGTTAAATATATTTGGATATTTTTCTTGAGCTTTACCTATTGTATTTGCAGCAGTTTGAGCAACTTCATCTTGATGTTCTTTGTAGTTTAATCCAACCGCAAGAATTTTACTTGGTTTAGCAATAGGAGCTTCTAAATGTACTTTGCTTAACTCAATTTTATTTTCACTATTATCAATAAGTTTTTTTGCAGTATCCAGACCCTGATCTCCAAGAGCGATAAAATCTATCATGTTGTTAGGTAATGAGCTATTTGAGAAATCCACTATATGGTCTCCATTTAATGTCCCTATGGATGTAGTGTCATTAAAAGTAAAAGTAACTAATTTCATAAAACTAAATCTATAAATATCTAAAAGCTGGATTTGTAACAAGTTTAAATAATGTATATTATTTTATAATACATATGAAGAAATCTATATCAAGACGCTCTTTTATTAAAAAGTCTGCAGCCTCAATTGCTTTAGGTGGCCTTGCATCTATTTTACATTTACAAAATGCGCCAGCCTATATAAAGCCTAAAAATTATAATATTTTATTAATATTAAATGATCAGGAACGGGCATGGCCATTTATTCCAAAAAGCATTGATTTGCCAGCGCGCAGGTACTTGGAGAATGTCTCAACCTATTTCAATAGATCCTATACCTCAACACCAATATGTTCCCCTGCACGAAGCTCAGTTTATACGGGGCAGCATGTTCAATTTACTGGTGTATGGGATAATACGGTAACACCTTGGGTTCCAGGTTTATACGATAATGTAAATACGATAGGCCATCTTTTAAAAAATCAAGACTACGAAACAGGTTATTTTGGCAAATGGCATTTAACAAATATTACTGAAAGTAACGTAAATGAAAACGCTCTCGGATATGAAGGCATGAAAAAAATGTTTTCAAAATATGGTTTTGATAATTCAGATCAACCAGGTGAGCGTGACTTAGGACAGGGTGGTTTTAAATTTGATGGTTTGACTGCAGAATCTGCATCAAATTTTATTAGAGATAAAAAAGGAAATGAAAAGCCTTGGTCTGTATTTGTAAATTTTGTCAATCCTCATGATATAATGTTTTTCAGGGCATCTTCTGAAATATTGGGTACAGGATTTGTTGGTGAAAATCAAAAATTTGCACCAGATGATCCATTATATAAAAAAGAACACGATTTTGATTTTCCTAAAAATTTCGGCCCAAGATTAATAGGCACAGATGACTTTGGAACTGAGATCATGAATACGGTGTATGGTGAAATCTCATATGATCGACCAGATTTATGGAGAAATTTTTGTAATTACTATTTCAACTGCTTACGTGATGTTGATAGGCGTATGATGAAACTTATTCATTCTCTTGAGGAGACTGGTCAAATGGATAACACAATTATCTTTATGATCTCTGATCATGGAGAAATGCTTGGACAACAGGGGTCACGCGGAAAAATAGTTTCTTGGGAAGAGTCTATCAGAGTTCCTACTCTTGTTTACCACCCGGATCTGAAAGATAAAAAAATGTGTAACTCAGTAATATCAAATATTGATATTGTTCCGACATTATTAGAATTTACAGGACTTAGTAAATCTGAACTTAGAGATAGGCACCCTGAATTAAAAGGTAACAGTTATGCGGCGTTGGTTGAAAATGTCAACTATGACAATATACGCGATAAAGAAGGCCATCTAATTCATGGAGTTCAAATTATACCTGCAGTTTTTGAGGTCGCTGAAAAATTTCGACTTACTGGACTTGCTGAAGGTTTTTATGAAAAAACAAAAGCATTTATGACTAGGGGTAATTTTTTGCCAGATTTTGCACCGCCTCTTAATTACAAAGGCGTTGTGGACAAAAAGTATAAATTTTTAAGATTTTTCTCACCTCGTCAAAATAACATACCGTCAACTTTTGATGAATTGACTAAATACAATTCAGACTATCAATTATATGATTTAGAAAAAGATCCATTTGAAATGAATGATTTGGCAAAAGATGAAAATAATAAAAAATTACTAATGTCTATGAATGATAAATGCAATAGACTTGCAGACAAAGAAATTGGTTTAGAAAATCATGTCATTCACTTACCTGGCCCCGATTGGTTTTGGACTGCTTAACATATGAAAGATAATGTAACATTAAATTTTGATTTATATAAAAAATATAAATCAGAACATGCCCCAGACAGTTTTCATCATGTTGCATTTAAAACTCAAAATTATAATGCAATGGTCGAATTTTATGAAAAACTTTTTGGTTGCAAGCCAATGTACAAAAGCAATGATATTGCTTTTTTAGCTTTTGATGAGGAGCATCATCGTATTGCAATTGCGAATACTGAGCCAGGAGTAAAGAAATTAGGATTTATTCCAAAAATTATATTAGCTTTGAGAAATTGGCTTAATAAAAATATTCCCACAACTATTGGATTAGACCATATTTCTTATTGCCTTAACCCAATCGATAAGTGGTTTGATTTTTATCATAAGGCAAAGGATAGAGGTCTTGAGCCTTACTGGACAATCAACCATGGATGGATAACAGGTATGTATTATAAAGACCCAGACGGTAATCTTGTAGAATTATTTTTTGAGCATTGGACAAATGATGAAGAATATAAAAATGAAATTTCTGCTAGAGGTTTTCCTGAAGAGCCAGTAGGCACGAACATGGATATCGATATACTCTATCAAATGTACAAAAATGGTGAGTCACTTCGAAATCTTACAAAAAAAGGAAATACGGTTCCTGAGGGTAAGAAGCCGGTTGCAGGAATTCAGGCTGCTATTAATATGCGTAAAAAATTTAAATAAACATATGGATCTTTATGATCAAAATCTTACTCCAAGAATTGTATTTACCATCATAACAGTTGTATTAACGATTGGACCCACCATTGCCGATTTTAATAAAACACACGCAACTCATCCTGATTGGACAGGACACGCTCGCTTTCATGTGGTTTGGCAAGTCTTAGGTTTTTATCCGATAATGATATTAAATTTAATTGTTCTATGGATCAATATTTCAAACTTTTACTATCCATATCAGTTATTCTTTTGGCTTTTCTGGTATGTTGGCTTTGTAGGTTCTTTTTTGATCACATTATTGAGCATGCCATTATTTAAAGGCAAACTGTCTGACCCTGGAGGAAGAACACCTTTTTTGTATACATTTGGAAGGAAATTTAAATTTTTACCTGGTAAGGATAAACACTTACCCTTCAAGATAAATGGAGAAGTGAAGACCTACAAAGTAGATGAAAACTTGCACAATTTAGTTTTACCTTCAATAATTGTCATTATAACTTCTATTTATTTCATAGTTCTATAAAAGAGCACATTCATGTTTGAGTATTTTTTCCCATTATTATTACTTTGCATTATTCAATCTGGCACTCCAGGTCCGAATAATATCATGCTTACAGCTTCAGGAAAAAACTTTGGTTATGTAAAAACAATTCCTCATATGGCAGGTGTTGTCTTTGGTTTTTTAACTTTATTAATTGTGATGGGATTGGGATTAATATCTATTTTTACGAGCTACCCAATAGCACAAACCATTTTGCAAATACTAGGCTCGCTATATTTACTGTACTTGTCTCATAGAATTTATTTTACTTATAGTTCTGATAATGACGATCGATCAAAGCCAATAACATTTGTAGAGTCATCTCTTTTTCAATATGTAAATCCAAAGGGTGTTATGATGGCAATAACGACTATTTCTATTTATACGGACTATAAAAACTTTGAGTTTATAGACAGTTTTTTTGAAGGAATGGTTTTTGTACTTTTGGGATTTACCATATCTAATACTTTTTCAGTTCTCACTTGGACATCAGTCGGAGTTTTTTTAAATAATTTCATAAAATCGAAGGATGCAATAAGAAATTTTAATGGATTAATGGCAACTTTACTTGTTTTAACAGTTATATGGATTAATTATGAGTTCTATGGATCTTAATAGAAAATTAATAACTTATTTAGTTTTAGGACACTGCTTTATCATCGCTATATCAAATTATTTAGTGCAATTCCCGATAAATATATTTGGTTTGGATTATACAATCGGTACATTCACATTCCCAATTATTGTATTGGCAACAGATTTAACTGTACGACTTTCAAATGCAAGAAATGCACGTAAAGTTATTGGCTTTGCCTTCATTCCTGCTTTCATAATTTCATATATATTTGCTGACTTTAGAATTGCTATTGCGTCTGTTTTAGCTTATTCAATCGGACAGTTACTTGATGTTTTTGTATTCTCAAAAGTAAGGGACAGAGTAGGTGATGATGGGTTAAATTTGGGTTCTTATTGGTATCTTGCGCCTGTTATAAGTACCTTTTTTGCTCAATTCATAGACACATATCTGTTTTATGGCGTAGCATTTTACAATTCCACAGATGACTTTATGCGCGAAAATTGGGATCTGATTGCATTTAATGATTTCATTCTTAAGCTAGTAGTTTGCTATCTAGCATTTTTACCAATTTATGTTTTAATTCTTAATAGAACTTTTAATTATATAAGAACACGCACTTAGAATAATGATATTTACTTCTATTACACCTGAAGCTTTTGATAATAAAAATATTCCAAATGACATTCATGAAATGAATGATCATATAAAAAACTTACTAGTCAACGCACCTCCATCACATGAAATACCATTTGAGGTTTTGCAAGATATAAGAAGACAAGGCGGTGGATTACTTGCGTTTCAGCCATACTCTGATCGTGCTGAAAATAGACAAGTGGGTGATGGTGACCAGAAAGTAACGATAAGAATATTTAATCATGATAGTCCTGATTTTATCTATATGCATATTCACGGTGGCGGTCACTGTATCGGCGCTGCAGATATGCAAGACCAATCTTTGGAAAAAGTTTCAAAAGAGCTGAATTGCGTTGTTGTAAGCGTGGAATATCGTCTTGCACCAACCAATCCTTATCCTGCCGCTCCAGATGATTGTGAAACAGCCGCTACTTGGTTGATAGAAAATTCAAAAAAGGAATTCAATACTGAAAAGATTATAATTGGTGGCGAGTCGGCTGGCGCCAACTTATCAGCAGTTACATTGTTGAGATTGAAGAGTAAAGGGCTGCTAGATACTATCAAAGGAGCAAACCTTATTTATGGATCTTATGATGCTCGTCTAACTCCAAGCGCAATCAGACAAGAAGGTTCTGATGAGATTTTCTTATTATCATATGCAATGATTAGAAAATTTAGGGACTCATATTTTCAGGGAGATGTAGACAAAAGTTTACCAGACGTTTCTCCTATACAAGGTGATTTAAGCGGAATGCCTCCAGCACTATTTACAGTCGGAACAAGAGATTTATTGCTTGACGATTCATTATTTATGTTTGGCCGATGGCTAAGTTATGGTTCTAATGCTGAGATTATAATTGTACCTGGAGCAGATCATGCTTTTAATGCATTTCCATCAGAAACAACTACCTTGGTTGAAAATAAGATTAACGAGTTTTTGCAATCAGTTCTCTAAATTACTGAGATAGTTTTCAGCTACACGTTGCCCTAAGTTGTAATCAGCTTTCAAAATATCAACATTTTTAGAGTCTCTTTTTGATTTAAGTCTTGTTGGTGGACATAATTGGATTACTTCACAATCTGAAGGAGGGTTATGTATGAAATCTAAAGCAGTGTTGTAAGTTTTGTCATGCTTAAGCAGAGCTTTTCTAAGTTCAGGATATTCTTTAGAAAAAAATGCTCCAATATAATTTTCAAGTTTTAGTTTTCTCTTAAATTTTTCTTCATAAGTTCTAATAACTATGATGCGTTTGGCGCCGAGCTCATAAGCCTTTCTGACAGGCAGAGGATCAGCTACGCCGCCATCAAATTTACGACGTCCGTCTATCATGCTGGGTGTTCTTACTAGTACAGGCAAAGTTCCAGATGCTATCATTTTAGGCATCCATTCATCGTCTCCAAATTCATGATATTCAGCTTGAGCGCTAAGAGCATCAGTCACAACCGCAATGTATTTTTTGCCTTCAACAGTTTTTCTAATTTTTTCCATATTTGGCTTAAACATTTTCTCGCCGTCTTCGTACATTTTATGAAATTTGATTATGTCGCCACCTGTGAAGATATTTTTATAATCTAAGTAATCTCCTCGCGCAGCATAAAGCATCTTTTCTAAATTATTGTCAGTTTCTCTAATGAGGTACCAGCAAAGAACTGCTGCACCATTTGATACTCCAATATAAATATCGAATGGATCGTAATTCCTCTTTATAAATGTATCGGTGATTCCGAATGAAAATACACCTCTTTGTCCGCCACCTTCAACAATTAGAGCTGTTTTTTTATTTTCCATGATACAATAAATTAGTAAGGATATATAAGAAATCAAATGTGTTCGATAGTAATTTTAAAACAAAGTGACTCTGAGTGGCCCATTATAATTGGTGCCAATCGAGATGAAATGAGTAATCGAGACGCTTTACCACCTGGTCGTCATTGGGACGACAGACCACATATTTTCGCAGGCAAGGACACGACGGCGGGCGGCACCTGGATAGGAATTAATGACTTTGGTGTCGTTGCTGCAATTATGAATAGAATGAACAGCCTTGGACCTATGGATAATAAAAGAAGTAGAGGTGAATTGGTTCTTGATGCACTAGATCATGCAGATGCATCTGAAGCATTAAATGCAATAATTGAAATAGAAAAAGACTCATATAGAGGTTTTAATATGTTCATAGCGGATAATTTAAATGCATATTGGATCAAGTCAGATGAAAAAAATTCTGTAATTGAATATTTCAATATACCTGATGGCTTATCAATTATAACAGCTTACGATCGAAATGATTTAAATTCTAAGCGTATAAAAACTTATTTATCAAAATTTGCTTTATCGGTTGATCCAAAACCAGGTAAAGATGAATGGCAGGACTGGGAAATGTTATTAGGCAGTACATATTCTGATAACAATGATCCTTTGTCAGCAATGTGCGTGAAAACAGACATGGGTTTTCAAACTGTATCTTCAACACTCATCGCTTTACCAAGTTTTCAACCCAAGATGGGATCGGCAAAGCCTGTCTACAAATTTGCTAATGGCTCACCAGACTCGGCAAGTTTTATGGAAATGGACATTTGAGTTCTGTATTTGCTCTTTAAATTATTGATTTCTATATACTATTTTTCTTAGAAATTACTAAACAAGCTCATATTTAGTATTGTTAGATGATTATGAATTATTATAATCTTCAATCTTATTAATAATTGGAGCTTTTAAATGACTGATTGCTATATTTACGACACTGTAAGAACCCCTCGTGGTAAGGGTAAAAAAAATGGAACCCTTCATGAAGTAACTGCACTGGAACTTGCAACTCAAGTTTTAAATAATATTAAAGATAGAACAAAAATTGATACAGCAGATGTTGATGATGTTGTACTTGGATGTGTTGCGCCAGTTGGTGAACAAGGTGCCTGTATTGCAAGAACAGCAGTCTTAAATGCCGACTATGATCAATCAGTTTCAGGTGTTCAGATCAATAGATTTTGTGCATCTGGTTTAGAAGCTACTAATATGGCAGCTGCACAAGTAATGTCTGGACAGTCACAAATGTCTATCGGCGGCGGTGTTGAGTCTATGTCTAGAGTTCCAATGGGCTCGGATGGTGGCGCAATGGTTGCTGACCCTTCAGTTGCAATAAAAAATTACTTTGTTCCACAAGGTATTAGTGCAGACTTAATTGCTACCAAATATGGTTTCTCAAGAGATGATGTAGATAGTTATGCTGTTGAAAGTCAAAAGAGGGCAAAAAAAGCTTGGGATGAAAAAAGATTTTCAAAATCAATAACACCCGTGAAAGATATCAATGGCTTGACAGTGCTCGATCATGATGAACATATGAGACCTGATGCTACAATGCAATCACTTGGTTCTTTAGATCCATCTTTTGCAATGATGGGTGAAATGGCAGGTTTTGATGCTACTATTCAACAACGATACCCTGAAGTTGAAGCAGTTAATCATGTTCACACTGCTGGCAATTCGTCAGGAATAGTTGACGGAGCAGCTGGAATACTGCTTGGAAATAAAGAGATGGGTGACAAATATGGTTTGAAGGCTCGTGCTAAAATCAAAGGTTTTGCTTCAACAGGTTCTGAGCCAAGCATCATGCTTACTGGTCCTGGTTATGTTTCTGATAAACTACTAAAAAACTTAGGCATGAGCAAAAGTGACATTGACCTGTGGGAGCTTAACGAAGCATTTGCAGTTGTTGTACTAAGATATATGGAACATATGGGGATTGATCACTCAGACATTAATGTAAATGGGGGGCGCAATTGCTATGGGGCATCCATTGGGTGCAACTGGAGCTATGATCTTAGGAACTGTACTTGATGAGTTAGAGAGAAGCAATAAGTCTACTGCTCTTGCCACACTTTGTGTTGGTGGCGGTATGGGAACTGCAACCGTAATCGAGCGCGTTTAATAACTTAAAATTTTAGGACAATTATCATGGCTGATGTAACTTATGAAATAGATAGCGACGGTGTTGCCGTTGTAACGTGGGATTTAGAAAATCGTTCAATGAACGTTTTAAATTTTCAATCTCTTGGTGAATATAGATCAATTATTGAGAAATTAATCTCAGATGAGTCAGTTAAGGGTATTGTTCTCAGAAGTGCAAAAGATGCATTCATAGCTGGCGCGGATTTAACATCATCTGAAGTTTTTGGTTTTGATAGTGTTCAAGAAGATAAAGTTAAAGCTGCAGAAAAAATTTATAATGGCAACATGGACATGCAGTTATTGTTCAGAAGCATGGAAACATCTGGCAAGCCATTCGTGGCTGCGATAAACGGTCATGCTTTAGGTGGTGGGTTTGAAATATGTCTCGCCTGTCACTATCGTGTGGCGATAGACAATGATAAAATTCAAATTGGTCAACCTGAAGCAAAAGTTGGTTTAATACCTGGTGCAGGTGGAACCCAAAGAGTTCCTAGACTTGCCGGTGTAACTCAAGAGATAATGGGCTTTCTACTAGCAGGTACTCCGTTTACTCCAAAAAAAGCTCTAAGTGCTGGCCTTATTAACGAAGTCACAGATGCAGATAACTTAATAAATGCAGCAAAAAAATATATTGTGGATGGGGGAAAATCAGTTCAACCATGGGACGAAAAAGGTTTTAGGTTTCCAGGGGGTCTTCCTTATACCCCAAAGGGAGCAATGATTTGGGCTGCGGCATCATCTTCATTGAGAAAAAATTCTTATAATAACTATCCTGCACAAACCGCAATCCTCTCTGCTGTTTATGAAGGTGTTCAGGTGCCGATTGATGCTGCGCTTAGAATTGAAGCACGTTATTTTACAAAAGTTGTAATGGATCCCAGATCTCAAAATATGGTTCGAAGCCTATTTGTAAATATGCAAGCTTTGAGTAAAGGGGCTAGGAGACCAAAAGATTTCGACAAATACGATGTTAAAAAGATTGGAATTCTTGGAGCAGGCTTGATGGGCGCTGGGATTGCTTATGTTACTGCTAAAGCAGGTATTGAAGTTGTATTAATTGACATGGATCAAGCTGCAGCAGAAAAAGGAAAAGAATATTCCACTAAAATTTTAGACAAACAACTGAGCAAGAAAAAAACTACTGAAGAAAAAAAGGAAAAGCTATTAAGTCTCATTACACCTACTACTGATTATTCTCTTTTGAAGGGTGCAGATCTAATTGTTGAGGCGGTATTTGAAAATAGGGATATAAAAGCAGATGTAACCGCTAAAGCAGAAGCGCAAATATCAGAAACTGCTGTATTTGGTTCCAATACATCTACTTTGCCAATTACAGGTTTAGCTCAAAATTCAAGCCGTCCTGCAAACTTCATAGGTATTCATTATTTTTCACCAGTAGAGAGAATGCCTTTAGTTGAGATCATCATGGGAAAAGAAACTTCTCAAGAAACATTGGCAAAAACAATGGATTACGTTCAAAAAATTAGAAAGACCCCAATCGTTGTAAATGACAGTCGAGGTTTTTACACTAGTCGTGTATTTGGCACATACACTGGCGAAGGTGTTGCAATGTTAGCAGAGGGTATAAAACCTGCTTTAATTGAAAATGCTGGTAAAATGACAGGCATGCCAATGGCTCCTCTGGCTCTTTCTGATGCTGTAGCGTTAGATTTAGCATGGAAAGTTACAACTCAAACAAAAAAAGACTTTGAAGCTGAAGGCAAAGAATTTCCAATAACTCCAATGTATTCAATTATGGAAGAAATGGTTGAAAAGCAAGGTAGGTTTGGAAAGAAAAACAATAAAGGTTTCTACGAGTATCCTGAAAATGGAAAAAAATACCTATGGCCTGAACTGTCTAACTTATGCAAAGAAAGTGACGATCAACCTGATGTTGAGGAATTAAAGAAAAGGTTTCTATATATTCAAGCACTTGAAACAGCTAAATGCTATGAAGAAAACGTGCTAACAGATGTTAGAGATGCGGACATTGGGGCAATACTCGGTTGGGGAATGGCGCCATGGACCGGAGGTCCACTATCTTTCATAGATATGGTTGGCGTTAAAGAATTTGTGGCTGAAGCTGATAAACTTGCACAAAAATATGGAGAAAGATTTACTCCATGTAAAATGCTTCGTGATATGGCAGCAAAAAATGAGAGTTTCCACAAGAGCGGTAGCTCTAGTCAAGCAGCATAAATAAGACTACTATAATACTTATAACTTTTACTGATTTGAGAGGATCTATATGGCAAACACTACTCCTATGACTAATTCTTTGGAAAACTATTTCTTACCTTTTACTGCAAATAAAGACTTTAAGAAGGATCCAAGATTATTAGATCGAGGTGAGGGAGTATACTACTGGAATCATAAAGGTGACCAGGTAATAGATGCTTCATCCGGTCTATTTTGTGTTCCATTGGGACATGGCAGAAAAGAAATAGCTGAAGCTGTTCATCAGCAATTATTAAAATTAGATTATTCTCCAAGCTTCCAAGTTTCTCATTTACCTGCTTTTGCACTAGCTGAAAAAGTAGCAAATCTACTACCGGGTGATTTAAATAATGTCTTCTTCACAATTTGTGGATCTACTGCAATTGACTCTGCAATTAAAATAATTCAGGCATATCAGCACGCAATTGGACAATCGCAACGTGTAAGGTTTGTGTCAAGAGAGCGCGCATATCATGGTGTAAATATCGGAGGAACCTCTTTAAGTGGTATGATTAAAAATCGTGAAGTATTTACCGCTACGATGCCCGGAGTTATTCATTTAAGACATACTTGGTTAGAAGAAAATAAATATACAAAAGGTCAGCCGCAACACGGTGCTCATCTTGCAGAGGATCTTCAGAGGTTTGTAGAAATGTATGGCCCCGAGTCTATTGCTGGGTGTTTCGTTGAACCCATTGCTGGTTCAACAGGAACCATTGTTCCTCCTATTGGATATTTAGAAAGGCTAAGAGAAATTTGTGATAAATACGGAATTGTTCTTGTTTTTGACGAAGTAATCACTGGTTTTGGGAGAACAGGAAAATCATTTGGGGCTGTAAAATACAATGTACAGCCTGATATGATTACTATGGCAAAGGCTATTACCAATGGTGCGCAGCCTATGGGGGCAGTTGGTGTTTCAGATAAAATTTACAATGCGATTGTTGATAATGGACCAGAGCACGGAGTAGAGTTTTTTCACGGATATACTTACTCAGGCCATCCAGCTTGTGTAGCAGCCTCTCTTGCTACCTTGGACGTATATGAAAAAGAAGATGTATTTGCAAGAGCGGAAAAGATGTCACCATACTTCATAGACGCCGTGTTTGATGCATTTCAGGATATACCAATTGTTACAGATGTAAGGGCTGATGGAATGATGGCTGCTTTTGATCTAGCGATTGATAAAAACCCAGGTGTGAGAGGATACGATGCTCAAAAGAAAACATTTGCTAATGGTGTTCACATAAAATTTACTGGAGATGCAGGTATAGTTGCACCTGCACTGATTGCTGAAGAAAAGCACATTGATGAAATGCTAGATAAAATAAAACAAGTACTTATAAAGTACTAGAATATATAATTATCTAAATAATATTATGAGTTAAATTTTTTGCAATGTATGCATTCTAGACGTTGCACTACTTTTATGGTTAGGAAGCGCTATGAAAGGTCTCGATAAGTTAATATATCTATATTGTTTAGTTCTTTTTTTTAACTCTTCTTCAAATCCTAGTTTAGAAAATATTTTTTCTGAAATAGATAAAATTAAATAACCTCTAGGTTTTGCAAGTCTAATTAATTCTTTTATTGCTTTTGGCCCTACGTGTCCTGACGTCAACACTCCTGTGCAAATTATTAAATCAAATTGATTACTTTCAACAGATGTTCTTTTTGTTAAAGATTCACACAAAAGTTTTTTATAAATATTTTTAGAGCGAGCTACTTTTAGCATGTCACTTGAATAGTCTAAACCAATAATGTGTTTAAATTTTAAATCTACTAGAGCTTGGCCAACATATCCTGTGCCGCAACCAGCGTCTAGAATTTTAGAATGCTTATTTAGATTGATATGATTTTTGAGGATTTTTTTTATTTTTTTGGGATATGCATAACCCCATTCATTTAAATCATTGTCATATTCCTCAGCCCAATCTTTATAGTGCTTTTTCAAACGTTGTGAGTTTTTTTCGTTATAAACTATGTTAAGCCATTTTTTGCCCATATTTATATTTTCTCTTTTTTATACAATGTGAAATAGTATAATAATTAGTTATATATGTTAGTGGGTGTTCCTAAAGAAATAAAACCTCAAGAGAATAGAGTAGCCCTATCTCCCAAAAGTGTGAAGTCCATTATAAATGATGGCAATATGATTATTGTTGAGAGCTTAGCGGGACAAGGTTCAGGGTTCTATGATGAAGATTATCTAAATGCAAGAAACCCAAAGTAATCTATTTGATTTCAAGCCAGATTGGAACATGATCAGAGGGTCTTTCAAGGCCTCTAAATTGTTTTTCTATTTGACAGTCAGTTATTCGATCAACAGCACTTGGTGTGGCAAGAAAATGATCAATTCGAAGACCATTATCTTTTTCCCATGACCCTCTTGAATAATCCCAGTATGTGAATTCATAAGCTTTAGAATTATAAATTCTTAGCACATCAGACAGACCTAAATTTATGATTTCTCTGTAAATTTTTATAGAATCTGGATGATGCAAAGCGTCGTTTTTCCACTTATTAATATCAACCGCGTCATCTGGACTTGGTATAATATTGTAGTCTCCTCCAAATATAACTGTTTTATGATTTTCTATTTTATTTTGAGCATACTTTTTAAGTCTCTTCATCCAATCTAATTTGTAAGAAAACTTATCAGTATCAATAGGATTGCCATTAGGGAGATATAAAGAGACGATATTAAAAGGATTTTCGATTTGTACCTGCGCATCAATAAATCTTGCTTGAACATCTTCTTTGTTTCCCGGCAAAGTATCTGTAATTTTTTTTATTGGAACTTTTGATAAAATTGCCACGCCATTATATGATTTTTGACCCTTTTTAATTATTTGGTACCCAAGTGAAGAAATCTGTTCTTCTGGAAAGTTTTCATCAGTCGATTTTGTTTCCTGAAGCATGATTATATCTGGCTTAACTATATCATCTAATTCAATTATATGAGGTAAACGAACCCTTATTGAATTAACATTCCAACTTACTATTTTTACCATCTGTATTCTTTTATTGTTATTTTAAGATTCTTAAAGTAATGAGTTTATTGTACAATAAAAATTTATGTTACCAATTCTATTTAGTGATGATTTCTGAAGATTTATCTTTTATTTCGACTAATCAAGAAACTTCAAAAGGCAGACTGTATAAAGAGAATTACAGTCAAACCAGATCAGAGTTCCAACGAGATCGTGATAGAATTCTTCATTCTGCTGCCTTCAGGCGGCTTAAACACAAGACACAGGTATTTGTATCAAATGAAGGAGATCACTACAGAACAAGATTAACACATTCACTAGAAGTGTCTCAAATTGCCAGGTCAATAAGTAAAATATTCAATCTCAATGAAGATTTAACTGAAACATTATCCTTAAGTCATGATATTGGTCATCCGCCATTTGGACATGCTGGAGAAGATGCTCTTTCAGAATGCATGGTTTCTCATGAGGGTTTTGACCATAATGATCAGGCAATTAGAATTGTACATTTGTTGGAAAAAAAGTATTTTGATTTTGAAGGCTTAAACTTAACGTGGGAAACACTTGAAGGACTCGTAAAGCATAATGGGCCGATGACAAAAGATGTTCCAAAAACTATAGAAGCTCTCGATAAAGAGTTTGACTTAAAGTTGAATGAGTTTTCTTCAATTGAAGCGCAAATAGCTTCAATAGCGGATGACATTGCATACAATAATCATGATTTAGATGATGGACTAAGAGCAGGTTTTTTTTCATATGATGATCTGGCTGAATTGCCAATGATTGGTGAAATTATTAAAAATTTTCCGAAAAATTATGACTCTTATGATATGCAGCGCATAAATAATGAAATAACAAGAAAATCAACTTCAATTATGATCACTGATGTAATTAATACAATAAGTGAGAAAGTTAAAAAATCAAAAGTAAGATGCAATGAAGATGTCAGGCTAAATAATGAAAAAATTGCTGACTTTTCAGATAAAACAAAAGAAGAAGTAAAGTTTATTAGATCTTTCCTATCAATGAAAATGTATAATCATGATAAAGTAAAAGCAATGACCAGTAACGCCCATCAAATTATATCATCACTATTCAAATTATTTATAGAACAAGATGAAAAATTCATAAAAGAACATATGAAAAAAATTATTTCTGATAAAGATAAACCAAGAGCAGTATGCGACTTCATAGCTGGAATGACTGATAATTATGCTCAGAATTTTTATAATAAATTTAATTAGCTTATGAGAAACATAAATGGTTATTTAAAGAATATAATCGGAGCAGAATTTTCGAAAATATTTAATGTTTCGAATGAAACTGTAGAAAAGAGTTCATTTGTAGTTGAATACCCAAAAAACAAATCTGACGGTGAGCTGAGTACAAATATTTGTATGGTTCTTGCAAAAGAGATATCAGTAAATCCAGTAGAGGCTGCTAAAACTCTCATTAAATCATTAGAGAAAATTGAAGACT
Organism: uncultured Pelagibacteraceae bacterium; assembly: GCA_902547315.1. GTDB lineage: Bacteria > Pseudomonadota > Alphaproteobacteria > Pelagibacterales > AG-422-B15 > CACNXQ01. The sequence continues at coordinate 101,145 of CACCND010000001.1, read as the reverse complement.
TTGAGATGTTGGAAGTTGCAGGTCCAGGCTTTTTAAATTTTAATATTTCTAGAGATACTTGGTTTAAATTTTTAAGTCAGTTGCTAGAAACGAACTTGCTCTTTAATGAAGAAATTGGTTTAAATAAATGTATAAATGTTGAATATGTTTCTGCGAATCCTACAGGTCCCTTACATATCGGTCATTGTAGAGGAGCGGTGTTTGGTGATGTACTATCAAATCTACTTAAAGTCACCGGTCACAATGTAACAAAAGAATATTACATAAATGATGCAGGTACTCAAATTGATACCCTAGCAAACTCTACAATTATTAGAATAAAAGAAATCATCAATAGCAAAAGCGAAGAAAATTATCCAGATGATTTTTATCCTGGAGAATATCTAATCGATGTTGCTAAAAAAATAATAGACAAATACAGTACATCTATTCTTGAAAGCGATAATCACTTTTCAACAATAAAACGTGAGTGTGTAAATTTACTATTAGAAAACATAAAAGAAGACTTAAGAAAACTATCTATTAATCAGGATATTTTTGTTTCAGAAAAAGAATTAATAACTCAAGGTAAAATCGACAAAACCATAGATGAACTGAAAAATATGAATTTAATCTATGAAGGCATTTTAGATAAGCCTAAAGGTAAACAAATTGAAGATTGGGAACCAAGAAAGCAATTATTATTTAAATCATCTGAATATGGAGATGAAATCGATAGACCATTACAAAAATCAGATGGTGAGTGGACCTACTTTGCAAACGATATAGCCTATCATTATGATAAATACTTAAGAGGATCGACACATTTAATCGACATATTAGGCGCTGATCATGGTGGATACATTAAGAGAATGAGCGCTTCGATACAGGCTCTAACTAATAACAAAGCGAGATTTACAGCAAAGTTATGTCAAATGGTAAAACTTGTCAGTGATGGCAGGGAATTAAAAATGTCAAAAAGATCTGGAGACTTCATTACCTTAAGTGATTTAGTGAAAGAAGTTGGCAGTGATAGCATAAGATTTATGATGATGTACAGAAAAAATGAAGCACCTTTAGAGTTTGATTTTAAAAAGGTAACTGAACAGTCTAAAGAAAATCCAGTTTTTTATGTACAGTATGCTCATGCAAGAATTTCGTCTGTATTAAACAATCTTCATTCTCAAAATATTAAATTAAATTTAGAGAAATTTAGTGAATGTAATTTTTCTGAACTTAATGATCTTTCTGAAATATCCCTTTTAAAAAAAATCCTGGATTATAGTAATATCATTAATACGTCAGTTTCTCTATTTGAGCCACATCGAATTGCATATTATTTGTATGAATTAGCATCAGAATTTCACTCTTTATGGAGTCAGGGAAAAGTAGATAACAGTAAGAAATTTATAGATGCCGATAATATACCAAGGACTTATGCTCGAATGGCACTACTGATTGCTACCCAGAGAACAATAAAATCTGGCCTTGATATTCTTGGAGTTTCTTCACCAGATGAAATGAAATAAAAAATGAGGTTCATAATTTTCTCTTTAATTTTATCAATTTTTATTACTGCCATTTATTTTTATACTAAAAAAGAAGAAGAAGAGATTATCGAAATAAAAACCAATTTAAATGATTACAGAATAATTCCAAAAGACAAGGGAGGCGTTGATACTCCTGACTTAAATATATACGATCTTGGAGATTAATTTAATAAAATGAAAAAATACCTTCCTTTAATTTGTGGTATTTCTGGAGAAAAATTAACAAAAGAAGAAATAAAATTTTTTAGAGATTACAAACCTTGGGGAATAATTTTATTTGAAAGAAACTGTATTAATAAGGACAATTTAAAAAATTTAACTAAAGAACTCAAAGAAATTAATCATCAAAATATTCCAATATTGATAGACCAGGAAGGTGGAAGAGTTTCAAGACTAAATTTTAAGGGTGTATCTAAATTTAAATCAAATCTTTTTTTTGGGAAAATTATTGAGAAGGATGCAGAGATAGGGTTTGAATTATTAAGACTTAATACTGAAATTTTAGCTCATACCTTAAAAGAATTGGGCATTAACACAAACACAGTGCCAGTTTTAGATTTACCAACTACAAATGAAAGTGGTGTAATTGGAGATCGAGCTTTTTCGATTAATGAAAGCACTGTCTCTAAAGCAGGTAAGATGGTAATTGAAACAATTAATAAATGTGGCGTAGCCTCCGTGATTAAACATTTACCTGGGCACGGAAGAGCAAGAGTTGATAGTCACTTTGAAATGCCTGAAGTAGATGAAACTGAAGATGCGCTTTTAACCTCTGACTTTAAGCCATTTCAGAATAATTCCGACGCATTATTAGGTATGACAGCGCATATTTTATTTAAGTCAATAGATGATCAAAATATCGTTACTTTCTCTAAAAAAATCATTGAAAAAATAATCAGAAATAAAATAGGCTTTAAAGGATTGTTGATGACTGATGATATTTCAATGAAAGCTATTTCAGATGATGTTGACATTGCTGCACTAAAATCACTTAGTGCCGGCTGTGACCTTGTTCTACACTGTAATGGAAAAATCAATGAAATGAATAAGATAGCTAATAGAATTAAGAATGAAGCTGAGCCTATTTTCGTACTCAAAGATCTTATAGATATTTATCAGACTAACACGGATTTCTCACATGAAGAAAGCATTAGAGCTTATGAATATCTAATGAAGCAGATTTAATATATTTTATCGTATATCAAGATCATCTATTATATAATAAGGAATCAATTAATTAAAAAATGAAAGATATTTCAAGTACTTATACAAGACAAGATGCATCTTACCCAGTTAGCTCTGACGATTTAATTGTAAACTTGGGTGAATTTGAAGGTCCTCTAGATTTGCTCTTAACATTAGCAAAATCGCAAAAAGTGGATTTGATGAAAATTTCTATTCTTCAGCTGACAGAGCAATACTTGGAGTTCATAGAAAAGGTTCGTGATCGAAATTTAGAGTTGGCAGCTGACTATCTTGTTATGGCGGCTTGGATGGCTTACTTAAAATCCAATTTGTTAATACCAAGAGAAGAGTCAGGTGAAGAACTGAGCGCTGAAGAAATGGCAGAAAGATTAAAATTTCAACTCAAGAAACTTGAGGCAATTCGACAAGTTTCTCAAAAATTAATGAATTTACCAAAACTTGGTACCGATTTTTTTAACAGAGGGATGCCCGAGGGCATTCGATTGATACGAACGCCTGAATATTATCTGGATTTATACGATCTTTTAAAATCATATGCTGATCAAAGGTATAGAACTGCGTACTCATCAATGACTATTGAAAGACCACCTGTTTTTGCAATGGAAGATGCGCTTGTTAGACTTCAAAGAATGATAGGTGATGTACCTGAATGGACTCGGCTTGAGAAATTTTTGCCACTAGAATTTTCAAATGGAAAAAGTGCTAGGTCAGGTGTTGCAGGAACTCTGGCTGCAGCAATGGAACTTGTAAGAGAAGGCGTGCTTGAGGTTCAGCAGTTAGTTCCGCTTGGACCAGTTTTTTTAAAAAATAAAAAGGATGATGAATTTATTAATTAAATAAATTATGTCTGATAAAATAGAAAATAATAATGTCATGAATTTTCCATCTGAGCATATGGATAATCTAAGAATTCTTGAGGCTCTTCTATTTGCCGCAAATGAACCTCTTGATGCAGAGAGTCTCAAGGCAAGATTACCAAAAAGCACTAATTTAAACAAATTACTAAATTTAATTGCAGCTCAATATAAAAATAGGGGAGTTAATCTTGTTAAAACAGGTAACAAATGGAGCTTTAAAACAGCAACTGATCTTGCGCCGATGATGAAAAAAGAAAAAATAGTTCAAAGAAAACTATCTAAGGCTGCGACTGAAACATTGGCAATAATAGCTTACCATCAACCGGTTACTAGAGCTGAAGTTGAAGACATAAGGGGAGTTCATTTTAGCCCTGGAACTCTTGATGTTCTCATGGAGTTAAACTGGGTAAGGCCAATCGGAAGAAAGAAAGTACCAGGAAGGCCCATTATTTATGGTACAACTGAGAGGTTCTTAGAGTACTTCCAGTTAGAGCAAGTAACTGATTTACCTGGACTTGAAGAATTAAAAGCAGCTGGTCTTTTAGAAAGCCGCTTGCCTCCAAATTTAGACATTAGAGAACCCAAAGAAATTGATCACAGCCAGATAGAACCATTCGGAGAAGATGAAAATATAGACGATCTAATTCAAAGTGGACATGAGGCAGAATAGAAATTAGCCTTAAATTGTGAAACGCCTATTTAAAGCAGTCCTGTTTGCAAACATTTTTCTCTATATTTGCACTTCAATATCTTCAGACCCATTATTACCAGGCGGCAAAACCTCGAATGAGGTTGAAAATAAAAATAGTTTTTCATTGGTTGCAAGAAATTTAGGAGATAATTTAAAAATCAATTTTCTTGTAGGAAATGCTTTATTTGAGAGAATTTGGGAAGATGCAAAATTTTCAGAAAATATCGCAAGAGATGGTTTGGGGCCTTTTTTTAGCGCTCGTTCGTGCGAAGCTTGCCATATTTCTGATGGACGAGGACATTTGCCAATAGATGATTCTGATGATGCTGTATCTGTGGTTATTCAAATTTCAAAAAACCAGGACTCGATTTCAGATGGTGTTAAAAATCTACCAGATCCCATTTACGGAAATCAAATTAGTGAATTCTCGGTTGAAAGCATTCTAAGAGAAGCGGAAATTGTTATTAATTATGAATATGTTCCAATATCTTACAGTGATGGTCGTATAGTCGAATTAAGAAAGCCAGTGATTAAGATTAAAAATTTTAATTACGGAGATATCAATCAAGATACAAACTTTTCAGCAAGAATCGCTCAACAAATGATTGGTTTAGGTTTAATTGAAAACATTAGTGAAACAGACATTTTAATAAACGCGGATGTGAATGATATAGACGGTGATGGAATATCTGGAAAAGCAAATATTGTTTGGCACAAAAAAAATAATAATTATTCACTAGGTCGGTTTGGCTGGAAAGCGTCACAACCTACGGTCTACCAACAAACTGCTGATGCTTTTTTTCATGACATGGGTTTGTCAAATAAACTTTTTGATAACCCATTTAACTGTACTGATGCACAATTGAGCTGTCTAAATGCAGTCAGTGGAAATAGCGAAAGCTATGATGGCTATGAAGTTTCTAATGATCAATTGGATTTAGTTGTTTTTTATTCATCGCAACTTGGTGTGCCAGTAAGAAGAAACGTGAAAGATATTAACGTGGTTAAAGGTAAAGAAATATTTTTTAAAATTGGTTGCAATTCTTGTCATACTGAGAGATTTGTTACAAAAAATGAAAGTACGCTTCAAAATTTAGCCAATCAAATCATATATCCTTATTCAGATTTTTTGTTGCATGATATGGGTGAACAGTTGTCTGATGGTGTTAATGAATTCAATGCCAGTGGTTCTGAATGGAGAACGCCACCTTTGTGGGGAATAGGCTTGACATCAGTTGTATCTGCAGAATATGGATTTTTACATGATGGAAGGGCTCGAACAATTGAGGAGGCTATATTGTGGCATGGCGGGGAAGCCTCTAGAGTTTTAGAAGAGTTCAAATCTCTAGATAAAAATCAAGTAAATCAAATAATTAGCTTTGTAAATTCCTTATAAACTCAAATTAGTAAAGTGCGTCATATTTGCTATTGATAATCATTCTCAATAAGTTATATATAATGAAACTTAGTATCATTCTAAAGAAGGGAAAAATTTATGAATTTAGTATTAAGATTTTTAGCGGTTGCTGTAATTACATTTGTAACAGTTGGCAGTTCATTCGCTAAAGAGGTTAATTTGTATACGTCAAGGCACTATGACTCAGACGATGCATTATATCAAAAGTTTACGGACGCTACTGGCATCAAAGTAAACGTTATTTCAGGTAAAGGAAAAGCATTAATGGAAAGACTTGCTTCAGAGGGAGCTAATTCTCCTGCTGATGTCTTTATAACTGTAGATGCTGGTAATCTATGGAAAGTTCAAAAAGATGGAATGTTCCAAAGTATTGACTCAAGTACTATTGATTCAATTGTACCTGAAAATTTAAGAGGACCAAATAACGAGTGGGTCGGAATAGCTAAACGTTCTAGAGTAATTTATTATAATCCAGTAAATGTTTCTGCAGAAGATATGGAAGGGCTTACGTATGAAGATCTTTCAGATCTAAAATGGAAAGGTAGAGTTGCAATAAGAAGTTCTGGAAATATGTACAATCAGTCTTTAGTTGCTTCAATGATTGCTAATAATGGTATTGATGCTACTGAAAAGTGGGCGCATAGATTTGTTGGCAATTTTGCAAGAAAACCTGAAGGTAATGACAGAGCACAGATTATGGCAGTTGCAAATGGTGAAGCAGATGTTGCTGTAGCAAATAGTTATTACATTGGATTAATGTTATCTGGAAAAAAAGGTGAAGAACAACAAGCCGCTGCTAGAAAAGTTGAACTTCATTTCCCAGGCCAAGATGGACGAGGTGCTCATATTAATGTAAGTGGAGCTGGTCTTATGAAAAATGCTCCAAATGCAGATAATGCTGTTAAGTTTATTGAGTTCCTGCTTAGCGAAGAAGCTCAAAGTCATATAGTGAATAACACTTATGAGTTTCCAATGCTTGAAGGTGTTGCACCTAGTGATTTAATAGCTCAATTTGGTTCTGGTTTCAAAGAAGATCAGACTTCAGTTGCAAGCTATGGCGAATTCAATCCTGATGCTGTTAAGTTGATGGATAGAGTTGGTTGGCAATAATTTAACGTCAACCAGATTGAGGTAATTTGGCCACCGTCTCTTCTTCTCATTAGTATCCAAATAACATGGAAATTGAACAGATGTTTATTGAGCCAGGTCTTAATGATACAGGAAATGATGATGATCCTTATATTGAAACAAATCTCGATAATATATTAGAGTTTCTTAAATAAATAGTATAGATAACAGCAACTATTTATGAAGTTAGATTTTTGGCAAATAACACCAGTTGCAACATTCGCAATTTTTATTACTCCAGTATTTATTGTGCTATTCAGTCTTGCTGGTGATTACTCTGACAACTGGACACATTTGTATAATCATGTGCTTTTTGGTTATATAGAAAATTCTATTTATTTAGTCCTTGGTGTCTCAATTATGGTCGCCATAATTGGTGTTGGCACTGCCTGGCTAGTCACCAACTATAATTTTACAGGAAAAAATATTTTTGAATGGGCGCTTATTTTACCACTTGCTGTACCTCCATATATACTTGCTTACACTTTCACTGGTTTATTCGATACCTTTGGTACTGCGAATAATTTAATAAGGGATATATTTGGGCTCGGTGCAGATTTTATTTTTTTTCCTAAAGTAAGAAATGTCCCTGGAGCGATTGTTGTATTTTCCTTCACCCTATATCCATATGTATATCTCGTGAGCAGAATGGCCTTTATAAATCAATCTAGATCAATTCTTGAAGCTGGTAGAACTCTTGGACTTGGTAAACTAGATGTATTTTATAAATTAGCTGTTCCAATGATTAGACCAGCAATTATTGGGGGCCTAATGCTCGTAATCATGGAAACTTTATCTGATTTCGGAGCAGTTGATCACTTTGCCATTTCAACTTTTACAACTGGAATATTTAGAACATGGTACGGCATGTATGATATTGAAACCGCAAAGCAGTTAGCCTCATTGTTACTCATATTTGCTATTCTTTTAATTATATCTGAACGTTATACCCGAAAAAATGCTAGATACTCAAATGCCAGTTCAGTCTTTAAGCCGCTTTATTTACAAAGGCTTAAAGGTAGTTCAAATATTTTAGCAATATTGATTTGTTTTGTTCCAATCTTTGTTGGTTTTTTATTGCCTGTGATGGAACTTGGATACTGGGCATTTAATTACAAGTTAGATTTTTTTAATGAAAAGTTTCTTACGACTGCATGGAATACATTTTACTTAGCAATAATAGCAGCTTTCTTATGCAGTCTATTAGCTGTTCTTATAAATTTTTCAATTAGATATAAAAAAAATAATTATCTGAAGTTTATGAGTTCTTTTTTGACTGTTGGTTATGCGGTGCCAGGTTTGATACTCGCAATCGGCGTTATGCAGCTACTTACATTTTTAGATAGAAACATGGGAGATTATTATTTTGATTTTGTGCTTACAGGTAGTCTAGTTGGTTTAGTTTTAGCTTATATAATAAAATCCTATGCGCTCTCAAGTTCTACGATTGAAGCTGGATATCAGCGTATAAATATGAGAATTGATGATGTAGCAAAAACACTTAAAACATCAGGCTGGTCTCTTTTATCTTCAGTTCATTTGCCATTATTAAAAACTAGTTTTTTAACAAGCATGTTATTGGTAGTTTCAGAAGTCATAAAAGAACTTCCCGCAACGCTTATTTTGAGACCATTTAATTTCGATACATTAGCTGTATATACTTATATATATGCAGCAGAAGAAAGAATGTACGATGCTGCTGCACCTTCTATTGCAATAGTTATGGTAGGGATTATTCCAATAATAATATTGACTAGAATGATCAGAAGTTCTAGACCCGCATCAAGAGATTAAAAATGGATATAATTCTTGAACTTAAAAATATAAAACACAGTTTCACAAGAGATAATGAAGTTTTAAAAGATATTTCTCTACAAGTAAATCGAGGAGAGATAATTACAATCTTAGGACCCTCTGGATGTGGCAAAACTACATTGCTAAGAATTATTGCAGGCCTAGAAGAACAATCAGCAGGAACAGTATCGATAGATAATGAAATTGTTTCAGGGCATTTAAATCATGTAAATACTGAGAAACGAAATGTTGGGTTGGTTGTTCAGGAAAGAGCATTGTTTCCACACCTCTCGATCGTGAATAATGTAAAATTTGGAATAAAAGGTACTAACAAAAATAATACCGAGAGAGCTATGGGTTTATTAAAGTTATTTAGTGTTGAGAGATATGCAAAAAACTTTCCTCATGAAATATCAAGCGGTGAACAACAAAGGGTTGCATTAGCAAGAGCTATGGCGCCAAATCCAAAAATTTTGTTAATGGATGAACCTTTTGGAGCTTTGGATAAAGAATTAAAAGTAAGATTGAGATCTGAAACAAATAAAATTCTTCGAGATAACCTCACTACAACTATCATTGTTTCACACGATACTGAAGACGCGCTAGCAATGTCTGACAGAGTTTTAATTATGAAAGATGGTAATTTTATTCAAAACGGCAAACCAGAAGATGTCATCTCTATAAGCTCAACCGCATCTCAAAAAAACCTTATTTAATTACCTTTTATTTGATGGTAATTTTTAACTTTTACTAATAAGGTATTAATATATATATATATTATTAGAAATAATTGAGGAAAAAATGGGTATTAGTTTTTGGCAAATATTAATCGTTGTAGCGCTTCTTGTTATACTTTTCGGTAGAGGAAAAATATCTGAATTAATGGGTGACGTAGCTAAAGGTGTAAAAAGTTTTAAAAAAGGCATCAACGACGATGATGAACCAAAGTCAATAAATAAATCAGACGAAGACTCCAAAGATTAACCTTAAGTAATTGTTATGTTACCTGGTATTGGAGGAGTAGAGTATCTTGTCATTGCAGCATTAATTATTATTTTTGTTGGTCCGAAAGATTTACCAGCAGTACTAAGAACTTTTGGAAAATGGTGGGGCAAAATTAGAAACTTCTCAAGAGAATTTAGTTCTAGTATCAATGAGATTGCAAAAGAAACAGGTGTAGATGATATTAAGCCTAAAGTTGAAAATACAAATCCCAAAAACTTTACAGACGAGATGCGTGACTCGATAAATAAAAATATCATTCAGTCAGAAAATCATAAAAAAGAAAATGAGTGATACAAATGAAACACTTGATGAAGGAAAGCAGCCTTTAATTCAACATCTTGTAGAACTAAGAATTAGACTTATTAAATCACTAATTTTAATTACCATTATGTTTGTTGTTGCATATATCTTTGCAGACACAATCTATAACTTTTTAGTTCAACCATATGCCGATGCTGTACAAGGTGAATCTGGTAGAAGGCTTATCTTTACTGCTTTACACGAAACCTTTTTTACTTATTTAAAAGTAGCACTATTTGCTTCTATTTTTGTTTCTCTTCCATTCATACTGATACAAATTTGGATTTTTGTTGCACCAGGTCTTTATCACAATGAGAAAACTGTCGTTATTCCATATTTAATTGCAACGCCAATATTATTCTTGTTAGGAGCGGCATTGGTTTATTATTTTATTATGCCACTTGCCATCAAATTCTTTCTATCTTTCGAATCGATTGGTGGCCAAGGAACATTACCAATCCAATTAGAAGCTAAGGTAAATGAGTATTTAAGCTTAATTATGCGTCTAGTATTTGCATTCGGTATAAGTTTTCAACTACCAGTTCTTTTGACATTATTAGCAAGAGTAGGTTTTGTAAGTTCTGAAGGATTAAGAAAAAATAGAAAGTATGTGATTGTAGGAGTTTTTGCAGTAGCAGCTATTTTAACACCACCTGACCCAATCTCCCAAATAGGGCTTGGAATACCAATATTATTGCTGTATGAAATTTCAATATTTGCTGTAAAATTTATCGAAGGAAAAAAACCTAAATCCGAGTAAAACATGCATGATATTAAAAAAATAAGGGAGAATCCCTCAGATTTAGATGAGCTATTAGCCAAAAGAAAACATCCGCCAGTTTCAAATCAGATAATTGAATTGGATGAAAAGAACAGGGAAATTATTGGTGAGCTTCAAGTTATTCAAGAAGAGAGAAACACTAAGTCAAAGCTCATAGGAGAATACGCATCTAATGGAAAAAATGATGAAGCCACTAAGTTAAAGGCCGAAGTTACAAGTTTAAAAGATAAAATGCAGGAGTTAGAGAATAGTCAAAGAGAAAAACAAGAAGAACTTAATGCTGTTTTGTCCTCTTTACCAAATAATCCAGCAGATGATGTGCCGGTTGGAGATGAAAGTTCAAATAAAGAAATTAAGCTGGAAGGTAACAAAAAAGAATTTACTTTTACCCCTAAAGAACACGATGAACTAGGCGAAAACCTCAATATGATGAGTTTTGAAAAAGCCACAAAAATCTCTGGGGCGAGGTTTGTTGTACAAAGTGGCTTAATTGCTAGAATGGAAAGAGCAATATCTAATTTTATGTTAGATCTTCATACAAATGAATTTGGATACATAGAGATGAATGTTCCGATACTTGTTAAAGACCAATCAGTTTATGGTGTGGGACAGCTTCCTAAGTTTAAAGATGATTTATTTAAAACAACCGATGACTATTGGCTTATACCAACGGCGGAGGTTCCTCTTAGCAATATGACTAGAGAGTCAATTATTGATATTTTAGATTTACCTAAACGATATGTATCTCATACGCCATGTTTCAGATCTGAAGCTGGCGCAGCAGGAAAAGATACAAGAGGTATTATGAGACAACATCAATTTTATAAAGTTGAGCTTGTTAGTTTAACATCAGAAAGTCAATCTAAGGATGAGCATGAAAGAATGTTAAGTTGTGCAGAGGAAGTTTTAAAAAGATTAAATCTTCATTATAGAGTTGTCATATTGTCTTCTGAGGATATGGGTTTTGCTGCACAAAAAACGTATGATATCGAAGTCTGGTTGCCTGGTCAAAAAGCTTACAGAGAAATATCTAGTTGCTCTAATTGTGGAGATTTTCAAGCAAGAAGAATGAACTCTCGTTATAAAGAAGGTAAAGAAACTAAATTTTTGCATACATTAAATGGATCAGGCTTAGCCGTAGGACGAACCTTAATATCTATTCTTGAAAATTATCAAAATGAAGATGGGACTATTCAGGTGCCAGATGCTCTTATTCCATACATGGGTGGAATAAATCGTATTTCAAATTAATTCATCTATATGTCAGTTATTAATCTTAATGAAGCGAGAATATTAATTACAAATGATGATGGAATATCTGCAGAGGGTATTAAAATACTAAGAGCTATTGCCAATGAATTTTCAGAAGATGTCTGGGTCGTTGCACCTGAATTTGAAAAAAGTGGCGCGTCACACGCTTTGTCTTTTCAAAACGAATTAACACTTAAAAAGTATGAAGAGAAAATATTTTCTATTAATGGTACTCCTAGCGATTGTGTTGCAATTGGTATTAGCAATGTTTTAAAAGATAAAAGGCCAGATTTAATTCTGTCAGGTATCAATAGTGGCTGCAATGTTGGAGAGGATGTTACATATTCAGGTACAATTGCTGCAGCAATGGAAGGATTAGTTAGGCGTATTCCATCAATTGCAATCAGTCAAAATTATGAAGCGGGGAAAAAAAATCAAATTGTATGGGATGCATCAAAAAAATTTTTAAAAACTATTTTGCTTCAACTTACAAATTTAGGCTGGCCAAATAATGTATTCATGAATGTTAATTTTCCATATTGCACAGCTGATTTAGTTAAAAGTATACAGATAACAACACAAGGAAATAGGGAAACTGATGACTTGATAATAAATGAAGTTCAGAAGTCAAAATTCAGATTCGGTTTAAGAAGGAGGCTTGAAGAAAATGTTAATCTAAGTATTCCTCCACTAAATGAAACAGTTGAGGGATATATGAGCGATGTAGAGGCACTGGCAGATCATCACATATCAATAACTCCTCTTCATTTAGATCTTACGCACCACAAAAGTCTAAGTGATTTAAAAAAAGGTTTAAAAACTGATCTAAATTAATTATTTAGTTCAAAAATATTAGCTAAGTATGTATATTGCCTAAGTTATTTTAAAGGAGAATTTTATGGAACAAATGCTCATTCAATTAATGCCATTATTCTTAATTTTTGCAATTTTTTATTTTTTATTGATAAGACCTCAGCAAAGAAGAGCAAAAGAACATAGAGAGATGGTTGCCGCTGTTCAGCGAGGCGACAAGATTGTCAGCTCAGGAGGAGTCAGAGGAAAGGTAATTAGAGTAATCGGAGATACTGATGTGGAGGTTGAAATATCCTCAGGAGTAAATGTTGTAATGATTAAATCAACAATTTCCGAAGTAGAAAAAGTAAATACATCACAATAAATTTTCATGCTGTACTTTTCAAACTTAAAGATATTTTCAGTATTGGCTGTAATAATAATTGCTTTACTTTTTGCTGTTCCTAATTTTTTCGGGAAAGATCAATTAGAAACATTTCCAAATTTTTTTCCTAAGCAACAAGTAAACCTTGGCTTGGACCTTCAAGGAGGTTCACATTTATTGCTAGAGGTTGATACCCAAGAAATTATAAAGGAGAGAGTGGAAAACCTTAATGCGGACGTTCGACGAGTCTTAAAGAAAAACAATCTTAATTATAGCAATTTCAAGGTTTCAAATGAGTCCCTGAAATTCGTTGTAGAAAGTTTTAATAACGAAATTCAAAAAGAAATTTACGAGCTTTCCATGAGCAACTCTCAAAACATTCTTGCAATGGGAGATCAAACTAATTTAATTATTACCCAAGAAGAAAATATAGTTCAGATAAATTTTACCGAAGAATTTATAAAACAATCTGTTTCGAATGCGGTTGCCCAATCGTTAGAAATTGTTCGAAGAAGAATAGATGAACTCGGCACGAGAGAGCCATCGATACAAAGACAAGGGTCATCCAGGATAATAATTCAACTACCAGGCATTGATGATCCAGACCGTATCAAGTCTTTACTGGGTCAAACGGCTAAACTTACTTTTCAATTGGTTGATACCTCAGTGAATTTCGACCCTTTTAATCCCTCGAAGGCCCCAATTGGTTCAGAAATTTTGGCATCTGATGCGGATGAAGAGTTTAAATACATTGTAAAAAAGCGCATTATGGTTGGAGGTGAAAATCTTGTTGATGCGCAACCTGGTTTTGATCCTCAAACAAATGAACCAATAGTATCTTTTAGATTCGATCGTTTAGGTGCAACAAAGTTTGGAAGGGTTACACAGCAAAATGTGGGCAAACCTTTTGCGATTGTACTTGATAATAAAGTAATAAGTGCGCCAGTAATAAGGGAAGCTATTTTGGGTGGTTCTGGTCAGATTTCTGGCGGTTTTGACTCAGAAGAAGCAAATGATCTTGCTATTCTTTTGCGAGCTGGTGCTTTACCGGCCCCACTTATTATTTTAGAAGAAAGGTCAGTTGGACCTGATCTTGGTGCTGACTCAATTGAAGCGGGTCAATTTGCAGCAATAATTGGTTTTATTGCTGTCATTATTTTTATGATATTTGTCTATAGATATTTTGGTCTGCTTGCAGATATAGCATTAATTATAAATTTATTTATGGTCCTTGGCGTTTTATCTTTGTTTCAAGCAACTCTAACATTACCCGGTATCGCTGGAATAATATTAACAATTGGAATGGCTGTGGATGCAAATGTTCTAATTTTTGAGAGAGTGAAAGAAGAAATTAGAAATGGATCTAATATGATGAATGCTGTTGAAAACGGATATAAAAGAGCTTTATCAACTATATTAGATGCAAATATCACAACATTGATTGCTGCAATAATACTATTTTTTATGGCTTCGGGGCCAGTGAGAGGTTTTTCTATTACTTTAGCTATTGGAATATTTACATCAGTTTTTACAGCCTTTACTTTCACAAGGTTACTAATTTCATTCAACGCTAAAAGATTAAAACCAAATTTTGTAGGCCTAAGTAAAAATGCTTAATATATCTGGAACACAAATTAATTTTTTAAAAGTAAGGGTAATTACCTTTATTCTTTCTGCTATATTGATATGTCTTTCAATAGGAGCTTTCTTTGTAAACGGATTGAATTTTGGAATTGATTTTAAGGGCGGTACACTTATTGAAATCGAAACATCTCAAGAAATAGAAATTTCTGGTTTAAGAGATAATTTAAATACTCTTGAATTAGGGGATGTTCAAGTTCAAGAATTTGGATCAAGTAAAAATTTACTTATTAGAGTGGAGCAACAATTAGGTGGAGATCAAGTTCAACAAGATGTTGTTCAAATAGTAAAAGATAGCTTAGGGTCTTATCTTTCAACCGATATTAATTTCAGAAGAACTGAGGTTGTGGGGCCTAAAGTTAGTGGAGAATTGATACAATCTGGTGCAATAGCAATTTTTGTCGCTGTTTTTGCAATGCTTGTTTACAT
Source organism: uncultured Pelagibacteraceae bacterium (assembly GCA_902547315.1). Lineage (GTDB taxonomy): Bacteria > Pseudomonadota > Alphaproteobacteria > Pelagibacterales > AG-422-B15 > CACNXQ01. Next base: position 85,939 of record CACCND010000001.1, on the reverse strand, counting down.
TTGGTTTAGGTTTGAATGGCAGTTTTCACTTGGAGCAGTTCTCGCGCTTGTTCATGACGTCATATTAACCATAGGTGTTTTTTGTATAACTCAATTAGAGTTCAATTTACCCATCATTGCTGCAATACTTACTATTGTTGGATACTCTATGAACGATACAGTTGTTGTGTACGATAGGGTCAGAGAAAACTTACGTAAGTACCGTTCAAAGGAAATTACAGATTTGTTAAATTTATCAATTAACGATACTTTATCAAGAACAATAGTAACTTCTGTGACTACGCTTTTAGCTTTGTTATCCTTATTCATTTTTGGAGGTGAAGTGATTAAAGGGTTTACGTTTGCAATGATTTGGGGAGTTATAGTTGGAACATATTCATCAATTTTTGTAGCAGCGCCATTACTGAGATACCTTGATGTAAAACGTGAATGGAATACGACGTCAGCAGTAGACTCAACTAGATAATTTAGTAAAGATTTTGTGCAACTACCATTGCTAAAAGCATAGGAATGGAAAGCACGGTGTTTGTTCTTGAGAATAGCATTGCTGTTCTAGCTGATTTTGCTTTTGTATCTGCATCAACTTCAACAATTCCCAATGCTTTCTTTTGATTTGGCCAAATAACCATCCATACATTATAAGCCATTATGATAGCAAGCCACATACCAATTCCTATTGTAAGTTCTTTACCATTAAATCCATAAGCCAATGTAAATGTAAGAGCATTGACTGATCCCTCATGTCCATAATAAAGAGCTAGAGTTGTAAGACCTGTAATCAATGTTGCCAAAGCAGCCCATCTAAACCAGAAAAGAGCCGCAGGGGCAATAACTTTTCCTATCGCTGGTTTTTGCTCATCAGGAATATTTGGCATATTAGGAATCTGTACGAAGTTAAAGTAATAGAGGAGGCCAATCCACATGACTCCAGATATGACGTGAAGAAATCTTGAGAGTGAGGCCCAATATAGTTGGTCAAAGCCACCATAGTGGCCTGTAACCATAATGAGTAAAAGAACTGCCAACAAAGTTCCAAGGATGACTGTTCTTTGCAATGATTGTAATATTGATGCCATTAACGATTCATAGCATGTTTTATGCGTGTGTGTAAAATATTTATGTGACTATTTGAGGATTTTATTTAAATATAGTCCTGTATAACTTCTTTTGAGTTTTGCAATATCTTCTGGTGAACCGCTTCCTATTATTTCACCGCCACCGTCACCCCCTTCCGGGCCTAAGTCAATGATCCAATCAGCTGTTTTTATGACGTCTAAATTATGCTCTATCACAACAACAGTGTTACCTTGATCTACTAAAATTTGGAGTACCTCGAGTAGTTTCTTAATGTCATGGACATGAAGTCCCGTAGTTGGCTCATCAAGTATGTATAAGGTTTTTCCTGTGGCTCTTTTTGAAAGTTCTTTTGAAAGTTTAATTCGTTGCGCTTCACCACCCGACAAAGTGGTAGCTTGCTGACCAATTTTTATATAACCAAGTCCTACATTTTGAAGTGTATCGAGTTTCTTTTTAATCATTGGAATTGCCTCAAAAAAAGAACATCCTTCTTCAACTGTCATATCTAAAATATCTGCAATACTTTTATCTTTGTACTTTATTTCAAGCGTTTCCCTATTGTATCTTTTGCCCTCACATTCATCGCAAGTAACATATACATCAGGAAGAAAGTGCATCTCTATCTTAATTACACCATCACCTTCACAAGCTTCACATCTACCGCCTTTAACATTAAATGAAAATCTTCCAGCTTTATAACCTCTTGCTTTTGACTCTGGCAAACCGGTAAACCAGTCTCTTATAAAAGTGAAGGCCCCGGTATAAGTTGCAGGATTTGATCTTGGGGTCCTTCCAATTGGAGATTGGTCAATATCTATAACTTTATCAAGTTCTTGAAGCCCCTTTATTTCCTTGTGCTTTGCAGGTGTGTACCTTGACCCATTCAACGTTTGTGCGACTGACTTAAAAAGGGTATTAATTGTTAACGTCGATTTACCGCTACCAGAAACTCCAGTAATACAAGTAAGTGTTCCAAGAGGAATTTCGCAATTGACATTCTTAAGATTATTGCCCTCAGCTTTTATAATTTCGATATATTTATTATTTAATGCTTTTCTTCTATTACTAGGTATTTCAATTTTTAGTTTACCAGATAAGTATTGACCAGTGATGCTGTTTTGATTTTTTTTAATTTTGGCAACATTACCTTCAGCAACTACTCTTCCACCATTTACGCCAGCAGCTGGTCCCAAGTCAACTACATGATCAGCCGTTGTGATTGCCTCTTCATCATGCTCAACGACAATTACAGTGTTTCCAAGATCTCTTAATCTTTTAAGTGTTTTTAACAATCTTTCATTATCACGCTGATGCAAGCCAATCGAAGGTTCGTCAAGCACATAGAGAACTCCTGTTAAACCTGATCCAATTTGTGATGCCAGACGAATACGTTGTGACTCACCGCCTGATAAACTACCCGAACCTCTTGAAAGAGTCAGATATTCAAGCCCTACATTATTTAAAAAAAGTATTCTTTCATTGAGTTCCTTAAGAATCCTAAATGCAATTTCTTTTTCTTTTTTAGTTAATTTTTTTTCAAGTTTCTGAAACCAGATAACAAGTTCTTTAATGGATTTGTCGCATACCTCACCTATGTGCAGTTTGTCTATTTTTACTGCCAATGCAGTCTCTTTAAGCCTAAAACCATTGCATGCATGACATTTTACTTCACTCTGATATCTCTCTATTCTTCCACGCATCCAATCACTTTCTGTCTCTAGATATCTGCGCTCAAGATTATTGATTACTCCTTCAAACGGTCTTTCATATTCATAACCGTCATCATAAGTAAACTTTAATTCTGTTTCACCAGAGCCATAAAGAACTATGTTTTGAATTTTTTTTCCGAGTGATTTCCAGGGCGTATCAAGTGAAAATTTATATTTTCTAGCTACAACCTTTAGAATATTTCTAAAATACCCGTATCTCGAGACTGGCCAAGGAGCAAGTGCATCTTCATTTATTGACAGGTTTTTATTTGGAACAACTAGGTTAGGATCAATTGATAAATCGGTTCCAATTCCATCACACTCCTCACATGCTCCATAAGGATTATTAAAAGAAAATAACCTTGGTTCAATTTCGTCAATTGTGAAACCAGATACTGGACAGGCAAATTTTGATGAAAACAATTCATTATCTACTTTACCATTTTTGCTTTCGAAGTTTTCAACGATCACCAATCCATCACTTAAATTGAGAGCAGTTTCGACACTATCCGCCAACCTGTTGCCTATCTCATCATTTAGTAGGATACGGTCTACTACAACCTCAATGTCATGTTTCTTTTTTTTATCAATTTCAGGTAAAGAGTCGAATTCGTATAATTCTCCATCAATCTTTACTCTTTGAAAACCTTTCTTGTGCAATTCTTGTAATTCCTTTTTGTACTCACCTTTTCTTCCTCTGATAATTGGAGACAATATTAGAAACTTTGAACCTATTTCTCTTTCTTTTATTCGATCAACTATTTGAGTCACTGTCTGACTTTTAATGGGTAATCCGGTTGCAGGAGAATAGGGTATTCCAATTCTCGCAAAAAGAAGACGAAGATAATCATAAACCTCCGTAACGGTACCAACTGTTGACCTAGGATTTTTTGATGTTGTTTTTTGTTCGATGGAAATTGCAGGACTTAATCCTTCTATTAAATCAACATTTGGTTTTTGCATCATTTGCAAAAACTGTCTTGCATAAGCAGACAAACTCTCAACGTATCTTCTTTGGCCTTCAGCATAAATAGTATCAAATGCAAGGGATGATTTACCTGATCCAGACAATCCAGTTATTATTGTTAGCTTTTCACGGGGTATTTTGACGTTAACATTTTTTAGATTATGTTCGCGTGCTCCCTGTACGGAAATTGTTTTACTCATATGAATTAATTAATCTTAACACCACTATTTTAAAGATAACCTGTGTATAAAGAGCAAAATAAGGATTTTTGTATATACAGCTCATCAATATCTGGATAAGTTATATTATATGGCCGCTAGTTTAAATAAGGTAATGTTAATAGGCAATCTTGGAGCAGACCCCGTAATACGACAAACTCAAGATGGTAAAAAGCTGGCCCAACTAAGTTTGGCAACTTCTGAGTCTTGGAAAGATAAAGGCACTGGTGAAAAAAAAGAAAAAACTAGCTGGCATAGAATAGTTATATTTAACGATGGTTTAGCAGGTGTCGTTGAGAATTACCTTAAAAAAGGTTCAAAAGTTTATATTGAAGGCCAATTGCAAACCAGAAAATTTACTGATCAGAGTGGTGTTGAAAAGTACACAACTGAAATAGTCCTTGGAAATTATAATGGAACACTAACCATGCTCGACTCAAGGAATTCTGGCAGTGGAGAGGCAATTTCTGATATGGGCTCTGATGTAAATCAGGACATAGGAGAAAGTGCACCTCCTGACCTAGATATAGAGGACGAAATACCCTTTTGAGATCACTTTTTTCAATCGAAAATTAGGCAATTTTCTGGTATAATAGTCTCAGTTTTTTAAAACAAATTTGTGCTTTTTTTCCCTTTTTTTCGGAATTTTAGCGCTTCAATAGGTAGTAGAATTGACTGATTCCAAGGATCAAAATGAAGATCTTAAAACAGGTAAAGAGCAATCTGTAATTCCCATTTTAATCGATACAGAAATGCAAAATTCTTATCTCGATTACGCCATGAGCGTAATCGTTAGTAGGGCATTACCCGATGTTAGAGACGGACTGAAACCAGTTCATAGAAGGATTTTATATGCAATGCATGAATCAGGTTATGAGTGGAATAAGCAACATAGAAAGAGCGCTCGAGTCGTCGGTGATGTAATTGGTAAATACCACCCGCATGGAGATCAAGCTGTTTATGATGCGTTGGTGAGACTTGCTCAAGATTTCTCAATGAGCGTGCCACTTTTAGACGGCCAAGGTAACTTCGGATCAATGGACGGCGATAGGGCTGCCGCAATGAGATATACAGAAGTAAGAATGGCAAAAATTGCAAGTTTCCTTCTTGAGGATATTGAAAAAGAAACTGTCGATTTTAGGCCTAATTATGATGAAACAGAAAATGAGCCATCTGTTCTTCCTGCAAAATATCCAAACCTTCTTGTCAACGGGGCAGGTGGCATAGCTGTTGGTATGGCGACTAACATTTTACCTCATAATTTAGGAGAGGTCATTGACGCTAGTATTGCTTACCTAAAAAACTCTGAAGTATCTTTTGAGGAAATAAATCGAATTATAAAAGGACCAGACTTTCCAACAGGTGGAACAATTATCGGAATAAAAGGAATAAAAGACTCTCAGTCATCAGGAAGAGGTTCAATCATCGTTCAAGCAAAATCAAACATAGAGGAATTTAAAACAGATAGAGAGGCTATTGTTTTCTCCGAAGTGCCTTACCAGGTTAATAAATCATCTTTACTTGAGAAAATAGCTGAACTTGTTAGAGATAAAAGAATTGATGGCATAAGTGATTTAAGAGATGAGTCTGACCGTCAAGGAGTCAGGGTTGTAGTAGAATTAAAAAAAGGAGTGATATCGCAAGTTGTATTAAATAAATTATATAAATTTACTGCACTTCAAAGTTCATACGGGGTCAATTCATTGGCATTGGTAAACGGAAAACCAAAATTAATGAATATAAAAGAATTCATTCACCATTTTATAGAATTCAGAAGAGAAATAATTAGAAATAGAACCCGACATGATCTTAGTAAAGCAAGAGATAGGGCTCACGTGTTAATTGGCCTAGCAGTTGCTGTAGCTAATGTTGACCAAATAATAGAGATAATAAAAAGCTCTAAAGATCCTAATGAGGCAAGAACTTTACTTCTTAAAACTAAGTGGCTCAGCAAGGACATTGATGATTTATTAAAATTAGTTGATGACCCAAGGCAAATTAAAAATGAAAAAGAAATTTATCTAACTGACGAACAGGTCAAAGCGATATTAGAGTTAAGATTGCAACGTTTGACTGCGCTAGGTAAAGATGAGATCAAGTCAGAATTATCTGATCTTTCAGGACAAATAAACAAATTCCTATCAATATTAAGGGATAAGGAGGTATTGAATGATGTAATAAACCTTGAACTTAATGAAATTAAAAATCAATTTGCAATACCAAGAAGAACTAAAATTAATGAGGGCGAGGTTACAGACATTGATCAAGAAGACCTGGTTCAAAGAAGTGATATGGTCGTGAGTGTAACAAACTCAGGTTATATAAAAAGGGTTCCTTTAAATATGTACAGAGCACAGAAGAGAGGAGGGAAAGGAAGAGCAGGAATGAAAACTAACGAAGAAGATTTTGTAACTCAAGTTTTTACGTCAAGCACTCATGACAATATGCTTTTTTTCTCTTCTGGAGGAATAGCTTACAAACTTAAGACATGGAAAATACCTGAGTCATCACCCCAAGCTAAGGGCAAAGCAATAATAAATCTCCTAAATCTTAAAGATACAGAAAGTTTATCAAGTATTCTTGTATTGCCAGAAAATAAACAGTCAGATGGTAATGAGTATTTAATATTTGCTACATCAGACGGCAGTATAAGAAAAAATAGTTTAGAAGATTTCAAAAGGATTCAAGCAAATGGTAAAATTGCAATGAAATTAAATAATAATAACACAATAGTAGGTGTAAAGCTTTGTAGTGATGATGACGATATTTTATTATCAACAAAACATGGAAAGTGTATTCGTACTCCTGTTTCAAAATTGAGAACAACTAAAAGTAGAAGTTCGGTTGGTGTAAGGGGCATCAAGCTAACAAAAGATGATAAAATTATTTCGATTTCTGTCATTTCTCATACTGATGTATCGTCAGCAGAAGCAAAAGCATACTTAAAAATGATTTCAAAGGAAAAAGGAATGCAAGAGGAAACAGAGAGTGACAATAATGATATTGATAACTCCGTTTCTGACATTGAAATATCTATGGATCGATATGATGAATTAAAAGCTAGAGAACAATTCATTTTAACTGTTACTGAAAATGGCTTTGGCAAAAGATCTTCTTCTTACCAGTTTAGAGTTTCTAATCGCGGAGGATCAGGCATTATGTGTATTGCGACATCAGATAGAAATGGAGAAGTTTTGGCTTCTTTCCCAGTTAATAATGATGATGATATAATGCTGATAACTAAAACAGGTCAATTAATTCGGTGTCCGGTAAAGGATGTTCGTGTAGCTGGTAGAAATACGCAGGGAGTAAGTATATTTAAAACAACAAAAGAAGAAAAAGTTGTTTCTGCAAGCAGAGTTGAGCTAGATAGTTAATAAATTACTAGAGGTCTTTAAATAATCATTATATATTCCAAACATGAGTAGAACTGGCATATATCCTGGAAGCTTTGATCCCATTCATAAAGGGCACATTGATATTATCAATAGGGCTACAAAACTTGTTGATAAATTATATATCGCGGTTGCCGACAGCCCGCATAAATCACCTTTATTTGATTTAGATGAAAGAAAAGAAATGATAGAGAATGAGTTTTCATCAAATGATAAAATTGAAGTAATTGCATTTGATAATTTATTGATTGATTTAGCTAATTCGCTAGATGCAAAGATACTCATAAGAGGACTTCGCGTTGTTTCTGATTTTGAATATGAGTTTCAGATGTTGGGTATGAATAGACAATTGGATAATAATATTGAAACAGTATTCTTAATGGCAGACGCTCAACGGCAATCAATTTCCTCTAATTTCGTAAAAGAAATTGCACGTTTGGGAGGAAATATCAGTAATTTTACAAATAAGTTTGTTGAGCAGAGATTAAAAGATAAATTCAATAAATTAAAATGAAATTAATAAGAACTTTAATCTTTGTATCTTCATTTTTTATAGCGTTAATCGCAGAAGGAGTTGTCATGGCAAATGATCCAGAAAATTCAATCCAAATTGAGCTGAAAGATGGTAATGTAATAATAGAATTACTACCTGATATAGCTCCAAATCACGTAAATAGAATTAAAGAACTTGCAAGAGAGGGCTTTTATGATGGAGTACCCTTTCACCGCGTTATAGAGGGTTTTATGGCCCAAACTGGTGATGGCGAAAATAGAAATGGAACAGGCGGTTCAACCAAACCTGATTTGGAAAATGAATTTGGTGATACACCTCATCTTCGTGGAACAGTGTCAATGGCAAGAACAGCCGACCCGGATTCAGCTAATAGTCAATTTTTTATATGTTTTGCCGAGGCTCCACATCTAGACGGCCAGTATACTGTTTTTGGTCAAGTTGTAGAAGGAATGGAGTTTGTTGATAAAATTAAACGCGGAGAGCCAGGCTCTGGAAGTGTAGATGACCCTGATGAAATGATAACTGTGAGAGTCATTGCAGATCTATAATTTTCATGAAATTAAGTCAATTTGACTTTGAACTACCTGATAATCTGATCGCTGAAAGACCGTGTGAGCCTCGAGAAGAATCGAGGATGTTGGTTTATAAAAATGTAATATCTGATACGAACTTCAGTAAATTTATTGATTATATTGGCAATAATGACTTGGTCGTGATTAACAACACAAAAGTTATCCCTATTTTCCTTGAGGGATTTCACTCAAAAAAAAACATTAAGGTTACACTTCATAAAAAACTATCAAACAATAAATGGCTTGCATTTTTGAAACCTGCAAAGAAAGTAAATGAAAACAGTATAATCAGTTTCAATAATGAGATCTTTTGTATAGTTAGAAAAAAATCAGATTATGGTGAGGTTGAATTAGAATTTAATTGTAGTGAGGAAGAATTTGATAATTATTTGAATGAATTTGGACTTATGCCGCTGCCGCCATATATTCAAAAAAAAAGAAAAAGTGACAAAAAGGATTTTACTGATTATCAGACTGTATATGCAAAGAAAAAAGGTTCTGTAGCAGCCCCAACTGCTGGTTTACATTTTAATGATACAATAATAAATAAATTGGTTAAGAGTAATCAATTAGTGGAAATTACTTTACATGTTGGGGCTGGTACATTCTTACCTATAAGAAACGAGGATGTTGATAATCATGTAATGCATTCTGAGTACGGTATAATTGATGAAAAAACTGCACTGAAAATCAATCAATGTAAGAAAAAAGGCGGAAAAATTATTGCTGTTGGCACAACAACACTAAGACTTTTAGAAAGTGCCGCAAAAAATAATGAAGTGAAGAAATTTAATAGAGAAACTAATATATTTATAAAGCCTGGATATAAGTTTCAAATTGTTGATATGCTATTGACTAATTTTCATTTACCAAAATCTACTTTATTACTATTAGTCTCCGCATTTGCAGGCACTAAAGAAATATTTAAAATTTATAAACATGCTGTAACAAATAAATACCGTTTTTTTTCATACGGTGATGTTAGTTTACTATTTAAGAAATGAGCGATTTTAAAATACTAAAAACAGATGGAAATGCCAGAAGAGGTAAATTAATAACCTCTCATGGGGCGATAAATACACCTACTTTTATGCCAGTTGGTACAGCTGCAACTGTCAAAGGCGTCTTTACAAAGGATCTAATTGAAACAGGCTCAGAAATACTTTTAGGCAATACTTATCATCTAATGCTCAGACCAGGATCCGAACTAATAAAAGAATTCGGTGGTCTTCATAAGTTTATGAATTGGGACAAACCTATACTCACAGATTCTGGTGGATACCAAGTATTTTCTCTATCTAAACTAAGAAAAATTAGTGAGGAAGGTGTTAGGTTTTCATCACATATAGATGGGAAAGAAGTAATGCTTACTCCAGAAAGTTCAATGGAAATACAAACTAACTTAAACTCAGATATTGTAATGGCGTTTGATGAATGTACTGCTTTTCCTTGTACCCATGATCAAGCAAAAAACTCAATGGACTTGTCTATGAGATGGGCAAAAAGATGTAAAAATTATTTTATAGAAAGAAATAACAACAAGTTATTTGGCATCGTCCAGGGAAGCGTATTTGAGGACTTAAGAAAAGAATCTGTAAAAGCACTTGAAGATCTAAATTTTGATGGTTACGCAGTAGGAGGTCTTGCAGTAGGTGAAAGCCAAGACCAAATGTTTGAGGTTCTTGAATTTACTACGCCTCATTTACCTAATGATAAACCACATTATTTAATGGGTGTGGGTAAGCCAGATGATATTCTTGGTGGTGTATCCAGAGGAATTGATATGTTTGATTGCGTATTGCCGACTAGAAGTGGAAGGAATGGACAAGCTTTTACTTATCATGGACCAATAAATATAAGAAATGCAAAATATAAAAATTTAGATGATCCAGTTGATAAAAACTCTGACAATCCTGTTTGTAAAAATTATTCTGCTGGGTATATACATCATTTATTTAACGCAAAGGAGATGCTAGGGGGCATGTTACTTTCTTTGCATAATATATACTTTTATCAGAAACTAATGGCAGATATTAGAAAGTCTATAGAGGAGGATAGCTTTATATCTTTTTCAAAGAAATTTCTTGAAAGTTACAAATCTTAGCTACTTACCTTTGAATTCAGCTTTTTTCTTTTGAATGAACGACATCACTCCAATTTTACTATCCTCGGTTTTGCCAGCAATTGTTTGCGCTGAGCTTTCCGCAGCAAGTTGACCTTCAAAATTGTTTGAAAAGCTATCCCAATATAATTGTTTAATTAATTTCAATGCCACTGTTGGTCCAGAGGCAAGAGTTTTAGCTGTTTCTATAGCTGTATCCATTAGTTTATCGTCATCTACTACATAATTTATAAGTCCCCATTCAAGGGCTTTCTCAGCACTTACTTTTTCTCCTATTAATGAAAATTCCATTGCTTTCGCCATACCAATTTTTCTCGGAATTACATATGTAGAACTTGCGTCAGGTACTAATCCTATGAACTTAAATGCCTGGTAGAAGTATGCTGATTTTGATGCGTATACTAAATCACCAAATACTCCTATAGAACAACCTGCACCGGCAGCAACCCCGTTAACTGCGGTAATTAGAGGAATAGGAATATTTTTTAAATCAATTAAGAAAGGATGATATACTTTTTCTAATTCCTCGCCCGGATTAACATCAGCACCTAATCCTGCTCCCTCGACTAAATTAGCACCTGCGCAAAATCCTCTTCCTTCCCCAGTAATAACCAGACACCTCGCTTTTAGTTCGCCATTAATAATTTTTTTGATGTATCCATGCAGTTCAGAAATCATTTTTTTAGATAACGCATTGAGTTTACTTGGATCATTGAGCGTTAAAACTGCGACATCTTTAGTTATTTCACATTTGACTGCTTCTGACATAATTTCTATTATTATACCTTTAAAATATATAAAAAAGGTATATTTTTATTATCATTAAACAATATTTGAGGGATAGAGAATGGGTTTAGGTGGAATAAATACTGACAGTATATTTGATGATATTTCTTATGATGACTTATCAAAAAAGCTCAATAAATTAAAGACCAGGTATATTGAAGGCAATATTCCTAAGTTAACTGAGAGAAAAGAGAGACTAAAAAAGCTAATTGATATAGTCGAAAATAATGCAGATGCACTTGGAGACGCTATTCAAAGTGATTTTGGAACTAGACACAAACAATTAAGCTTAATGGCAGATGTGAGAAGCACTTTGTCATTTGCAAACCATTCTTATAAGAATTTATCTTCGTGGATAGGTCCGGAAAAAAGAAGCGCAAATTTTCCACTTAACTTACTAGGAGCTAAAGCTAAAGTTCATTATCAGCCTTATGGGGTAGTTGGAATTATATCTCCATGGAACTTTCCAGTTAACCTAAGCATAGGACCTCTTGTAGATGCTTTTTCAGCAGGTAATGCTGGCATGATTAAACTTTCAGAATTTGTTCCATCTACTAGTAGATTATTAGAACAACTAATATGTGAAAAATTTGACGAAAGTGAAGTTGTGGTAATAAATGGGGGAATGCAAACCTCAATTGATTTTACAAAATTGCCATTTGATCATTTAATATATACTGGTTCGACAGATATAGCTCGAAAAGTATCAAGCGAAGCAGCAAAAAATCTTGTTCCTTTAACTTTAGAACTAGGTGGTAAATCTCCAACAATTTTGAGTAACGGAGCAAGCATTGATAAAAGCGTTAATAAAATTCTTTTTGGAAAATTATTAAACGGAGGCCAAATTTGTGTTTCACCTGATTATAGTTTTATACCAGAGCAAAAAGTAGAACAATTTATTGAAACCTCAAGAAACTTCATATCAGAAAAATTCCCAACAATTAAAAATAATCCAGACTACACTTCTTTAGTTCACCAATCTCATTATGAAAGAGTAAAGAGTTATATTGAGGACGCAAGATCTAAAGGAGCTGAAATAATTGAAATTAATCCTGCGAATGAAGATTTTTCACAGCAAGAACACCACAAAATTCCACCAACTTTTGTATTGAATGTTAATGATGATATGGAAATCATGAAAAATGAAATCTTTGGACCTGTAATGCCGATTAAACCTTATAAAGATTTCAACGAAACTGTAGAATACATTAACAAGAAGCAGAAACCTCTTGCAATGTATTACTTTGGATCAGATGAAAATGAGATTAATACTCTGCTTGATAAAACATCTTCTGGTTCATTAGTGGTAAATGATACAATATTTCAAACGGCACAATACAACCTCCCTTTTGGAGGGGTTGGATCTAGTGGTTCAGGTTCGTATAGAGGAAAAGATGGATTTAAGAACTTTAGTCATAAAAGATCTTTTTTTAAAGGCTCTAATCTCTTAGATGCCACAAAACTTATTTTCCCTCCTTACGATGAGAAGACAGAAAAAAACATAACTAGAATGATTAGATAATTTCTGAGAGTATAACGTTTCTTGATTTCTCTGTAATAAATTTGAATCTTAACTCCGGTTTCTTTCCCATTAGTGAGTCTACAGATTTATGAGTTTTCTTTTTATCTTTTGAGGCAATTTGAACTTTTAATAAGGTTCTGTTTTCTTGTGACATAGTTGTTTCTTTCAATTGAGCGGGCATCATTTCACCCAATCCTTTAAACCTATTAATCGTAAAGTCTGAATTTTTAAATTCCTTTTTTATTATATCATCTTTGTGTTTATCATTTATAGCATAATATGTTTTTGCACCCTTAGATATTTTGTATAAAGGAGGCACAGATAGGTATAGATGTCCTTCATCGATAAGCTTTGGAAACTCTTTATAGAAAAACGCCATTAATAAAGTAGATATATGAGCTCCATCAACATCGGCATCAGTCATGATTATAATTTTTTCGTATCTAATGTCCTTGCTATTAAATTTATCTCCACGCTTACATCCAATAGCCTGTATTAGATCTGTAATTTCTTGGTTTGCATTTATTTTATCTCGTCCAGCGCTGATTACATTTAAAATTTTCCCTCTTAAAGGCAATATGGCCTGCGTTTGTCGATCTCTAGCTTGTTTTGCTGATCCACCAGCCGAGTCTCCTTCAACAAGAAAAATTTCAGTTCCCTTATTTCCATCAATTGAACAATCAGCAAGCTTACCTGGTAAGGTTGTCTTTTTTCTTTTTATATTTTTTTCTATGATTTGATTTGATTTGCTTTGCAGTCTTAACTGTGATCGATTAAATGCGTATTGAAATAATTCCTCTGCCGACCTAGTTTTTTTTGTAAGCCATTGTTCAAATAGTTGTCGTGCTTTCATTTCAATTTTACGACCAGGCTCTATACTTGATAATTTTTCTTTTGTCTGACCTTGAAACTCAGGGTTTTCTATAAAAGCAGATAAGATTGATCCAGATGAACCAAAGAGATCTTCTTGATTAATTTGAGATGATTTCTTTTCGTATTTAATTTTTGAAAAATCTTTAAACGCCTTATAAATTCCTGACTTGAAACCGCTTTCATGAGTACCCCCCAATGGGGTTTTAATTGTGTTACAATAAGATTCATTTATAGGTTCCATCACATCAAACCAATTTATAATTCCCTCAATTTTACCACTATCAATATCTATCTCGGTGTTGAAATAAAATGGATCTTCAAAAATAGGATCATTGGGCGTGCAAAGATTATTTAAATAATCTTTAATTCCATCGGAGTAATGTAGTTTATCTGACAATGGAATATTTTTTTTAGCAGTTGCCTTACTGCATGACCAATGAATTTCAACATCTGGTATAAGATAGGCTTTAGCTTTTGCCATATTATATATAATTGACGCATCAAATTCTATTTCTTTGCCAAAAATTTCTGGGTCTGGTGAAAATACTATTTTTGTACCCTTTTTAAGAGGACCTTTTGCCGATGCTTTTAATTTATTTTTAGGAGAACCTTGACAATAAGTTTGTACAAAATATTTTTTATCTCTTGCAATTTCAAGTGTAAGTTTTTTAGACAGTGCGTTTACAACAGAAATTCCAACACCATGCAAACCTCCAGAAGTTTTGTAATTATTTTTTGAAAACTTTCCTCCGGAATGAAGCGTTGTCATTATGACTTCAGCTGCAGATATCTTGAATTTTGGATGTTTATCAATTGGGATGCCGCGTCCATTATCAGAGATCTCAATTGTGTCTTCAGAAACAAGTTTTATTTCTACCTTATTAGCAAAACCAGCAACAACCTCATCCATTGAATTATCAAGAACCTCGCTTACAAGGTGATGCATAGCCATAACATCAGTGCCCCCAATGTACATTCCAGGACGTTTCCTGACTGGCTCTAATCCTTCAAGGACCTCAATATCTTTTGCGGTGTAAGATGAGTTTGAATTTTTTATTGTCTTTTTGGACGAGTTTTTATTTTTAATTGATTTATTTTTTTTTGATTTTTTTCGCATGTCAAACAATACAACTAATAATAGATTCTTTACTTTGTGTAATATTTATTTACTCTAACAACATGAATTTATTAAGATTTTAGTATGCCAGTTATTGAGTCAAAAATAATGATTAATTCAGAGTCCTTCAAAAAAAATCAAAAGGACCATCAAAAACTTATTGATGAAATCAGAAGTTTAGAACAAAAAATAGCAGACAACTCCGCAAGGTCTAAAGAAAAATTTGATAAAAGAGGACAGTTGCTGCCGCGTGAACGGTTAAAAAGATTACTAGATCCAGGTAGCTTTTGGCTTCCATTATCCACCCTAGCTGGATACAAAATTGGAGATGATGATGGAGAAAAGAACATTGGATGGGGAAACTCTATTAGTGGCATAGGTTATGTAGCTGGTGTTCGTTGCATGGTTGGAGTTTCAGATGCGGGCATAAAAGGTGGAAGTGCTTCTGCGATGGGCACTGAGAAGGCATTAAGAGGAGCTCAAATAATTTTTGAAAATAAATTACCTTTTATACAACTTATAGAGAGTGCAGGTGCAAACTTGCTTAGACAGACCGATATGTTTATCAAAGGAGGAAGAAGCTTTGCTAATCTTTCAAAAATGTCAGCTAAGGGAATTCCAACTATTGGTGTAGTTCATGGTTCATCAACTGCAGGTGGTGCTTATCAGACAGGATTATCTGATTATATTATTGTAGTTAAGGAAAGATCAAAAATATTTTTAGCAGGCCCCCCTTTATTGAAAGCTTCGCTCGGTGAGATTGCAACTGATGAGGAAATCGGTGGAGCAGATTTACATTTTGCAGTTTCTGGTCTTGCAGAATATATGGCAAATGACGATGCACATGCGATTGAGATAGCAAGAGATGTAATGAAAAATATTGGATGGAATAATGATTTTATTTCTACTCAA
This sequence comes from uncultured Pelagibacteraceae bacterium, assembly GCA_902547315.1. Lineage (GTDB taxonomy): Bacteria > Pseudomonadota > Alphaproteobacteria > Pelagibacterales > AG-422-B15 > CACNXQ01. The sequence continues at coordinate 70,155 of CACCND010000001.1, read as the reverse complement.
AAGTCTGAGTATGAAGAACCCATTTATTCACCAGATGAATTAACAGGAGTTGTTCCGGTTGATTATAAAACTCCCTATGATTGCAGAGAAGTTATTGCTAGAATCGTTGATGGTTCTGATTTCTTAGAATTTAAAGAAGGCTGGGGTAAAACTCTCATAACAGGACATGCAACTATTCAAGGATACAAGGTTGGTATTTTAGGAAATAATGGACCAATATTTTCTGAGAGTGCCAATAAAGCCACTCAATTCATACAAATTTGTTCTCAATCTAATACACCGCTAATTTTTCTTCAAAATATAACTGGCTTTATGGTGGGAACAAAGGAGGAAGCAAAAGGAATGATAAGACATGGATCAAAGATGATTCAAGCAGTTACCAATTGTACCGTTCCTAAAATAACTCTCAGGATAGGAGCCTCTTTTGGAGCGGGAGAATATGGAATGGCTGGTAGATCTTATGATCCTAGATTTTTATTCTCATGGCCTAATGCAAAAATGAGTGTAATGGGGGGTGAACAGGCCGCTCGAACAATGGCTCAAGTAGCTCTTGAAGGCGCTGAACGAAAAGGTCAAGATCCTAAAAAAATATATGGAGAGAACCTTGAAATGCTTGAAGGGATGAAGCAGAAAATAATTGATCAGTATCGTGAGGAAGGTGAAGCAATATTTTGCTCAGCAAGATTATGGGATGATGGAATTATTGATCCAAAGGATACTAGACAGATTTTAGGTGAATGCTTAAACATTATTTGTGACGGCGACAAAAGAGAGCTAAAGCCAAATACTTTTGGCGTTGCAAGAATGTAATTAATTTTTTCCTGGAAGAATGTCGAGATATTTTGAGATAATGCCAAGCATTACTTCATCTGATCCACCGCCTATCGAACCTAAACGTCCATCTCTATACGCTCTTGAAATAGGTGACTCATCCATATAACCCATACCACCCCAATATTGTAAGCACTCATCATTAACTTTTCTAGAGAGCCTTGTCGCCTTTAGCTTTGACATTGAAGCTAGCTTTGTACAATCACCACCATTTACATGTATCTCAATTCCTTTCCATGTAAGAGCTTTTAAAGCTTCTACCTCAGTCATAAGCTCAGAAAGTTTATAATGAACAATCTGATTGTCTAAAATTGGCTTGCCAAATGTCTTTCTTTGCCTCGTATAATTAATAGTCTCATTAATAGCTAACTCACAGCCAGTATAGCCAGCAATAGCTGCGTAAAGTCTTTCCTCTTGAAACTGCATCATTTGATAAATAAAGCCTTTACCTTCTTCTCCCACTAAGTTTTTTTGCGGCACTCTTACATTGTCAAAAAATATTTCTGCAGTATCAGACGAATGCATACCCATTTTTTTTAATTTACGATTGATCGTGACACCTTTTGCTCTTTTGCCATTTTCCTTAAGAGGTACACATATAAGAGATTTGTTTAAATGTTTATTTTTTTGGTCACTTTCAGTGTTTGCAAGCATACACATCCAGTCTGCTTGAGTGCCATTTGTAATCCACATTTTTGATCCATTGATTACGTAATCATCGCCATCCTTAATCGCATGAGTTTTAATAGCAGCTACATCAGATCCAGCACTTGGTTCAGAAACACCAAGGCAAGAAACAAGATCTCCAGTAATAGATGGTTTTAAAAATTCATTGCATATCTCTTCACTGCCGAAGCGCGCCAATGCCGGAGTTGACATATCTGTCTGTACACCAATAGCCATAGGAACACCACCACATTTAATATGTGCCAATGCTTCATTAAGAACTGCTCCATATGAGTAATCTAAACCTGATCCACCGTACTTTTCAGGTTTAGTTACTCCAAGAAATCCTTGTTCACCTAATTTTTTGAATAACTCATGAGCCGGGAAAATTTCATTTTCTTCCCACTCGTCTACATAAGGGTTAATTTCATCTTCAACGAATTTAAGAGCTGATCTCTTTAATTCTTCGTGTTCTGTTGTTAATTCCATTTAAATATATATAGCATTTTATTTACAAAGGTCACCCATAAGAATTCAACTAATTTGTCACACACTAAAATAGTTTTTGTATTCAATAGGGTGAGGCGAGTGTTCTAGGTCATATACATCTTCCATTTTTAGGTCTATATATGCATCAATTTGGTCATCGGTGAAAACTCCACCTTCAGTTAAAAAAGCTCTATCTTCGTTTACCGCCTCAAGTGCCTCTCTAAGAGAACCGCAAACAGTTGGTAATTTTTTAACCTCTGCATCTGGTAATTCATAAAGATCTTCATCGGCAGCATTTCCTGGGTCAATTTTATTTTTTATACCGTCCATCCCCGCCATTAGCATTGCTGAAAATGCTAAATAAGGATTTGCAGAAGGATCTGGAAACCTTACTTCAACTCTTTTTCCTTTCGGATTATCTGAAATAGGTATTCGACACGAGGCAGATCTGTTTCTTGCTGAGTATACAAGTATTACAGGAGCCTCAAACCCTGGTATCAATCTCTTATAACTGTTTGTGCTAGCATTCGTAAACGCGTTAAGTGCCCTTCCATGTTTTATAATCCCACCAATGTAATGCAATGCCATCTCGGATAAGCCTGCATATTTATCTCCTGCAAATAGAGGTTCGCCATTTTTCCATATGGATTGGTGTGTGTGCATTCCAGTTCCATTATCTCCTTTAACTGGCTTAGGCATAAATGTAGCAGTTTTACCAAATGCATTTGCGACCATGTGCACGCCATACTTATAAAGCTGCATAGCATCACCCTGTTTAAGTAAAGTATCAAACTTCAGTCCCAATTCATGCTGACTTGGAGCAACTTCATGATGATGTTTTTCCATCTTTAGTCCTAAATTTTTTAATTCTTCAAGAAATTCTGTTCTTATATCTTGTGCGCTATCAACAGGCGGTACAGGAAAATATCCTCCTTTTACACCTGGTCTGTGTGCCAAATTACCACTTTCATATGATCGCCCAGAATTATATGGGCCTTCAGTACTATCAATTTCAAACATCGATTTATTCATATCAACTTGAAATTTTACATCATCAAATATAAAAAACTCTGCTTCCGGGCCCATATATATTGTATCGCCAATTCCACTTGCTTTGACATATTCTTCTGCTTTTCTTGCAGTTCCTCTTGGATCTCTCTCATATGGTTCTTTTGAAACTGCATCAAGGACATCACAAAATACAATTAATGTTGGTTGAGCAGTAAAAGGATCCATCACTGTTGTGGACAGATCTGGCTTAAGTACCATGTCAGACTCATTAATAGCCTTCCATCCCGAAATAGAGGATCCATCAAAGAAGACCCCACTGTTTAGGAGATCATCGTCTACTGCTGTACCATCCATCGTCAAATGCTGAAGCTTCCCTTTTGGATCAGTAAATCTCATATCGAGATACTTGACTTCACCATTTTTAAATTTTTTTAGTACTTCATTTGCAGTACCCATATGATCCCCTAATTATGGAATTTATTTAGTCAAAGTCCCAACTATATGCGATACAATTTTGTATGGATCAGCATTCGATGCTGGTCTTCTGTCTTCAAGATACCCATTCCAATTATGTTCAACAGTATAAACTGGAATACGTATACTAGCACCTCTATCACTTACACCATAAGAAAATTTATCGATACTTTGTGTTTCATGAAGTCCGGTAAGCCTCATATTATTGTCCGACCCATAAGCCGCAATACCTTCTTCATGAACTTTTCCAAGCTTATCGCACATTGATGTAAACAATTCTTCTGATCCAGATGATCTCATTTGTTCATTAGAAAAATTAGTGTGCATACCAGAACCGTTCCAATCACCAGTTTTGGGTTTTGGGTGAAAGTTCACTCCAACGCCGTGTTCTTCAGCAGTTTTCATTAGTAAATATCGACTTACCCATAAATCATCAGCTGCTTTAATGCCTTTTCCAAAGCATTGATATTCCCATTGGCCCAATGCAACCTCTGCGTTAGTTCCAGTAAGTGTAATCCCAAGATCTATACAAGCTTTAAGATGCGCATCTGATATCGCTCTGCCAACAACATTGCCCGCTCCAACACCACAATAAAATTCACCTTGTTCCCTTGGAGTGCCATCTTCCCAGCCAAGCGGTTCACCAGTTTTAGCGTCAGTTAAAAAGAATTCTTGTTCAAAACCAAACCACCATTCATCAGAAACAACCTCCGCTGCAGCAGCTCTAAAGTTAGATGGATGGGTTGTATGGTCTGCAGCCTGTACCTGAGTCATTACTAAATCATGTCCATTTGGATTAGAATAAGTTTGAACAGGTAGAAGAAGACAGTCGGAGCTTCCCCCCTCTGCTTGTTGAGTAGATGAACCATCAAAAGACCAGTCCGGTGCTGATTTTTCTTCGGTTGCTTTTACTTTACTTCTCATAAAAGGCTCTGGCGTATAACCATCAAGCCATATATATTCATATGTTTTCATCTCTGACATTAATTTCTCCCTGAATTTAATTTATAATGCGTCCGAACCAGTCTCGCCTGTACGAATTCTCATAACTGTTTCAACGTTAGAAACAAATATTTTACCGTCACCTATACGATTTGTGTTTGCCGAAGCCCTTATCGCCTCGACGGCCGTATCGACAAGATCATCTTGTAAGATTACTTCTAATCTTATTTTCGGAAGAAAATCACCATATTCAACACCAGTGTTAACTTCAGTAAAACCTCTTTGCCTACCTAAGCCTTTGGCTTCAGATATAGTGATCCCACGCACCCCAACTTTTTCTAGTGCTTCTTTTACATCATCTATTTTAAAAGGCTTTATAACAGCTTCGATTTTTTTCATATATGTGTTAACTCTAAAGTTTTATACATTAATTTTCTGAAAGAAGTTAAAATTAATGATAGAATGTATATATAATGTTTTTATGCCAAATTGACATATAGATTTAAATATAAATAACGAAAAAATTTACATATCTTTATTTAAAACATGCACTTAGAGGCGAATTCTAATAAATGACTCAATACATTCTTAGCAATAAACAAATGGCAAAGGCCGACTTATTAACAATTGAGTCAGGTATTTCTAGCTTGGATCTAATGTTTAATGCAGGTATGAAAGTTTTCGCTAATCTTCCTATTCAAAAAGGTAAAAGGGCACTCTTTATTTGTGGTCCGGGAAATAACGGCGGTGATGGCTACGTAGCAGCAGACCTCCTTTTAAAGCAAGGTATGGAGATTGATATTTATTGTCCTATTAATAAAGCCAAGGAGAGTAATGACAATTTATATTATAAACAAAAACTTAATAACTCATTATTTATTTCCAAAATTAAAAGTATATCAAATTATTGTTATGTAGTTGATGCTTTGTTTGGTACAGGGCTATCAAGGACAATGTCAAATGATTTAATTTCGTTAGTAAATAATATTAATCAATCTAAATTAGATGTTTACTCCGTTGATATTCCATCTGGAATTAATGGTGATACATCTGCTGTTCTTGGTGAAGCTTTTAAAGCTTCAAAAACAATTACTTTTTTTAATAAAAAAAAATGTCATTATCTATACCCTGGAAAAAAATATTGTGGAGAAATAGTAGTTGAGGATATTGGAATTAAAAAAGATGTATTTGAGAAAATTATGCCGAATATAAAAAAAAATAATCCATCATTATGGATTAAAAATTTTCCATTTCCAGTTTCAAGCGATCATAAATATTCAAGAGGGATGCTTGTTATTAATACAGGTCCACAGTTTCAAACTGGAGCGGCTCGATTAGCAGGTCGATCAGCTATGCGAGTTGGAGCAGGAGCAGTAACGATGGTCTGCGATGAAGAAACTGCAAAAATATTAGAACCACAAATCTCAGTTGAATTACTATCAGTGATAAAAGAAAAAAATGATTTTCAAAAACTTTTAAAAGATAAAAGAGTTTCTAGTGTTCTCATAGGCCCTGGAAATGGAGTAAACGAAGAGACAAAAGCTCGAACTTTAATGGCACTGGCTTTTGTGGATTATTGTGTAATTGATGCTGACGCAATTACATGTTTTGAAAATAACCCAGATGAACTATTTATAGATACTTATCCGCATACAATACTCACACCTCATGAGGGTGAATTTAAGAGACTATTTGGTGAAGGTATTGCGTTAATGGACGATAAAGTAATCAAGAGCGTTGAGGCAGCCAAATTAGCAGGCAGTATTGTTTTACTTAAAGGTGCTGATACAGTTATTGCTGACCCAGAAGGTAATGTTGTAATAAATACAAGCGAAGCTCCATATCTAGCAACCGCAGGATCAGGTGATGTTCTTGCTGGAATCATCGCTTCACTTGTTGGTGATAACAAGATGAATGCCTTTGATGCAGCTTGTGCTGGAGCATGGATACACTCAAGATTAGGCGAATTAATTGGACCAGGGCTTATTGCGGAAGATCTTGTAGATAAAATTCCGTATGTTATTAAAGAACTTACAAAATATGAGAAATAAATACATTTTACTTATTTTAGCTTATTTATTGCAATTCAGCAGCGTGATGGCTTTCGATTATAAGCCCTCTGACAGCACAAATATACAAACACCCGACACTCTTTTTACTGGAACTATTCTAGAGGAAACAAATAATAATAAATTATACGCCTATTTTGGAATACCCTATGCACAACCACCCGTTGGTGAGCTAAGATGGAAAGCGCCAAGAGATGTAAATGAATACGAGGAAACAAGACTAGCAGTAGAAAGACCTAATCGATGTCCGCAGTTAGCTGGAACCATTGACTCAATTGAAGAGGGTTTTACCGTGGGCGAAATTATCGGAAGTGAAGACTGTCTGTATTTAAATATTTTCGTATCTGAAAAAGCAAAAAATTCTGAGACTAAATTACCTGTTATGGTATGGATCCATGGTGGATCAAATGTGTCTGGGTATGGGGCCGATGTGATTTATACTGATGGAGATTTTGCACTTGATCATGAAATTATACTTGTGACAATCAACTATAGACTAGGTCCATTTGGCTGGTTTTATAATTCAGCTATTAATATTAATGCTGACAACGCTCTCGACGCATCAGGAAATTATGGAACTTTAGACATAATTAAGTCATTAGAGTGGGTTAATAAAAATATCAGCTATTTTGGGGGAGATGAAAAAAACATTACTATATTCGGTGAGTCAGCAGGGGCAAGAAACATTAATTCTCTAATGATCTCTCCATTAAGTGAAAGATTATTTACTAAAGCAATTTCTCAAAGTGGATATTTGGTATCAGATGAACTTATCACAGCTGAGAATGATTACGAGGTTGGGTCAAATACGCTTTTAAAAGCTTTAGCGACAATCAAGAATAAGAAACTAGAAGACCAACTTGCAAAAAAAGATTTCCTATATTCATTATCAGTAGATGAAATCCTTAATTTTTATAGAAGATCTGTAGATCAAAATAACCTTGTTGATGTTCCAAACATTTTACCAGATGGAAACGTTATACCAAAAGAGGGACTATATAAATCATTTGAGTTAAAAAAAATGCATGATAAACCGATTATCTTTGGAAGTACTCGCGATGAAGAAAAGTTATTTATGGTATTTGACGAATATTTCATAAATAGACCGTTAGGTTTTTTATCATGGCTAGATTCTAGATTTAATTTTTATATTAAGCCTAAAGACTCTCAATATTATGATATTTATTCAAAGTATATGACTGAGTCGACTATTTTAGGGGCAACTCATCTTCCTTCAAGATTTTCCTCACTTCAAAATACTTCACCTGTATTCGCTTATCGTTTTGACTGGGATGAAGAACCGGGTGATTGGTCTTTCCTAATCGGCGCAGGGCATGCAATGGAGTTGGGATTTTTATTTAAAACTAAAAGTTTGACCGAAGAAAATAAAACTTCAATTGCACAGTTACTATATGATCCTGAAAAAATGGATACTGACTTACAATTAGCAAACCAAATGGGTAAATATTGGGTAAATTTTGCTTATGATAATGATCCAAACATTAATCCTTATGAAATGAATAATAAATGGCTAGAATGGAATTCTAATATGAATGAAGAGAGATTTCTTGTCCTAGACACTACAAATGATAAAGGAATTGTCATGTACAATGCAGAATTATCGGAGTCATCGATACTGCAGGGACTTGAGTCAGAAAACATTTCTAACGAAAAAAAATGTTATGTAATCGACAGCTTATTTGAAAGAAGTGGACATGGAGTTGTTAGAACGAGAACAACATTAAGTAATGATCAAATTATAGAAATTTATAATAATTTTATGAATGGAAAATGTAAAAACTAAGACTTAACTAATTTGATTTTATATCCTTCTACTGTATCCATTTCTTGAACACCATCGATGTGCATCTTAAATTTCTTATATTCTTCTTTTTCTTTCACTTTTTCTCGAGCTTCTTTTTCATCTCTTGCGCAGACAAAGATATTAGTATGTCCTTCGTAAAAGCCATCTGAAATATTAGGATCATAAAAACCTGTATGGACTTGAAACAATTTCATATTATTTAATAATTAGATCATGAAAAAAGAAAACTTGCCATCTAAAATATGCCCAGTTTGTAATCGCCCTTTCAACTGGAGAAAAAAATGGAGATTGAACTGGGACAGAGTAATATACTGTTCAAAAAAGTGCGCCGGAATAAAAAAGGCTTAAACGATATTTCTTTTTCTACCTTTATAAAAAGAATTTATATTTTTTATTAATTGATTGATTGCTTCTTGCAAGGTTTCATTTGATGCCCATGCAGTATGGGGTGTCCAAATGAAATTTGCTTCATTTAATATGCTATAATAAGCATGAGATTTTTTTGGAGGTTCACTAGTTGTGACATCAATTCCAGCTCCTGCAATGATTTTTTGTTTTAATGCTTTTGCTAGATCATTTTCATTAACTATACCACCCCTAGCAGTATTAATTAAGATCATATTTTTTTCCATTATTTTTAATTCTTTAATTGTTATGAGGTCTTTTGTTTTCTCATTCAAGGGACAATGAATAGATAAATAGTCAAGAGATGATAAGAATTTTAAGAATTGAGTTTTTTTATAATTTCTTACTGAAAAATAATTAATATTCATTCCAAATGCTTTAGCCATTCTGCCAACTTTCATACCGATTGAACCTTTTCCAATGATACCCAATGTTTTACCATGTAGGTAATTTATATCTCTGCTAAGTAATGAAAATACTTTTCTTTTTTGCCAAAGTCTCCTGCCTATATCTTTCTCAAGACCTTTAATATTTTTAGAAAGCGCAAGCATGAGAGTTAAAACGTGTTCAGCAACCGAAATAGAAGCGTAGTCTCTTAGATTGCATATGGAGATGTTATATTTTCTGCAGTACTCTAAGTCTATTATGTTTGTTCCCGTTGCAGTTATCGCAATTAGTTCTAAATTTTTTGCACCAGATAAATTATTTCTATTCAGTTCAATTTTGTTGGTAACAATTATATGTGCTTTCTCAATTCTTTTTTTGACTTCTTCTACCTTCGTAAAATTATGGTTTTTCCATTTGTGATCAAAATCAAGTTTTGGAAATAAAATATTAGATGGAAAAGTGGACCTATCTAAAAATACAATATTTTTTCTCATAATTAATGGTCAAAACTATAGCATCAAATTTAAATATTTTACTGTAATCATCTAAAAAATAGTCTATTTTGCATTTTCTATTAATCGCGGATATGGTGGAATTGGTAGACACCGAGTTTTCCTCTCAACATTACACAAAACTGCGAAAAATTAGAGATCATGTCTGTATTTGTCTACCATATAAAACTATTTAAATACATATAGATACCATATTCGCCTATACATTATGGGGCAAATTGCCTGTAATTAATTCCAAAAGTTTACATGGTGAATTGATATACATTTAGGTTTTAGTTTACAGTGTGCTTATAAAAAGTTGAGTAACAGTTGAGGAGTATTTTTTACGATCGTAGTTGATACGATATCAAATAAGTTAGAAAGTATAGATAATGGCAATTAAGAAATCAGAACTATATTCATCTATTTGGAAAGCGTGTGATGAACTGCGCGGAGGCATTGAACCTGCTGCGTATAAGGATTATGTGCTTGTCCTACTCTTTATTAAATATGTCTCCGATAAATATGCTGGTCAGCCTTATGCTGAAATTACTGTACCAGAGGGAGCAAGTTTTGCTGATTTGGTAAAACTAAAAGGAACCTCTGATATTGGAGACCAAATTAATAAGCGCATTGTGGGCCCCCTTCAAGACGCCAATGATTTAGGTAACCTCCCTGATTTTAATGACAGCCAGAAACTTGGTTCAGGTAAAGAAATGCAGGACAGATTGACTAATCTAATTGCTGTATTTGAAAAGAAAGAGTTGGATTTCTCCCACAACCGCGCAGATGGAGATGACATTCTTGGTGATGCGTATGAATATTTAATGCGCCACTTTGCCTCTGAGAGTGGTAAGAGCAAAGGACAGTTCTATACTCCATCTGAAGTTAGCCGCATCATGGCATTAGTCCTTGGAATTAGTCAGGATAAGACCTCTAGCAGCACGACCGTCTATGATCCTACATGCGGGTCTGGCTCTTTGTTGTTGAAAGTAAGTGATGAGGCAACTGGTAATGTTACCCTTTATGGACAAGAGCAAGAGAGTGCCACAGCTTCCTTGGCGCAGATGAATATGATTCTGCATGACAATCCGACCTCACAAATCATGCAAGGCAATACGTTATCTGATCCAAAATTTATAGAACATGGCAGTCTTAAAACATTTGATTATGTGGTTGCCAACCCACCATTTAGCGACAAGCGTTGGAGCAATGGACTTACACCTGACCAAGATGTCCATGAGCGATTTCAACATTATGGTATACCGCCAAACAAACAGGGTGACTATGCGTACATGCTGCATATCATCCGCTCGCTGAAATCGAATGGTAAAGCTGCAGTCATTTTACCTCATGGTGTACTGTTTCGTGGAAATTCAGAAGAGACAATCCGAAAAAACATCTTAAAGCGTGGCTATATAAAGGCAATTATAGGCCTACCAGCTAACCTGTTTTACGGAACGGGTATTCCTGCCTGTATCATTGTGTTGGATAAGTCAGAGGCAGCCACACGTGATGGAATTTTTATGATCAATGCAAGCGATGGCTTTATGAAAGATGGGCCAAAGAACCGCTTGCGTGAAATGGATGTGCATCGCATAGTGGACGCGTATCAGCAAGACAATGATATCACTGGCTATGCGCGTTTTGTGCCAATGGCTGAAATTCTTGAACAAGATCACAACCTTAATTTGCCGCGCTATATCACTAGCAATAAGGTTGAAGATATTCAGGATATTGATGCTCACCTTAATGGCGGCATCCCGCAAGCAGATATCGACGCGCTGAGTGACTATTGGCAAGAGTTTACCAAACTTCGCAAGGAGCTGCTGTCGCCAAAGCGAGAAGGATATTTATCCTTTAATGTATCAACGAATGCGATAAGCGATACGATTTCAAGTCATGCTGATTACAAAGCCTTTGAAGCACAGGCAGCTGCGCATTATCAGGCGTGGCATGCTCAAGTGGTTGATGACCTAATGGCGTTACAGATTGGCATCAAGCCAAAGCAGAGAATTAATCTGCTGGCAGATGGATTACTTGAACACTACAAAAGCCAGCCCTTGATAGACCCTTATGATATTTACCAATTAATCATGAACTATTGGGAAGAGGTGCTATCAGATGATTTCTATCAAATAGCGGCAGAGGGTTGGATAGCAGAGCCTTACCGTGTGATTGAAATTATTAAGCAGGGGAAGAAGAAGGGACAGGAAAAAGATGTCGGTTGGGCGTGTGACTTCCTGCCGAAGCCGCTGCTTGTTTCTTGTGCCTTTGCTGATGAACAAGCCACATTAGATGCCAAACAAGCTGACCTTAAATCTGCTGAGGAAACTCTTGCTGAAATGGTTGAAGTTCAGTCAGGTGATGATGGTGTATTTGCTGATTTCGATAAGGTGAATAAAAAAGAAGTAAACTCTCGCATCAAAGAGATTAAAGGTAATACTGAATTTGCTGATGAGCTGTCAGTCTTGCATGATTGGGAAAATCAATACAAAGTGATTGCTGCACTCAAAAAACAAGTGAAAGACAAGGATGAAGCGTTAGATAAGGCCGTGCTAGAACATTATCGAAACCTAACAGAAGATGAAGTTAAAGAGATTGTGGTTCATAATAAATGGCTGGCAACTCTAGAGATGATGATTGCTGAGGCTAATCAAGCAGTGCTGCAAAGTCTAACCAGACGGCTGAAGGAGCTGGCAGAGCGATATGATACAACTTTACCTCAGATCCAGCAGCAAGCTGATGAGCTTTCAAATAAGGTGAAACAGCATCTTAAAGCTATGGGGTTTTCATGATGATAGCTTTGTCTGGTAAGAACACACTGCAAAGTGATTGGGTTAAACTTAATTTATCAACCGGCTTTAACATTAAAGCAAGGATAGGCTGGCAAGGCCTAACAACAAAGGAATATTTGGCAACAGGTCAATATCTTTTAGTGACTGGAACAGACTTTAAAAACGGAATTATTGATTGGAGTAACTGCTGGCACATCAAAAAAGACCGTTACGAACAAGATAAGAATATTCAACTCGCTAAAGGGGATGTGCTGATAACTAAGGATGGAACAATAGGAAAAGTTGCTATTGTCAAAAATATACCGATGCCTGCTACACTTAATAGTGGTGTGTTTGTTGTTAGGCCAATGACGTCACATATAATCCCTGACTTTCTGTTTCATGTTTTTAGTTCTAATATTTTTAAAAAATTTTTGAAGGAGCTTAGTGCCGGTTCTACAATTAATCACCTGTATCAGAAGGATATTACAAAGTTTACTTTTCAGGCACCTTCAGACCCCAAAGAACAGCAGGCGATCGTTGAGGCACTGAGTGATGCTGATGCGCTGATTGCATCTCTTAAAAAACTGATTGAGAAGAAAGAGTGTATCTTAAGTTCAGTGAAAAAAAATCTTCTCGAAGTGAGAGGCGATAATTCAGAAAGGGTTGTGTTGGGAGATATCGTAACTTTTGGTAAGGGCAAGCATCTTGCAAAATCCCAATTGTCCGAAAGCGGTAAATTACCTTGTGTTCATTATGGTGAACTTTTTACCAAGTATGATGCACAAATAACAGAGGTCTTTAGTCATACTAATCTTGATCAAGACATAGTATTATCAAAAGGTGGAGAAGTGCTAATGCCAACTTCTGATGTAACTCCATCAGGTTTAGCTAAAGCAAGTTACTTATCAAAGCCAAACGTTGTTATTGGTGGTGACATCTTGATAATACAACCGCATCCACAACGCCTTTATGGTGGTTTTTTAAGTGAAGTAATACGGTATTTGGAAAATCAGATTTTATCCTTGGTGTCAGGTACTACGGTCTATCACATCTATGCTCAAGATATGGCTAAATTTGTGTTTAAAATTCCTGCTGAAATAAGAAAACAGAGACAAATTGTAGAGACAATTACTAATTTTAGAAATGAGATCACAGCACTGAACAAAGAATTATATAAAGCAAAAAAAGTTAAAGCGGGCATGATGCAAGAGTTACTGACAGGGAGGACTCGCCTGATATGAGCCGCCTATCACAACCAGAAATCGTGACTCAAAAAAGGCTGATTAAGTTATTTAGCGGTCAGATGGGCTATGACTATCTTGGGGATTGGCGTGACCGTGATAATAACAGCAATATTGAAGAGGGCTTGCTCTCTCAAAACCTAACCGCACGTGGCTATAGCCAAGTTCAAATCTCCAGAGCGATAGATCTGTTAAAACGAGCAGCAACGGACAGTAGCAAATCCCTTTATCAACGCAATCAGGAAACCTATAATTTACTCCGCTATGGTGTGCAGGTAAAAGTTGATGCTGGCAGGCCAACTGAAACCATTCACCTGATTGACTGGCAAAACTCAGAGTTAAATCAGTTTGCACTTGCAGAAGAAGTTACACTTCGCGGTAATTTGGAACGCAGACCCGATGTTGTTTTCTATATCAACGGTATTGCAATCGGAGTTCTAGAGTTAAAGCGCAGTAAAATTGCAATCACTGAAGGTATCCGTCAGAGCATTTCTAATCAACAACCCCGTTTTAATGAATGGTTTTATCCAACGGTTCAGTTAGTGATGGCTGGCAGTGACGCAGAGGGTTTGCGCTATGGCACAATTGGTACGCCTGAGCCTTTCTTCCTGAATTGGAAAGAAGATGAGGAGCTGGATGAAGGCTATAAACTGGATAAATATCTCTGTAAGATGTTTGAGAAATCACGTTTGCTTGAACTTCTATATGACTTTGTGTTGTTTGATGGTGGTGTAAAAAAGCTGCCAAGAGTACATCAATATTTTGGCATGAAGGCAGCACAGGCATACATAAGACGACATGAGAGTGGTATTATCTGGCATGCCCAAGGCAGTGGCAAATCCATCGTTATGGTGCTACTGGCAAAATGGATTTTGGAAAATATTCCTGATGCGCGTGTAGCTATTATAACAGATCGAGATGAACTCGATAAACAAATTGAAGGTATCTTCGCGGCTGCTGGTGAGCAGATCGAACGTGCAATAAGTGGCCGTGATCTCTTATCTAAACTGAGTCAGACAAGCCCACGCTTGATGAGCTCTCTTGTTCATAAATTTGGCAAGCATGGTGTTGAAGACTTTGAGTCCTATATCAAACAGTTGAGAGAATATAATGTTTCTGTATATGGTGATATCTTTGTTCTTGTTGATGAGTGTCACCGCACTCAATCAGGTAAGTTACACCGTCTGATGAAAGCTCAATTGCCTGAAGCGACCTTCATTGGCTTCACAGGTACACCGCTGTTGAAGGCTGACAAGGAAACAACGAAGCAAGTCTTTGGGGGTTATATTCATCGTTATCTCTTTGCTGAGGCTGTCGATGACGGGGTGGTGCTTGACCTGTCTTATGAAGCGCGTGATGTAGACCAAACACTTGGCTCCCAGGATAAGATTGATGCGTGGTTTGAGGCAAAGACTAGAGGCCTGAATGATTGGCAAAAGGCAGCTCTTAAAAAACAATGGGGCACTATGCAAACCGTGCTAAGCTCAAAGTCACGAATAGGTAGGGTGATTAATGATATCATCTTTGACTTTAATACAAAGCCACGTCTTTCCACAAATAGAGGAAATGCAATTCTTGTTGCAGGTTCAATTTATGAGGCTTGTAGCTATTACCAGCTTTTCAATCAGACAGAGTTGAATAGTAGATGTGCAGTTATAACATCTTATAATCCTCATGGCAGTGACATCTCGCTTGAAGATACAGGAGCAACATCTGAGTCAGACAAGGAAACTATTTTTCGTATCTATGAAGAAATGCTCAAAGATGTATATACCAAGCCGGGCAAGACCAAGACAGAAACTTATGAGGATGAAGCAAAGCGACTTTTTATTAAAGAGCCCTGGAACATGAAGCTTTTGATTGTAGTCGATAAATTGCTGACAGGCTTTGATGCGCCAAGCTGTACATATCTTTATATCGATAAGAAGATGCAGGATCATGGGTTGTTTCAGGCTATCTGCCGAACCAACAGGTTAGATGGTGAAGATAAAGATTACGGTTATATTGTTGATTATAAAGACCTGTTTAGAAAGGTTGAGAACGCGATGGCGGTTTATACTGAAGAGCTTGACCATGAGGATGGGCAACCTCGCCCAGAGATTACAGTTAATGACAGGTTAGAGCTTTGTCGCAACCGATTAGATATTGCAATAGAAGCTATTGAAGAGCTGTGTGAGCCTGTTGAGCCACCTAAAGAAACACTAAACTATATTCGATATTTCTGTGGCAATTCAGAAGTCGCGGACGATTTGGACGCCACAGCGCAAAAGCGTCAAGCATTGTATCAGCTAACTGCCGCCCTTGTTCGTGCTTATGCGAATATTGCCAATGATATGGAAGCGGCAGGCTATAATGATCATCAGAGGCGGCATATCAAGTCTCGCATTGAACATTTCAAAGATGCTTCGGATATTGTGAAAAATGCAAGCGGTGAATATCTTGATCTTAAAGCCTATGAAGCTGATATGAGGCGTTTGATAGACACATATATTGAAGCTGATGAACCAAGACCTATCTCTGACTTTGACAATATGTCACTAGTTGAACTGATTGTGAAAAGTGGCGCTGCTGCTGCAATCAACGAACGCTTAGCGAAGTCGGTGAAATCAAAAGAAGGCATATCAGAAATAATCGAAAATAATGTACGTAGCGTGCTTTTAAAGAGTCAGTTAAATGACCCTGCCTTTTTTGATAAGATGTCTAACTTGCTTGACCAAATCATCCAACAAAGAAAGTCGCAAGCGTTAGACTATGAGGCTTATCTTGCACAGATTGCTGAGTTAGCCAAACAGGTACAAGACGGCAGAGGTGAAGAAATGCCTGCATCAATCAACACACCTGAGCTTCGTGCTCTTTATAATAATATGGGTGAGAATGAAGAGAAGGTGATTGCCCTTCATGAACATCTACTTGAAAATATTCCAGATGGTTGGCGTGGGAATGGACCTAAAGAACAACGTGTAAAGCAAGCCATTTATGCAATTGTAGAAAATAAGACTGAAGTTGAAAGATTGTTTGCTATTATTAAACAGCAGGTAGGATATTAATGGCTGAGCGTCATTCAATTGGTGGCTTTGATGTTGAGGTCACTAAAAAAGATATTAAAAATATACACCTAACTGTTCACCCGCCAGCAGGCATGGTGAGAGTCTCTGCACCCTTAGATATCGACATACAAACTGTTAAAGCATTTGCTCTGACAAAACTTGAATGGATAAAGCGTCATCATCATCGGCTGGCTAATCAAGCACGCGAGTCGCAACGAGAGTTGATAAATAGGGAAAGCATCAATGTTTGGGGTAGGCGGTATCTTCTAAAAATTAAAAATTCTGGTGGAGGCAATCATGTTGAACTAAAAGGGAAGCATTTAATCCTGCGGGTATGTGACAATGCAAGCACCCAGGTAAAGAAACAAATATTAGAACGTTGGTATCGAGAACAGTTGCGGCATAAAGCAATTAAGATTATAGCACAGTGGGAGTGTCAGTTTAATCTAAGTGTCCAGAAGATCTATATTCAACGAATGAAAACTAAATGGGGAAGTTGTTCTCCATCATCTAAATCTATTAGGCTTAACACCGAGTTAGTGCACAAAGATAGAGATGCGTTAGAGTTTGTTATTGTACACGAGCTAATTCACTTTATTGAGACTAGACATAACAAAAAGTTTTATAAGCTACTTGATGGTTTTTTGCCAAAGTGGAAAAGCATAAGGCAAAAGCTCAATGAATCACCGCTTTCCTATGCTACATGGACACGTCATTCCTGATTTTTTAATAAGTTATAGGACGTACATTGACACCATGAGGACACACTCTAGGCAATTTTAGGACAAATAATTTTTCTAAAGTGAGAGAATCAAATCTCAGAAAGGAAAATTAATGAATAAAAAGTTCCAAGTTATTAGCCCCCGATCATACATTCACGAGGCAACACTCTTTATCAATCCATCAAAAAATAATAAGCATCTTAAACCCGCTAAAATAAAAAAACCCAGTTTAATTTTTAGTTTTCTTATTGTAATCGTGACCTTTATATCTGTTTTAAGTTATTCGTTCCTAGCTAAAGCAAGTACTACTTATTGGAGCGTTGACCATGAAAGTGATGAAGAATGGATAAATATTGATGCTTTTGGCATCGTCTCAGAAAATATGCTCGCCATATCGATGAATAAAGAAAACTGCAATGAACTAGATGTAAATTTATATATGACTAGTTATGCTGAAAATAGAGTGGATAATGGATTTAAATTTACTGCTGAAATTATAGAGAAGTCATACAATGGCGATGAATATAAAAATTATGAAGAAGAATTCTTTGTTGCGTATTCTGAGCAAAGAGGCGAACGTACTTTTTACTTATTAGACGATGGCTATATATATGATACAGAGCGTTGGCTAGATATCCTTCAAGGGTCAGGTTCATTTGCTCAAAAAATCATTTTAAAAAAACATAAAGACCCAGAATATAATATTGATACAACGTCCATACTGTCAGACACAGATGAGGTGTGGGACATGACTGATTTAGCTAATATTTTAAGTCAAGAATACCAAAAATGTCGCTTTAAAAATCACAATCAAGTAGAGTTATGATAAATACGGATACTTTGCTTGTAATTATTAATTTTGTTATTTGGTTTTGTGTGTAAAGATTTAACATGTCATTTTTAGATGATAAATATTTCGCTCTACAAGATTGGAGTGAAAACTTTTATCAATTTGAAAGTCCAATACTGTATTTAGCTGTAATTGATGAATACAAAAAATTTGGTATTACTAAGAATTTTCATGATAGAATAGCTAGCTATAGAACGCACAACCCAATTGATCCAAAATTCCATATCTTTTATTCAAAAAATATAAGGTCTATAGAAACTTATCTTAATAGAGAGATGGTACAGGCAAAGACTAGTTATTTTTCTTCATTAAATAAAGAGTGGTCTGATTATTCATATGACAAGATTATAGAAATTTTAAATAAGGCTATTAATACTGACGTAAAATGGAAAAATAGATTTAGATCTCCAAGTTATGAATATAAAAATAACTTATGGCGCTTTAGATATCACTCTGATCATTTCGCTGATGAATTTAAGTCTATTCCAACCTTCAAAGAAAAATTTTTTTATAACCATGTACTATTTGATTTCCGATATGCAAATTTTAGAATAATTACTTCAAACAGCGACATATATGAACCAAATTCAAAAAACTTCATCCCAGCAGGAGAAAGGTTAAGTGAAAAATGTCAAGCACTAGATCAAAATGATGTCTTTCGTGTTGAGTTTTATATTGTTGACACCAAGTCGCAAAGTGAGTTTGATATTAGAGAATACGAAGTCATTAATGCTTTAAATGAAATTAATAATAATGAAGAGGTTCATATCAAAAATATAAAACCAAAAGAAACAGTTTGGAAGTTAATGCCAAATTCAAAAAGGCACTTTAAATACAGAGGAGTATCGTTTGAATTAAAGCGACATAATGAAACTGAATATGAGAGAATGCATGAAAAATTTACAATACCATTTGATTTTCTAAATGAGTTTTTTATTAGCTATATAAATTCAAAAGAAAAATATGAAACAGAGATTGAACATTTTATTGAAGAATAATGAACAAGAGATTAGGCGTATCATCTGATAAATTTGAGGTCACTCTTAGAACAATTAGATTAAAAAATGAGATAAACTAAGTTCTTAGCCACTTCAAATTTTTACTGTAATCATCTAAAAAATAGTCTATTTTGCATTTTCTATTAATCGCGGATATGGTGGAATTGGTAGACACGCTGGTTTTAGGTACCAGTGAGGGTTCACAACACAAATAGAGTCATTTCAATCACTTACAGCTAATATTTAATAAGATATAGCATTCCCATTGACAATATATTGACACGTCATATGAACAAAATTACTCTCAAATTATATTGAAATAGACGAATATCTTTATGCTATTTTTATTAATTTTATCTATTTTTGTTTTTGGTTTGATTTCAACTACAGGAATTTTATTAAGTCAAAAATTTAAAACATTTGAAACACTTACATCCGCAAAGGCTATAATTATTTTATTTGTTATAAGCCTGATAGTTCAAATCATACTCTCAGGACCAATGTTAATGTCTGTTAGATTAGGTTCAATTATTGGAGGGATAATCGGTATTATTTTAATGGCTTTAATTGGAAATTTATTTTTTAGATTAATCAATTATTTTCTAAGAAATAAATATGATCAAACTCTAAAAAAAACTTTTAGTTCAAGTCTCTTTTTCCCTATTATAATCGAATTTTTATCTAGTCTAAGGATCCTATTCAATGCTTAATAAATATTTCAGCCACATATTAGTATTTCTCATGACCACATTAATATTCATGATATTGCTATTTAGTATTAGATATGAAACAAATGTTATTGAGGTTAGGGATAATAAAGAGTGTCTTTTATTAACTAATTTATTTACTGGAAATTCCTGCTTAATAGGTGGTTGGCGTGGCTGCAGCGGTTACTATGACAATTTAAAAGAATGTGATTAATAAATCGTATATTGTCTAAGGACAATAACCGGACACATATTGTTTTTTTATTGTCTAAACAATATATAATCAACTTATGAAAAACTTTCTTTTTATTGCTACATTAGTATTCCTAATTTCGTGTGATAATAATTCTGATAATTCAAAAAGCGACAGCCAAAGCAGTTTAGCAAATGAAAATACGTTAAGTAAAAAAATAATTCCTATGAATGAAAGAGATTATTTCCATCTAGATAAATGTTATGCAACTGAATATCAACAAAGTGAAGTATCAGCTTCGATAAGTGGGGGAAAAGCAGGTGAGTGGAAGAAAACTCCTAAACAAGAATTCAATTATGAGAAATATAAGAATCAATCAATAATTATTGATATAAATAAGGATACAATAACAACTAGAGATCTTATAACTGACAAAACATATAAAGAATATGTAGAAACAAATAAAAATAATTGCGAAGAATATGGCGATTGTGATGATAAAGTAGAAAGAGAAAGATTTAGTCCTAAGATTTTACAATTTTATGATTACCCTTACGCCACAAGCATGTCTTGTTTTGAGTCATCAGCAATTTGTAATTCTTATGAAGTGGATATAGAGGAAGCAAAATATACACTTAAAAGTAATCTTGCCGGTGACGTAAGATACCAATGCAATCTGTCTGATCAAATTATAAACATACCAACAGCAAAAAATCCCTATAAAGATGTTGACATTACAACAAATGGCTCTTGGACAGCAAATCTCCAACTAAACGAAAATACAGGAAATTTAAGCGAGTATCAAAGAGAAGGCCTTGTAAAAATTAAAATAGAACCTTTAGAAAGAAGTTCTGGAACATTATTACAATACTCAAATGAATTTAAGTTTATAACTGCGAAACCTGGACAGTATTTTAGAGTAAAACTTACAGATACTGGAAGAAAAATGTTTAATGATTCAAAGCCAGAAACAAAAAATTTTGTAGCAATTATGGAAGACGATCAAATTTTTGGTGTGAGCGAATTTTATAAATCTAGCCGTGAAAAGATTTATGATTATTCTAATGCAAGTGAAAATGATAGAAAAAGAGCAGATTTAAATATAAGGCATTTTAATGCCCAAAAAATATTTATTGATCCTCAAACGGGCTTTTTTACTTGGGGAAGGTATGACTATCCAGTTCAAGTAGAAAACAAAGAATGGTTCAAAAAATATTTTATGGATATTTATGAACTTTATCCATATTCAAAATATGATGTGAGTTTTTTGGATAATTTGGGTGCATTATTAGTTTTTGGCGGTGAGGGATATGTAGAGCCTTTCGCGATGCCAGACCCCAACGCAAAAATAAGTAATCCTATTTTTTCAAACAAAGATCCAGACGAACTAGTCGCTGTTGCTTCTGGTTCAGGGTTTTTTATTAACAACAATGGCAATATTGTTACAAATGAACATGTTGTTCAAGGGTGTAATAACATGAAGTTAATAGTCGATGGAAATGAATTTAATGCAGACGTTGTTGCCACAGATAATGTTAACGATTTAGCTTTATTAAAGACAGAATTTCAAAATAGAAGTTTTTTTAAAATATCAAAAGAAGATGTTGAAAGATCTGACGAAGTCAAGGCGGTGGGGTACGGATTTGGGAAAAATTACAGCTCTGACATAAAAGTTACAGCTGGCATTGTTAACTCACTTTCAGGATATAATGATAATTATTCTGAGTTTCAAATGGACGCAGCAATTCAATCTGGAAACAGTGGTGGACCGGTAATTAACGAGAGTGGTCAAGTGGTTGGTGTTAGCGTTGCAGCTCTTGACAGCATGGCAGTTCTTGAAGATACAGGAACTTTACCCCAGAATGTAAATTACGCAATTAAATCATCAACTTTAAAACAATTTTTAAATGCGAAAGAAGCTGATTACTCCGAAGCTGGTAAAGGACTATTTTCTTTCTTCGGAAAATCTAACAATGACGTGAATGATCTTATAGATGATGCCGCAGTATATTTGTCATGCTTAATGACTTATGCTCAAATTGAAGAAAATTTGGCAACTAAAACAATGTTTGAAAATATCGATTAAACTCATTGACAATTTCATTGACACTATATTGACAATGCCTGAAGAAATTCAGTTAAACCAAAACCTTAGCTCCATAAAAAAATAGATGTAAAGTACTGAGAAATAGTCTATTTTGCATTTTCTATTAATCGCGGATATGGTGGAATTGGTAGACACGCTGGTTTTAGGTACCAGTGAGGCAACTCATGGGGGTTCGAGTCCCTCTATCCGCACCAATTTGTTAGTAAGAAGATAATATGAGTTATAAAGAAGTATTAAATAAAGGTTTGAAAAGAGCTTATGAGTTCACTATTGCATCTGCAGATTTTAACACAAAGCTAGAGTCAAAAATTGAGGAAGTAAAAAAATCAGTAAAAATTGATGGCTTTAGACCAGGTAAAGTTCCAAATAATATCATTATGCAAAAACATGGTGATGCAATTAACAATGAAGTTTTGAATGCTGTAATAAATGAAAATGTCTCAAAAATAATACAAGAAGGAAAGCATCGTCCCGTTTCTCAACCGAAAGTTGATTACAAAGATAAAGAACAAGAAGAAAAAGATGTTGATAAAACCTTTAAAATTGAGTTTGAAGTTTTTCCAGAAATAAAATTAGCCGACTTTAGTAAAATAGAAATTGAGTCAACTTCGGTAAAGCTTAATAAAAAAGAAATTGATAAACGAATAGATCTAATCGCTAAGTCTCAAAGAACATATAAAGAGCAAGGCAGTGATTATAAAGCTAAGAAAGAGGACTCTGTCTTATTAGATTATGAAGGAACCATCGATGGTAAGAATTTTGACGGAGGTAAAGCAGAAAATCAGACAATTGTGATTGGTTCTGGGCGATACATAAAGGATTTAGAAGATGGTCTTGTGGGTCTAAAGATTGGAGATAGTAAAAAAATAAACGTCAAGTTTCCCTCAGATTATTCAGCAAAAGAATTACAAAATGCCGATGCTGTGTTTGAGTGCAATGTCAAAAAAGTAAGTTCACCCGTTGAGTCAAAGGTAGATGATGAATTGGCAAAATCAATGGGTGCAACTGATTTAAAGGATCTAAAAAGTAAGGTTGAAAATCAAATGCAAAGTGAGTACTCAGATTTAACAAAAAATCTTGATAAAAAAGTACTCTTTGAAAAGCTTCAGTCAGCTCACAAATTTGAATTACCTGAAGATCTTATAAATGTTGAATTTCAGAACTTATCTACAAATTATTTAAATTCACAAAGTCCATCATCGATTGATCATCAAAAGGAAATTAAAGACAAAAAATTAACTTCGGATAACGAGACTAAATTTAAGGAAGATGCAAAAAATAGAATTGAATTGGGCTTAATTCTTCAAGAGGTTGGGAAAGTAAATGAAATCTCAGTGACACCAGAAGAGATGAATAAAGCCCTTTTTGAATATGCAAGTAATTTTAAAGGACAAGAACAAAAAGTGATTGATTATTATAGAAATAACCAGGATGCAGCGATGCAACTTCAAGCTCCTTTATATGAAAATAAAATTGTAGACTTTATACTTTCGAAGGTTAAATTGAAAAAAAAGGACGTTGATGTTGATTCGTTTATCAAAATGTATAATAACGTCAATTCAGCTGAAAAGACTGAAGTAAACAAAAAAACGGCAAAAAAAAAGACAATTAAAAAAACTAAGAAATAATTATGATTGCTAATAAAATTTTTGATCAATTAGTTCCAATGGTTGTTGAACAGACGGGAAGAGGGGAACGTGCTTTTGATATTTATTCAAGATTATTAAAGGAAAGAATAATATTTTTAGTTGGGCCAGTTAATGATCATATGGCCTCTCTAGTTTCAGCGCAGCTTTTGTTTCTTGAATCTGAAAACCCCGAAAAAGAAATATCGTTATATATAAATTCACCTGGAGGAGTTGTAAGTGATGGCTTAGCAATTTATGACACCATGCAATTCATTCAGTCTCCAGTCTCTACTCTTTGCTTTGGACAGGCTGCCTCAATGGGATCATTTCTACTCGCGGCCGGTGAAAAGGGAAAAAGATATGCATTGCCTAATAGTCGTATCATGGTTCATCAACCATCTGCTGGTTTTCAAGGACAAGCTACTGATATTGAAATCCACGCAAAAGAAGTTTTGTCTATGAAATCAAATTTGAATAAAATTTATGCTAAACACACAGGTCAAACTGTTGAGGCAATAGAAGAGGCGTTAGATAGAGACAATTTTATGTCACCGGAAGAAGCAAAAAAATTCGGTATTATTGATGCTATTCAGGAAAAAAGAATTTTGCCAAAAATTGAGAAATAGCCTCAAATAATCAATTTAATCCACTGTTTATAAACACTTTTTCTTAAAATCAATTGTCTTTTTTTATTATTAGTGTTTTTCTTACATTAAAATGATTCGAATTAAATAATAGTAGACCTGTATGAACGAAGAAAACAATGATAGTAAGAGTAAAAATACTCTGTATTGCTCATTCTGTGGAAAAAGTCAGCACGAAGTAAAGAAACTAATAGCAGGTCCTACAGTATTTATTTGCGATGAATGTGTTGAACTTTGTAACGATATTATTCAAGAGGAAAATAAAGAAACAAAATCGAAATCAGCTAATCGAATACCTACTCCTAGAGAAATTTGCAACACATTAGATGAATTTGTTATAGGCCAGAAAGATGCAAAATATAATTTATCTGTGGCTGTTCATAATCATTACAAGAGAATAGAGCATTCAAGTTTCAGATCAGATGTTGAATTGTCAAAATCAAATATATTACTGATTGGCCCCACAGGATGCGGTAAAACATTGCTCGCTCAAACACTTGCCCGAATACTTGATGTTCCTTTTACTATGGCTGATGCAACTACTCTTACAGAAGCTGGATATGTTGGTGAAGATGTAGAAAATATTATTTTAAAGTTATTGCAAGCCTCTGATTATAATGTTGAGAAAGCTCAAAGAGGAATTGTATACATTGATGAGATCGATAAGGTAAGCAGGAAATCTGAGAACCCTTCAATAACTAGAGATGTTTCTGGGGAGGGTGTTCAGCAAGCTCTCTTGAAAATAATGGAAGGCACGATAGCTAGTGTGCCACCTCAAGGTGGCAGAAAACACCCTCAACAAGAATTTTTGCAAGTTGATACAACCAATATATTATTTATATGTGGGGGGGCTTTTTCTGGCTTAGATAAAATTATAAACAAAAGATCAAAAGGCTCTGGCATTGGTTTCCAAGCGAATGTAAAAAGCTATCAAGAAAAAATAGGTGGAAATAGTCTTGGGGATTTAGAGCCTGAAGATTTGCTCAGTTACGGATTGATACCAGAGTTTGTTGGAAGGTTGCCGATAGTGACTACACTAACTGATTTAGATGAAGAGTCTCTAATAAAAATATTACAAGAACCAAAAAATGCACTTGTCAAACAGTATCAGACTTTGTTTAGCATGGAGAATGTAAAGCTCATGTTGTCTAAAGATGCTTTGAGTGTAATAGCAAAAAAAGCAATTGAGAGAAAAACAGGAGCACGAGGTCTTCGGTCGATTTTAGAGGGCATCCTGCTTGATACAATGTTTGAATTACCGTCCTTGGAGGGCGTTGAGGAAGTTGTTATTAATGCCGAGGTCGCAGAGGGCCGTGCCAGACCGCTTTATACATACGCAGAAGGTAAAAAAGCTTCAGAAACAAGCGCTTAGCCTGTAATTAAATTATTCCTTGAAAATAAATAAATTATACACATTTTAAACGTAGTAAAGTCATTTATCTCTTTACTAGAATGTGCATTAAACATCTTATTAAATAAACGATAATGAGTCTTTTATGATTGAGAATAACATACCCGTTTTACCCCTAAGAGATATAGTTGTCTTCCCACACATGGTAGTACCATTATTTGTAGGTAGAGAAAAATCTGTTCAAGCTCTTGAAAAAGTAATGTCAGGAGATAAACGTATTATGCTAATTACACAGAAAAGTGCTTCAACTGATGATCCAAAAAAAGATGACCTTTTTGACTTTGGAACTATTGCCAATGTTTTGCAGCTTTTAAAACTACCTGACGGGACTGTTAAGGTTTTAGTTGAAGGTATTCAACGTGCATCAATTAATATGTTTTCGGATAATGAGTCTTATTTGGTTTCGAATATAGATTTGATAGATGAAAACAATGATATTACGGATAAAAAACTTCGTGCATTATCTAAATCAATTACAGAGTTATTTGATAGGTATGTGAATTTAAATAAGAAAATTCCTCCGGAGGTGCTTGGGACAATTAATGAAATAGATGATCTTGCTAAATTAAGCGATACAATTGCATCGCATTTATCAATAAAACTTTCCGATAAACAAGAGATCTTAGAAGCGGTAGATTTAGCAGAAAGATTTGAAAAAATTATGAATTTTATACAAGCCGAACTTGATGTTATGCAAGTTGAAAAAAAAATAAGAGGACGTGTAAAAAATCAAATGGAAAAAACTCAAAGAGAGTACTACCTAAATGAGCAAATGAAGGCTATTCAAAAAGAGTTGGGTGAGAGTGAAGATGGTAAAGATGATATACAAGAATATGAGGATAAAATAGAAAATATTAAGCTTTCAAAAGAAGCTCGTGAAAAATGTTACTCTGAAATTAAAAAGCTTAAATCGATGAGTCCTATGTCAGCTGAGTCTAGTGTAATTAGAAACTACTTAGATTGGCTATTGACTATTCCATGGTCAAAAAAGACCAAAGTTAAAAAGGATATTAAATATGCAGAGGTTGTATTAAACGAAGATCATTATGGTCTAGAGAAAGTAAAAGAGAGAATTCTCGAATACTTAGCTGTTCAGCAAAGAATAAAGAAGATGAAAGGACCAATTCTGTGCTTAGTTGGTGCCCCAGGAGTAGGAAAAACTTCTCTAGGTAAATCTATAGCACGTGCAACAGGAAGAAAGTTTGTAAGAATGTCTCTTGGAGGTGTTCGCGACGAAGCTGAGATAAGAGGACACAGAAGAACGTACATTGGTTCGTTGCCTGGAAAGGTCTTACAAATGATGAAAAAAGCTGGTTCTTCTAATCCATTGTTTCTTTTAGATGAAATTGACAAACTAGGTGCAGACTATAGAGGAGATCCTTCGTCTGCATTACTAGAAGTTTTAGATCCTGAACAAAATAATTCATTTAACGATCATTATCTTGAAGTCGATTATGACTTGTCAGATACAATGTTTATTACCACAGCGAATACATTAAGAATGCCGCCAGCCTTGCTAGATAGAATGGAAATTATAAGAATAGCTGGATATACTGAAGACGAAAAAGTTGAAATAGTGAAACAACATCTTGCACCTCAAATGTTAGAGAAACATGGACTTAACAAAAATGAATTAACTTTAACAGATCCTGCTATTTTGGGGCTTATTAGGTTTTACACAAGAGAAGCTGGTGTGCGGAGCCTTGAGAGAGAACTTGCTAATATTGCTAGAAAAACCGTAAAGAAAATTGTTTCAGGCGATATCGACTCTGTTGTTGTTGATGAAGAGAATCTTCATGAATATTCTGGTGTAAGAAAATTTAAGTATGGAGAAATAGACAATGACGATCAAGTTGGAATTGTAACTGGACTTGCGTGGACAGAGGTGGGTGGTGATATACTTCCTATAGAGTCTGTTATTATGCCAGGAAAAGGTAGGATGACGATTACAGGTAAACTTGGAGATGTTATGAAAGAGTCGATACAAGCAGCAAAGTCATATGTAAGATCAAGATGCATTGAATTTGGTATTAAGCCTACGATATTTCCTATGAGAGATATTCATATTCATGTTCCCGAGGGAGCAATACCTAAAGATGGTCCTTCAGCAGGTCTTGGTATGGTTACGTCGATTGTCTCAGTATTAACTGGAATACCTGTCAGAAAAGATATAGCCATGACAGGCGAGGTAACTTTACGAGGCAAAGCACTTGGTATTGGAGGATTGAAGGAAAAGTTATTGGCTGCTCTAAGGGCTGGAACAAAGACAGTTATCATCCCGAAAGAGAATGAGAAAGACATGGCTGACATACCAAATAATGTAAAAGACGGTTTAGAATTAATCTTTGTAGATAATGTTGACGAGGTTTTGAGAATTGCTCTTACAAAACCTTTGCTTCCGATCGAGTGGGACGAAGATGATTCACCCAGTTCTTCTAGTGAAATATCTGATGAAGATGCAGAACAAGATTCAGATAATCCTATAACTCATTGATAAATATGAGTTTTAGACAATTTTAACACTTTTTTATTTATTTTTAGCAGTTTTCTTGGCTTTTCCTTGACTATACATAGTTGTTCAGGTCTCATAGTTATATTACGAATCAAAAACTCCTAAAAAAAGGGGGGGGTTATGAACAAACAAGACTTAATAGCAAAAGTAGCTGATGTTACAGGTATGCAAAAATCTGACTCAGAAAAGGCAGTAAATGCAGTTTTTGACCAAATTACTGATGTTCTTAAAGCAAGAGGTGAAGTAAGGTTGGTAGGCTTTGGCACATTCAAAACATCAATCAGAAAAGCATCTCAAGGGCGAAATCCACGTACCAATGAGGTTATTCAAATCCCTGAGTCAACTAGACCTAAGTTCACTGCAGGAAAAGGTTTGAAAGAAGCTGTTAATAATGCTGGCGGCGGAGGAATGTAGTACCTTAATCGCCAACTAGATTATTTAAAATCCGATCACTCTTAAACAAAGCGTGGTCGGATTTTTTTTATAAATATCTGTGAATATTCACTAAAATAGATATATAACATTCTTTCCGGGCGATTAGCTCAGCTGGAAGAGCGTCACGTTTACACCGTGAATGTCGGGAGTTCGAACCTCTCATCGCCCACCATTTCCTCCCACGAGATGGAAAAATTTAACTGTGGGGGTGTAGCTCAGTCTGGTTAGAGCGCCTGCCTGTCACGCAGGAGGTCGCGGGTTCGAGTCCCGTCACTCCCGCCACATAATTATTACTTGGAAAATAAAAATTTAATTTTGTGATTTTGCAATAAGTTTTAAAGAAATTTATTGGATTCAATAGTAAAGTTTATAAGCTCATTAAAAATATCAAAATTTAGTAATGAAAGTTGATAGATACGAATGATTTACTGCCGCTATATAAAAAATAGTCTTTATGCTCTTATGATATTTGGAATAGTTTTGACTGCTCAAGTTCATGCAAGTGAATTTAAAGTTGGCTTTGCTAAGTTACCGATCACACCTAATCTAATTGATGAATGGGAAGATATAAATAAAGATGCTCAATTTGATCAAGATATCGATAAGTGGACTGATATAAATGGTAATGGCCGCTTTGATGCCGTGTGGATGGCAGGTTTTCAAAATAAACGAGCTGCCCAGGGTATTAAAGATGATTTGATGTCCGTAGCCGTAGTGATAGATGATGGCCAGACACGGATAGGTATCATAAGCGCTGATACAATAGGGTTAATGCGAAAATTTGTACTCAGTGTCCGTGAGGATGTTCCTGCCGAGTGGGGTCTAGATTACATTATGGTGCATGCAACACATAATCATGAAGGCCCTGATACTCAAGGTCTTTGGGGCCCGAGTTTTTTAAAAACTGGTGTCAACGATGCCTATATGAAGCGGCTTAAAAAAGATTTTATAAGCACATTAAAATTGGCTATTGATAATTTAGAGACTGCAGAAATGAGTTTGGCTTTAATTCCAACTAATCCACTTACACCTATTAAAGATAAACGAAAACCTATCGTGATAGATGATGACATAAGGGCAATTTTATTCAATCGCCCTGATGGCTCAATTATTGGTTCATTGATCAATTTCGGAATTCATGTCGAGCTTGCGTGGGATAAAAATTTAGACATAACCTCTGATGTTGCGGGCTACTTAAGAAGAGGTATAAGTAATGGAATTTATTATGATGACAAGCTAATTAGATCTGGACTTGGTGGAACCACATTATGGCTTACAGGAAATATAGGAGGCTTGATGACATCAGGACCAAATGACCCAATTTATGACCCTGTTATAAAAAAAATGATCACTAAGCCGAGTCATTCTAAAGCTCGCGCATATGGTTATAGCCTGGCAAATAGTGTCATAGATGCTTTTCAAGCGGGTGAGTTCAAGACTTCTCCTAAGCCATCATTAAGTGTTCAATCGCTAGAATTAGAATTAGGCATAGAAAACTTGATGATTTCATTTGGCACTTTGCTTGGTATAATTGATGCTGATACAAAATTCAGTCTGAGGCCACCATTCATACGATATCTAAGTGAGGTATCATTCATACAAATGGGAGATGCATCAATTATTGGAATTCCTGGAGAGCTCTATCCAGAAATTGCTATTGGCGGCATCGAAAACCCTAAAGGCGCTGATTATGTTATAGCGCCGCAAGAAGTTCCAAATTTACGAAGTCAATTTCCAGACAAACTGAACTTGATGGTAAACCTAGCAAATGACTCTATCGGTTACATCATCCCAAAAAGTGAGTGGGATGAAGATGCTCCTTGGATCTATGGAGAAAATGAAGAGTCTTATGGCGAGATAGTCTCTTTGGGTCCGGATACGGCAAAAGTGATCCATAAAAATGTAATGAAGTTGATAGAAGAATCAAAAAATCAATGATTTATTCTGGATACCCATAACTCAGACTATTACCCTTTTACATTATTCCTTTTGGATTTAACCAATAGAAGGTCCAGGGTTCGAGTCCTGCCACTTCCGCCATTGATTTTTTTATGAGAATCCAACAGTATTAACTTATGATTGAAAATTTTGAAAATTTATATTTACTCATACTTCATATTTTAATGACAGCGTTGTTTGGCATTTATACCTTCAGAGCACTTTTTGCACCTGAGGGGATGGTAAAGGAATTTAATATGGATCAGAGTAGTGTATATATAGTTAGAGTCCTTGGAACCTTTGTGGCACCATTTTTTTTGATTGGTATTTATTTGATCTTTCGATCGAATGGGCCAGAAGGGGCATGGGTTTACTATAACTTAATCTTTATAAACTTTGTAATTCTCTCTGTTTATGATGTGGCCGTTTATCTCAAAAAAGTTGATCATGATAAAGGTACCAAAAATTCAGTAACTGATTTAGCGGTCAACACATTTACGCTTACATCGTCAATTATCTTAATTCTTGGATTGTCAGATAAAATTTATATTTGATTACCTAAAATTTGACTTCTAAGTTGAATTGACCCGTCCAGTATTCTTGTGGTAGGACGACTAAAATAGGAGTCAGCGTCAAATGAATAAACTCTGTTTTCTTTAAATGGATTTAGGTGATTTAATCTATCGTCTTGAAATAATTGCGCTGAAAAAGCCAAATTTTGCTCAAGATTATAACCACAGCAAATCAAGGCAATCGCATATGGATCTGAATCGACTATTTCATCAGCAGACAAAACTCTTGATTGGTCACCTGTTTGTCCGATTGCTGAGTTAAAGCCAGCTAATTCAATTTGTTCTGGAACCCAATGACCAGCAGAAAAATAAGGGTCTATCCATTCTAAACAAAGAATTCGGTGATCATACTTTGTTTGACGTTTAAGTATTTCTCTTTTTTCTCGAGCTTTATCTATATGATTTTTTGCCGAGATTATTGAATTTAGTTTACTCCCTAGCATTATAATATCGTCACAGATTCCATCAAACGTTTTTCCAATTAAAGAAATTATTCTTGTCGATGCAGGTAAAGTGCATAAAGTTCCCTTTAACTCAACTTCAATTTGACTACTCGATATAGAGCAGACATCACATATACCCTGGGTAATAATGAAGTCAGGCTTTAAATCATTTAAACGTTCAGTATTTATTTGATATAGGGAATCGTTAGTTTTAAGTGTTTCACGCACTTGAAAGTCAATATCACTTTGAGATACATGAGAATTAATTGACGAACTCGACAATTTTTCTAATTTATCGACCTCATTTGGAAAATTACATTCATGACTAACACCGACTAAACTAGAACCCAGACCCAATTCGAATATTATTTCACTAGCGCTTGGAGTTAGGCTTACAATCCTCATTAGTCAAATTACTCGTGCTCACCATCTTTGCCTCTGAAAAATCTTAAATCATAAATTTGGGGTTTTTTTTCAGCCGTGACAAATACAAACATCGTTATGAAAATTGCAGCAATTAATAATGCATGAGCAATTGCAGTAAAACCAAAGACAAAAATACTGTCAACGATGTAAAGTGAAAATACACCACTCCACATAAAAGCAAGAATTTGCATTATCATGTGACGAATTTTAAGATTGGTTATATTTTTTAATGGATTTATATTTGAGTCCATTATAGGTGACCAAAGACCCTTAAATATCTCTATTATTTTCTTCATTTAGTTCTTATTGAAATAAAGTTGCTGTATCTTTAACATCCTTTAAAAATTTTTTCCTAACCTTGTCAGCGACAAACGGTACTGCGAAATATCTTTTGTAAAGTATGCTTTTAATACCACATATGTGAAAAACACCTCTTTTCAAGCGTCTTATTGGCAAATTGAGAAAGAAAGTAGTTATTGCTAAACGAGGAGAGCCATATGTGCAAAATATTATTGCCTTTTTATTGCCTAAATTGCCTTGAGGGTAGCCATAGTTGCCTACCAGTTGTTTAAAAGTAAATGCCCATGGAGGAGCTAAAACTTTATCTATCCAACCTTCCAGAATTGCAGGCATTCTAAAATTCCAAATAGGAGCAATTAATACAATTGTATCACTTTTCTCAATTCTTCTTCGGTGATCTAAAACATCTGGTCCAGGATTGCCTCCAGCAAACACAGGATCAAATTTCTCTTTATATAAATCAACCATATCAACTGTATGACCAGCTTTTTTTGCACTTTCAATAAAGGTATCTCTTATGGCTGCATTAAACGAATTATCATCGTAATGGCCGTAAACAATAAAAAATTTTTTAAACTGTCTTTCTCTCATTTTGT
Source organism: uncultured Pelagibacteraceae bacterium (assembly GCA_902547315.1). Lineage (GTDB taxonomy): Bacteria > Pseudomonadota > Alphaproteobacteria > Pelagibacterales > AG-422-B15 > CACNXQ01. The sequence goes on along the minus strand of CACCND010000001.1, from coordinate 37,015 downwards.
ATTTTCCTCACTCTTATTATTGTCTGATTCTGTAGCATTTTATTGTAGAAATTTTGTATTTTTGGATAATTTTCAAGAAAATGATCCTCCTCCAACCAGAAAAGCAATGTGAATAAATAAAAATCTGCAGCTGACAGTGAATTACCAACTATATATTCACCTATTTTATTTTCTAGATAATTTAAATAGGTTTCCAAGATTGATTTAGATCTACTCATTAAGTCTTCAGTATTTTCAGTAGAAACGTAATGATCGGGATGAAAATAAAGAAGGATTGCAGGATAAATTGACGATGACATGAATGCCATAATTTGATGGAAGTCATTTATTCCATTTTTAGTATCAGGAGTCAACTGGCTCTCTCTTTCAATTAAGTGATAAACAATCGCCATACTTTCTATTAAATATTCGCCATTTGGCGTCTCAACCATTGGCACTCTTCCAAGTGGGTTTACTTTAAGTAAGGTTTTGTCTCTTTTAAAATTATCGCCAATCTCAACAAACTCATATTCAATTGATAGTTCATAGCAAAGGAACTCAATTATGTCAGAACCCCATTCTGATTTACCGAAGATTTTATATTTCACTATGGATACCCAGCTTTGGCGTACTCCACATTAATTGAATAAATCTTTCCAGATTTCACGGCTTTAGCCTCTTCAGGTTCAGACGCATCAGCAGTACATACAAATAATTTTTTGCCATCTGATCCACCTAACATACATGCATATGCTCTATTTGGAGTAGCAATTCTATCAGTTATCTTTCCACCTTCTGAATATCTAACTACCTCTGAGGTTGTTGGAGACGCTATCCAGATCCCCATCCTTTCATCTAAACAAATACCATCAGGAACAGGGTAAGGTATACCTTTGCCTTCTTTTGGAGTAATTTTTAAAAAACGCATGGTTTTTGTGTAGTAATAAAATAGATTAGGCATCATATAAGCCCATATTCTCCGATTAGAAAGATTACCATTTGTATCTATATCAAATGCAGTAAGTCTTCCCGCATAGGTTTCGCCAATAATTAGTATTTTACCATCAGGCGTAATTACTGTTCCATTCGGAAAGTCTAAATTTGAAGCAGCAATTGAGGGGATTCCATTAGGGTCTACTTTTATAAGAATTGTTGGCTTTATATCTTTTCCATGATGAATTGATCCAAAATTACCTACGTAAGCATTACCGATTTTATCGACCACCATGTCATTGCACCGAAAAGGTGTAAGTTTTGACATATCTGCATGCTCAGTAAGATTGCCATCTTTAAACTTTAGTAGCTTTCTATCTAGCATAGAGACAATAATGAGATCACCATTTGGCAACCACCCCAGGCCAGACGGTTGATTAGGTACATCGACTATTTTTTCAACATTACCCATCTCATCTGCGGTCATCACAGCATGATGGTAAAAATCTGAAAACCAAAGTTTACCATCTTTCCATCTTGGGCCTTCAGAAAAGTGAAGGTTATCTGCGATTAATTTGAAATTACTATTCATATTTTACAATTTTATTGATTATTCTAATTCAAAACTATTATATGGCTATTTACCAGCAAATTCAGTGCATATAGCTACTCGCTAATTTTTGAGAGTTAAATTGATGTTAAAAGTCACTGATCAAAGGTCAAATAGTGTTGGAAAATCAGTAAATTTCGCTTTTTTTTGAATATTTTCAAATATGTTAATTTAATTTTGCTCTGTTATTTTATAAATTTATATGCATTCCCTTAAAAAATAATCGCTAACGGTCGGAAACACAATTTTTCCCATATTTTCTATTGTTTTCGAATGATTTGAATATATATTTTCGATGATACTAATACGATTCTAAAATATGGATATAGCGATAGCTGATTATTTGCCAATACTAATTTTTATGTTTGTTGCGTTAGCAATTAGCTGTCTATTTGTTTTGGCGAATTTCTTAGTTGCAGTAAATAACCCTGATCCTGAAAAGAATTCTGCCTATGAGTGCGGATTTGAACAGTTTGGAGACTCTAGAATGAAGTTTGATGTTCGTTTCTACTTAGTCACATTACTTTTTATTATTTTTGACTTAGAGGTTGCGTTTTTATTCCCTTGGGCTGTCACATTTGGAACTTTGGGCTTATTTGGCTTTATTTCAATGATGGTTTTCTTAGCTATTCTAACAATTGGTTTCATTTACGAGTGGAAAAAAGGAGCATTGGAGTGGCAATAAATACAAATATTGAAGAGACAAGTCCAGAATTGGAAAGACTAAAGAGGTTGTATGCTGATAAGGGGTTTGTTGTTACCAGTATCAATAATCTTATTAATTGGGCTCGAACAGGATCTCTGCATTGGATGACATTTGGTTTAGCTTGTTGTGCTGTCGAAATGATGCATGTTGGAACACCGCGCTACGACGTTGAGCGTTTTGGTGCAGCTCCAAGAGCATCACCAAGACATGCAGACGTTCTTATAGTGGCAGGTACGTTGACAAATAAAATGGCAGCGGCATTAAGAAAAGCTTACGATCAGATGCCAGAACCTCGATATGTAATTTCCATGGGAAGTTGTGCGAATGGTGGAGGGTATTATCACTACTCATATTCTGTCGTTAGAGGCTGTGATCGAATAATACCTGTCGATGTTTACGTGCCAGGGTGTCCACCCTCAGCTGAAGGCTTGCTTTATGGATTATTGCAGTTACAGAAAAAAATAAGAAGAGAAGGCAACATCAAGAGATAATGAGCGAGCTAATTGAAATGGCAAAAGCTGCCATTGAAAAGAACTGTAAACTGAATGATATAGATGTAAATTTAGGACAGTTACAACTATCGGTTGACCCAGCAAATTTAATACCGGTTATCGATTTTGTTAAGAATGATCCAAGCTGTGAATTTAAGCAAATTACTGATATTGCTGGAGTGGATTTTCCAGAAAATGAAAAAAGATTTGAAGTTATTTATCATTTTCTGAGTTTTAGGTTCAATTTACGGTTAAGGATTAAAACTCAGATAGGTGAAGTGGAGTCTTTGCCCAGCATAACATCAATCTTTCCTGCAGCTAATTGGTTTGAGAGAGAAGCATTTGACATGTATGGAATAACTTTCACGGATCATCCAGATTTAAGAAGAATTTTAACTGATTACGGTTTTGATGGATATCCTCTACGTAAAGATTTTCCATTAACAGGTAATGTCGAAATCAGATATGACGAAATTGATAAAAAAATAGTTCACGAGCCTGTAAAGCTGCAACAGGATTTTAGAAATTTTGATATTCAAAGTCCCTGGGAAGGAACAAAGTATTTAGATAAGGGGGCAAAAGAAAGTGAGTAATAATAAAACTGTAACTGTTAATTTTGGACCAGTACACCCAGCAGCACATGGCGTTTTAAGACTCATTCTTGATCTAGATGGAGAAATTGTAGAAAGGGCTGACCCGCACATCGGGCTTTTGCATAGGGGTACTGAAAAACTAATCGAACATAAAACTTATCTTCAAGCAATACCATATTTTGACAGACTGGATTATGTTGCGCCCATGAACCAGGAGCATGCTTTTGCATTAGCAATAGAAAAATTGCTAAATGTAGAAGTTCCTTTGAGAGGACAATATATTAGGGTTCTATTTGCTGAAATTGGGCGTCTCTTAAGCCACCTACTAAATGTTACCACTACAGCAATGGATGTGGGAGCTATGACGCCAATCACATGGGGTTTTGATGAAAGAGAAAAGCTATTAGATTTTTACGAAGAAGTATCTGGATCTAGATTTCATGCAGCTTATTTTCGAGCAGGTGGTGTTCATCAAGATTTACCTGATGGATTAACTGATAAGATATTTGATTTTTGTAATAATTTTCCAAAAGCAATTGATGATATTGAAGGCATGTTGACTGAAAATAGAATATTTAAACAGCGAAATGTAAATATTGGCAAAGTATCAAAGGAAGATGCTGTTGATCGTGGCTTTAGCGGGTTCATATTAAGAGCATGTGGTATACCATGGGATTTAAGAAAGTCCCAACCGTATGATTGTTACGACAAACTTGAATTCAAAGTTCCAGTTGGCCAAAACGGTGATTGTTATGACCGTTATCTATGTCAGATTGAAGAAATGAGAGAAAGCACAAAAATCATGCTTCAATGTCTTAATCAGATGCCTAAAGGAGAAGTGATCAATAGAGACTCCAAAATTGCAGCACCCAAAAGGGAAGACATGAAACAATCAATGGAAGCTATAATCCACCATTTTAAATTTTTTACTGAAGGCTTTCATGTACCTGAAGGAGAAATCTATTCAGCCGTTGAAGCTCCTAAAGGTGAATTTGGGGTATATTTAATTTCAGATGGAACCAGCCGACCTTATAGGTGTAAAATAAGAGCACCTGGTTTTGCTCACTTGCAGGCATTTGACTTGCTTTCAAAAGGCCATCTTTTAGCAGATGTTCCTGCAATTCTGGGATCAATTGCAATAGTTTTCGGTGAGGTTGATAGATGAGCAATCAAAAAAATACCTTTGTGTTTAACGAGGAAAATGCGATTAAAGCAAAAGAAATTCTTCTCAAATACCCAACTGAGAGAAAGCAAAGTGCAATTATGCCCCTACTTGATCTAGCACAAAGACAAAATGAAAACTGGTTGAGCAGGGATATAGTTGAGTATGTAGCGGATTACTTAGAAATGCCATTTATCAAGGCCTGGGAAGTAGTTACTTTTTATTCAATGTATTATACAAAATATAATGGAAAATATTTAGTACAAGTTTGTGGAACAACGCCTTGTTGGTTAAAAGGTTCAGATCAAGTTATAAAAGCGTGCAAAGAAGTTATTTCACCAGAACCAAATACAGTCTCAAGTGATGGTTTATTTTCCTGGATGCAAGTTGAATGTCTTGGTGCTTGTGTAAATGCTCCACTTGTTCAAATCAATGACGATTATTATGAGGATTTAACCTACGATACAACGAAAAACGTTTTGCAATCACTTATAGACGGCTCTCCACTAAGTATAGGTTCACAAAGTGGTCGTAAAAGTTCAAAGGCAGTGTCATAATGTTAAAAGAAAAAGATAAAATATTCACTAATTTATTTGGCGATGAGCCTTTCCATTTAAGAAATGCACAGGCAAGAGGTGATTGGGACAATACAAATGAACTCATTAAAAAAGGAAGAGAATGGATAATTGATGAGATGAAAAAATCTGAGTTAAGGGGAAGAGGAGGTGCGGGTTTCCCTACCGGATTAAAATGGTCATTTATGCCTAAAGACTCAAAGCTTACTAACTACCTTGTTGTTAATGCCGATGAGTCTGAGCCAGGTACTTGCAAAGATAGAGATATGATACGTAATGAACCTCATAAGCTAATTGAGGGATGCTTGTTAGCATCTTTTGCCATGAATGCTCATACTTGTTATATTTATATTCGCGGTGAATATTTTAATGAAGCTGTTGTTCTTCAAAAAGCGATCGACGAAGCATACGACGCTGGGTTAATTGGGAAGAATGCTGCTAAGTCGGGTTGGGATTTCGATATATTTTTACATCGAGGCGCAGGAGCATACATATGTGGAGAGGAGACAGCTCTACTTGAAAGCTTGGAAGGAAAAAAGGGCCAACCAAGACTCAAACCTCCCTTTCCAGCTAATAAAGGCCTATACGGATCACCAACTACTGTAAATAATGTTGAAACCATAGCTGTTGTTCCAACAATTTTAAGAAGAGGTGGAGAATGGTTTTCATCTTTTGGTAGACCAAAAAATACAGGTACAAAAGTGTTCTGTATTTCTGGTCATGTTAATAATCCTTGCAATATTGAGGAAGAAATGAGCATTCCACTTAGGGAGCTTATAGAAAAGCACGCTGGAGGAGTAACTGGTGGCTGGGATAATCTTAAAGCTGTAATTCCTGGTGGCTCATCTGTTCCACTTATACCAAAATCAACTTGCGATACTGTTATGATGGATTTCGATTCACTGTCTGCAGTTAAAAGTGGGTTAGGCACAGCCGCTGTAATCGTTATGGATAAAAGCACTGACCTCGTCAAAGCTATCTCTAAGCTATCACGCTTTTATAAACACGAGAGTTGCGGTCAATGCACACCTTGTAGAGAGGGAACAGGGTGGATGTGGAGAATGATGGAGAAGATTGGAAACGGTCATGCAAGTTCAAATGATATCGATAAGTTACTTGATGTGACAAAGCAAATTGAAGGCCATACAATTTGCGCACTTGGTGATGCGGCGGCATGGCCAATTCAAGGTTTGTTTAGACATTTTAGAGATGAAATAGAAGATCAACTAAAAAAGACTCAGGCTGCATAATGGCAAAAGTAAAAATAAATGGGTCCGAGATTGAAGTATCTGATGGCATGACGATACTGCAGGCATGTGAAGAAGCAGGAATTGAAATACCAAGATTTTGCTACCATGATCGTCTTTCAATTGCAGGTAATTGTAGAATGTGCCTTGTTGATGTGGAAGGTTCACCTAAACCAGTAGCATCTTGTGCGATGCCAATTAACGAAGGTATGTCAATTCATACAAACACTCAGTCTGTTAAAAAGGCGAGAGAAGGTGTAATGGAGTTTTTGTTAATTAATCACCCATTAGATTGCCCGGTTTGTGATCAAGGCGGTGAGTGCGATCTACAAGATCAAACTATCGCTTTTGGTCCTGAAAATTCAAGGTTTGAAGAGAATAAAAGGGCAGTTGAAGAAAAACATATGGGTCCATTGATTAAAACTTATATGACTCGATGCATTCACTGTACAAGATGTATTCGATTTGCAGATGAAGTAGCAGGAGTTAATCAATTAGGCGCAGTAAATCGCGGAGAAAATATGGAAATAACAACTTATTTAGAAAAGACATTGGACTCCGAACTATCGGCCAATATTGTTGATTTATGTCCGGTAGGTGCACTTACATCGAAACCGTATCAGTTTGAAGCCAGACCCTGGGAATTAAAGAAGACAGAGACCATTGATGTAATGGATGCTATTGGGTCGAATATTAGAGTTGATACTTATGGGTGGAAAGTGAAAAGAGTACTGCCTGTGCTTAATGAAGATATTAATGAAGAGTGGATATCAGATAAAACAAGGTATGCATGCGATGGACTTTTAAATCAACGTCTAGACACACCCTACATAAAAAAGAATAACAAATTAGAACAAGTTTCATGGGTAGAAACGTTTTCTCAGTTAAAAAAACTTGTTTTGGACTCGGATCCTGATGAAATTGCGTTTCTAGTAGGTGATTTTATTGATTTAGAAACAAGTTACTTAATAAAAAAATTATCGGAAGATCTAAACCTCAAGGCAGTTGATGGAAGACAGGAAGGGTGTAAAGTACCATTTAATCATCGATCTCAGTTTTTATTTAATTCTAAAATTAAAGGAATTGATGAAACAGATTGCATTTTAATGATTGGAACGAACACGCGTGAAGAAGCTGCAATTATTAATTCAAGAATAAGAAAAAGAGTCATTTCATCAAATATTCCAGTTGCACTGATTGGAAAAAATGTGGATCTTACATATAAATACAATCACTTAGGCGATGATATAAATATACTTATAGATCTTTTAAATGAAAAAAACTCATTTTATAAAAAGTTAACAAATGCCTCAAAGCCAATGATTATTATTGGACAGTCCGTGTTAAACCGTAATGATTCATTGCAGATTTACTCACTGCTTGAAACATTTACAGATAAATTCAATCTCATTCAGGAAGATTGGAATGGATTTAATGTATTGCAACTTGCCGCTGCAAGAGCAGGTATATTAGAGATGGGTCTCATACAAAAAAATAAATCAATCGATGATTTGGTTGCCGATGCCGAAAAAGGTAAATTCAAATTAGTATTTTCATTTGGTGCTGATGAAATCAGCTATGAAAAATTTTCCAATTGCAAAATAGTTTATATGGGCACACATGGAGATAGAGGTGCAAATGCTGCTGATTTTATACTGCCAGCAGCAGCATACACTGAAAAAGATGCAATTTTCATAAACACTGAAGGGAGAGTTCAATATGCAAATAAAGCAAGCTTTCCTCCAGGTGAAGCCAGGGAAGATTGGAAAATTATTAATCAATTAAGTAAAAACCTTGAACTGAAATGGTCGTTTTTAGAATTGAATGATGTAAGGGATGAAATGTTTGTCAAGTTTCCTCATCTTAAAGAGGACTTTAATGATCATAATAATGGATTCATTAAAATTATTGATAATAAAGCCAATGAAGAAATAGAAATCATTAATAAGGACACAAGATCAAGCCAAGAAAAAAAGAATGACACAATCAATGGCAACATTAAGAGCTTTGAAGAAAACTCGGCAAAAAAAATATTTAATACAGCTTGGACTGATCTAAATGATCGCCAGAGAGAGTATCTGAGAAAATATAATTATCCTGAGACATGGTCAGAATTTACAGAGCATTATGGCTTTAAAGTTGTTAATGATATTAAGAAGAAGAATAACATCGTGTTGCCCTATGAGGACCAATACGCAAATAGTATAGGAAAAGCTTGGAATGATCTCACTTATAATCAAAAGAAATGGGCTTATACTAAAAGAAATAAAAATAATTTAATTGGCTTAGCAGATGACGCAAATTTTTCACCTGATGGAATTGTCGTTTTAAACGACAATCAGGAGGCATACTATGCTGAACCAAAAGAAATTTATTTTAAAAATAAAAACTTAAGCTTCAGCATTGAAGACTTTTATATAAACGACTCAATTACAAGACATTCTAGTACGATGGCCGAATGCAGCCGAGCTAGAAGCGAGGTAAGGTCATCAGTAACGGAAAAGGTTTCATAATGGTTAGCTTAGCTCAAACGTACTTTATCGAAGTAGTGACCATTATTCTTTATTGCCTACTTATTTTTGTTCCCTTACTTCTGGGTGTTGTGATGGCGTTATATGCGGATAGAAAAATATGGGCAGCAGTTCAAAAAAGAAGAGGCCCAAATGTGGTTGGCCCATATGGTTTGTTACAAGTTCCTGCTGATGGATTAAAATTTATTTTTAAAGAAATTATTTTACCCGATGGCTCTGACAAAACAGTTTTCCTAATTGCTCCCATTATTACTCTTGCTCTATCAATTGCTGCCTGGGCAGTTGTACCAGTTCAGGCGGGTGTGGTATTAGCAAATATCAATGTTGGAATCTTATACATTTTTGCAATTAGCTCTCTTGGTGTCTATGGAATTCTAATGGCAGGGTGGTCTTCAAACAGTAAATATCCTTTTTTTGGCGCTCTTAGATCAGCTGCACAAATGGTTTCTTACGAAGTTTCTATTGGTTTTGTAATAATAACTGTCTTGCTATGTGTTGGCTCACTCAACTTGACTGAAATAGTAATGGCTCAAGATACAATGTGGTTTTTCATACCTTTATTTCCAATGTTTATTGTTTTTTTTATATCCGCATTAGCTGAAACGAACAGACCTCCATTTGATCTTCCTGAAGCAGAGTCTGAGTTAGTAGCTGGGTATCAAACAGAGTATTCAGGAATGCCATTCGTTTTGTTTATGTTTGGAGAATACATAAATATTTTATTAATGTGTGCAATGACCACTATCCTATTTCTTGGGGGGTGGTTGCCGCCAATTGATATTTATCCATTAAATGCTGTTCCTGGATTTATTTGGTTTTTATTGAAAGTAACTTTTGTTTTTTACTTATTTGCTATGGTTAAAGCATTTGTTCCAAGATATCGATATGACCAACTAATGCGACTTGGCTGGAAAGTTTTCTTGCCCTTATCATTGTTTGCAGTTGTTGTGACATCTTCGATTTTGTTCTTTTTTAATTTAGCACCAGGAATGTAATGAAAATAATTAATTTTTTAAAATCTTTTTTTCTTCTAGATTTTTTAAAAGCTTTCTATTTAGCTCAAAAATATTTTTTTAGGAAAAAAGCAACAATCAATTATCCTTTTGAAAAAGGTAAATTAAGCCCTCGATTCAGAGGTGAGCATGCTTTGAGAAGATATCCGAGTGGTGAGGAAAGGTGTATAGGATGTAAATTGTGTGAGGCTGTATGTCCAGCTCAAGCGATAACAATTGAAACTCAACCACGCGATGATGGAACAAGAAGAACGCTAAGGTATGATATTGACATGGTTAAATGTATCTATTGCGGTTTATGTGAGGAGTCGTGTCCAGTTGATGCAATTGTTCAGGGTCCAAATTTTGAATTTACAACTGAAACGAGAAAAGAACTTTATTATACGAAAGAAAAACTGCTTGAAAACGGTGATAGATGGGAAACAGTTATCGCTGAGAACTTAGAAGCCGATGCAAAATATAGATAAATGACAGCTCAATTATTAACATTCTACTTATTTTCAGGGGTTATTTTAATTTCCTCATTGATGGTTATTTCAACTAAAAACCCAGTCCATTCAGTATTGTTCCTAATTCTTTCATTTTTAAATGCCGCCGGTTTATTCGTTATTCTTCACGCCGAATTTTTGGCAATGATACTCATAATTGTTTATGTTGGTGCAGTTGCAGTACTTTTTTTATTTGTTGTAATGATGTTAGATTTTAAAACATCTATTAATAAGGATAATATTTTGCAATATATACCAATAGGAATTTTGGTTGGTGTAGTTTTTATTGCAGAGTTAATAATTGTATTAATTAATACAAAGTTTGACCTGTCAAATATTCAAGTGTTACCAAATCCACTTTCAGATTTCACTGGTAAGTCTAATACAGAAGCAATTGGCTCAGTTTTGTACACAGACTACATTCTATATTTCCAACTTTCAGGTGTAATTCTGCTTGTTGCGATGATTGGTTCTATTGTATTAACTCTCCGCGAAAGAGAAGGTGTAAAGAGGCAAGTTGTTTCAGAGCAACTACAACGACAGGGCAAAATTGATTTAGTAGATGTAAAATCAGGAAAAGGTGTTGATATTTTATGATTGAATTAAATCAATTTTTAATTTTATCTGCTTTATTGTTCGCAATTGGCGTTATTGGTATTTTTTTAAATCGAAAAAATGTGATTATTATTTTAATGTCAATTGAAATCATTTTGCTCTCTGTAAATTTAAATCTTATTGCTTTTTCATATTTTTTAAATGACCTAACTGGGCAAATATTTTCTCTTTTTGTTCTTACTGTTGCGGCTGCTGAAGCTGCAATCGGACTTGCTATACTTGTAATTTATAATAGAAATGCGGGCAGTATAGAGATTGAGAAAATTAATGCCTTAAAGGGGTAACGTTGAATGGTGCATAGTATAATTTTATTGCCCTTGATTGGGTTCTTGATTTCCTGTTCGCTATCATTTTTTAAGCCTAATAAAGTTATTGATCGAGCAGCAGAGATCATCACTTCATTATTTATTACAATTACAGCAATATTTTCATTTTATATTTTTATTGATAATATTGGAGACCCATCGATTGTATCAATCAAACTATTTAACTGGATATCGTCTGGTTCATTCAATGCTGATTGGTCAATTTATCTAGATACAGCTACAAGAGTAATGCTTGTAGTAATTACAAGCGTATCAGCGTTAGTTCATATTTATTCAATCGGTTATATGTCTCATGATGATAGTAAGCCTCGTTTTATGGGCTACTTATCATTATTCACATTTGCAATGTTGATGCTTGTTACCGCAGATAATTTTTTGCAACTTTTCTTTGGTTGGGAGGGTGTTGGACTAGCCTCTTATTTATTAATTGGGTTTTGGTACAAAAAACCAACTGCAAACGCTGCTGCAATTAAAGCATTTATAGTAAATCGCATAGGTGATTTTGGATTAGCTCTAGGTATTTTTACAATATTTATTGTTTTTGGTAGCATAGAATATCAGACAGTATTTAGTAATGTCTCATCTTTTAAGAATGTAAATTTCAACTTTTTAGGTATTGAATTACATGCGTTGACTTTAATTTGTATTTTCTTATTCATTGGCGCTATGGGCAAGTCAGCTCAATTATTTCTTCATACATGGCTTCCTGATGCAATGGAAGGCCCAACGCCAGTATCTGCATTGATACATGCCGCAACAATGGTTACAGCTGGAGTATTTCTTGTCGTACGATGTTCACCTTTATTTGATTTAGCTCCTTTTGCTTTGGACTTTGTGGTCCTGATTGGTGCAAGTACTGCATTTTTCGCAGCTACCGTTGGACTGGTCCAAAATGACATAAAGCGTATAATTGCGTATTCAACTTGCAGTCAATTAGGTTATATGTTTGTCGCAGCTGGACTTGGAGCTTACGGGGCAGCAATGTTTCATTTATTTACACATGCATTTTTTAAAGCACTTCTTTTTTTAGGAGCCGGCTCTGTAATTCATGCTGTTCATGAAGAACAAGATATAAGGAAAATGGGAGGCATAAGTAATTTTGTCCCGATAACTCATTTAATGATGATAATTGGAACAATTTCTCTTATGGGTTTTCCATTTACCTCTGGCTATTACTCAAAAGATGCAATCATAGAAACAGCTTATTTATCTAACTCTAATTTTGCCGACTATGCATATGTTTTACTTACAGTTGGGGTTGTAATGACATCTTTCTATTCATGGAGACTAATGTTTCTAGTTTTCAATGGAAAAACAAGAATGGTTGAAGAAGATCTTAGAAAAGTTCATGAGTCATCCTCAGTTATGTTAATTCCCCTTATAATTTTAGCAATTGGAGCTCTGATTTTTGGATATTTATTCAAAAGCTATTTTATTGGTTATTACAGTGATATTTTTTGGAATGGCTCAATTATAGTTCACCATGAGGATCACCATTCAATCCCTTTGATAATATATTATTTGCCTGCAATCTTAGGCATAGTTGGGTTTATCATTGCTTGGTTCATTTATATTCGAAAATCAAATATGGCTGAAAATATAGCAGAGTTAAATAAACCGCTTTACAATTTTCTTTTAAATAAATGGTATTTCGACGAGTTGTATAATTCTATTTTTGTAAAACCAGCTATGACAATTGGTCGGATTTTTTGGAAGTTTATTGATGGGTTAATTATTGATGGTTACGGACCTAACGGAATAGCTGCTTTAGTGAGCAGAATATCAATAAAAGCAAAGCAAGTTCAATCCGGATTTATCTACCATTATGCTTTTGCCATTTTAATTGGTCTATCAATTATTATTACTTTCATAATTTTTAGGTTTTAAAGAATGAGTGAAATTCCAATCTTAAGCATTTTAATCTTTATACCGGTTGTTGGTATATTTTTTATGTTATTGATAAGAAATAATGATGACCAAAGCTCGCAAAATTTAAAACACACCGCTTTATGGATCACTTTTTTAAATTTTTTTATATCACTTTCGTTACTTTTTTCATTTGACTTAAATAACCCGGATTTTCAATTTGTAGAAAACTACGCATGGATAGAAAGTGGTATTAGTTATCATTTAGGTATAGATGGAGTTTCAATTTTATTTGTAATACTAACAACAATGCTTGTGCCTATTTGCATACTTGCAAGTTATGAAAGCATTAAATTTTCTGTAAAAGAATATTTAATTTCATTTTTAGCGTTAGAAACTTTTATGATAGGGGTTTTCTGCTCTCTTGATCTTGTCCTATTTTATCTATTTTTTGAAGGAGGTTTAATTCCAATGTTCTTAATCATTGGGATATGGGGTGGAGAAAGAAGGGTTTATTCAACTTTCAAATTTTTTCTTTATACACTTGCGGGCTCAGTATTTATGTTACTTGCGATAATTTATATTTTTATTTCTACAGGCACAACCGATGTTGAAACACTGTTGGTTTATAATTTTACTTCAAACGAACAATTGATATTGTGGATTGCATTTTTTACTTCATTCATGGTCAAGATACCAATGTGGCCTTTTCACACTTGGCTACCAGATGCGCACGTAGAAGCACCAACAGCTGGATCAGTTATACTTGCGGGTGTTCTATTAAAAATGGCTGGGTATGGCTTTATAAGATTCTCTATTGGTTTTTTTCCGGATGCATCAGAATTTTTTGCGCCATTTATATTTTCTCTTAGTGTTATAGCAATAATAGTAACTTCGCTAATCGCATTAGTGCAAGAAGATATGAAAAAACTAATTGCTTATTCATCAGTTGCTCACATGGGATTTGTTACATTAGGAATATTTACATTTACTGTACAAGGAATAGAGGGTGGTATAATTCAAATGATAAGCCACGGCATTGTTTCTGCAGCATTATTTTTGTGTGTTGGAGTAGTATATGATCGTCTTCATACAAGAGAAATTGCAAGATATGGAGGTCTAGTTAGTAAAATGCCTTTTTATTCATTTTCATTTATGATTTTTATATTAGCGAGTCTTGGCTTACCTGGAACAAGTGGTTTTGTTGGGGAATTTTTAGTACTTCTTTCTATATTTACGGTAAATACATATTTTGCAATATTTGCTACTACAGGCGTTGTATTGGCAGCCACATATTCTTTATGGCTTTATAGAAGAATAATATTTGGCGCTATAATTAAAGATGATCTTTCTGAAATGTTTGATTTAACAAGAAGAGAGATGATTATTTTTGTTCCGTTAATTGTCCTAACAATATTCATTGGCTTATATCCGAAACCAATCATCAATATCATTGAACCTTCGACAGAAAAAATTGTAAATCAAATCAAAATGAAATTAGATTAAAATGCAAAACTTAATATACATATTACCTGAAATATTTTTATTTATAGTTGCAACAGTGTTATTAATAACAGGCTTATTTTTGAAAAATATTAAGCTAATTAACTCGCTTTCTATATTTTCACTTTTAGTCACAGTTATCTTAATTTTCAATCAACCCTTTCAATCAGCGTTTCTAAATAGTTTTGTTGTAGATGAATTTTCACTAGTACTAAAAGTTATGATAGTAGTCGGTTCTATTGCTTCATTGATTATGTTTGTATCAAGTAAAGATGACCTAAATATAAATATTTACGAATTTCCAATTTTAATAATTTTCTCAACTATTGGTATGATGGTGATGGTTTCAGCAAATGATTTACTTGCTATGTTTATAGGATTAGAGCTTCAATCATTAAGTCTCTATGTGCTTGCGGCTTTAAATAGAAACAGCTTACTGTCATCAGAAGCAGGCATTAAATATTTTATTCTTGGAGCTCTTTCTTCAGGCTTATTGCTTTTTGGAATTTCATATATTTATGGATTTTCAGGAAATACAAACTTTAATCTAATCGCTGTAAATATTAACCCAGAAAGTCTCGGTTTAATTATTGGTATAGTTTTTGTATTGGCAGGACTAGCTTTTAAAGTGTCAGCAGTTCCTTTTCATATGTGGACGCCCGACGTTTATCAAGGAGCACCAACTCCGATTACAGGATTCTTTGCCCTTGCTCCAAAAATTGCTGCAATGGGTTTACTTGTTAGATTCTTATTCAATTCATTTGGTGAGATTTATATTGACTGGCAACAAATTATTTTTTTTATATCAATCGCTTCAATGATGCTCGCTGCCTTTGCTGCCATTGCTCAAACTAATTTAAAAAGACTTATGGCGTATAGTTCGATAGGTCATATTGGATATGCTTTAATAGGTGTGGCCTGTTTCACTGACGAGGGGTTAAGGTCGTTGTTAATATATTTAATGATTTATTTAATAATGAATATTACTGTTTTTGCTTTTTTACTATCTTTAAAAAGAAACGATGGATATTTTGAAAATATTTCAGACTTATCTGGAATGCATAAAAATCACCCTTTAAGGACGATGTTAATTGCCTTGATCATGTTTTCTTTGGCTGGTATCCCTCCTTTAGCTGGCTTCTTTGGTAAATTTTATATTTTCGTTGCAGCCATTGAGTCTGAAATGTTATTCCTTGCAGTCATAGGTGTAATAGCAAGTGTCATTAGTGCATTTTATTATTTACGGATTGTGAAGGTAATGTATTTTGACGAACCCAAAGAGGAATTTGATGGGTCAAGCATCAGATCACTAAATTTGCTTTATTATCCTTCATCAATATTGATTATTATTTTCTTCATTTACCCATCGCCAGTAATAAATATTTCTGAATATGCTATTCAATCAATTATTTAATGTTAGATCAAATTCAATCAGAAGTTATTTTTCATGAAGTAATCGATAGCACGAATATAGAAGCTAAAAGATTAATTGAAAATGAAAAAATAAATAAAGAAACCTGGATTATAGCGAACAAACAAACCTCAGGCAGGGGCAGAAATAATAATAAATGGGTTTCAGAAAAAGGTAATTTTTATGGCTCATATGTCTTGCCGATAAATTTGGAATACAAAAAGATACCATTTATCTCATGTGTAACTTCTTTGTCGGTATATGATACAATTAAAAATCTTCTACCCAATAATGACCTTTTAAAAATTAAGTGGCCAAACGACATACTATATAATGATGCAAAATTAGCTGGAATATTAATAGAAAATTCACTAAGTGAAATTAAGAGTTTCTCAATAATTGGAGTCGGTATAAATTTAAAAAATTCACCAAATATCAATAACCATAAAACTATTTCTATAAAATCTATAATCGACAATAAAATTATACCAAAAGATATTATTGGTACATTAGACTCCAATATCAATAATTACTTAAATATTCTTTATAGTGGCAATGTTTCAAGATTAATTAAATTATATAAAAATAATTGCTGGAAAATGGGAGATCAGGTTCGTTTTTTGCACAATAATATTGAATTCGAAGGTATACTAGATGATATAACTGATACATTTGAAATTCAAATTAAATTTAATGGAGAGCTTAAGAAATTCAATTCGGGAGAACTATCATTTAGTTATTAATCATGAAGGTTTTAGTTGATATAGGAAATACAAATGTATTAATGGGGAAATATGACGACTTGAGCTTAATTGATCAAGCAAGATTTGAAACTAATACAGTTATAAATTCACCAGATAATATATTGAAATCACTAAGTACTTTTGTAGAGAATGTTGAATATGTTTTAATATCGGGTGTTGTGCCGCAAGCGCAAAAAAGTTTAAGAATGCTAATCTCTAAAAATTTTAAAAATATATCAATTAGAGAATTAAATACATCTGACTTGGAAGATTTTATAAAATTCAATGTTATTAACCCAGCTGAAGTTGGAGATGACAGGATTATTAACTCAATTGCGGCTATAGATAAATATGAACCTCCTTTCATAATCGTAGATTTTGGGACAGCTACCACATTAGATGTTGTAGACATGAATGGGGCATATTCCGGTGGATTAATTTGTCCTGGTGTAAATTTATCAATAAAATCACTATCAGATGGTGCAGCGTTATTGCCCCTGATAACTTTTAAAAAGCCAGAAACATTAATTGGTAAACATACAATTTCTGCAATGGAGTCGGGTATTTATTGGGGGTATATCAGTCTAATAGAGGGCTTGATTGTGCGATTGAAAAATTCTCACGAGTGCCTAAATGCAAAAACTATTGCAACTGGAGGTTTATCGAAGTTATTTGAAAATGACCTAAAATGCATTAACTATTTTGAAAGAGATCTTACTCTTGATGGTCTTTTAATCGTAAGTAATAAATTACAATGAGCAAAGGTGATAGGTTAGTATTTCTGCCTTTAGGAGGCACTGGTGAAATTGGGATGAACATGAATCTCTATGGATACGGTAAAGAGATTGATGACATGAAATGGCTAGTTGTTGATGTTGGTATCACATTTGGAGATGAGACCACACCAGGTGTAGACATCATTTTACCTGATCATGATTTTATAAAGGAAAGAAAAAATAATTTATCTGGAATTATAATAACTCATGCTCATGAAGATCATGTTGGAGGTCTTGCATATCTATGGCCAGATTTAAAATGTCCTATTTATACTACTCCATTTACAGCGTCAATAATAAGACTAAAATTTGAAGAAAGAGGATTAGACCATGAGGGTTATTTGAATGTAATAGATCTATCTTCTGAAATACAAATAAAACCCTTCAATATAAAATTTCAAACTCTGACGCACTCAATCCCAGAGCCAAATTCTCTTATCATAAAAACAAAGCTAGGAAACATATATCATACTGGTGATTGGAAAATTGATGACGATCCAGTTGTAGGAAAAGCTATTGATTTTAAAGAACTTAAATCAAATACCAAAGATATTCTTGCAATGGTTTGCGACTCAACAAACGTTTTAACAAAAGGAAGATCTGGATCAGAGTCAGAAGTTAAAAACAATTTAACTGACGTTATAAAAGGGATAAAGAATAGAGTTTTTGTAACTTCTTTTGCTTCAAATGTAGCTAGACTTGAAACAATTGCTCACGCTGCAAAGGAGACAAATAGATCTTTAGTAGTATTGGGGAGATCTATGCATCGTATGATAAGTGTAGCAAGGCAAAATGGTATACTTAATGATATAGATGTTATCTTATCTGAAAAGGAAGCTGTTAAAAAGAAGAGGGATGAGGTTTTGTACCTTTGTACAGGAAGTCAAGGCGAACCAAGAGGTGCAATGATGCGAATTGCAAATCAAGATTTTCCTCATGTTGATATTGATTTAGACGATACCATTATATTTTCCTCAAAAATTATCCCTGGTAATGAAAAGAAAATTTTTCAATTGTTTAATCGACTTTCAGAGTTAGGGGCAAATGTTATAACTGAGTATGATGAAAATATACATGTCTCGGGCCATCCATGCTTAGATGAAATGGTCGATATGTATGAAAATGTTAAACCAGTAATTTCAGTTCCAGTTCATGGTGAACACAGGCACTTAAAAAGACACTCAAATCTCGCGAAGGAAATGGGTGTAAAGTTTCCAATGTTAATTTCAAATGGAGATATATTGCAAATTGCCCCTGGATCACCATACGTGGTTGATCGGTGTGAATCTGGGAGACAGTACTTTGATGGAAATAGATTAGTAAAAAGTGAAAGCAGTCATATTAAAGATAGAAAAAGAATGGCTTACAATGGCGTATTGAATGTTACATGTATAATTGATCAAAAAATGAATTTAAAAGAAAACCCATTGATTGTTAGTAGTGGCATAGTAAGCGATCATGAATATGAGAATGATGAGATGGTATATTTATTAGAAGAGGAAATTTATAAGTTTTTTGAGGATAAGACAAATTTATCAAAAAAAGAAAAAAAACTATATCAAAAGCTTGAGACATTATCGCGAAATTTTGTTTTTAAGCATACTCGTAAAAAACCTTTGACAAACATAAGTATTGTTCATATTTAATTAATATGATTGGAAAATTAAATCACATTGCTATTGCGGTACCAAATATAAAAGAAGCTGCTGAGCAATATAAAAATATTTTTGGCGCAAAAGTTTCTGATCCTGTTGAACAACCTGATCATGGCGTAACAACAGTATTTATAGATTTAGGAAATACAAAAATAGAATTGCTAGAAGTTCTAGGTGAGGGGTCTCCAATTCAAAACTTTATTGATAAAAATCCAAAAGGTGGAATGCATCATATTTGCCTAGAAGTGAATGACATTAATACTGCTATTGATAAATTAAACACTCATGAAGTATCAATAACTGGCACTGGTAAACCAAAAATTGGTGCTCACGGTAAACCAGTAGTTTTTCTTCATCCAAAAAGCTGTAACGGAACACTTATAGAGTTAGAAGAAGTATAATTTGGGTATAACTGGCTCAATTATCATTTTTTTACTAATTTGGTGGTTAATTTTTTTCATATCACTCCCAATTAATATAAAAAAAAGCAGGTCAGGAAAATATATAGAAGGGGAAGATCCTGGGGCGCCTAATAATCCACAATTATTTAGAAAATTCTTAATTACAACAGTTGTCTCAATAGTCATCTGGTTTATCATATATAGTTTTCTAAATAATGAAGGCTTTCTGATGTATATCTTAAAGCTTTTTTACATAAATGAAGTTATCTAATTATTTCATACCTGTTTTAAAAGAGTCTCCAAGTGAAGCAGAAATTGTTTCTCATAAACTTATGTTACGCTCTGGTATGATCAGTCAATCAAGTTCTGGGATTTACTCTTGGCTACCTCTTGGGTTAAAGGTTTTAAAAAAAATCGAAAACATCGTCAGAGATGAACAGAATAAGGCGGGAGTTAATGAAATACTAATGCCAACTATTCAACCCGCAGATTTATGGAAAGAAAGTCGACGATATGAAGATTATGGAAAAGAAATGTTAAGAATTAAAGATCGTCAAGATAGAGAAATGCTTTATGGTCCGACAAACGAAGAGCAAATAACAGATATATTTAGAAGAAATGTTAAATCCTATAAAGAGCTTCCAATGCTGCTCTACCATATACAGTGGAAATTTAGAGATGAATTAAGGCCAAGATTTGGAGTAATGCGAGGTAGGGAATTTTTAATGAAAGATGCTTACTCTTTCGATATTGATGCATCGTCATCAGAAGATACTTATAATCGTTTTTTTATTTGTTATTTAAAAACATTTGCGAGATTAGGTCTCAAAGCAATACCTATGGCTGCTGATACAGGGCCCATTGGAGGAGATCTCTCGCATGAATTCATAATTATTTCTAATACTGGGGAAAGTGATATTTATTTTGATAATAATATACTGAATGAAGGAAATAAGATTTCTAACATTAGCTATGACGACGACCTAAATTCAATTGTTGAAAAATTTAAAAGTTATTATTCTGCTTCAGATGAGAAACATGACAAGGCTAAATTTGACGAAATAGTTCAAAAAGAAAAACAAATGAATTCAAAAGGAATTGAAGTGGGTCACATATTCCATTTTGGAACAAAATATTCAAATTTAATGAAAGCAAATGTTTTAGATTCTGATGGAAAAGAAAAAACGGTACACATGGGATCATATGGAATAGGAATTTCACGTTTAGTGGGCGCGATAATAGAATCCTCTCATGATGAAAGTGGAATAATATGGCCTGATGTAGTGTCACCATTTACACTTGGTGTTATAAACTTGAAACCAAAAGACGATGAGGTCTCCTCAATTGCTAATAAAGTTTACAATCAAATTATTGATAAATCTGAAGTTTTATTTGATGATAAAAATGATAACGCGGGAGTTAAATTTTCTAGAATGGATTTAATAGGTTTGCCGCATCAAATTATAATAGGAAGCAAAGCTGTATCGGACGATCTAGTAGAGTATAAAAATAGAAAAACTGGAAAAACAGAATTCATTAACCTAAATAAATTAGATAAGTTTCTAAAAGAAATGAACGTTTAAACAAAGTGCCATTTAATTATTTTGAGAGATTTATAGCTTTTAGGTACCTGGTTCCTTTGAGAAAAGGCGGGTTGTTATCAGTTATTTCATGGCTTTCATTTATTGGGATTTGTATTGGTGTTGCAACATTAATAATTGTGATGTCAGTAATGAATGGTTTTCATGATGAACTAAAAAAAAGAATTATTGGTTTCAATGGCCATATTTATATTAAAAATATAGAGCCATACTTTAAGAATGATAAAAGCCTTTCTGAAATTAAGGAAATATTATTTATTGACAGAAATATATCTATTCAAGCCTTAATAAGTTCAGCTAATAAGAGCAATGGAATAGTTATCAAATCGATCAATGATGAGAATATTAAATTTTACAAATTTGTTGATAATCTAAATAATGATAATCTGCTTACTGCTAATTCAATAATATTAGGTGAGGAACTAGCTTTTTCCCTAGGTGTATTACCTGGCGACGAAATAAAAGTCACTTCTTCTTCAATGATTTCTACTCCACTAGGTCAAATCCCAAGATCTGGCAAAATGACAGTATCGGCCACATTTAGTTCTGGTATGAGTGAATATGACAAAAATTTTGCCTTTACTTCACTTGCAAATATTCAAAAACTCTTGAGTCTCAATAATGAGATATCAACCATTGAGATACATTTAAAAGATATCAATGATTTAGAAAAAGTTAAGAGTGATTTGCTTAAAATTTATAATAATGATTATTTAGTAAAAGATTGGATTGATCTAAATAGTTCTTTTTGGGAAGTGCTGGCAACGGAGCGTGAATTAATGTTCTTTGTATTATCACTAATTATCATAATTGCTGCATTTAATATTGTCACAAGCCTGTTTATTTTAGTACAAAATAAAAATAGAGAAATAGCAGTGCTTAAAACAATTGGTAGCAGTGATAGTTCAATTTTAAGAATATTTTTGCTAGTCGGTTCTTTTATAGGGTTTAGTGGAACGATGATAGGCTCTATTCTTGGAATACTTTTTACAATAAATATTGATACAATAAGAAATTTACTAAATTCAACATTCAATTTAAATTTATTTCCATCTGAGTTTTATTATCTTGATAAAATGCCAACCAGTATTGATTGGAGTCAAATTATATTAATCATTTTCTTTTCATTAATTATATCAATAATTGCGACTGTATATCCAGCTTATAAAGCTTCTAAAACAGAAATTAGAGGAATATTAAATAATGTTTGAATCAAATCTAATTTTAAAAAATATTTCAAAATCTTACCATCAAGCTAATAATAGCTTATCTATTTTAAAAGATATTTCTCTAGAAGTTAGAAGTGGTGATTTTATTGCAGTTACAGGTCCTTCAGGTTCAGGAAAGACTACTCTACTTAACTTAGTAGGGTTAATTGATACATCCGACGAAGGCACTATTTCATTCAATGGTAAGGATCTCACGAATTTAAATAGTGAACAGAAGAATAAATTTAGAAAAAATAACTACGGATTTATCTATCAAAACTATAACTTATTGGAAAATTTCAATGCAATAGAAAATGTTGCATTACCGTTAATCTTAAATGGATACGGTAAGGACGAGGCGACACAAAGGGCAGAAAATATAATGAAGGTATTTATGATTGATGATAGATCTTTACACTTTCCAAATTCATTGTCAGGAGGGGAGCAGCAGAGAGTGGCAATATCAAGAGCTTTAGTAAATAATCCAAAATTTATAATTGCCGATGAGCCAACTGGCAATTTAGACAATAAGAATTCTGATTTGGTATTTAACTATTTAAAAAACTATGTCGAATCAGAAAATATGACACTAATTATAGCTACTCATGATGAGGAGTTGGCATCCAAGGCCAATAAAAGGATAAATTTATAAGTGAGCGACTTTATTCATTTAACAAATAAAACAGAATACTCATTATCAGAAGGTGCGCTCCCTATAGCGCGTATATCAGAACTTTGTCAGGCCTTTAAAATGCCAGCTGTAGGTATCACTGACACGAATAATATGTTTGGAGCTTTGGAATTTAGTGAGAAAGTATCAAGTGTTGGAGTTCAACCCATAATAGGATGTAATTTAAAAGTCAAAACACCTAAAAATTATCTTCATGAAAATATTGAAGAAGAAGATCTCCATTTCTTTCTTAACATATTCTCTAAAAATGAGGTTGGTTATAAGAATTTATTAAATATTATTTCAAGCGCATACATGAATCATAAAGAAAATGCATATGTAGATATTGAACAATTATATAAAAACAAAGAAGGCCTATTAGTTCTTTCTGGGGGTAATAACTCTATTTTAAAAAATTCTAATGGTAATAGCATTACCACACAAGCCGCTTCCTTCATAGAAGACTTCAAGAAAGAATTTGTTGACAATTTTTATATAGAAATTCAGAGAATAGGTGGAAATGATTATAGAATTGATGAAGAAGTTATTCTTAACTTAGCGTACGATAATCATATTCCTATTGTTGCGACTAACGACGTTTACTTTGAAGGACCCGATCATTTTGAAGCACATGATGCTCTTATGTGTATTGAGAAAAAACTTTTTGTCTCTCAGAAAGATAGAAAAAAGCTATCAGAAAATCATTATTTTAAGTCTCAAAATGAAATGTATGAAATGTTTTCAGATCTTCCAGAAGCATTATTTAATACAATTGAGATCGCCCAAAGGTGTTCTCACAGACCTAAAATTAAAATGCCAGTGCTTCCAACATATCATAAGGATAACAACCAAGAAAAAAAAATATTAATAGAATTATCTCATAAAGGACTTGAGCAGAGTCTTGCTCAAAAATTTGTGAGTGAACAAACAGATAGTAATTTACAATTAAATATAAAAAAAGAATATGAGAACAGATTAGAAAAAGAATTAAAAATAATTATAAATATGAAATACGAAGGTTATTTTTTAATTGTTTCAGACTTTATTAGATGGGCAAAAGATAACGATATACCAGTTGGTCCGGGAAGAGGGTCAGGAGCAGGTTCCCTAGTAGCGTGGTGCTTAAAAATTACAGACTTAGATCCAATAAAATTTGGTTTAATATTTGAGAGATTTTTAAATCCTGAAAGAGTATCGTTACCTGATTTTGATATTGATTTTTGTCGCGATGGAAGAGATCGTGTTTTAGATTATGTTCATGCTAAATATGGAAATAATCATGTTGCTCAAATAATCACTTTTGGAAAATTGCAAGCACGCGCAGTGATTAGAGATGTAGGAAGAGTCCTTGGTATACCATATGGCCAAGTTGATTACCTATGCAAATTGATGCCTTTTGATCCATCAAGACCTATGACATTACAGCAATATATTGATGAAGAACCGAAGCTTAATGAAGAGGCAAATAAAGATGATAAGATTGCTAAGTTATTGGACATATCTTTAAAATTAGAAGGTCTTAAAAGACACGCATCAATTCATGCTGCTGGAGTTGTAATTTCAAAAGATGAAGTATTTAAAGATGTTCCAATATATAGTGATCCAGATTCAGACATTCTGCTTACTCAGTTTGATATGAAATGGGTTGAAAATGCAGGATTAGTAAAATTTGATTTTTTAGGTTTAAAAACTCTAACGCTTATTGACAATTGTGTTCGATTAGTAAAAGCAGCGAATTCATCATTTAATATTGATAATATAAATATTAATGACCAAAAAACTTATGAATTATTAAGTACTGGTGAAACAACAGGAATTTTTCAATTAGAAAGTGCCGGAATGAAAGATACCCTTAAGCAACTTAAGCCAGACAAGTTTGAAGATATTATAGCAATTGTTGCACTATATAGACCGGGTCCGATGGCAAATATTCCAAGTTATATTGAGAGAAAGCATGGAAGGGAAAGACCTGATTATATTCATCCTCTATTAGAAGATTTGTTAAAGGAAACATATGGAGTTGTAATATATCAAGAACAGGTTATGGGAGTAGCTAGAGAATTATCAGGATATTCTGATGGCGAAGCAGATCTGCTTCGAAGAGCGATGGGAAAGAAAATTCAAAAAGAAATGAATGCTCAAAAACAAAGGTTTATAGATGGCTGCGTAAAAAAAGACATTAAAACAAATGAGGCACATATTATTTTTGATTTATTATCAAAGTTCGCTGATTATGGCTTTAATAAAAGCCACGCTGCTGCATATGCAATGATCGCCTTTCAAACTGCATATTTAAAAACCCATTATCCAAAAGAATTTTTTGCTGCATCCATGACATTAGATATTAATAATACAGATAAAATATCTGTTTTTCAGCAGGAGCTAACACGCCTAAAAATAAAATTATCTCCACCAAGCGTAAATTATTCAGAAGCAAATTTTTTAAGCAAAAATGACTCAATTATATATGCCTTGGGAGCAATTAAAAATGTTGGAATTGAATCAATGAAAGATTTGCATAATGAAAGAAAAAAAAATGGAATTTTTAAAGATTTAAATGATTTTATATGTAGATGTAACAGCTCAGTGATTAATAAAAAAACAATTGAAGCATTGTCATGTGCTGGAGCTTTTGATGAATTTAAAATTAATAGAGCTGCAGTTTTTAATCAAGCTTCAGAGATTGTAAAGTATCACAAGTCAATGAATACTTCTGCTTTTAACACTCAAAAAGATATGTTTGGCGAAACAATATTATCAAATTTTAATTTAAAAAATGATGAAGAATGGAAACATAGCTATAAATTGATGAAAGAATATGAAATGCTAGGTTTTTATCTATCAGGCCACCCTTTAGAAACGCATAAAAGAAATTACAGTTCTCTACTGCTAAGAGAGTATAAAGAAATAAAGGAAAATTCTGATCTTCATAATCAAAAAGATGTTTTGATTGGAGGAACACTGCTTTCAAAAAAAGAAAAAAGATCAGCCAGGGGCAATACCTATGCTTTTTTAAATTTTTCTGATCTATCGTCTATTTACGAATTAATTATTTTTGAAAGTAATCTTAGGAAATACCGAGAACTTCTCATTGAAGGCGAGTCATTTATTTTGGGTGTAAATTTTTCCTCGCAAAATGGAACTCTCAGAGGCGAGCTTAAAAAAGTTTTTAGTTTTGAGGAAGTGGAAAAGTTAAATAACAATAAAAATCTTACTATAAAAAAAAATGAAAGTTCCAAACAGATGACATTAAAAATATATACTGATGAAAATTTCTCTAAAAACGAATTAGCTAAGTTGGAGTGGACAAAGGGTAACAATAAGATAGAAATTATATATAATAATCAATTACTTAGAATCCCCGGTCAATTTAATGTAACTACTCAAATGATAAGTATGATGAAAAGTTTTAACGGAGTAAAGAAAATTGATTTTGTTGAATAAGATGTTGTAAAATTTTACATTTTATTATATTCAATGCTTTAATTATCACACAGCGATAGCTATTGCTGTCCGGTCCTTTTTAGGTCAAATTGCTGTGAATGAATAACCGGAGAAAAATATGAGTATACCAAATATTGATTTAAAAGACCTTGTAGAAGCTGGTGTTCATTTTGGACATAAGTCCCAAAGATGGAATCCAAAGATGTCTAAATATATTCACAGCACTCGAGAAAATGTGCATATAATAAATTTAAACTTTACAGTACAGATGATGAGCGAAGCTTTATCTGTTATGCAAAATACCGTTTCCAAGGGCGGTAAAATATTATTTGTTGCTACAAAGAAACAAGCTTCAAAAAAGATAGAAAGTTTAGCATCTGAGACTGGCCAATTTTTTGTAAATCATAGATGGCTTGGCGGAATGTTAACTAATTGGTCAACCATAACTAAATCTATAAAAAAAATGAAAGATTTAGAGATATTAAAGTCAAATCCTGATAACGAATTCACTAAAAAAGAAGTATTAAAGTTGAGTAATCAACATGAAAAACTTGTAAAATCATTGAGTGGTATAAGTGAGATGAAGAAATCCCCTGATCTATTATTTATAATTGATACAAGATTAGAGCATATTGCTGTGGCAGAAGCTAATCATTTAAATATACCAATAGTTGGCATTGTTGATACCAATTGTGATCCAGATATAATTGATTATCCAATACCTGGAAACGATGACTCAAGAAGATCAATTGATTTATATTGTTCTCTTATAAAAGAAACTATTAATTCATCACAAAAAGAAATAAATTTTGAAGAACCTCAAATCAAGGAAAATAATCAAACCTCTGAAAGTTTAAATACACTAAATGACAGTTAGCGCAAAAGAAGTTCAAGAATTGAGAAAAATTTCTGGCGCTGGAATGATGGAGTGTAAATCCGCATTATCTGAAGCAAAAGGTGATTTAGATACAGCTTTTAAACTATTAAGAGAAAAAGGAATTGCAAAAGCAGAAAAAAAATCTTCTCGCGACGCAAATGAAGGGTTAATTGGTATCAAGCTCTCAGAAAATAAAGCATCAATTGTTGAGGTAAACTCAGAAACTGACTTTGTGTCTAGAAATGGAGAATTTCATGAATTAGTTAGGTCGATTTTAGACATAGTTCTTTCTAATGATCAAAATAATGAAAAAATTAATACTGAAGCATCTTCACTCATAAATGAAGCTGTAGGCATAATTGGAGAGAATATAGTATTCAAAAGATTTAATTATTTGGAGGGTAACCTACATAGTTACATGCATAATAGTGTTAGTAGTGGGCTTGGAAAAATTGGCGTCATAGTCGATTTAGCGTGTGATGAAAGTGATATGGATATAATTGGTAAGAATATTTGCATGCATATTGCGGCTACTAATCCAAAATCTGTATCAAAAGAGGATTTTGATCCAAATTTATTAAATGAAGAAAAACAAATAATAAAGCAACAGTTAAAAGAAACTGGCAAGCCTGATAATATCGTTGAAAAAATGATGAACGGTAAAATTAACAAGTTTATAAGTGAAAATACCTTATTAGGACAAAAATTTGTAATGGATCCAACCTTAACAGTATCTGATTATTTAGATGATATTTCTAAAGAGAAAAGTATTAAAGTACAAGTTAGACGTTTTATTAGATTTGAATTAGGTTCTTGATAATGACTGAAGAGCCAGCTAAACGGATATTGATAAAGCTATCCGGTGAATCTCTTATGGGAAAACAAAAGTACGGTATAGAACTATCTACTGTTAAAAATTTATCTATTAATATTGAATCTATAAAAAATGAAAACCTCCAAATATGTATAGTAATTGGCGGAGGTAATATTTTTAGAGGTCTAGCGGCATCAGCTAAAGGTATGGATAGAGCAAATGCTGATTATATGGGAATGCTTGCTACAGTTATGAATAGTATGGCGTTGCAGAATGCTCTAGAGAAAATTAATTTAGATACAAGAGTAATGTCTGCGTTTCCAATACAATCTATTTGTGAAACTTATATTAGAAGAAGAGCAATAAGACACATGCAGAAAAATAGAATTGTAATTTGTGCTGCTGGCACAGGTAATCCATATTTTTCAACTGATACAGCTGCAGCTCTAAGAGCAGCTGAATTAAATTGTACTCACATATACAAAGCAACACAAGTTGATGGCATATATGATAAAGATCCAAAAAAGTTTAAGAATGTAAAAAAATACAAAAATATATCCTATAGTGAATATTTATCTAAAAACTTAAAAGTAATGGATAGCGCGGCAATTAGTATTGCTAGAGACAATATGATACCAATAAGAGTTTTTTCAATTTTAGAAAAAAATTGTTTTAAAAAATGTATATAATAACAAAATAGATTTTTCGGAGATCAAATAATGTTTGATGAAATTAAAATAGATATTGAGAAAAGAATGTTATCATCTGTTCAATCAGCTAAAAGTGAATTGTCAGGTATAAGAGCCGGAAGAGCATCACCGAGTATGCTAGACTCAATTAAAGTTAATGCTTATGGTCAAAAAATGAATATCAATCAACTTGGAAATATAACTACACCGGACCCAAGGACAATTAATATTGATATTTGGGATCAGTCAAATGTTAGCTTAGTAGATAAAGCACTCAGAGAATCTGACCTTGGAATTAATCCCTCGGTTGAAGGTAATTTGATTAGACTACCTCTCCCACAGTTAACAGAAGAAAGAAGGAATGAATTTTTAAAAATGGTAAGGAAGATTTGTGAAAATGCAAAAATAGCAATTAGAAATGTGAGAAGAGACGGTATAGAGCGAATAAAAGGAGATGAGAAAGAAAAGAAAATCGGCCAAGATGACTCAAAAAAATTCCAAGAAAATATTGAAACTATTACTTTAAAACATACTAATCTTGTTGACGATTTATTAAAGTCAAAAGAAGATGAATTGAAAAATATTTAATTCAAAGTGGGTCAACAAAGGCTAAAGAAAAAAAAAGTTAATCATGTGGCCATTATCATGGATGGTAATGGTAGATGGGCAAAAAAAAAATTTCTTAATAAAAAAGAAGGTCATAAAACTGGAATAAAAAATTGCATAAAGTTATGTAAAAGTCTTAACAAATTAAATTATAAAATAAATGAGTTATCTTTTTACGTTTTTTCGACTGAGAATTGGAATAGAAGCCCAGCTGAAGTAAATAATTTATTTTCATTAATAGAAGAATTTTATAAAAATTTTGAAAGCACTGCTGATGAAAATAATCTTATTATAAGACATTATGGATCAAAAGAGAATTTATCAAAAAAAATAATTAATATTATTGACTCAGTTACGAATAAAACAAAAAAAAATTCCGGTATATACATTAATTTGTTGTTTAATTATGGATCACGAAAAGAAATAGAGGATGCATATAATAAGATGATTAGTTCAGGTAAAAAATATCCAAAGATAAGAGAATATTTGTATACGAAGTATTCTAGTGATCCTGATCTAATAATCAGGACAGGTGGTGAACAAAGATTAAGCAACTTTATGCTATGGCAGGCAGCATACTCTGAACTTTATTTTACAAAAAAATTATGGCCTGATTTTCGCCATACAGATCTTGATCTTGCAATATCTAATTATTTTCTTAGGAAGAGAAATTTAGGGAAATAAATGAATAATTTATTTAATAAAGAACTATTAGTAAGAATACTTTCTGTATCTTTATTTGTGCCATTAATACTCTTTCCAATAATATACAATAATTATTTACCTTTAATATTTTTATTGATCAATGCAATCATACTTCATGAATTAAATGAAATGAAATCGCAGAGTAAATATAAATTCCTAATCGATATTTATATTTTTATTACAATTACTACATTTTTATTGTTCATATTTATTATAATCACAAAAAAAATAACTAGCATAGAAATAATCGAAATAATTTTTGTTGTATGGTTATTTGATACGTTTTCGTTTGTAGGTGGAAAATTAATCGGTGGAAGAAAAATATATCCTAAAATTAGTTCTGGGAAAACTTACAGTGGATTAATATCTGGTATCACTTTTACATCAATCGTGATGATGTCATACTATTCAATGGCGTATAGTTTTGAACTTAAATATTTACTTTTAATCTTATTCTTGATCACTATCTCATTTATTGGCGACATGTTTGCATCGATACTCAAGAGATTCTCTAATATTAAGGATTCAGGGAATATTTTGCCAGGTCATGGCGGTTTATTTGATAGATTTGACTCATTTATCGCAGTTTTTTTTGTTGTAACAATATATCTAGCTAGATGAGTAAAATTAACTTAGTTATATTTGGTGCCACAGGAAGTATTGGTGATTCAGTTTTATCTATTGTAAGAGCTAATAAAAATAAATTCTTAATTCAAGGCATTACTTGTAATAAAAATATTAAGAAATTATTAAAGATAGCCAATGAATTTAATGTCAATAAGATTGGTTGCAATGTTAAAGAAATTAAATCAAAAATTAATGTTAAAAAAAATTTAAAAGTTTTTGACAATATAATTGATTTTGACAACATTGTTGATGATAAGACAGATATTATTATTTTTGCAATTTCAGGATTATCGTCAATTCAGCTAATATTTAAAATTTTAAAAAGTGGAAAAACTATTGGACTAGCAAATAAAGAAGTTATTGTTTCAATAGGAAATAGGATTTTATCTGACTCTAGGAAATACTCTTCAGAAATAATTCCATTAGACTCAGAACATAATTCTGTGTATCACCTGTTAAAAACAAATAAAAATAATTTTAAATCTATAACAATAACAGCATCTGGAGGTCCATTTAGAGAACTTGATTATAAAAAATTTAAAAAAATAACAGTAAAACAAGCCTTGAAACACCCAATTTGGAAAATGGGAAAAAAAATTTCGATTGACTCAGCAACAATGGTTAATAAAGCGCTTGAAATAATTGAGGCTAAGCAGTTATTTAACTTAGAAATCGATCAGATTAATTCGATTATACATCCACAATCGATTGTGCACGCACTAATAAATTACTCAAATGGAATATCAGTAGCTTTAATGAATAAGCCAGATATGCGTATTCCAATAGCATCTTTATTTTTTAATTTTGATAACTATCGAAATAACATTGATTTATTAGATTTATCCAAATATAAAAATTTAGAATTCTTTCCTGTAGATCATAAAAAATTTCCTGCGCTAAAGCTTGGTTTCGAAGTTATGCAATTAGGAGGCTTAGCTCCGCATGTATTTAATTATTTAAATGAAAAACTTGTAAATGCTTTCCTTAATAAACAAATTAAATTTAATGAAATAGTAGAATTTAACAACAATTACCTTGATTATACCTTTAAGAAAAATTCAAATGTTACAAACCCTGTATTTGATGATATAAAAGAAATAAATAATTGGTTAGACAGTAATATAAAGATTTAAGATTTATGCTAAAAGGAATAATTTCAATAATAGTTTCTACTTATTTTGTATTGATAAGTTCTATATTATATGCTGATAACAACATAATAGAAAAAATAGATGTAAATGGTGTACAAAGAATTGATATAGAAACAGTAATATCTTATAGCGAAGCAGAAATAGGCGAAGTCTATGATGAAGAGCTTGGTAACAACATACTAAAAAAACTTTTTGAAACCAATCTTTTTTCTAACATTGAAATTTCTTTTAATAATAATTCACTTACCATATTAGTAAAGGAAAACCCAACTATTAATCTTGTTAGTTTTGTTGGAAATAAAAAAATAGATGATGAAGATCTTTTAATTGAAATATCTCTGAAAGAAAGATCGGTATATTCTAGATCAAAAGTTAAAAAAGATATTGAGCGCATGCTTACTCTCTACCAGAGATCTGGAAGGTTATCTACTGAAATAAATCCAACTGTAGAAGTTATAGAGAATAACAGAATAAATCTTACCTATGAGATAAAAGAGTCTGAAATTACAGAAGTTTCGAAAATTATTGTTATCGGAAATAAAAAATTCTCTTCAAGAAAAATTAAGTCATTAATGAAAACTAAGGAAAAGACTTTTTTGAGATTACTTTCGTCTGCTGATAAGTATGATCCTGACAAATTGGAATATGACAAGCAATTAATTACCCAATTTTATAATAATAATGGTTATGCTGACTTTAAATTTATTTCCTCGATTGCACAATTGACTCCAAATTCAAATAACTTTGAAATTGTACTAACCATAAACGAAGGAGAAATTTATAATTTTGGAAATATAAAAATTACAAGTGAATTAATGCGTCTAAATACTGATTATATTGCAGATGTAATACCTTATCAATCAGGAGACGTTTATAACTTTAGTAAAGTAAAAGATAGTGTAGAGACAATAAAAGATATTGCTGAAGTAAATGGCTATTCATTCGTAGACATTACTCCAGAAATAAAAAATAATGAAAAAAATAGAACAATAGATGTAGAAGTTATTATTAATGAAGGACCTAGAGTATATGTCAATAATATTGATATTAAGGGGAATAAAAGAACGATAGATAAAGTTATAAGAAGAGAAATGTCTTTATCTGAAGGAGATGCATATAATAAATATTCAATTAATTATTCGAAGGACTCAATTAGGGCATTGAATTTTTTTTCGGATGTTAATATAGATGAAGTAAGAACAGAGTTTCCGGATAAAATTGATCTAGATATTACAGTAGAGGAAAAGAGCACAGGTGAAGCTTCAGTAGGAGCGGGTTATTCAAGCTCAACTTCAGCATCTGTACAGCTTGGCCTAAAAGAAAATAATTTTCTAGGTCGCGGGCAAAAAGTTGTCTTTTCTGGAGCTTTTTCGAGTACAAGAACCACATATGACATTGCAATCACAGAACCTTACTTTAACGATAAAGAATTGTCACTTACTGGACAATTATACAGTAATTTTTACGATCCTGCTTCTGTTAACTATGAAACTGACGAAATTGGGTTTGGTTTTTCATCAAGGTTTCCAATTGCATCAGATAAATCATTAGAATTAAGGTATTCACTATTTACATCAAAAATCAAAGCAGATAAGGACGCCACTGCTTATGAGAATCTTCTTGCTGGAACTGATACTGTTTCATTAATTGGTCAGTCATTTAGTTTTGATAGGAGAAATAGCAGATATAAACCATCTGAAGGATTTAATTTAAAAATTAATCAAGACCTCGCTGGTTTGGGGGGTACAAGTTATTATTTTAAAAATAGTTTAGAGTATAATGTTTATCAAAGAATAACTTCAAATTTTATTGGAGCGTTTAAGTTAAGAGCTGGAAATATAAATGGATATAATGGAAAATATGGTCCAGTTTCGTCAAATTTTAATTTAGGTGGAAAAAATTTAAGGGGCTTTAAAGCTGGAAAAGTTGGTCCAAAAACTGGAGATTCCTACACTGGCGGTCAATATTACTATTTGACATCTTTTGAAACAAATATTGATTTAAATTTAGATGCATTTGATATAACAAGTACATTGTTTTTAGACGCCGGTAGTGTTTGGGGTTTAGATAATCCTGCTTACGGCTCTATTGATGATAGTAATGAAATGAGGTCATCGATAGGATTAAATTTAAATTGGGACTCTGCAATCGGACCTATTAACATTGTTTATGCGCATATTTTACAAAGTGAAGATACTGATACAACAGACAGTTTATATTTTGATATAGGATATAATTTTTAATGATAAATAAACTCATAAGACCTGTACTGCTCATTTTTGTATCAATTATTTTTATAGTGTCTGCACATGCGGACTACCCCAATACATCAATTGGTGTTGTTGACATAAATATTATACTTTCTGATTCTAAAGCTGCTAAAGATGCGGCAAAGCAAATAGAAAAGATAGCTAAAGAAATAGAGGAGGAAGTGAATAAGCAAGATGAGAATATGCTTGGGGAGCAAAATAAACTAATTGAGTCTCAAGCAGTAATGGCTCCAGAAGCATTTGAGAGTAAAGCAAAAGAATACGAACAAAAATTGCAAAAATATAATATAGAACGTCAAGAAAAGCTTATAACTATTGATAATCTTGTAGCAAAATCAAGAAATGATGTATTAGAAGCTTTAAAACCCATTTTAGAGGAAGTTTCTAATGAAAGAGGTATAACAATTTTGTTAGAAAAAAACTCTGTATTATTGAACGCTGAAGCAATGGACATTACAAGTGAAGTTCTAAAAAAATTAGATAAAAGTCTCCCTAGTTTAAAAGTCAAAAGAAATTAACAAAATGAAACCTAGTTTTTTTAAAAACTTGGGTCCAATTAATATTGAAAATATTCAATCAAAAATCAATTGTATTCCTAAGGATGTACATAGAAATGACTTTGATAGTTTGGTAAGAATTGAACTTTCAAATCAAGACAATTTAACTTTTGTTTACGATAATGAAGA
Organism: uncultured Pelagibacteraceae bacterium; assembly: GCA_902547315.1. GTDB lineage: Bacteria > Pseudomonadota > Alphaproteobacteria > Pelagibacterales > AG-422-B15 > CACNXQ01. Next base: position 2,043 of record CACCND010000001.1, on the reverse strand, counting down.
TTTAAACGTAAATGTATTAGAAAAAAGTACAGTTTTATGTTCTAAATCAAAAGCTAATAAATTAAAAAAAAATCAGCCTGCACTTATAGTCGACAACGTACAACAGGCAGTATCAGTATTATCTAATGTTTTTTATAGAGACATCAATTTAAACGAGATCAAAAAATTACCAAAGCCTGTTATTGGTAAAGGTTCTCTGATTTCAAAAAATGCTATAGTTGAAAATGGTGTAGTAATTGGAAATAATGTCATTGTGAATGACGGTTGTTTTATTGGACACAATTGCGTAATTGGTAATAATTCTAAAATAGATAACAACACAATTATAACTAATTCGATAATTGGTGAAAACGTATGCATAGGAAGAAATGCATCTATAGGTCAGTATGGATTTGGGTTCGCAATTAATAATTTCTCTAATGAAAGAATTTATCACATTGGAAGAGTTATTTTGCAATCAAACGTAAATATAGGATCAAACTGTACAATAGATAGGGGAAGTTTTAGTGACACGATAATAGGTGAGAATACTTATTTTGATAATTTATGTCATGTAGCTCACAATGTGCAGATAGGTGTAAATTGTGCATTTGCGGCAATGACTGGAATTGCGGGTAGTACAGTTATAGGCGATAATGTAATGGCAGGAGGTCAAACAGGAATAATAGGTCACATTGAAATAGAGAATAATGTAAACATTGCTGCAAAAAGTGGCGTATTCAGTAGTGTAGGAAAAAATCAAACTGTGATGGGAATACCAGCGATTAATAAATTTAAATACTTAAAAAACTATAAAAAGACTTATGAGTGAACGCATTTCATCTGAACAAATCAAGAAATTGATTCCTCATCGAGAGCCTTTTCTTTTTATTGATGAGTTATGTAATATTATAAAATTAAAAACAGCTACTGGTATAAAGACATTCAATAAAACTGAAGAATTTTTTAAAGGACATTTTCCAGGACAACCAATTGTACCAGGTGTAATTTTAATTGAGACGATGGCACAGACTGCCGCTGCTCTAATTGCCTATAGTATACAAAAAGAAACATTTGATAAAATTGTATATCTGATGAATATTGAAAATTCAAAGTTTAGAAAACCAGTTTTTCCAGAAATGAAAATATTTTCAAATGTTCACGCTAATCGCTCACGAGGCAGAGTATGGCAATTTTCGGGTAGAATAATTGATTCAAATAGCCAATTAATCTGTGAAGCTAACTGGGCAGCGATGATAATGGATAGAAACAATGAATAGTATTCATAAATCAGCAATTATTAGTAAAAATTGTGTAATTGGAGATAATGTTAGTATTGGAGCCTATAGCATTATTGATGATAATGTTAAGATCGCAAATAACTGCAAAATAAGCTCTTCAGTATATATTGGAGGAAATACTGAAATTGGTGAGTCAAATACTTTTCATCCTTTTTGTTCGATAGGCTCAATACCTCAAGATTTGAAGTATAAAGGAGAAAAAAGCAAACTTATTATTGGTAATAGAAACGTATTTCGCGAGTATTGTACAGCAAATCTTGGAACAATTGGTGATAATATGGAGACCATAATTGGCAATTCATCACTGTTCATGACGGGTACTCATATTGCACACGATTGCATAGTTGGTAACAAAACAATTTTTGCTAACAATGCAACGCTTGGTGGACATGTTCATGTTGATGATTACGCAGTGATTGGTGGTTTATCTGCAATACATCAATATTGTAAAATTGGTAAGCTCGCAATGATAGGTGGCATGTCTGCTGTCGAAAATGATGTAATTCCATATAGTTTAGCTATTGGAAATAGGGCCAAAGTAACAGGAATAAATATAATAGGCCTAAAAAGGGCAAATTATTCAAAAGAAGATATAAGAGAGTATTCTAAAATTGTTGATCAATTATTTAGTGGCAATACGATTGAAAATGAAAAAGCTAAAATAGAAAGTTCTAATAATTCTCTTGTAAATGAATTGGTAAAATTTTTAAATGCAAAAAGCCTGAGAGGCTTATGTAAATATGAAAGAAAATAATTTGTGTTT